>DGMY01000049.1:10846-11751 GCA_002388665.1 Opitutia bacterium UBA4506 | reverse complement strand
CGTTCTCCTGTAAGGAAATCCGGGACACCAGAAATCCTCTACAGAAAACGTTCTGTTTTATCCCAAAAGGAATAAATTATCGACAATCCGTATTTAGAGCAACATCAAGAAAGGCCATGAAACGACCTATCCTAACCTCATTATTCAACATTCTTGGCCTTCTCGTGATCGCTGTCGGACTTTTTGGATTCGTAGCGGGGATGCTCGATGAAAATCAGTTTTCAGTTGGCGCAGCAGTTCTCACCTGCTTCTACGGAATTTTTCTCCTTGGCATTGCTCAGGCCGTTTTCTTTCTGGCAAAGACCGCACACCATGCGGAGAAGATCGAGGAGATTGCGGAATATGTTCGAGCTGACCTCCGACGCGCGAAGCAGTAAAGCCAGTACAACTATAAGTGGATTGCGGCAAGAAGCGGGAGAAAGTCTCAAGCGAAGCCGCGAAGCGGAGTGGCAGGCGCAAAAGGCATCCTTTCGCGGAGCGTAAAGGAGAACGGGTTTTCCAACCCGTTTGCATCCAGCTCGGCCCTCTCCACACGACGCGAAACGGACTGGAAAGTCCGTTCTCCTGTAAGGAAATCCGGAATACCCGTCGGTTTAGAAGAATAATTGACAGGGCCCCTTCCCCACCAAAATCCAACCCGTTCTTTCCCGAGAAGGTCCATGGGTGTCCCGAAATCCTCTGAATATGTTCGAGCTGACCTCCGACGCGCGAAGCAGTAACGCCATTACAACTATCAGTGGATTGCGGCAGGAAGCGGGAGAAAGTCTCAAGCGAAGCCGCGAAGCGGAGTGGCAGACGCAAAAGGCATCCTCTCGCGGAGCGTAAAGGAGAACGGGTTTTCCTACCCGTTTGCATCCAGCTCGGCCCTCTCCACACGACGCGAAACGGACTGGAAAGTCCGTTCT
>DGMY01000049.1:3759-10648 GCA_002388665.1 Opitutia bacterium UBA4506 | reverse complement strand
CATGGGTGTCCCGAAATCCTCTCTTCCCACTCAGAACTCAGCCGATAACATCATCTCGAAGAAACGGTCGATGAGAGAAAATCGATCAACCAGGTTGAGTTGCATTCCCATTTTTGCTGCGGGAGCTTCAAAGGTTTGCATCCCCGTCTCCGTGGTCACCTGGAGTGCAACAGGTCGTTGATTGCGTTCCGTAGCGGTTTTGAAAAAGGCTCTCCAAATGCATTCTCCGGGATTCTCTTCATACTGGTCGGAGACGTAAGGTTGGGGCGGATCTCCCATCTGCTCGGTAGGAGATGCAATGGCGATTATCGGGATGACCGGTTCGGTGCCGTTTGAAATAGGTTGCTCCAAATAGACAGCTCCGACTTCCCAGGTTTGATTGACGAGGGGCAGGGCCGCGATCCGCTCCAACTCGAATTCACTGGGTTGATAGCTCGTGTCTGCTCCTCCGGATTCATCCCAATCCATGGGAGAGATCTCCAGGTTCCAGGAATCCCAATCACCTGCCTCTTCGCCTCGGGTAAAGATGGGCAAGGATGGCAGACGTTCTCCATTGGCGACTCGATCCCGGTAAAACTGGGCGACCGCTCCCTTCGGATTGGACCGCACCTCATCGATCAAGCGAAGGGTGAGTGCCGTTGCTCGAATCAGAGGGGGGAGATCCTCGGCGCGAGGAAACCAGGGAATCCTGCGGGGACAATAACGGCGGAACTGCATCCATTGGTTCTTTCCGCGTTTCGGGGACGGGTAATCCAGAAGCTCATAGAGGAAGAGGTCGGCGCCCTCCAGTTCGCTCTTTTTGACGAATTGAATCTCTACCAATCGCAGATGGCGAAGGTAGGCGGCGATGTTGTCCACAGGGAGGGTCCCAGTTTGGGTCTTTTCCCAAAAGGCGTAACTTTCGGGCGGACGATGGACGTGAACCGCGAAGACCTCTCCACCTCTCCCCAGAATTGATACGAAGTCGAGAAGGCCGCTTGCCGGATCGCGAACACCGAAGATGTCTTGGTCCCAAAAGTTTTTCCAAGGCTCAGCTCGGCGCACCTGAACTCCGAGGTCGAACATGGTTTTGAACCGCTCTTTGTCGGAGGCAGAAAGATTGTCGTACGGAGCAATTTCCTCGTCGTCGGAAATCCGGTCTTCGAGGTTATCGAAAAAGAACCCCAGTGGATCGTCCATTTCAGGGTCATCGCTCATTTCGTCAATCAACTCGTCCGCGATCTGTCGATTGAATTCATCGCCTCGGCCCTCTACCTGTTTGAGTTCTTCCAGACATTTCTCAATCACCTCGAAATCGACGAAGTCCGGATCGTAGTCCTCGGGGACCCATTCATCGTAGGGCATAAAGCCATCGTCATTTTTCTTGGGGTCTTCGAGATAGTGGCAAATCCGCTCGTACCCGTACACCCCACCACAGTCTTCCAAGGGGCAGGCTCCCTCGCCCCCCGTACAGGTGAAGACCTTCTCCTCGTCCCAAGGAAGAGTCTTTTTCAGGGTGATCAAATGTTCCCAATTGTCTCCGAAATCATAAGTATAGCTCATGCGGGAGCCAGCGCGTTTCAGCAGGTCGTTGAGGGAAAAAAGAATTTCCGCATGCTTGGGGTCATTTTCCGCCATTGAAAGAGTTTCGTAGCGAATTCCTTTATGTTCGAACTGGTGGAGATGATCGTTTTCCCAACCCATGGTATCCTGAATGACCTCGTGCATTATATCGAGCCCCAGATCCGCCGGTAGAATCACCTCGCGCCATATGGGGCGGTGGGTGTGCAGCAGTTCGATTCGCAGCAGAAAACATCTTTGGCCGTTTGCGGATCCCATGAACGGAGGGTGAAAAGAGTTGAATAGTGGGTCAAGAGACTTTCGCGTCGGGAGAATGTTTCCAGCCGCGCTGATTGAGTGCCGCTCTTGCGCGTGCTTCGATTGAACCTATTGAGACACTGGCTTGCCAAGCCGTAGTCTTGAGCGTTGGCGCGGGCCGTTGCCTACCCGCCCGGCTTCTGTGCAAAGGAGGAATAAGAACATTTGAGCGAATAGTTGGGACACCTATCAATTTCCCCGAAGGAAAATAAAACAATCCGGGACACCCATATCACCCATCCTCAGTACTAGATAGATGAATCATCGACCCCAGAGAGTTCAAACTCCGACCGAAGCGGGAGAGAGTCTCACGCGAAGCCGCGATGCGGAATGGCAGACGCAAAAGGCATCTTCTCGCGGAGCGTAAAGGAGAACGGGTTTTCCTACCCGTTTGCGTCCAGCCTCGCCGCCAAGGATCAGAACGGTTCAGGCCTAATCCGGAGAAAGTCTCACGCGGAGACGCGAAGGCGCGGAGCCGCAAGGCAGACGCAAAATGCATCCTCTCGCGGAGCGTAAAGGAGAACGGGTTTTCCAACCCGTTTGCGTCCACATCAGCACTCTCCACACGACGCGAAACGGACTGGAAAGTCCGTTCTCCTGTAAGGAAATCCTTTAAGAAAATCCGGAATACCCGTTGGTTTAGAAGAAGAATTGACAGCGCCCCTTCCCCGACAAAATTCAACCCCTTCTTTCCCGTGAAGGTCCATGGGTGTCCCGAAATACTCTCAGTGGCCCCTCCCTCTCCCTCCGCGCCCCCGCAGTGGCCCCCTTCCGACCCGTCCTCACGAAACTCCCCGATGCCGGAGGCATCGCAGCGAGTAGCCGGTGGTTGAGAGCAGCGACACCACCGGATACTCGTACCCGGCTAACATGCACCCCGGAGGGGTGCCAGCGCATACACATCCTGATGGGGCATGGGACACATCGGAACCCAAACCACCCATCCGTCGATTCATCCCTCGGAAATTCTCAACGCGCCCGGGCTGCGCCGGCAGCAAATCGTAGCGTGCAGCTTTAGCAAACTTCCACCACGCCCATTTCCTAAACAATTCCAACGTCCGATCACTCTGAACGTTCGCTAAAGCGTCACGCTACGAAAGAACGCCCCAGCGGATTTCAGATTCTGGAAAAACAATCCGGGAAAAAACAATCCGGGACACCCATTGATCCAAGGGAATCATTGACAACGCCTCCACGTGGTCGATGGAACACACAATTCTTCCCCAACGAGTTGTCAGGACATCACTTAGCAACGAGATCCCCTCACCTTCCCCGACCGAATACAACCCGTTCATTCCCGATAAAGTCCCTGGGTGCCCTAAAATTCTCAGCAGCGTGTCACCCCAGAAAATGAAACATGGGTCAAGGGAGAGGTCATGGAAATCATCCCTCAAAAAAAGTTGGTGCTAACCTGGGCGGAGCCCGAAACTCCCGAAGATATATCCCGTGTCACTTTCGAGATTGAATCGATCGAGAATACGGTTTGCCTCACGGTCACCCACGGCAACATTAAGGCGAACCCTGAGACGCCCGACAAGGTGTCCAAGGATTGGCCTCAGGGGCTCTTTTACCCCCTCTCCCTCCGCGCCCCCGCAGTGGCCCCCTTCCGACCAGTCCTCACGAAACTCCCCGATGCCGGAGGCATCGCAGAGAGTAGCCGGTGGTTGAGCGCAGCGACACCACCGGATACTCGTCCCCGGATAACATGCACCCCGGAGGGGTGCCAGCGCATACACATCCTGGCACTGCCCAACCATGGGGCATGGGACACATCGGAACCCAAACCACCCATCCGTCGATTCATCCCTCGGAAATTCTCAACGCGCCCGGGCTGCGCCGGCAGCAAATCGTAGCGTGCATCTTTAGCAAACGTCCACCACGCTCATTTCCAAAACAATTCCAAACTCCGATAACTCGGAACGTTCGCTAAAGCGTCACGCTACGAAAGAACGCCCCAGCGGATTTCAGATTCTGGAAAAACAATCCGGTACACCCATGGAACCCAGAGAATCATTGACGACGCCTCTACGTGGTCGATGGGACACACATTTCTTCCCCGATACAGTCCATGGGTGTCCTGAAATTCACCCTTCTCGAATTAATTGAAGAAGCGGACGGTGTCGCCTACGCCTAAGCGTTCGCAGAGCACTTGCTGTGCTTCTGTGAAGACTTGATTAATTCATTGGTTAGAATTGTATGTCGATTGATCTTCGGCGACGGAAACCATGTGAAATGGTTGGATGCGTTTGCGCATCTCGGACTCTTTTTCGAGTCTCATATGGCGTAGGTCGTATTGAGTTTGCAGGTTGATCCAAAATTGGGCTTCCATGTCGAAGAAAATACTCAGAGCGAGGGCGGTTTCGGCAGTGATCGCTCGGCGTCCTTTGATGATTTCCGTGATGCGTGACGCGGGGATACCTGTGCGCCGAGCGAGCTCAGCCTGCGAGATTCCCATTGGCTGCAGGAATTCTCGCTGGAGGATGCCTCCGGGAGTGGCGGCTTTCCATGCTTTTTGCTCAGGTGTCATCTTTTGAATTTGGAATTGTGAAGAGTGAAGTTTGAAAGTGCTGATAGAAGGCAGGCTGTTTCTAATGGTAATCTGTTACCTCTACGTCGTGTGCATTGCCGTCTTCCCATCGGAAGCAGATGCGCCACTGTTTGTTGATGCGGATACTGTGTTGGCCTTTACGATCTCCAGTGAGTGCTTCGAGATGGTTACTGGGCGGAATTCGGAGGGAGTCGATGGTTGTAGAAGAATGCAGTATCGAAAGTTTGTCGGCTGCGCGTTGTGATATTTCGGCAGGCAATTTGGAATTCTTGCCTTCCCAAAGAGCTTTAGCAGGTTTTCCTTTAAAGCTCTGAATCATAATTAACTGAAGAAATTACGCTTAGCGTAAGTCTTGTCAATAGTGATTATTACGCACAGCGTAATTTTAACCAATATGGCTTCGCGAACCATCAGCGAATCGGCAGTTTGGACCTATTTTGTGAGTCTGGGAGCGTCTTTACGCAGGGCTCGGCAATCTTACTCGACTCGGATGCTGTACCAGAAGGAGAAAAGATTCAGGACACCGATGATTCTTGGAACCTTCCCAACCGCTCGATTTGCCGATTTTCATGGGTGTCCTCAAATTTATCCCGATCGGATCCGGCACGACCCACCGCATGAGCTGCTCAGCTACCATCCCCCTGCCCCTCACCGACGAGGCCAATTTGGACGCGGGGCTGAAGGGGAATCAATCTCCGGACTCAACCGATTCGCTCCCGCATACCGGAAAGTTGGAACGGGCCCAGTCATTGAAATCAGAAAACAAGGGATCCCATTTCCCATTCGCAGCAAACCTCCCAGCCTTTAGCTCGTATTCCCAAGGTTCGAGGTAGCGAAGCCCAAGACTCTTTGCCTGACTGAAGACGAGGGCGTAATCTTCATCCGCGAAACGAACCTTCTGATCCGATCGTCCAATCACCTGCCCGTATTTATCCCCGGGAAACTTGCGCAGTACCTCCAGCAGTGCGGGCTGATAGTTTTCCTTGCCCGACACCCACCAAATGGCGACACCGACACGCCCGCCGAATGAGGGATCCGTCCAAAGCCTGTTAATGATCTCTTTGGGAATCTCCACCCCACGATCCACCTCATGAACCTCGAAGGCTAAAGGCTTTGACGGAAAAGCAGAGGCAAAGGCACCCGCAACTGCGAGACTTCCATCAATCCAACGATCCGCCGTAAAGCCAGCCTGCCGGAAGGCTCTCATGTTCACACCATGAAAATGCCCCTCGATCCCATTGCTGGTCATCTGCGGGATGTAAACTAAGGCCAACGCCTCATTCCTTCCATAACGCTTCCCCAAGGCCTCTGCCAGGATGCCCAATCGCTCCTGCACCGTGGCATCCCAAATGAGCGGAAGCCGATAATCCCGCTCCCCCCGGAACGTATAGGATAAGGATTCGGCCCCCAGATCATCCATTAACCAGCCTGGGGAACCGATTCCCCCCGCACTGATCGCGAGAGACCATCGCTTCCCGTGCGATTCGACGCTCTCCACCTGTCGATCGATCACGGAAAAATCAAAAACCCCGGGCGAAGGTTCAATCTGCGCCCACGAACCCCGAACGAGTACACCTTGAAATTCCGGGTGATTGTAAATCTCCTCCTGCAGAGCCCCGGAACTCGAATAAATCCCCACGGGCTTCTCCACGGAAAATCCCCCCGGAGCGCCCAAAATCAATAGGCTTAAAATCGCAGAACAGTATTTCCACATCGTACCAAGCCCGGAAACCGAACCAAAGTCCCCACCGAATGTCAATGGAGCAAAGGGGAGCGTACACACCAAGGGGTCGAGCCAAAAAATGGTCAGTCCGATTATTTCTGTTTATTGAGGGGAGACACCTAGAATCAGGAGGGGTGAAAATATTGGTCGGGATGAAAATATTGGGACACCCAGAAATATTGGGGACACCCATCGATTCTGGGAAATGAGGCTGCAAATATGGGGTAAATCGAGAAACGATGAATGAGATGACCGGTTTCTTTTGGCCCTCGATAGATCAGGATCCCACGGTTGTCCCGCTCTCCCCCAGTCCCTGCTCCCTTGACCCGGCGCGAGAAGAAGCAAGAAGGGGTCCAACGCAAAATATAATGATTGGACTGGGGGCTCTTTATCCCCTCACCCTGCCCCTCCTCACTGCCTCTCCCTCCGCGCCCCCGCAGTGGCCCCCTCCCGACCCGTCCTCATGAAACTCCCCGATGCCGGAGGCATTGCAGCAAGTAGCCGGTGGTTGAGCGCAGCGACACCACCGGATACTCGTCCCCGGATAACATGCACCCCGGAGGGGTGCCAGCGCATACACATCCTGGCACTGCCCAACCATGGGGCATGGGACACATCGGAACCCAAACCACCCATCCGTCGATTTATCCCGAATTCTCATTTTCAAATTTTCGCCGACCTCACGGCCCACGTGGATTCGCTGGCACCCCTCCGGGGTGCGTATTTTTCAGAATATCAACGGTCCGGTGGTGTCGCTACGC
>DGMY01000049.1:0-3488 GCA_002388665.1 Opitutia bacterium UBA4506 | reverse complement strand
CCCTCCGCGCCCCCGCAGTGGCCTCCTTCCGACCCGTCCTCACGAAACTCCCCGATGCCGGAGGCATCGCAGCGAGTAGCCGGTGGTTGAGCGTAGCGACACCACCGGATACTCGTCCCCGGATAACATGCACCCTGGAGGGGTGCCAGCGCATACACATTCTCACTCTGCCCAACCATGGGGCATGGGGCACATCGGAACCCAAACCACCCATCCGTCGATTCATCACGAATTCTCATTTTCAAATTTTCGCCGACCTCACGGCCCACGTGGATTCGCTGGCACCCCTCCGGGGTGCGTATTTTTCGGAATATCGACGGTCCGGTGGTGTCGCTACGCTCAACCACCGGCTACAAGCTTGGATCCCTCCGGGATCACACTACGGCCGGAGGGGTCCCGTAATGGGTCAAACGGGAGTGGTCCAGAAGGGGTCCAACGCAAAATATAATGATTGGACTGGGGGCTCTTTATCCGCTCACCCTGCCCCTCCTCACTCCCTCTCCCTCCGCGCCCCCGCAGTGGCCCCCTTCCGACCCGTCCTCACGAAATTCCCCCGATGCCGGAGGCATCGCAGCGAGTAGCCGGTGATTGAGCGCAGCGACACCACCGGATACTCGTCCCCGGCTAACATGCACCCAATCGGGGACACCCATAGATTTAGAAAAATAATTGACAACACTTCTACGCCGGTCGATGGGGCAAGCGATCCCGCTCCAACCGACTGTCCTTTAGGCACTTAGCAGTGAAACCATCTCACATTTGCTAACCGGATCCAACCCGTACTATCCCGAAAAAGCCCATGGGTGTCCTGAAATTCTCCTCTCCTCCTTTCCGCAGTCATCGCCGGGCAAACGCTCTCCGCCAATCCAGAGGCCTCCACCGTCGAGATCGTTCACGCCTCCGATGTCGAGTGGAACTATCTCAATCCGAAACGCGCCGAACTCGCCCCCATGGCCGGCACCCTCTGGGGCGACCGCGAAGGCTCCGAGCCGACTGGCTTCCTACTCAAGCCGCCACCCGAATTTGCCTCGCCCCCACACATTCACAACATCTCCTACCGCGGCGTCGTGATTGAAGGTGTCATCCATAACGACGACACCAACGCCAAGGAAATGTGGATGCCCGCCGGCTCCTTCTGGACACAACCCAAGGGAGAAGTGCACATCACGTCCGCCGAAGGCAGCGGCAGCCTCGCTTACATCGAAATCGAAGAAGGTCCCTACCTCGTCCTGCCGGAAGAAGAAGCCTTTGATAGCGGCGAGCGCCCCGCCAACGTGGACAAAAGCAACCTCGTCTGGCTAAATGCCGCCGACGTAAACTGGGTCGATGTGCCCTCAAGCGCAAGCGCGCAGGACGGGCCCAAGATTGCCTTTCTCTGGGGCGACACCAGCGAGGGCGCGCTCAACGGCAGCTTCATCAAACTCCCAGCTGGCTTCGACGGCAGCATCCACAGCCTAGGCTCTAGTTTAGGCGCAGTGGTCATCAAGGGCCCAGTCAGCCACGCCGCCTCCGAAAAAGCATTGGAATCAGGCAGCTATTTCAGCTCCAAAGGTGAAAGCCTGCATGCCCTCGCAGCCCACGACAACGAAGTCGTTCTCTACGTCCGCACCAATGGAAAGTATACGGTGCAACCCTAAACGGTGACGCAACTTGACTCTTTGGTAAAAATAGCAAATATTGCCATTATGCCAATAAACTATGACATCCACGCACTGCACCCATCGGGGGAACTGCCAAGCTCCCCGGCCTCTCAGCTAAAGAATGCCTTTAAGGGTGTTTACCAGCAGGCACTCGAAGTTGGGGCGGTGAGTATTACTCGCAACCGCAAGCGTGAGGCGATTCTGCTTTCCGCGACGCTCTACGACCAGATCATAGCCGAACTGGCGGCTCGCGATCCGCTGGAAGTCTTGCGCAAGGATTACGACGCACGTTTTGCCGCCATGCAGACGAATGCCGCGAAAGAAGCCCTACAGGGCGCTTTCGATGCAAGTCCGGCAGAGCTTAGCCGCACCGCGGTTGCCCAAACAAAAAGTCACGAATCAGCACAATGAGCGAGCCGACGATTTACGTCTTAGCTGGAGTCAATGGCTCGGGGAAGAGCAGCATTGGCGGCGCTGCCATCACCACACGCGGTGCCCATTATTACAACCCAGACACTGCGGCTAAGGAATTACGGAAAATCCATCCGAATATGACGCAACAAATCGCCAATAGCCATGCCTGGACTCTGGGCAAGGACATGCTCGAAAAGGCGATCAACAACAAAGAAACCTACGCTTTCGAGACCACGCTAGGTGGCAACACGATCACCAATTGCCTAATCCAAGCCTCCGAAGCGGGCAATGAAGTCAAAGTATGGTATGCAGGCCTGCAATCAGTAGAACAAAACCTTGCTCGCGTTAAGGCACGTGTCGAGCAAGGCGGTCATGATATCCCCGAGGCCGACATACGCAAGCGCTGGAACAGCAGCCGCCGAAACCTCATCAAACTACTCCCCCACCTGCAAAGCCTGCGACTCTACGATAACTCTCACGAGGCCAATCCAAAGCAAGGTATAGCACCCCAACCCAAATTGATTTTGCAACTAGAGGCGGGCAAGGTCATAGCACCAGACGACTTGTCGAGCGCACCCGAATGGGCAAAGCCAATTATTGCGGGAGCACTTCGGCAGACTTAACAGTGACCGTTAGGCATAATACTTCGCCTATGGGGACACCGAGGCCGGCGAGCGGATCATCGATTCGCAAATGGCCTCCACCACCCTTTACGTTTCCGGCACCGGCCCCGCCAAAGAACGCACCATGTTCGGCGTCAATTTCGCCGATGGACGCATCAAAGGCTACGGCTTGAAACTACACGGGCATGACAAAACCTTCTTCGTCATGATGGTGCGCGGCGAGCTCGGCTACGGGGTCAATGAGTTTACCGACAACGGGAACCGCACCATCACCGATGCCAGCACGGGCTTGATGTGGACGCAGGACGATTCGGGCGAAGCCATGAGCTGGGAAGAGGCCCTCGCCTGGGCGGTGGAGGCCAATGCCAATAACTACCTCGGCTATTCAGACTGGCGCCTGCCCAATGTGAAGGAGCTGCAGATTCTCGTCGATTACAGCCGTTCCCCCGACACCACGGAAAGCGCAGCGATCGATCCTGTCTTCAACGTGACCGCGATCACCAACGAAGCTGAGCAAGTCGATTATCCAGCCTACTGGAGCTCCACTACACACCGCAACTGGACGCAAGAGGAAGGAAGCCATGCATCCTATGTAAACTTTGGACGCGCCATGGGCTACATGCATGGCCAATGGACCGATGTGCACGGCGCCGGCGCTCAGCGCAGCGACCCGAAGATCGGCGATGCTGCTGACTTCCCACAAGGTAACGGCCCGCAAGGGGACGCCATCCGCGTTCTGAACTACGCCCGCCTCGTTCGCGATGCAAACTGAGGGAGCAAACCGGGAAAGAACAATCCGGGACACCCATCG
>DGMY01000063.1 GCA_002388665.1 Opitutia bacterium UBA4506 | reverse complement strand
GCAGAGGGCAGAGGTCGGAGGGCGGAAAATTGGCGATCAGATTTCAACGTTAAATGTTTAGTGTTTAGCGTTTAACGTTCCTCATATCCCCTGCCCCCATCTTCCATATCCCCATATCCCCATATCCCCATATCCCCATATCCCCAATTCTCGGCCGTGGGACGCGGGAGCGGATGTTTGCTGAAGCTGCACACTACGGGGTTGAGTGGGCCTTTGAGTATTCGGGAACTAGTTCTTTGATTCGGGTTTTTAGGTCTTGGGCGGACAGTTGGAGGAGGTCGGCTTCCAGTTGGTGGAGTTTCTTGATAAAGTCATCGGGAACGGGGGGGGATTTGTGGATTTTCCGGATGCGCGGGTGGAGCGTGGGCTCATCGAATTCGGAGTCGTAGAGGAGCTCCTCGAAGAGTTTCTCTCCCGGACGGAGTCCGGTTATGGTGATCGGGATCTCGGTTTCGGGCTTGTAGCCGCTGAGTTCGATCATCTGGCGGGCGAGATCGATGATTTTCACCGGTTCCCCCATCTCGAGCAGAAAGAGGTCCCCGCCCTTCCCCATTGCGGCGGATTGGAGGACCAACCCCACGGCCTCGGCGATGGTCATGAAATAGCGCGTCACCTCGGGATGGGTTACCGTGACTGGGCCACCGCGGGCAATCTGGCGGCGGAACGTGGGGATGACACTTCCGGAAGACCCCAGCACATTGCCAAAGCGCACCGCCATAAAACGGGTCGAGCTCTGCCCCGCCGACAGCTCCTGCATGGCGATCTCCGCAAGCCGCTTGCTCGCGCCCATGATGCTCGTGGGTTTGATCGCCTTATCGGTGGAAATGAGGACAAAGCGCTCGACACCGAACTCAATGGCCCATTGGCCGAGCGTGTAGGTGCCCAGGGAATTATTCGCCACGGCCTCCCACGGCTGGCCCTCCATCAGCGGGACATGCTTATAAGCGGCGGCGTGAAACAGAATGGAAGGGCGAAACTCTGCCAGGAGGGCCCGCACCGGGTGGGCGTCGCGGAAATTGACGACCCTGGCCACCACCTCGACTGAGGTATTTCTCTCAGCGATCTCGGCGTTGATCTCAAAGATCGCCTCCTCGGAAGCGTCGATCAAAATCATTTTGGCGGGAGCAAAGGACAGAATCTGCCGGACCAGCTCTGACCCGATACTACCGCCGGCGCCGGTAACGAACACCACCTTGCCCTGCACAATCCCGGCAATGGACTCGGTTTGAATCGAAACCGGCTCGCGGCCCAAAAGGTCCTCGACGGAGACCTCTCGCATCTCCTCAACCCGTACCTGCCCCGTTGACAGCTCGTGGATACCGGGGACAATCACCGTCTCCAAGCCGACCTCCCGCGCCCGATCGAGAATGGTGCGGATGCGTTTCGCCTGCAGGGAAGGAATAGCAATGGCGACCCGGGTGGCCCCAAAATCGGCGGCAGCGGTCACCAAATCCTCGGCGCCCCCGACAATGGGAATCCCGTGAATATCCCGCCCGATCTTTTCCGGATCGTCATCGAAGAAGACGACCGGGCGCAACCCGAGCTGCGAGCGCGACAGAAGGTCTGCAGCCAAAGACGCGCCCGTGGAACCGGCACCGATAATGGCCAACCGATGACGATCGGCTACGGCAACCCCACTCCCGGTCTGATACTTTTCGCGATAGATCCTAAGACTGGTCCGGAACGCGACGATGAGGACGACAGAAAACAGAAGATCGGCCAGAATGACGCCCCGTGGGATGAGCGGCAAAAACTTGAGCCCGCTCATTCGCATGATAAAGAGGATCCCGCTTGCGATGAAGAGCGCTAGAAAGAGGCGGTAGAGATCGGGGATGCGAAAAAAGGACAACAGCCCCCGGAACTGGCCGAAGCGCCAGAGAAGGAACAGCTGAATGGGAAGCGCGAAGAGAAGCCCCTTGGCGAGATTTGATCGGTACTGCTCGTTGATATTGAAATCGAAACGAAGCTCGTAGGAAACCCAGAGAGCCACACCAAGGAACAGAGCGTAGAGGAAGAGCAATCCTACAAACCGTAGTCGTTCACTACGAAACGCTGATAGAGAGGGGAACGTCATAAACTAGTGAAATCGAAAGCAGAAAACCGTTCGAGAGCGAGAGTTAATGAGAACTGACCGCGACGGCGGAAGAGAACGGAGGCGGGGATCGCGATTTGGGGGGAAGAACGGCCTCACCACGGAGGAGACCTTCCCGGGCCGGGGACTCGCTGAAATCGGAGCTCGTAAATTCCTCTCGTCTCCGACGGGGTTGGGCGAGTAGTAAGGGCCCTACTATGAAGACCATTATCGTCGGAGCCGGGGAAGTTGGCAGCTTCATCTGCCAAAGTCTTAGCCGAAGGGGACACAGCGTCACCCTCATCGAAAAATCGTCCGCGGGAGCGGATCGTATTGATGAGGAGCAAGACGTGAAAGTGATGTGCGGCAACGGAAGCTCTGCGGGGATGCTGGTCGATGCGGGGATCGCCAAGGCGCGAAACTTTGTGTCACTCACCAGTGATGACCGGACCAACCTCGTGGCCTGCAAAGTGGCGCACGAACTCGGAAACAACCTTTTCACCGTTGCCCGGATCCACGACCAGACCTACCTGGACCACAGCCGGATGGACTATCAGCAGCTCTTCGACGTGGATTTCTTTTTAAATCCGGAGATGCTCTGTGCGGTCGAACTGGCGAAAGCGATCCGGCACCCCGGGCGGGTGGCGATCGAGCACTTTGCGCGGGGGCAGATCGAAGTGCAGAACATGGCAGTTTCCCCGCGAAGCAAGCTGATCGGAGTCACCCTGCGTGAGATGAAAATCAACCCGCGGATGCGGGTGGGGATGGTCACCCGCGACGGGGAGACGATGGTCGCCCGTGCGGACTCGGCCCTAGCTGCGGGGGACCAGCTGACTGTCTTTGGAAATCCTGAAGCCGTGTCCGAGTTCCGCCAGCGCGTTGAACCGGGGGAAACGGAAGGGACGGTTCGCGTCGTCCTCTACGGCGGATCGGAAATCTCCATCTCACTGATTCGTCTTCTCAAGCACCCCCGGTTCCGCGTGCGGGTGATCGAGCCCAACCTGGAAAGTTGCGAACAACTGGCGAGCCGGTTCCCCGGGATCACCGTTGTGCAGGGCGATGCGACCTCGCGCCGACTTCTCGAAGAAGAGCAGATCGACAGCGTCGACTACTTTGTAGCCTGCACCAAAGAGGACGAGCACAACATCATGACCTGCCTTCAGGCCTCAAAACTCGGGGCAAAGCACGTGCAACTGGTCATCAACAAGCCGGACTACGAAGAGCTGCTCGAAGACCTACGAATCTCGATGGGAGTGGCCTCGGTCGTCTCCCCCCGCCAAGCCTCGGTCAAGGAACTCATCCGCTACCTCGAGCGGGAGACCGTGGTGGAACTCTCTTCGATGTCGGTACGGACGACCCGCCTCATCGAAGTAGCGGTATCCCCCGACAGCTCAGCGGTCGGCAAGAACCTCGTGGAACTGCATCTCCCGGAAGGGTGCCTGATCGTAGCCCTCCTGCGGGGCGCGGACGCCAACGTACCGGGGGCGGAAGACAAGATTGAACGAGGCGATCGCGTACTCCTGGCGGTAGATGAGACCAGCCGCAAAGAAGTGATCAAAATGCTCACGAGCAAAGGCTAATCGAACAGCATGAATTACGGGATTATCTTTCGCCTACTGGCGCTGATCCACCTGGCCATCGGCGTCGCGCTGACCGCGAGTTTTAGCGTCGGCCTCATTTTCCCCTTCGACGAAGGCGAGAATCGGGCAGTTCACGGGCTGGAGCTCGCAGCTGGGATCTCATTCATCTTTGCGATCGTATTCCTTTGGTTTGGCCGAAAAGGCAAGGCGACCATCTTCCACAAAGAAGCTCTGGCAGTCATCGGCCTCGGGTGGCTCTTTGCGAGTTTTGTCGGAGCGATCCCCTACTACTTTTCGATCCCGGAACTCTCGTTTGCCTCGGCCTTTTTTGAAAGTGCCTCGGGGTTCACCACGACCGGGGCGTCGGTGTTCAGCGACGTATCGGGGCTCCCGCACGCCATTTTATTCTGGCGATCGCTGACCCAGTGGATCGGCGGACTCGGGGTAGTGGTCTTCTTCGTCGCCATCCTATCATTTCTCGGATCGGGGGCGAAAGTCCTCTTCTCGCGGGAGTATTCGGGGAATTCGGAAGACGTCTATGACGGACGGATGCAGACCGGGGCTCTCCGCATCATGGTACTGTACCTCGTTTTCTCCCTTCTCTGCGCGATCGCGTATCGATTCGCTGGGATGGAATGGTTCGACGCCGTGTGCCACATGTTTGCGACCGTATCGACCGGCGGATTCGGCACCCTCACTGAAAGCCTGGCAGGGTTCGCCTCTCCGGCCGTTGAATGGGTCTCGATTGTATTTATGGCGATCTGCGGGGCCAGTTTCCTCCTCTTTCTCCGCGCATTTCGACGGGACGGAGTGCGGACGCTCTTTCGAAACCTCGAATTCGTCTGCTACATCGCTATATTGGTCGGGGCGTCGATCTTTGTCGGATTGATCCTCTTGGCCTCGGATCCGAGCGACAGCCCGCACGACATCATCCGCGGCTCGATCTTCCAAGTGGTCTCGATCATGACCACGACCGGATTCGCCACGGAAAATTTTGCGGTTTGGGCGTACCCCGCACAGATCACCCTCCTGGGCCTCATGATTATCGGCGGCTGTTCCGGATCTACAGCGGGAGGGAGCAAAGTCATTCGTTTTGTGGTGAGCTCGCGCGCGATCATGTTCCACCTCGAGCGCGCCTTTCGTCCGCACGTTGTCAGGCCCATGCGAATCAACAACCGGACCATGTCGACGGACGACATTCAGGAAATCTCTCTCTTCCTGGTCCTGGCCTTCTTTGTAATGGCATTGAGCTGCCTCCTCGTCTCCATCTTCGAACCCCAGCTCGACCCGTTGAGCCTATTCTCCTCGGTGGTGGCCTGCCTATTCAACATCGGCCCCGGACTGGGATCCTTTGGCCCCACCGAGAATTTTGGCCAACTCGAGGACTACACCAAAGTCTACCTCGCCCTACTCATGATCATGGGCCGGTTGGAATTCTACGCCATTCTCGTGCTCTTTGCTCCCTCGCTCTGGAAACGCTTCTCTTGAGCCCTACACTTGGAAGACTGCGCTCTGCAGTCAGCCCCAAGAAGCAACACCCCGGCCCCGTGGATCATCGACCGGACCCGAAAAAGGGCTTCGACCTCTCCGCTCGCCAGTTTCGCGTTGCGGTGATCGCGTTCGCTCGGCCACTCGGAATGGACAGCATCCTGCGGCGACCACAAAGCGTGAACCAGGCCTGCTTTTACGTACACCGGTATGGTATCGCGACGGGCAGGGCTACGTCCTGATCGATGCTGAGCCCCCGGGCGGCCCGGGTATCGACCGATGGCCGAGACCGGGGGCCAAGAAGGCTACAAAGGGGCGAACGCCCCACGGAATCAGCGACGGCGGCGGCTAACGACCAGGCCGATGGCCAACAACCCGGCCACAGCCCCGTACGCAGACGGCTCGGGCACAGCACTTACCGACCCGGTGACCGATATGTTATCCAATTGAAGGGCACTGGAGCCGGAGGAATTCCATCCCTGAACGGAGAACGTCACGGAGGATTGACCGGTAAGACCCAGAGACGAATTAGAGATCAAAGTAATCGTGGAATCATTTGAGTAATCAGCCGAGAAATCAAAAGAAGAGCCATTCACAGTGAAGCCCACATCCTGGGGGGCGGCCGAAGTACTGCGGGCCTGAAAGCTGAAACCGGAGATATTCAACTCATAACCAGCGGCGGCGGTGATGGTAAAATAGACAGCATCTCCGGCCAGTGCCTGTGACGTAGGACCGGAAAAGAAAGAAGAGGCGCCGCTGATCTGCGCCGCGGAATCCCAACCTGAGCTGGACGTAAAACTGTTAAAACTGGATTCGGTCTCGATCGTGGTAGCGGTCATGTTTGCGGTATCGATCGAGTCCTCCAATGAACCGCCCGTGAAGTCGAAAAGCACGATCTGGGCAGAGAGCCCGCCGGCGAACAAAAGGCCGCCTCCAAGGGAAAGTGCAGCTGTGAGTCTTTGAAACGTTTTCATAGTATAGCAGTGGGTTATGGGTTATGGATTTAGTTTAGCTCCCATATCGGAGTGCAGCAATCGTGCCCATTTTAGGTATAATTACCGCAATTTCAACGCGCATCGCGAAAAACTCCAAAGCGGGCGGCAGAGGAACAGCTCCATCCGACGAAAAAGCTGAAGGAGGCGGAGCTGAATGCGGCCTCAAACCCGGGCGGAGTGCGGAGCCCCATCCAGCGGTCCCCTGCCCCTGAAATCGTCCTGTGCATTGACCACAATGCAGTCTCTGCTACCGTTCCACTGAATGAAGCTTCTGACTCCGATCCTCCTCCTGTTTGCGACCACCCTCCCGCTGCTGGGGCTGAGCAGCCGGCCAGTTCGCGACGGCCAAGTAGCAGTCGAATTGGTCACACCCCAAGCGAGTGCCGCGCCCGGAGACAGCATAGCGGTTGGAGTTCGCTTTCGGATCGACGAGGATTGGCACATATACTGGAGAGGTATTGGAGACACCGGTTTACCGACGGAAATCAACTGGACGCTACCGGAGGGGGTGGAAGCGGGCCCGCTCCACTGGCCCTACCCGGAGCTCTATCGCAACGCCCACCTCGTCGACTACGTGTACTACGACCCCGTGACGCTCTACATGGAGATTACGATCCCGGCCGATTGGCCCGTTGGGAAGGACTTTCCGATCACAGCGAAGGCAAATTGGTTGATGTGCGAGGAAATCTGCATCCCGGGGGCGGCAGAAGTCTCGCTGGCGCTGCCGGTCGAAGCGAAGGCACAACTCGATCCAGCGGAGGAGGAAGCCTATCGGGAAGAGGAAGCGCGCTGGCCCGGGGAGAGCGATGCCGTCACGGCAGAAATCCGGACCCGGGACAACACCCTTCAACTCTGGATTGATGGAGTCGCCCCCCTCCCCGCGGAACCGTCCTCGCTGTTTTTCTTCCCATTCAATTCCGAAGTCCAATCGTCGGCTCCCCAGAAATGGGTGATCCACGATGAGGAGCTAGTTGGGACCCTGAAGAAATCCGAGTTTGCCGGTACCATTGATTCTTCCGTGTCGGGCATCCTCGTCGATCCGAACGGATGGGACTCCCTCGACGGGCGCAAAGCCCTGCGGATCGAAGCTCACGTGTCGGACGAAGTCCCGCAGGTCCTCCTGCAATCATCGACCTCCACGCAAAGCCAAAGTTTTGGAGTGATCCTCCTTCTCGCCTTTGCCGGCGGGGCGATCCTGAACCTAATGCCCTGCGTATTCCCCGTGCTCGGGCTAAAAATCATGGGATTTGTCGAGCAAGCCGGTCACGACAAGCGACGCATCATCGGGCACGGCCTTCTCTTTACCGCTGGAGTTCTGGTCTCCTTTTGGGTCCTGGTGGGGACCCTGCTCGCGCTGCGGGCCGGAGGGGCGGAACTGGGCTGGGGCTTTCAACTCCAATCGGCTCCCTTTGTCTTTGGGATGGCGGCCTTCCTCCTCCTCTTCGCGCTGAACCTGAGTGGAGTCTTCGAAATTGGGATGGGGCTCGTCTCGCTCGGCAGTCGCGCCGACAAGAAGACAGGAGCTGGCGGATCCTTTCTCTCGGGGGTACTTGCAACGATCGTGGCGACCCCCTGCTCGGCGCCGATACTCGCGACGGCTCTCGCCGGGGCCCTTGCGCTCCCCCCGATGCAATCGTTCCTCGTGTTTACGGTCATCGCGCTCGGACTTTCGACCCCCTACCTCATTCTCAGCCTCTTCCCCTCGCTCCTGAAAATCCTCCCGAAACCGGGAGCGTGGATGGAAACGCTCAAGCAGTTCATGGCCTTTCCGCTGTATGCAACGGTCGGCTGGCTCGTCTACGTACTCGCCGGGCAAGTAGACGGGAAGAACCTGCTCGACGTATTGCTGGCCTTCACCCTTCTCGCCCTGGCGGGATGGATCTATGGCCGTTTCTCTGCGCCGCACAAACCGCGCCGCACTCGATGGGCCGCCATTCTCATCGCCCTCGTACTGGCGATCGGTTCGATCTTTATGGGGTATCCCCGGAAAAGCACCGTGGAATGGATTCCCTGGTCGCCGGAAACGGTTGCTCAACTGCAGGAGGACGAGCGCATCATCTACGTCGATTTCACCGCGCGCTGGTGCGCCACCTGCCAAGTCAATAAGGCCGTGGTCTTCTCATCGGACAAAGTGCTGGAATTTATCGCGGCCAACGACGTCGCACTGGTCAAAGCCGACTGGACCAACGAGGACCCCGCCATCACCCGCCGGCTCGAAGAGTTGGGCAAAGCGGCAGTACCAGTGAACCTTGTCTATCAACCGGGCGAACAAAATCCGACAGTACTACCGGAAGTGCTCACACCGGACATTGTCTTGCGGGCGCTACAGCCGAAGGAGTAGGAAGCGGACTCCCGGGGCAAGGGGTCAGCCGCTCCCGGACAATGACCCGGCGACGGGCGTGGAGCTGAACGGCCCGCGAACGAGCTACCGCTGTTCGGAATTATTGTAGCGATTGTAGAGATACTCGGTCCATTCCGGACCTGGGATACGGACCTCCGCCCCCTCGGGAACGGGCCCCTCCATGATACGGGCACCGAATGACCGTCCCTCGACCTCACCGCCGCCGACCAAAATAGCGGGCTTCTGGGTTCCCTCTGGATCGGCAGCGAGCAAGAAAGCGGGTTGGAACGCGGCGCGCGGGGCATCCATCCGGACCACGGCGAAATCGCCGCGCTCATTGATCCAGACAATCTCTCCAATCCGGATATTGGGATTGAAGCGCACTGCAGTACCATCAGTACCGAACGGAGGATTATCCGATCCGGTGCCTGCATCCGGAGTACTGGCAGATTTGCAGCCGGCCAGAGCGACCAAGCATGCGCCGAGAAGGAGGATCCCCTGCCCACGGCGCATACTGCAAACAGCACTTTTCATTCGCGGCTATTTCCGAACGTTTTCGCGCTCGTTGCCCTTCATGAACTCGTTGGGTCCAACACCATCCTGGGCTTGATCGGAGTCGAAGAAACCGTGGAGCTGGCGGATACGGGTTGGGTGACGCATCTTGCGAAGAGCCTTGGCCTCAATCTGACGAATCCGCTCCCGAGTGACCTGAAACTGGCGACCGACCTCTTCAAGAGTGCGGCTATAGCCATCAACCAGACCGAAACGGAGAGACAGGACCTTCTTCTCGCGTTCGCTCAGACTGTCGAGGACGTCGACAATCTTCTCGCGAAGGAGGGAGTAAGCCGTCTGGTCGTAGGGATTCTCGGCGGTTTTGTCTTCGATAAAGTCACCGAAATTGGTGTCATCGGAATCACCGACCGGGCTCTGCAAACTGACTGGCTGTTGGGCCATTTTCAAAATCTGGCTCACCTTCTCGACCGGCATATTCATCTCGGCAGCGACCTCTTCGGGGGTCGGCTCGTGGCCGAGATCCTGGAGGAGGAGCTTTTGGATCTGGAGGACCTTATTCAAAGTCTCGATCATGTGAACCGGAATACGGATCGTACGGGCCTGGTCCGCAATCGAGCGGGTGATGGCCTGACGAATCCACCAAGTCGCGTAGGTGGAGAACTTGTAACCGCGGCGGTACTCGAACTTCTCAACCGCCTTCATCAGCCCCATGTTGCCCTCCTGGATCAAATCGAGGAAAGAGAGACCACGGTTGGTGTACTTCTTGGCGATACTGATGACGAGACGAAGATTTGCCTCGACCATCTCGGTCTTGGCCTTGTGCGCCTCGCGGACGGCCTTGCGGACGGCCGAAATCTCGGTCACCAAGGCGCGGGAATCGATCCGACGCTCGCGGGAAATGACCAGGAGGCGGGCTTCCACCTTCTCGGCATTGACTGGCTTTTTCCGGCGGATGGCGGACTTTTCGGCAATCTCCAGACTCTCGACCAACTCTTCGGCCTCGCGGACGACGGGATCGAGATCCTTCAAGAAGTCCTCGAAAATCTTGAGCTTGAAGCAGAGCTTTTTGTGAACTGGCTTGAGCTCGGCGAGGTACTTATTGAAACGGGTACGGGCTCGCTTGCAATTGGCGGGCGAAGTTCCGTCGAACGAATCGATCCAAGCGCGGTCGAGTTTATCTTCGAGATTCTTGGCCTTTTCGATCCAATCGGGAAGATTCTTGAAATAGTTCTCGCGGCTATCGATCCGTTTATCGAGAACGACCTGGTCAAACCGTTCCTCGCGGGAGAGGAGACGTTCGGCGATACGGATTTGAAACGAATTGGAAAGGCCGGTTGAGAAAAGAAGATCCTGCGCCTTTTGCTCGGCGTTCTCGATTCGCTTGGAGATCGCGACCTCCTGTTCCCGGGTCAGAAGAGGCACCTGCCCCATCTGCTTGAGGTACATTCGGACAGGGTCATCCAGAATATCATACTGGGCCTCTCTCGCCTCGGTGGTTTCGGTCTTCTCCTGGCGCTCCTTGAAACGCTCGACCTCTTCGTTATCGAGGATCTCGATCTCGAGGTTGGCCAAAATTTGGATGACGTTATCGATCTCCTCCGGATTGTTCAGACTCTCCGGTAGGCCCTCGTTCAGATTCTTGTAGGTAAGATATCCCTGGCCGCGTCCCTTGCTGATGAGCTCACGGATGCGGTCGTTCAATTCACCGCGCTCCTGAGGCAATTCGCCGAGTGCCGCAGCTGCCTTGACCTTACTCGCTTTCGACTTGGTGGCGGCTTTGGAGACGGGGACCTTCTTGGCGGCTACCTTTTTTGTAGCGGTTTTCTTCCGCGCAGCCGTTTTCTTGGCGGCAGGTTTCGTCTTCTTATCGGTTTCGGATGTAGCTTTCGCTGGCATTAGGCAATGGTGGCTAGAACGGGCGGTTTATGGATCAGGTTTCGAAGCTCTCGGCGGCGGGTTTGCAAAGATCGCAACTCAGGATCCCCCGCAGGCAAGGCATTCATACTATCTACGAGACGAGTAATCTCCTTGGTGGCAAATTTGCGGACAATTTCTTGAAATGTCCGCTCAGCAACGACTTCGGGTTCTTCCAAATCCACTTCACGGACCAAAAGGCGGGCCAAAATGGACCTCTCTTGCTCCGATTCACAGTGATTCCTGAAGTCATCCACATCGGTGAAGGATCCCTCGATGAGTTCCGAGCCCAGCCGACGAAGCAGCCGAGCCTCGGGAGACTCTTCTGTAATCCATTCACAGATAGATATTTGCGAAAAAATCTCACGAATCGTTGGAAATTGCAAAGCTAAGAACAGTAGCACCTCTTCGTTCTCTGTCAACCGAACATCGGACGGCGGAGCCGGTGCATCCTGCGGTCGGACATGAGACGGCGGGCCATTCTTCAAGAATCGCGCGTAATCGTTGATGACGAATTGGGTATCGGAGCGGAAGTACCGCGCGGTTTCATCGAAAAAATCTTTTCGGGTCACATCCGATTCCATCTGGCGCAAAAGCCCGTAAATCTCCTCGAGGATGGTCGTCCGCGTGGCCTGGTCGACCGAGACAGGATCAGGGGCCAAGTACCGCAGGGCAAAATGAATCGGAGAGCCGGCATTCTTGCGGAGCACCTGGAGAGCCTCGGCTCCTTTCTCGCGGAGGAGGTCATCCGGATCGGCCCCCTCGGGCAGGGGAGCGAACCGCAGATCGACTCCGGTTTGAAAGCCGATCGGGAGCAGCTTGTAGGCGGCACCCTTCCCGGCCCGGTCTCCATCGAGCAGCACATCGACCCCGTTGCAGTAGCGCTTGAGGAGAAGGAACTGATCGCGTCCGGCGGCAGTCCCCTGCAGGGCGATGGCCTCGGGGATACCCGACTCCCAACAGCGGATCACATCCAACTGGCCCTCGACCAAGAGGAAACGGCCTCCGCTGCGCACGACTGCCCCGGCCCGATCGAGGCCAAAGACAACCCGGCGCTTTTGAAAAAGCGGCGTCTCGGGAGAATTGACATACTTCGCGTCCTTGGTCTTGTCGTCGTCGGGAGTGAGCGGAGTGACCCGGGCGGTAAAGGCGATGACCCGCTCCTGCACATCGCGGATGGGCACCATCAGCCGTCCGCGAAAGCGCGGAAAGAAACCACTTCGGCCGCTACGGCGCTCGTAGAACAGCCCGGAGGTGTCGAGTGCCTTTTCGGAGTAGCCCTTTTTCCGGAGAAAATCGATCAGCAGGGAAGGATCCACCGGGGCCAGCCCGATGCCCACCTCGCGAGCGGTCTCGAGCTTAAACTTCCGCTGATCCGTCCAATAGTCCCGAATTTTCCGACCCGGCTCGTCATCTGCCTGAAATTTCTCGGCAAAGAACGCGGCGGCCTGGGCATTGATCTCGAACAACTGCTTCCGGAGGGAAATCTCCTGACGCGACGGACCGCCGGCCTCATACTCAATGGTGACTCCGGCCCGGTCGGCGAGATTCTCGACCGCCTCCTGGAAAGTGAGGTTCTCGAGCTTCTGGACAAACGCGAAGACATCTCCCGCCTCCTGGGTACTGAAGCAGGAGAAGACATTCTTGTCTGGATTGACGAAGAAAGACGGAGTCTTCTCCTCGGTAAAGGGGCTCAGCCCCTTGTATTCGCGACCGGCCCGCTTCAAAGCCGTGTACCGCCCAGCGATCTCCACTAGGTTTGCACGGCGCCGGACTTCATCAATCGTTTGCCTTGAAATTACTGGCATGGTCGTCTGATCAGGGCAGGGCGTTCAGTTCGCGACGGGCGACCGTCACTTCCGGGTGGCCCGGTGCCAATTCCAGAAACTCACGATAAAAATAGGCGGCGTTGGTGGAGTTCACACCCGAATTCGAGTAGGCCCGAGCGATGGCGAGGACCAAATCGGGATTGTCGGGCGCCCGGTTGTAGGCCTTCTCCAGCTCTTCCATGTAGCGGGCTTGGGAACGGGATTCCTGGATCACCTTCAAATAGGCGAGGGTGTAGTCCATATCGCCAGGATCCCGGCGGCGGGCTTCCAAAATAGCGATCTCCGCGTTCTCGGCATCTCCCTCCATCAAATACGTCGCAGACAGCTCGGCCCACACATCTCCATTGTCGGAATCTTCCTGAACGGCCTTCCAAAACAGTGGGATGGCCCGATCGAAATCCCGGCCATCACGGGCCTCAATAGCCAACTCGTAGGTAGTGGGCTCCGGTGGTGGTGGCGGGGGGAGAGGTTCCGGCTCAGGCTCGGGTTCTGGCTCCGGCTCGGGAAATTCGACGGTGCCCAATCCTGCCAATTTGGAGTCCAAAACCCCCAACGGCTGATCCAGCGCGGCCATCTTGCCACCACCCTGTGGCCCAACCGCCAAGACGGTCCCGACTCCGACGACAGTCGTTGAATCCTCATCCCCTGCAGAACCCTCAGACGACTCTGAACTGTCCTCGCCCTGCTCTTCCCCGGGGCGATTCTCCAGAGCGGCGATCTGCTCGGCGAGAGCATCCTGCTTATTCCTCCAAAGACGGACCTCATCCTGCGCGCCCGCCAGATTACTGGCCTCGACGGCACCGGGAAACTCCTCATTCAGGGTGGCAATGAGCTCCTCGGATTGCGCAAAATTCTCGGCGCGATAGTTGGTTTCGAGGAGTCCCATCAAGGCCCGGAAGCGATCATCGGGAGACTCGCTCAAGGCGGTTTCGAAATGGATTTCGGCCTGCGGGAAATTCTCGACAGCCAAATACAGCTCTCCCATCGTCGCGGCGTACTCCGGATTGCGGGCGGGTCCATCCAAACGTTCCGCGCGCAAGTGAGCGCTCAGGGCATCTGGATACAACCGTTTCTCTGCGAGGAGGTCGGCGGACATCCGCCAAGCGGCCTCATCGTCGGGAAAGAGTTCCAAGTAATCGTTGACCGTGGCCAAAGCCCGCTCGTTGTCACCAGTCGACTGGAAAAGGCGCGCCGCGGTGAAGAGCGAACCGGCGAAATCGGGATCTGCCTGGGCGGCCTGCTCGTAGTAGAGCCCGGCAAAAAAGTGATCGCCCGCGCCCTCATAGGCTCGACCCATATCGGCGAGAACGGGACCCCGTCCGGGAAAATTTTCATTCAACTGGTTGAGGATTTCCTGCGCCTGCTCGTACTGGCCTTCATCAATGAGGGCACCAGCTTGCGCTAACTGATCCTGAAACTTCGCCTCCGGGTCACTGCACCCAGTGAGGAAGAACGATGAAACGGCCAGAGATAGAAATAAAACCAGAACGCTGCGGAGAGGGCGTACCATGTTTGCGTATCTTGTTCTCTTGCCCACTCTTTGCAAGCATCCCCTTACAGAAGTCACCGCCAAATCATGAGGAAACCACACATCCCACCCCTTGAACTCACCCGAGTGGAAATCTCGCGGCGCTTTTCCTCGCACCGGCATCGACAGAACCACCAAGGCCTGCTACGGAAATGAGAGTGAGCCTGGGATCCCGATGTTTGACGATGGTGCTGTTCACGCTTCTGGCGTGGACGGCTGCCCCTGCCCAAGATCTGACCGTCGAAGAGCCGGGATTCATATACTCCGGCCCCGAGGGCACCACGGAGCCAGACTACGCCGTGGCCGTCCCTCTCCTACTTCAGAGCTGGGAGCAGACCTACCGACCCATCACACCCGGATCGACCGGAAAGGTGGTCCTGAAGGTTTACACGAACTCCGGCCTCGGCCTGCGAACCCCACCAAAGTTGGTTTTGGCGCTCGCCGACGCGCTGGAGGAGCGAGGATTTGCGCGGGAGAACATCTTCATTGCGGATCTCGACGACCGACGCCTCCGCAAGTCGGGCTACCTCCCTCCGATCAGCCAAGAAGGAGCCACCTTTCACGGAATGCCCGTCATCGCGCTTGAGGATCCCCAGTACCACCTGGCCGACTGGTTTTACGAAAGCCCGCTCCCCCGGCACCCTCTTCTCAACGTAAAGAACGCGGAGAGCCCAGCGGAGCTGCAGGAGGGGGATGAAGACCGCAAAAGCTTTCTCCCGACACCGCTCCTCTTCGACCTGGACTTTTGGATCAACCTGCCAGTGGCGATCCAGCACCCGGTTCTAGGATTGAGTGGAGCAACGGCCAATGCGGGAATATGGTCAGTGAGCAATCAATCCCGATTCCTCAGCCGACCGGTCAGTGCCGCGAGCTCGAGCGTCGAAATCGCGGCGATCCCCGAACTCCGGCGCACCTGGCTCTTCAGCATTCTCAGCCTGGAGAAATATCAGTTTATCGGAGGCCCCCAATTCAATTCCTACTACACGGACGCCCGCCCGGAGGTCATCCTCAGCGACGACCCCCTACTCATCGACCGCTACGCGCTCGCAGCCATGAATGCGAGCCGCGTCGAACGAAAGTTTGACCCGATCTCTCCGGTCCCGCTCTTCTTCCGCTATGGGGAAAGCCTGGAGATTGGAAGCGGCCGGCTCGACCCGAAGCGACTGAAAGTCGTCGGGGAATAAAGAGAAGCGGCAGGACCGGAGACCCCTAGGACCGGAGGCCCAACGCAAAGCCCCGGGGGACCGTCCCGCCACTGGGTCCAGACAGTGCCGGGCCGGGAGGCACCAGGAACCGCCCTCACCCGACGGAAAGGCCGGGGCGGGAGGGCAGAAGACCTGACACAGACGGCACGACGCGCCCGCGGCCTCCTCCATCCCGCCCAATTGGGCACAAAAAAAGCGCCTTCCGGAAAACCGGAAGGCGCTGCAAAGAGAGTTCCCAGGTCGCTTAGAGAGCGGCTTCGCCGGACTCGTCGGTCCGAATACGAACGCACTCTTCCACTGGGATCACGAAGACTTTTCCGTCCCCGATCTTGCCAGTCTTAGCGGCCTTGACGATCGTTTCGACTGTCTTCTGAGCGAGCTCTTCGGAAACAGCTACTTCGAGCTCGACCTTAGGAAGGAAGTCCACCGTGTATTCACTGCCGCGGTAGATCTCGGTGTGACCTTTCTGGCGACCGAAGCCTTTCACTTCAGTCACGGTCATTCCCTCGATGCCGATTTCGGCTAGGGCCTCCTTCACTTCTTCGAGCTTGAAGGGTTTGATGATGGCTTTAATGAGTTTCATAATTTTTGCCTTTTTGTTAGGTTACTGGATTGGAATCCGTCAGTTCAAGGAAATCCGCAATCAGCTTGGCTTGATTGCGTAAGCTTCCTGACCGTGCTCGCCGATGTCGAGCCCTTCCGCTTCTTCTTCCTCCGAAACCCGGATACCGATGGTAAACTTGAGGATCGCGAAGACGATGAATGAGAAGACGAAGGCGAAGAGACAGATCGCTACCGTACCGATCAACTGAGTGACGAAGCTCAAGTCTTCGCTACCACCGTTGAAGAAAGGTAGACCTACTGCCAAAGTACCCCAGATACCGCAGACCCCGTGAACGGAGATCGCACCCACTGGATCGTCGATCTTGATCTTGTCGAAGAAGAGGATCGAGAAGACTACGATGACACCTGCAATCAGACCGATGACTACGGAGCTCCAGAGAGTTACCGAGTCGGCACCAGCAGTGATCCCGACCAAACCGGCGAGGATACCATTGAGAGCCATTGAGAGGTCAGGCTTGCGGAGAATCGCAATCGAGACAGCGATCGAAGCCAGACCACCAGCGGCAGCGGCAAGAGCAGTCGTAACGAATACGAATGATACGGCCTCGGGGTTAGCCGAAAGAACCGAACCACCGTTAAATCCGAACCAACCGAAGAAGAGGAGGAAAACACCAATCGTGGCGAGAGGCATGCTGTGACCGATGATCGGCTTGATCTTGCCGTCAACATACTTGCCACGACGAGCACCCAAGAGAAGAACAGCAGCGAGAGCGGCAAAACCACCGAAACCGTGAACAAGGGAAGAACCCGCGAAGTCGTAGAAGCCCATGTTGTCGAGCCAGCCTCCGCCCCATTTCCAGGAACCGGTGATTGGGTAGGCAAACATCACAAGAAGAGTTGCGGCGATCATGAAGCTGTAGAGCTTAACCCGTTCAGCAACAGCACCGGAAACGATTGTCGCAGCAGTAGCAGCAAACATCGCTTGGAAGATGAAGTCAGTCCAACCAGTCATGCAGAGACCTGTTCCGCCGTAGCTGAAATCGGTTCCACCGTAGGCGTCAGTCGACAGCATGCTACCCACGGCGAAGAAGCCACTGGCAGGATCTTCGAATCCCGGATACATCGCGTTGAAGCCCCACAGAGCGTACGTCAGAATGCCCATGCAAATGATGAAGACATTCTTGAAGAGGACGTTCACCGTGTTCTTCGACTGCGTCAGACCCGATTCGAGAGTCGCGAAGCCCAAGTGCATGGTGAACACCATCGCTGCGGCGATCAGAATCCAAAGATTACTAATCGTGAAGAAGTCGAAAGTGACCCCATATGTCGCGGCGAGCTCGAGGAAATCCTCATCCGGCTCGGCTGCAGCTGGTGCTTCCTCGACTACTTCCTCGACTGTGTCAGTAGCCTCATCCTGCGCGAATGCGGCCGCGCTGAACCCGGAAACACCTGCAAAAATGACGAAAGTCATCCAGGAGAGTCCTAGTTTCTTGAGTTTGTTTTTCATAGTTCTGTTTGAGTTGTTTTGTAGAAGAAACGTGCCCGAAGCGGGAACCCCGAGCCGGTCCGGATTTTTTTACGAACTCATCCATATGAGCACGTGTCGTGCCAACTATGGCGAAAGCGAAGAAACCCTCAGAATCCAGAGCAGAACTTAGAGGCCGGCCGCGGCCGAATGCTCCAGAACGGAAGGAAAACGACTCCGTAAAATCACCTTCCCGGAGACCCCGCCCGCCCGCGCCCGTTCCTCTGAGAGCTGATGGCTGCGTAAACTTGAGGGGGGAAGTTCCCGCGAAATGGATCGCCACTTAGCGATCAAAACTGGCCGGCGGCGGGGGGGCTGGAATCGCGGGGTTCGGACCGGTCTCGAAATTTTGTAAAAATAATTTTACGTACCCCATCGAGAAGGCTTCGCCCCGATTGGGGTGCGAACCCGGAAGAAATACTGGCAAGACGAACGGCAAACGATTGTAACGGAAAGTTGCGCGAATCTCTTTCCAGTGCATCCTCAATTCGATCATGAACGAATCTTTATCATTGGCGGACACCAACCAGACGCTCTCCAGCAAAGAGGCGACCGAGCGGGTGGACTGGGCAGTCGACCACTTTCCCGACGAAGTCGTCCTCTCCACGAGTTTTGGGATTCAATCGGCCGTACTCTTGCACATGGTTGGCACACGCAAGCCAAAGATTCCGGTCATTTTCGTCGACACGGGGTATCTCTTTCCCGAGACCTACCGCTTTGCCGAACGGCTCACCCGCGAACTCGAGCTCGACTTGCGGATCTACAATCCCCGGCTGACGGCCGCGCGACAGGAAGCTCTCTACGGAAAGCGCTGGGAGGGAAGCATGGAGGAACTGACCGCCTACAACCGCGACAACAAAGTGGAGCCGATGAACCGAGCGCTCCAGGAACTGTCGGCCAAGGCTTGGATCTCAGGACTGCGGCGGTCGCAGGGAAGCAGCCGATCGGATCGCGAGATCGTGGAACTCCAGAACAAGACCTATAAAGTCTATCCTATCCTGGATTGGTCGAATAAGGACATCTACGAGTACCTCACCAAGCACGACCTCCCCTATCATCCGCTCTGGGAACAAGGCTACGTCTCGGTGGGAGATTGGCACAGCACCGAAAAGCTCACGGCGGGGATGACCGAGGAGCAAACCCGGTTCGGCGGACGCAAACGCGAGTGCGGACTCCACGAATTGACAGGAGGACAGGATTTCCAAATCTAGAAACCACGCTACTCCCGCTGAATCGCTCGACACTATTATAAGACACTTCCACATGCGCACCGCATTTCTTCCCTCCGCTGGACTGGGGAAACGACTTCGCCCGATGACCGAGCGAATTCCCAAACCGCTGCTTCCGATCGCCGGGGAGCCGATGATTTGTCACGTCATGCGACACTGCGCCGCATCGGGAGTACAGCGCTTCATCGTCAACACCAGCCACCTTCCCGACGCCTTCGAAGTGGCCTTTCCCGATCACGAGTGGGAGGGACTGCCGATCGAGTTTGTCTACGAACCCGAGCGGCTGGAAACTGGAGCCGGGCTGAAGAACATCGAGCATCTTCTGGATCCCGAAGAGCCACTATTAGTCTATAATAGCGATATCCTGACCGACATCTCGCTCGCCGACCTCTACCGCAACCACGACGAATTCAACCGCCCCTTGGTCACGCTCGCCTCGACGCGCGCGGGAAAGGAGCTCCACCTCTGCACGGACGACGACGGCCGCTTGCTCCGAGTGGACCGCGAACCGACTCAAGACGGGGGCAAACGGCTCCAATTCCTCGGAATCGCCCTGATCGAGCCCGGATTCCTACAATTTCTACAAAAAGACACCCCGGAATCGATTATCCACGGCTGGACCCGTTCGCTTGCAGCGGACCCTCACTCCGTCCGAACCTGTGAAATCGACATGGGCCGGTGGCAGGACATCGGGACTCTTGCGGCCTATGAATCGGTACGCGAGACCGGATTAGGGAGCCACGGCATCTCGCTCAAGAATCCGTCGACCGCTTCATGAGCGTCTCGCCCCGACTCCCGGCCGCGACGATCACCCGCGATCAGGCGCTCTCGGCCGACCTACACCAGTTTCCCAACGACCCGCTCCCCGGGACGGTCTCGTCCGTTGCGTCGGGGGCCTCCGGGCGCCGATTCTTTCGGATTCAGCGAGGGCAGAACTCAAGAATCCTCATGGCCTACCCAGAGGAGCCCCATGAGAATCAACTCTTTACTGGAATCGCTGGAGTTCTCGACGCGCAACACATTCCGGTTCCCGCGATCATCGCCGACGCCCCTGAAAAAGGTTTGGTCTGGATCGAAGATCTCGGGGGGCAGGAACTGTACTCCCTTCGAGAGCGGCAGGACGAACGCCGAAATGCCTACGAGCAAGCGCTGCGCGCATTGGATCAGCTCCAAAACCTGCCAGCCGCGGCGTTTTCGGCAGCGAATATCGAGACGCTTCCTCCCTTTGACGAGCATCTCTACCATTTTGAGCACCAGTATTTCCTCGAAGAACTCCACTCCCGTCTCCATCCGGGCAGTGAGCCGTCTCCCGCTCTCGAAACCGAACTGGACCAATTGCGCGAGCGACTCCTCGCGGCGACAACGACCTGGATTCACCGGGATTTTCAAAGCAAGAACCTGATGGTCGACCCGAAAGGCCAGATCCGCCTCGTCGACTTTCAGGGGATCCGGCACGGGCACCCCTACTACGACCTGGCGAGCCTTCTCTGCGACCCCTACGTCAACCTGCCCTCCTCTGAGCGGACTCACCTCTTCCAGTATTTCTGCGACCTCCGCTCGCTATCGCCGGAAGAAGAAGCGCCCACCTACGCGGCGGCCGCCTGCCAACGCCTCATGCAGGCGCTGGGCGCCTATGGCCGGTTCGGGCTCGGCGGTGGGGTACAGTTTTTCTCCGACAAAATCCCCACGGCCCTCACCCTGCTCCAGCACCATGCGAAGCAGGCAGGTCTACCCGAAACCGAGAGATTGAGTGCAGCGCTGCTCGCCACTTTCGCAGACGGAAGCTCGGCCGAATAGCGGACGGCGAGGCCCACCCGGCGACCGGAAGACCGTCCCACTCGGGCGGGGGGAGATTTGATAAAAATTTTTCCCGCCGCAAGTCCCACACCTCAAGCCATTTCGGGGAGAACCGCGGCCGCGCAGTGGAATTGAATTCGAACTAAACTTGCACGGCATGCCCTTTGCCACGATTTTGGGAACATGTCAGAGAGTCACAAGCCATTCGTCCATCTCCACGTCCACACGGACCGGAGTTTGCTCGACGGATGCTGCCGGATTGACCTCCTGGCGGATCGCGCTGCGGAGCTCGGCATGCCGGCGCTCGCGATGACGGACCACGGCAACCTCTTCGGGGCTGTGGAATTCTACCGCCAAGTGACCAAGCGGGGGATGAAACCCCTGATCGGCTGCGAGATTTACCTCGTCCACGACCACATGATGGACGAGCGGCCCAAACGGGAGCGCAAGCGTTCTGACGACATGGTCGACGTGCCGGAAGACGAACTCGGGCCGGAGGATTTCCCCAAGCACCAGATCCACCACAAGACCCTGATTGCCAAGGACTTCAAAGGGTACCAAAACCTGGTAAAGCTCGTCTCGAATGCTCACACCAACGGGATGTACTACCGTCCGCGGACGGACATGGAGCAGCTCGCCAAATACTCTGAGGGCATTATCGGACTCTCGGGCTGTATCAACGGAGTGGCGGCCCAGCACCTCATCTACTCGGACTACAAAAAGGCGCGGGAGGCTACGGCCCAATTCATCGACATCTTTGGGAAGGACAATTACTTCATCGAGATCCAGGACCACGGGATGGCAGCGCAGCGCCGCATCATTCCCGGCCTCGTCAAACTGTCGAAGGAATTTGATCTCAAGGTCGTCTGCGCCAACGACGTCCACTACGTACGGAAAGAGGACTGGGAAACGCACGACGCGCTCCTGTGTATTCAAACGGGGAAGGTCATCGCCGATGAGCGCCGGATGCGCTATCCCTCCCGGCAGTTCTACCTGAAGAGCGAGGCCGAAATGGCCCAGGTCTTTAAGGAGATCCCCGAGAGTCTCACCAACACCCTCGAAGTGGCAGAGCGAGTGGACCTCAAGCTGGAGTTCGGCGTCAGCCACTACCCCGTCTTTGAGAAACCTGAAACGCTGGAGATTCAGACGCAGGGAGACGAGTTCGACAAAATTCTCGATATCTACGTCGCCGAGCAAGAGAAGGTGAACCGGCAGAACAACGTCGAAGTCGACGAGATCTTGCCGGCCGGGAAGCGGGAAGAATTTCGCAAGAACGGATGTGTCCTCTTCGATCTTTGCAAGAAAGGGGTCCTCGAACGCTACGGAGTCGACTACGATCACCCGGAGCGGTTCAAGCCGACTGAAAAGCAAGGAGCGGACTACGCCAAGAAAGTCTGTGACCAACTGGAATACGAACTGGCGATCATTACGGGAACCGGCTTTGTCGACTACTTCCTGATCGTTTGGGACTTTATTGACTGGGCCCGCCGCCAAGGAATCCCAGTCGGTCCGGGTCGTGGATCCGGTGCTGGTTGCTTGGTCGCCTACGTCCTGAAGATTACCGACATCGATCCCCTGCGTTTCGGGCTGCTCTTTGAGCGGATGCTCAACCTGGAACGGGTCTCTCCTCCGGATTTCGACGTCGATTTCTGCATGCGGCGGCGCGACCTGGTGGTCAACTACGTTCGCGACAAATACGGGGCCGACTCGGTAGCCAACATTGTCACCTACGGTACCTTCGGGCCGAAGATGGTGGTGCGCGACCTCGCCCGCGTGAACGGTCTCGAATACAAGGATGCGGACCGGCTGGCCAAGATGGTTCCCGACGACCTCGGGATTACCATGGCCGGGGCCATTGAGAAGTCCGGCGACCTGCGCAATGCGATCAAGACCGATCCAGTCGCCCGCAAGATTGTCCAGCAGGGCAAAGTGATCGAAGGGATGGTCCGCAACACAGGGAAACACGCCTGTGGGATCATCATCGCGGACCGCAAACTGACCGACCTCGTACCGGTTTGCCTCCAGGAAGGCGACCTGACGACGCAGTACGCCAAGGGGCCGGTCGAAGATCTCGGCCTGCTGAAGATGGATTTTCTCGGGCTCAAGAATTTGACCGTCATCTCGGACGCCGAGGAGTTCATCCGCTTCACCCATGACAAGCCGGATTTCAAGATCGACGACATCACCCTGGAGGATCAGGCCACCTTTGACCTTCTCAACGAAGGGCGAACGGTCGGTGTCTTCCAACTGGAGTCCGACGGGATGCAGGGACTGTCGCGCCAGATCGGGTTGAGCAGTTTCGAGGAAATCATCGCGTTGATCGCGCTCTACCGCCCGGGACCGATGCAGTTCATTCCCCAGTTCATCGAGGGAAAGAAAGATCCGACCAAAATCCACGTCCCGCACCCGCTTCTCAAAGAGCTGGTCGAGGAGACCTACGGAGTTCTCGTCTATCAGGAGCAGGTCATGCAGGCCGCCCGAATCATCGCCGGATACACCCTCGGCAACGCGGATATTCTCCGCCGGGCGATGGGGAAGAAGAAGAAGGAGGTCATGGCCGAGCAGAAGGCCATCTTCGTCAAAGGCGCGAAAGACACCAATAATATCAATCGCAGAGAAGCCGAAGAGATCTTCGGGATTCTCGAAAAATTCGCCGAATACGGATTCAACAAATCCCACTCGGCCGCGTACGCCATGGTCAGTTACCGGACCGCCTTCCTCAAGGCGAACTATCCGGTGGAATTCATGGCGGCCCTCCTCTCGGCTGAGCTCGGCAACGCCGACAAAGTGGCCAACTATGTGTCCGAGGCGATTGCGATGGGCATCCCCGTCCTCGGCCCGGACATCAACGAGTCGCGCCACAACTTCACGCCCGTTCCCGGGGTGACCGACGACGACCCCGGGCGGATCCGCTTCGGCATGAGTGCGATCAAGGGCGTAGGCGACGCCGCGACTGCGAAAATCATCGAAGAGCGTGACCAGAACGGAAACTACAAGGACTTTACAGACTTCGTAGCCCGGACAGATATGAAGTCCGTAAACCGCCGGACCCTCGAAAATTTGATTCGCACCGGCACCTTCGATTCCTTCGGCGAGGACCGGGCAGGTCTTTTAGCAAATCTCGACGCCCTCCTCAGTGCGGCCGCCTCCGAGCGCAAGGATCGCGAATCGGGCCAAGGGTCCCTCTTTGATCTACTGGCCGAGTCTCCCGCGGATGAGACACCGGCCGATGGTACGAGTCGGATCGAAGTGGATCCCATGGATCGCAAGGAAAAGCTGACCCACGAGAAGGAACTGCTCGGCTTCTACCTCTCCGGCCATCCGCTCGACGACTATGGGATGCTGGCGGACTGCCTGCTCTCGGTCTCCCCCGCTGAGTACGAACAACTCGACGATGAGGACACCTTCCGCTTCACCGGCGTTATTTCGGCGCTCGAACAGCGTATGACCCGCAAGACGGGAGAACCGTGGGCGAAGTTTAATCTGCTCACCCGCACCAAGAGCCTGCCGGTAACTGTTTTCCCAAAGAGTTTTGAGAAAAACCGCAACCATATCGGCATGAACAACATGGTCGTGGTCGAAGGACGCGTCGCCCGGCGCGATGAAGGGGTTGATCTGCACGGCCTATCCATCCGCCCCCTTCACAATTCCATTTCCCAGATGATTCGGAAAATGACCTGGGTCATCCACGCCAACGACCACGGAACGGATTTCGTCCGAAAGCTCCGCGACATCATGACCTTCGACGATTCGGGGATCCCCATCTCCATCTTCGTCATGCCCGAGGAGAAAACCGCCATCCGCGCGGAAGTGTCGCAAACCCTCCGCATCCCACCCTACTGGCCCCGGATCCAGAAACTGCGCGACCACCCCGCAGTGATCGGCACCCGCCTAACCGTGGCCGAACCCCGGGAAATCGACGACCGCCCTCACTGGATGAAACGTCCAAAAGAGCGGCAGGCCGGCTAGACTACCAACTGGGCATCAACCCCTTACAAACCCTCGCGGGAGTAAAGTATTTTTAACCTGGTTAATTAACTGTAAACGGATGGCTTTGTTGGGGTATCGTGGAAGCATCCACTAAGGGATTTGATCTTTTTCGGTTCCTGCCCTAGGGAATAGGGAAAATTCGGACAATTTTTCATGCCATCATTTTTCTCTGACATTCCTACCCTCCTTCTCGGGATTTTCCTACTCGGTTTCTGCGTATTCATTCATGAACTGGGGCATTTTCTCGCGGCACGGCGGCGCGGATTAAAAGTAGAGAGATTTTCGATCGGATTTGGTCCACCGATCATTCGGTGGGAGCGCAACGGGGTAGACTACCGGATATCCTGGATCCCCTTCGGTGGGTACGTGGCGCTGCCTCAATTGGCGGATATGGGATCGATTGAAGGCGGAGAGAATCCGGAGGCGGACAAGCTCAGCCCGATTTCCTACGCGGACAAGATGATTGTTTCGGTGATGGGAGCCGTATTCAACCTAGGCTTTGCGCTGATCCTCTCCTGCATTCTCTGGTGGGTCGGCCAAGAAGTCATCGTCACTACGGCGATTGATTCGGTGTCGGAAGAGATCGTCAATTCTGAAGGAGAGACCGTTCCAGGCCCCGCGTTTGCGGCCGGCATTCTCGCGGGGGACCGCGTCGTTGCGGTCGACGGCGACCCGATTGACGACTGGATGGAGTTGAACAACGCGGTTCTGACGAGCCTCGGTCGAAACTCCAATGGCGAACCCGAAATAGAGCTCACCGTATCGCGCGGAGGAGAAGAACTGGATTTCATCCTCAATCCGGTTCTGATCACGCGCGAAAATGCCCGCGACATCGGCATCCTCCCCGAAGGTGAATTGATGATTACGGGAGTCTACGAGGAGCTACCTGCCTATGCGGCGGGCATCCAACCCAGCGATATTTTACTGGAGTTGGACGGGCAACCCATCCTCTCGTCCGCACTCTTACAAACATCCCTGGCCCAACACTCGGAAGGAGCCATCGACCTGACCGTACTTCGCGACGGGGAACGGGTCACTCTCTCCATTGAACCCGAGTATGTGCCCGACCTTGACCGGAAGCTGTTCGGATTCCAATACGGCTATCAGCCAAAAACCGAAATTGTTCACCGCAATCCCATCGAACAATTGGGAATCATGGCGGACACGGTAAAGCGGACACTCATCGCACTCCTGCATCGAGGATCCGACGTAAAAGTGCGCAACATGAATGGCCCGATTGGAATCGTCCACGTCATCTCCACATTGAGCCAGTACGGGTTTGCCCACGTGATCTGGCTTCTGGCCTTCATCAACGTCAACCTGGCAATGCTCAACCTCATGCCGGTCCCGGTACTCGACGGCGGGCACATGCTATTTGCGACCATATCAAAAATCGCAGGTCGACCGATCCCCCGTAGATTTATGGAAACGGCGCAAGGCGCTTTCGTCATCCTCTTCCTCTCCTTCATGCTCTACGTCACCTTTTATGACGTCGGAAGAATGGGCTATGAATACGGGATCGGGGATGAACAAACGGCTGCCGAAGAAACCGCGAAACCGACTGATTCCGAGCAGAACACGAGCGCTACGGAAGAACCCTGAGCACCCCCATGATCTCCGACCCGCCCACCGAACCCGCGATCGGGGAGATCCCCTCCGCCGACCTCCCGTATTGCGAATCACGAGCCCGCACGGTCCGTTGGAAAACCCGCGTGGTACCTGTTGGGGACATCGGAGTCGGTGGCGACAACCCGATTCGAATTCAGTCGATGACGACGACTCTCACGGAGGACGTCGACGCCACCGTACGCCAATCCATTGAGCTCGCCGAAGCGGGTTGCGAAATCATCCGCATCACTGCGCCGACGACCAAAGCCGCTCGATGCCTGGAGGACATCCGGAAGCAGTTCCGGGCCGCAGGATTCAGCAACCCCCTGGTCGCCGACATCCACTTCGCCCCCAAGGCGGCGATGGAAGCGGTCAAACACGTCGACAAAGTTCGAATCAACCCCGGCAACTACGCCGACCGGAAGAAGTTCGCCGTACGCGAATATTCGGACAACGAGTACGAAACCGAACTGCAACGACTCTACGAAGCCTTTTCCCCTATCGTTCTCGAATGCAAGAACCGCGGGAAGGCGATGCGAATCGGGACCAACCACGGCTCGCTCTCCGACCGGATCATGAATCGGTTTGGCGATTCACCCGAAGGGATGGTTCAATCCGCACTGGAATTTATTCGAATTGCTGAGTCGCACGGATTCCAGGACATCATCCTCTCGATGAAGGCGAGCAATCCAAAAGTGATGATCGCAGCCTACCGATTGGCGGTAGCCCGCATGCGCCAGCACGGGATGAACTACCCTCTTCACCTCGGGGTCACCGAGGCCGGCGGAGGGGAAGACGGACGAGTCAAAAGCGCGATTGGAATCGGAAGTCTTTTGTATGACGGAATTGGAGACACGATTCGAGTCTCCCTCACCGAAGATCCCGTACACGAAGTACCGGTCGGCAAAGAACTCGCCGAAAGGGCAATGAACCTCTGGAGCGACCGGATTACCAAGGAGACCGAACCCGCACCCGCCGAACCGGTTCATCCCTATCAATTTAAGCGACGACCCACCCGCACTGTAGCAATTGGAAACTCCCTCACCTGCGGAGGCACCGCCGTGCCACCGGTCCTAGTCCGCAGTCGGCTCCCCCTGACCGATGACCAAGCGATCATCCGCGAAGTTTGCAGTATTCAAACGCGCTTTAAAGAAGCCCGGATCGAAGGACTCATCGTCACCCCCCGCACGGCAAGCGAGCTGAAACACCTCACCTCGCTATCGGCCGCACTCCACACTGTCATTCCACTGCTGGTAGTCGATTGCAGCGCAGGATTTCCGACCGCAGATCTTCTTCCCGAACACCTCAGCCCGGAGATCAACTGGGGACTGCTCAGCCCCATCTCCAGTGATCATGACGGGTCGGCTGCCACTGCCTTTGCCACCGCTCGAAAGTGCGGGGCGACACTCTTTGCCGCGATCGAGAAACCCGAGGACCTCTCACTCCTGAAGTCCATCCCAGAGGCCCCGCCGCTCGTGATTACGTTGGCGGAGACAGAGGGTAACCCGGCCGGCCACACACTGGGGCGATACCGCGCTCTTTCCTCGTGGAACGAACAAACCGGCATAAACGCGCCGATCTGGATTCGGGCGACAGACTCCGCTGCGATCCTCCCCTCGGACTACACCTCCGCACGCATCGTCGAGAGCAGCATGCTTGCCGGACCACTCCTTTGCGACGGGATCGGCGACCTAATCAGCTGTGAGATTTTTCCCGATCCGGCGATGGGAACCGCGATGGCATTCAACATCCTGCAGGGAGCACGCGCGCGGATTACGCGTACCGAGTATGTTGCCTGCCCCAGTTGCGGGCGCACCCTCTTCGACCTGCAGTCCACTACCGCAAAAATCCGTGAGAGAACCGATCACCTGAAAGGGGTGACCATTGCGGTGATGGGATGTATTGTGAACGGACCGGGCGAGATGGCGGACGCGGACTTTGGCTATGTAGGGGGAGCCCCGGCCAAGATCAACCTCTACGTGGGCAAAGAGTGTGTGGAGATCGGAATTCCCCAGAATGAAGCGGTAGACCGGCTCATTGAACTCATTCGAGCCCACGGAAAATGGGTCGATCCCAGCTAAGGGATCCCCTCTTTCAAACCAGCCATCATCGGCGCTCTCGTATTGCCTCCGATTGAAAATCCAATACGCTATCTACCATGAGCACGTCGCGTGAATTTTTCGATAAGCTAGGGCTGACCAACGAGCTCCTTTTCGAATCACTGCTTTCGTGTACCCCTGATAAAATCTACTTCAAAGACACGAAAAGCCGATTCGTGGTCATCAGCGACAGCATGGTTGAAAATTTCAATGCGTCCAACGCCTCAGACGTAATTGGGAAGACAGACTTCGATTTCTTCAGCCACGAGCACGCGCAGCAGGCATTCGACGATGAGCAGAAAGTAATCGCGACGAATGCACTGGTCGTGCGGGAAGCCGAGAAGGAAACTTGGCCGGACGGAACCGTTACCTGGGCCTCAAGTATCAAGGCGCCCATTACGCTTGAGAACGGTGAACCCATTGGAATCCTCGGGATCTCGCGGGATGTCACCCAGGAGAAAACGGCACGGGACGAACTGGAGAAGCACGATCGCATCCTCAAAGCAAAGAACGACACGATGCTGGCAGATCTGGAGAGCGCCCACATTGTCCAGTCCCTCCTCATTCCTGGGAAGGTCCGCCCCAGCTCGATCATCCGGATAGCAATTGCGTACGAACCCTCCCACAGCGTGAGTGGTGACGTCGTTACGTTCCCACGACCGGATGAACCAGAAGTGCGGTTTTTCCTCGGTGATGTATGTGGGCACGGCGTTTCGGCCGGTCTTTATACTCTCCTGATCAAGTACGCGGCCGATCGACAGTCGCGGGCAAAAGATGACCGCCCGCAATCCGTACTGCATCGCCTCAACGAAAGCCTCCAAGAAGTCCTGCCCAATCGATTCGTCACTGCGGTGACCGGAATTTTTGAAGAAGCCGAAGACGGAGGCGTCCGGCTGACTGTTTCCCACGCGGCTCATCCAATCTTTTTCATCCATCGGATTTCGGACGAACTGGAAACGATCCGACTCGAGAATGCGCCGGGGCTCGGACTCCTGTCGGGAGCGCAGTTCGAGAATCAGGAGTTCAATCTGACCCGGGGCGATCGCGTCATTTTCTTCACCGACGGCCTCGAAGAAGCTCTCAATGAGAACGGGGAAGAATTTGGACTCAACCGACTCATAGAGATCGTCCATGAGAGCAGGAACGAGCGGATCGAATCCGTACCTCAATTTCTAATACGAAAGATCGAGCAGTTTGCCGGCCGCACTCCCAGAGTCGACGATCAGACCTGCATTGTTGTCGAAGCGAGGTAGGCGTAAATCCGCCGGCCAGCGGTGTCCGGTACAGAAACCTTTCTCCGCGGAAAGCCCGCTGTTTAGGAAAATTCTACCGGAGAATCTAAGACCCGACGCGTCCAGTGATCTCCAACCAGGAAACTGCTCTCTCGGCCCAACCAAAATCGGCCTTGCGACCCAGCCCGTGGCCACCCCGCTCGGAGATATGGAGCTCAAACGGAATGCCGGTACGGCGGAGTGCCTCCGCAAAAAGGAGAGAATTCTCGATTGGTACCACCGGGTCCTCCAACGTATGCCAAAGAAAAGTCGGCGGGGTATTCTCATCCACTAGATTCTGAGGAGAGAAACTCGCAGCAAGATCATCATCGGAATCTACCCCCAGCAGATTTTTGCGGGAGCCGGTATGGGCAGACGGACCGGACAAGCCGATCACGGGATAGCAGAGAATCGCCCAATCCGGACGATACTCCCGTCCCCAACCGGTGGAAACCGTCGAAACATGAGCCGCCAAATGGCCACCTGCGGAGGATCCGATGACCCCCACCTGCGTTGGATCGAAACCCAGTTCGGTGGCTCGGGCGCGGACAGTGGAGACAGCGGACAGTGCGTCTTCGAGCGGTGCGGGCTCGATTCGCTCCTCCGAGTTATTCACACGATATTCGCAGACGAACGCATGGAACCCCCTGGAGGCAAAGAACTCCGCGTAACCCTTGCCCTCGTGCTCAGCGAGACCACGATAGCCCCCGCCCGGGAAGATCACAATCGCGCTCTTCTGGTCGGAATCCCCCATCGGCGGAAAGTAATCCAACTCGCCCTTTGGGGACGTCTTGAACTGCGCTGTCATCGCGAGAACTGAGCTGAGAACGGTTACGCCTCTTCGGCATCGACCTCAACAATCCGGCAGATACCCACCAGCTTGTCGTTGTCGCCGAGATTGATGCAACGGACACCCTGGGTAGTGCGCCCGATGATACGAATATCCTTCACAGGAGAACGGACAGCCTGCCCATTTTTCGTAAACATCATGATCTCGTCATCCTCGTGAACGCTCAAGGCACCGGCCACGCCATCTGTCTTGATGGCGATGATCCCACTACCACCGCGGCTTTGCACACGGTATTCTTCGTAATTGGTACGTTTACCCTGACCATTTTCGCCGCAAACCAGAAGCGAAGCGTTCTGATCAACCACCTCAATGGCTTCCACAAAGTCGTCATCCTTCTTCAGCGAAACGCCCTTGACGCCACGGGTTGCACGCCCCTGGTCACGAAGGTCGGTTTCCTTAAAGCGGATGGACATACCGGCATGGGTGACGATGACCAACTCATTTTCACCATTGGTGAGCTTCACATTCACCAGCTGGTCGTCGTCATCGATATTGATACCGATGAGCCCGCCCTTGCGGTAATTGCGATACTCTTTGAGGTTGGTCTTTTTAACGATACCCTTGCGTGTGCACATCACCAAGTGGAGGGTTTCTTCAAACTCCTTCACGCAGATCATCGACGCAATATGCTCGTCCTTGGAAACTTCGAGAACGTTGGCGAGAGAGCGACCCTTGGCCGTGCGTGAACCCTCGGGAATCTCGTATACCTTTTCGACAAAGACGCGGCCTTTATTCGTAAAGAAGAGAATGAAATCGTGGGTACTGGCTGTGAACAAGTGCTCGACAAAATCTTCGTCGTGTTGCCCGACGCCGATCACACCCTTACCACCGCGCTTCTGGGAGCGGTAGGAGCTGACGCTTGTACGTTTGATAAAGCCGTGGTGGGAAACTGTGATAATGCATCCCTCGTTGGCGATGACATCTTCCATACGGAATTCGCCCTCAGCTGGAGAAATCTTGGTCCGGCGTTCGTCGATGTACTTATCGGCGGTCTCGCGCAATTCAGTCTTAATCACCTCGAGAAGGCGGGCTTCGGAGCCAAGGATCTCTTCCAAGTAGGCGATCAGCTTCATCAACTCGATGTATTCGGCCTCGATCTTCTCCCGCTCCAGACCTGTAAGTTGGTACAACCTCAGCTCAAGAATCGCATTGGCCTGGCGCTCGGTGATCGGATACTTATCCATCAACCGGGTACGGGCCTCGTCGCGATTCTTCGAGCTACGGATGATCTTAACAAAGTCATCCATGTTATCGAGAGCGATCTTATAGCCCTCGAGGATATGAGCGCGGTCCAACGCCTTGCGGAGTTGGAAGCGAGTACGGCGCAAAATGACTTCGCGGCGATGCTCAATGTAGCAATTGAGCATCTCTTTGATGTTCATCTGCTTCGGACGGCTATCGTCCAAGGCCAGCATGATGACACCGAAACTGGATTCGAGGGCCGTGTGACGGAACAGCTTGTTCATGGTCACCCGTGGGATCTCGCCACGCTTCAACTCGATCACAATACGGGTGTTCTCGTCCGACTCATCCCGGAGATCGCTCACACCTGAAAGAACCTTATCGGAAACGAGCTCGGCGATCTTAAGAACCAAGTTCGCCCGGTTCACATTGTAAGGAATCTCGGTGATAACGATCTGCTCCTTGCCGTTTTTCAACTGCTCGGAATGGGCCGTACCCCGCATCCGGACGATTCCGCGTCCGGTCTTCATGTAACTATCGATTCCCTTGGTTCCGTTGATCATACCCCCACCTGGGAAATCGGGTCCCGGGAGAAGCTTCATGATCTGTTCGATCGTGGCGGTCGGCTCGTCGATCAACAGACAAGTGGCCTCGATCAGCTCGCCGAGATTGTGTGGCGGGATATTGGTGGTCATTCCGACCGCGATCCCGGTCGAACCATTCATCAGAAGATGAGGCAGAGCGGAAGGCAGGACCTTGGGCTCGGTCGTGCTTTCCTTATAATTCGGCGCGAAATCGACGGTATCTTCGTCGATCCCCCGGAGGAGTTCCTCGGAAATACGCTCCAGACGACATTCGGTATAACGATAGGCCGCAGGGGGGTCACCGTCGAGGGAACCGAAATTCCCCTGAGGATCGATCAACGGGTAGCGCATCACCCACTTCTGGGCCATACGAACCAGCGTGTCGTAGACCGAAGTATCACCGTGCGGGTGATAATTCTTCAGCACTTCCCCAACCACACCGGCGCACTTGTCAAAACTCCGACTGCGCAGCAATCCTTCCCGCAGCATTGCGTAGAGGATCCGCCGTTGTACCGGCTTCAAACCATCACGCGCATCGGGAAGCGCTCGGGATACAATCACGGACATCGAGTAGTCGATGTAAGCCGTCGACATAATCTCGGTGATATTGGTCGGAATCAGTTTTTCCTTATCGGTATACATTTAGATCTTCGTCTGAGGGAAATGAGAGAAACGGGAAGGCTGAGACAACTCGAAACCTACCTCCACTCTTCTTGGGTTCAATCGTGCTGGGTCGGGTCCGTTATCGTTGGAATTAGACGTCGAGATACGAAACATTCAAAGCGTTATCCTCGATGAACATACGGCGTGAAGCCACATCCTCACCCATCAACATGGAAAACATTTGGTCGGCCGCAGCAGCGTCTTCAATGTCCACCTTCAAGAGCTTACGATGCTCTGGATCCATGGTCGTTTCGTAGAGCTGCTTTGGATTCATTTCCCCGAGACCTTTGTATCGCTGGATGTGCAAGCCCTTGCGGCCCAGGATCCGAATATTCTCGATGATTTCAAAAATCGAACGCAGCTCGATAATGTTTTCCTTTGCCGGGTCACCCTTATTCTCGACGAGTTGGTAGCGCGGTTCCTCGGAGACCGAGAACTGGTTTACATCGAGACCGATCTTCGCCAATTCGCGGAGCAACTTGGTCATCTCCGTTGCTTCGAAGATCTCGTGAACGGAGACACGTTGAACGAGTTTGGAACCATCGATCTCCACATCGCGGGTGATCGTGTTCTCGTAGAGGTCCTCCGTGAGGTCCATCTCCACATAGAACTGAGAGCGCTCTTCCTCTGACCGGATGAAACGGAACTCTTCGGCGTTTCCGGTCCGCACGCGGGCGAGGAAACGGGGCAGCTCACGGGTTTCGGGATGGTGCTCGTCGAGGTACGTATTAAAGACGCATCCATAACGGGTGACACCGCCACCGAGGGTTTCGAGACGGGCGAGCTTCTCGACAATCTTCTCGATCTGATTGGATTCGAAATCGTGCTCATCGCGCAAACGCACGAGGGTCACACCCTCACTGCCGAGTTCCAGCAGGATTCGGCTCATGTCATGGTCGTTATCGACGTAACGCTCCTTGGTCCGGCGCTTGATCTTATAGAGTGGCGGCTGCGCAATGTAGACGTAGCCGTTCTCGATCAGCCCCTTCATGTGGCGGAAAATAAAGGTAAGGAGGAGGGTTCGAATGTGCGAACCATCCACATCCGCATCGGTCATGATGATGATCTTATGGTAGCGGGACTTGCTCGCGTCGAACGCGCCGTCTCCCTCGTGATCACCAATACCGGTACCAACGGCCGTAATCAGCGTACGGATTTCGTTGTTATTCAGGATCTTGTCGAGACGGGCCTTTTCGACATTCAAGAGTTTACCCCGAATCGGGAGAATCGCCTGATAGCGACGGTCGCGACCCTGCTTCGCAGAACCACCCGCCGAATCACCCTCCACGATGTACAACTCACAGACAGCCGGATCTTTCTCGGAACAGTCCGCCAACTTACCGGGAAGTCCACCCGACACCAGAGCGCTCTTACGCACCGTGTCGCGGGCCTTCCGTGCGGCCTCACGGGCACGGGCGGCATTCAAAGCTTTATCGATGACCTTCTTTGCGATCGCTGGGGTCGTTTCGAAGAGGTACTTCAGTTCTTCGCCGACAATCTTTTGGACGATTCCGTCCACTTCGCCATTGGAAAGCTTGGTTTTCGTTTGCCCCTCGAACCGCGGCTCGGGAACTTTCACGGAAATGACAGCGGTCAAACCCTCGCGAACATCATCACCGGTGAGGGAAGGATCCTTCTCCTTCACCAAATTGTTCGCTTTGGAATAATTATTGATCACGCGGGTCAAGGCGGTCCGGAAGCCCGAAAGGTGGGTTCCCCCCTCGATATTGTGAATCGAGTTTGCGTAGGAGTAGATCTGGTCGTTGAAACCGTCGTTGTACTGAAGAGCCACATCCACAACCACATCCGCATCACCGGAAATCGCCGGGGCTGTGCCGTGGAACACAATCGGATCCGGGTGGATCAACGTCTTGCTCCGGTTCAAAAAGGATACATACTCCGCAATCCCGTTCTCGAACTTAAAAGTTTCTTCCTTGTTGTGCCCCTCGTCGCGGAGAACGATCTCGATCCCTGGATTGAGGAAAGCGAGCTCACGAATTCTCTTGGCTAGAATATCGTATTTAAATTCCAAGACGGAAAAGATCTCCGCATCGGGCTTAAACGTAATCTTCGTTCCGGTTCGCTTCGTTTCACCGACCGCCTGCAACTGCTGGGTCGTGATCCCCCGCTCAAAAGCCATGGTATGGACCCGGCCATCGCGCCGAACCTCTGCCTTGAACCACTCCGAGACCGCGTTGACACACTTGGCCCCGACCCCGTGCAAACCGCCCGAGACCTGGTAGGCACCCTTACCGAACTTCCCGCCGGCGTGAAGATTGGTGAGCACCAACTCGAGCGCGGGCATCTTGTGCTTCTCGTGCATATCCACGGGAATCCCGCGGCCGTCATCCTCGATTGAGCAGGAGCCGTCGAGGTGAATGGAGACAGCGATCCGCGAGCAGTAGCCCGCGAGTGCTTCGTCGATCGAGTTATCCACGATCTCGAAGACACAGTGATGGAGACCCCGTTCATTGGTGTCGCCAATATACATGTCCGGACGCTTCCGGACCCCTTCCAGCCCCTCCAGCTTCTGGATTTTCGAGGCATCGTAAGTGTCGTTATTTGCTTGGGAAGAGTTTGATTCAGCCATCTGGCAGTTAGTTGCTTCGGGTTTTTGAAGTTGGATCAGATTAAACCTTCTAGGGAAACAGGAATGCCCCCTCGTGACAATCCCCAATCCTTCACAAAAAATCGCCCTCCCGCGCTCCGGCTAGAGATACCCGACAAATTCCACGCGGCCAGAGCACCGCAACGGAGAGTTCTTCCGCCTCGCGGGATCAGTCGCCCAGTCCAATCGCAAAATTGCCGGACAACTCGATCGTCTCCCCGGAGCCTTCCTGGGCAAATTCCCCGGAATAGGAACCCTGAGCGGACTCGGGGCGACCCTTCTCGCCCATCTCAATCGTCTCAAAGACCAGTTCGCCGGAAATCGCCTCCAGATCAAATTCCAGACCCAAATCGGCCAAAGAATCGATTCTCACCCGAACCCCGCTATCAGAATCCATGGGAACGATGGGATAAGAGCCGACTGAGGCGTCGTCGAAGAAGACAAACATCGTACCGAGGCCGAACTTGGAGGTGTCCCCTTCAGCGCTGGGATTGATCCATCCCGCCATAATCTCCAACTGGAAGGAGAGATCGCCGTAGGTCGGCGAGGACATGTTTCTCGGAGCCGTTTGGCACTGAATCGACAGTCCATCGGGCCCTTTAATGGTAAAACCCTCACGCACTTTTTTGCTCGAGGAAGAGGATGAGGACGAGGATGAAGCGGAAGAAGAACCACTATCCGCGCCCTCCTCATTGCACCCGGACAACAGGAAGCCAGCGAAAAAAAGCGAAAGAGAGAGAACTGCAGTTTTCACCACCTCAGATCTGACCAATCGACCCCCGGTGTCAAGGAATTGAAAAACTTCGATATTGGTTCGGTGACAAATCGTCCAAAAACGAAAGCAAACTCGCCTACTCCAACCCCTCAGCACCGCTGGAAGCTGGATCGTCGTCCCGCCCACCATTGAGACGATCCTGCAATTGCCTCCACGAAGGCTGCAGTGCCACCGTTTCCACCGGGGCCATCCACTGAACCGCACGGTCCGCTTGGCCCGCCTCAATCCAAGCGCGCGAAATCTGCAATCGGCTGGCTTCCACCTCGATCGGAGTGGAGGCCAGCGGCAGGATACTCTCCCAAGCCAAAGCGGTCGCCTCCCAATCGGGATGCGGCAGATCGGCGTGCGCCTCGGCCCAGCGCCAACCCCGCTCGAAGTTCTCGGGATCCAAGCGAAACGCGTTCTGAAATGATTCGAGTGCGAGCGCCGAGGCCCGCCCCTGTCCCAGAACGCCATCGTCCTCCAGCTCTGAACCAAACTGGACGAGAAACAGCCCGAGATCGTTATGGAACTCCGGCTCGTTTGGATCCAGCTCCACTGCTCGCAGCAAGTAGGGCAGAGCCGCCTCAAAGGCACCCTGATCCATGAAGACCAACCCAATTTGCTGCTGCACGACCGGCAAATTCGGCTGAAGGGAGTCCGCCTTGCGCAACGCGGCAAAGGCATCGGCGTCGGCCCCGACTGAGCGCAGGAACTTTCCACAAAGGATCCAACCATAGAGGTGGTTGGGATTCTCGGCTAAAAAGCTTTCGTAACTGCGGGCAATATCCTGGGCCCTGACGAGGATCCCCTCTTGCCCGACCCCCTCCATCGAAGCGCGGATCATCTCCCGCTCGGCGGAGAGAATCTCGACCAGACGCTTGTCGGCCAAACTTTCTCCCGGATCCTCCTGGCCCGCGAGCCCTTGCCCGGCAGAAATGAGAACCCCACAAACAATCGCCAGTCCGATCCGTTTCCAAATTTGCTGCATCCAATCTTTCATCAAAATAATTCTTCCTGCGTTGGTGGGGGACTCCACTCGACACGAGTGAGAATCCCGGGATCATTTTCTGCAACCCGATTCACCCGTTCGGAGACCGGATACCGGTCCAGGACTCCAGCCTCATCGGGGTAGGCGGCCGCGCGCACACCGGCCTCTCCATCGAGCGCGGAGTCGAACCACCTTTCAATTCGATCCGGGCGCACCAGGATCGGGGCGCGGTGATGAATCTCCTCCATCCACCGATCGGCCGCTCTGGTCAGGACCACCACCCGCCGCTCCGCGGTGTCCTTTTCCTCGAGAACCATTCCACCCAGGAGAATCCCCGGCCCGGTACGAGGATGAAAATAGAACGGTTGCCCACGGCCGCCATCCCGGCGCCATTCAAAAAAGCCCGACGCCGGAAGGACACACCGCCGGCGGGCGAAGGCCTCCCGAAAGACCCGCTTCCCTGCCGCCGTTTCCGACCTGGCATTGATCACCAACCGCTTTCGGGCAGGCCCGATCCGGATCTCCGCACCCCACGGCATGGGGTCCCACTGCCGGTCGGAGTCCAACACCACGATCGGCACACCGGGAGACTGGTTATAGGTCGCCTCGGGAAATGGAGAAGGGGCGGAACCGGTCAAATCCGAGACCTCGCTCTCCGACAACTGAAAGCTGTAGCGACCACACATGAAAGAGATTCTTTGAAGCCTAGGTAAAAATGCAACCCGACGATTGCTCCGATAGTGACTTCAAATTAGAAAATACTCTAGCATCAAATCTGCTATCCTCACCCAAATTCCCCTTCACCCCGACTTCGAAACGATTCCGTCACTTTCACATTAGCACTTCTCTCCATTCAAAAATCTCTTCTTTTGAAGAGGCTGTGGGCCATTATGATTCCAGATACTCCATGAAGCCATTCCGAGTAATAAAACGTGCCATTTGCGCGTGGTTATTCGTGATTGCAATCAGTACACCTACCCTGACCCACGCCGCAGAAGCGACCAACGCCAGCCTGACCCTCCGCGACGTTCTGATTCAGGCGACCGCCTCCTTTCAGTCCGGGCAGTATTCGCAGGCCATCCAATTTTTTGAGCAGCTCGAGACCACCTTTGGCAACGAACCTCAAATGAAAGACCCCGCGATCCGCAGGATCATTCTTCCCGCGTGGGGCTATTCTGAGCTGGCGACCGAGAACTACTCCGGAGCGATTGAGCAGTTTGAAGAATATTTGGAGGAATTCCCGGAACCGGGGAACGTCCACTCGTTTGTCCTGATCTCTCTCGCGCAATCGGAGCATTGGAACGGCAACCTGACGAAGGCCGCGCAGCACTACGGAGAGTTCATCCAAACCTATCCCCGCCTCCCCGAGACTCCACTCGCGGCGCTCAACCAAGTGGACTTATTATTTCAATCGCAGAAAGCTGAAGAGGCCTACGTCCTGAGTGAGCGCCTCTTCCAGTCCAGAGCTCCGGGTCCGCTGCGGGCCCAAAGCCGACTGCGGGCGCTGCAAGTTCGTCTGGAAGACGGCGAACGGGATCAGGCGGCTGAACTTCTCCTCTCGACGGAGTGGTCGCAATACGAGCTGCCCAACCTGATGGAAATGGCCTTCGCTGCCCTGCAGATCGGCGATTCCTTCATGACGGAGGAGGATTATCACAGCGCCCTCCGCAGCTATCGCCTCGTCCCTCCCTACTCGGCACTACTGGACTATCAGCGCCAGCAACTCCAGCGGGTGAGCAGCATCCTGGGTTATCGTCAGCGCAATCCCACCTCAACGATGGACTCGGTATGGCTCGCCTACTACGCCACTCTCGTTTCTCGGCTGGAAACCCAACTGGAAGCGCTGGAGTCGATGGATGACTATACGCCGGGCTTCCTCCTGCGCTATGGGCAAGCCTTTCTCGGAGACGGCCGCAGCCGCGAAGCGCGCATTCTCTTCCGCAATCTCGCTCTCGACGACACCCTGGACAGTGCGATCTGCCAGCAGGCCCACTACCGATGGATCCTCGCCGAATTTGCCCTGAAGCGATGGGATCGAACCCTTGAAGTAGCGATCGACTTCCAGGACCGGTACCCCGACAGCGCGCTGGCCCCCGACGCACTCTACCTCGTCGCGCAAGCGCACCAAGAGCAGCAAAAGTACCGATACGCCATCAAAGTGTTCGACGAACTCATCGAGCGCTTTCCCGACCACAAACTCGCGCCGCGATGGTTGTTCACACGGGGATTCAATCTCGCGATGCTCGAACAGTACGAACAGAGCCGGGCCGACTTTGAACTATTTGCGCGGACCTACCCCGGCCACCCGCTCACCACCCAGGGCTCACTATGGCACGCCCTGACCCATCATTTCGAGGGCAACTACGAGGAAGCACTGGCCGAGCTCCAGCCACTGGCGGAGTCCTCCCGCGACCACTTCCTCTATCCGGAGATTCGCTACCGCATCGCTACCGCGCACTACGCCATCCAGGACTATGACACAGCCCGGCCGGAGATTGAAAAGTTTCTGGCCGACTTCCCCGATCATTCTCGCTCTCCCGAGGCGGTAGTCCTGCGAGGGGACATCCTCATGGGACAAGGGGAACTCATTTTGGCCTCGGCGGCCTTTGCTGAAGTGACCCCCGAAGCTGACGGGCTCTTTCCCTATGCCATTTTTCAACGCGGGAAAATTTTCAAAGCCCTCGAAATGTACGATCTTATGATCGATCACTTCACGGACTATTTGGATCGAGAGGACCTGGAGATCCGCCCACGGATGAGCGAAGCCCTGTACTGGCTCGGTTGGGCCTACCTGCAAAAAGGGAATATCGACGCAGCCCTGCTTCGTTTCGATCAAGCCTTCGCCGAATACGGGGACGACCCGGCCGCCACCGAGATCCTTCCCATGATCTCTTCCCTGGAGACTCTTCGCTCGGAGCTCCTCCGCAACGGAGACCAAGCCCTCCCGGACCACTCCCTCTTTGCCGCGGGAAATTTTTCGGCCTGGCTCGATGACCAGATTCTCCTGGCCCTCGAATCGAATCGACTGACCTGGTACAGCCGCTTGAAACACTTCCAGGCCAACCGGGCCCGCGCCATCGGCCAGATCGAGCTGGCCGACACCATCCTGCAGGAGATCGACGAGAAAGTACCGCTCGAGCGACTCGACCCACAGGTAATCGGCCAGATTGGGATCATCTACTCTGCAGCCGGGTATCAGTATGCCGATGCCTACTTCGATTACATCCTGGCCAACTATCCGGACCATCCCGCCAGGGCCGAAGCTTGGTTTGGCAAAGCAGAAATCCTGATTGAAGAGGAGGAGTGGGAAGACGCGGACGACCTCCTGCGCAAGTTTGAGCAGCAGATGCCCCTCCATCCGCTCTCGCCGCAAGTCAACATCCTGCGAGGTCGCATCCTCACGAACCTCGGCTTCTACGACGACGCCGAGAAATCATTTGAAGAAGTGCTCACGCGGAAAGACGCCCGAGGGATTCCCCACGCCCGCGCCATCGCCGGACTGGCTGAGATGAACGAGCAACGGGGAAATCCGAAGAGGGCGATTCCCTACTGGCAGCGTATCTACACCCTTTATCGTGCCTACCCGGAACCTGTCGCCGAAGCCTACTTCCGGAGCGCGGTCCTTTTCTACGAAATCGGGGATCCCACGGCCGCCATTCGGTCTCTCGACGAAATGTTCAAAGACGAGCGCCTCCTGAATTCGCCCTTTGCGGCGAAAGCCATCGCCCTCCGGAGGGAATTGCAGGAGGAAATGGACACCCTACCGGCGCCCGTCGACACTCCCCCCTCTACACCTGTTGAGATCCAGGAGGAACCCGCATCATGAAACGCCTTACGTGCACGCTCCTCGCCACTCTGGCCCTCGCCTCACCGGGCCGGGCAGTGGAACCCATATCTCCCGACCTGTCGAAAGCAACCACCCGGGCATTGCTCGAGAATCTATCCGGCCTCCCGCCTCCTATCGGCGGTCCAATCCCCGAAAAGGAACACCTTGAACTACGCCTACCCCTGACGCTGACCATTCAAGGCGGACAAGAATTCAAAGGTACCCTCTCCGAACTTCACGAAGGTCGCATCTATCTGAGACTCGTCCAGGAAGGCGGTGAAGTCATCCTCTCTTTCCCCGTCGAAGAAATCGAACAGATCTTTTTCCCCGGTGGCTCGATCGTCCACGAAACCATTGAGAAAGTGAATGCGGGCGAGCTGAGCGAAGCCCTCCCGTACCTCGAATCGATCATTGGTGCCCGGTACGCATTTTTCCCGATTCTAGCGCCTGAAAATCTCTCATTTTATCGGGCGCTACCGCTCACCGCACTGGCGGTCGACAACCCCGCCCAGGCGATCGCGTATATCAAGGCGATCCGTCCCTACCTCACGCTCCCCGAAGATCAACGGGAACTGGACGACATCGAACTGCTCTCGTACCACAGGCTTGAACTCACCGAAGAAACCCGGGAGCGAGCTCTCCGCTGGATCGACGGGACCCCGGAACGATTCCCAACATCGGCTCTTGGGTTCTATGTCCTGGCGTCCCTGCAATTCGAAGCGGGCGAGTACGACGAAGCGCTGGATTCGGCGCTTCACCCTATCGTTTTCTCTGGGCCCATCCACCAGCCCTATCTCAAGCACTGCTACTCGCTGGCGATCGTCTCCGCCTACATTCTCAAGGACCCCATCGAATTAGAAAGACTCACCACGGAAGCGAGAGAACGGGGCATCGAATGGCAACCGCAGATGGTATTTGCCGCCGCGGACAAAGGGTTGGAGGAATTCATCATAACGGATGCCGAAGGAAACCCACTCCCATTGATCCCCGACGAATCGACCGAGGACTCTCCACTGCTTGAAAAACGGGGCTCGTCCAACCACCCAGCCCCAGAGTCGGACAACACGCTGTAAACCTAAACCAAAAATTTCCAACGAACATGAAAACGATCCACCTCCTCATTCTGGCGGCCACCCCGTCTCTTCTATTGGCGCAAGCTGAAACTCCGCCCGCGAACACCAGTCTTTTCGGAATGATCCAACAAGGAGGCTGGGCGATGATCCCCCTCGCCGGTTGTTCGCTGGCCATGATTTTCCTCATCATCTACAGCTACATGGAGACCCGTCGCAGCCGGTTTATCCCCGACGCTGTACTCGCACCGATCCGCAACGACCTCGCCCAGCACAATATCGAAGCCGCGAGCCAATCTCTCCGCGAGAGCAGCACTATCCTCGGACGATGCCTCGCTCCCGCCCTACTGAAACTGCGCAGCGACCGCCCGAACCTGAACAAAGAACAGGTTGAGAATCTGCTGGTCGAGCATTTGGAGGCTGCCGAAAACAGCGTGTCCCAGTGGGTCAACTACCTGAACGTGGTAGCGGCGGTTGCGCCGATGATCGGACTTCTGGGAACGGTGAGCGGGATGATCAGCGCCTTCCAAACGATCGGTCAGGGTGGCATGGGCCGTCCCGAACTCCTCGCGGGAGATATTGGTGAGGCCCTGATCACGACCGCGACAGGGTTGGTCATCGGGATCCCGGCCATGATCTTCTACTTTATCCTGCGCAACCGACTCGGGCATCAGATGATCCAAACCACCCAAACCGCGACGGACCTGATCGACACGGTTGAGGAGGACTGATCCCGCCCACCCCCAGCTGATTCACTTTTGAGCACAGGAAGGGGCGGGTAAAGCTCCCGGCAGGCGGGGCAATGCGCTCTCCGGCCGTTCGGAAAATACTCCGGCGAGCGGCTCGATCTTCATCGCCAGACTTGCCATCGAGCCATCCCTAGGACTCGATAGGGCTATGGAGATTCCAGAATTGTTCAACGCCGCGCTCCTGGCGAAACTCGAAGCCCTCGCGGGCACCCCATGCTTTGTCTACGACGAAGCGGCGATCCGCCGACAGACGGAAACGATGAAACAGTTTCCGGCACCTTTCGGCCTGTTCCCTCGCTATGCGATGAAAGCCTGCCCTACCCGGGCCATTCTCTCGATCATCGCGGAACAAGGTATCGGAATCGATGCGAGTTCGGGCTTTGAAGTTGATCGCGCTCTTCGCGCTGGCATAGAGCCAGAGGCCATCTCGCTGAGCACCCAGGAACTCCCGGCAGACTTTGGCCAATGGATCCGCAAGGGCGTAAAGCTCAACGCCTGCTCACTTTCCCAGCTCCGCCGGTACGGGCAGGAATTCCCGAACACGAAAGTCGGAATCCGCTTCAATCCCGGTCTCGGCTCCGGGGGCACGGCGAAAACCAACGTCGGGGGCCCCTCCTCAAGTTTCGGCATCTGGCATGAGCAAAAAGAGGAAGTCGCCGCCATCCTCGCCGAATTCAATTTAACGGCCGAACGCATCCACACCCACATCGGATCGGGAAGCGACCCCTCAGTCTGGCAACGAACCGCCCACCTGAGCCTGGCTCTCGTTCGCGAGTTTGACACAGTGGAATCGCTCAACCTCGGCGGGGGGTACAAAGTGGCGCGCATGCCCGACGAAGTCAGTACCGACCTTCTCAAGATCGGCGAACCCGTGGCCGCCGCGCTGACCGCATTTGCCGAAGAAACAGGCCGCAAGATCCGGCTCGAAATTGAACCCGGGACCTTCGTAGTTGCCAACGCAGGCTACCTCGTCAGCCAAGTGCAGGACATTGTGAACACCGGCCCGGGCGGTCATCAATTCATCAAACTCAACAGCGGTATGACGGAGCTCCTCCGCCCCTCGCTGTACGCCGCCCAACATCCGATCTCCATCATCCCCCGCGATGCGGACGGATCGGACCGGCCGAAGGAACAGTATGTCATCGTCGGGCATTGCTGCGAATCCGGCGACCTGGTGACCCCGGCACCCGAAGATGGGGAGACCCTCGCCTCGCGTGAATTCCCCCGCGTGGAGATCGGCGATTGGTGCATCATCGGTGGTGCGGGCGCGTACTGTAGCGCGATGAGTACAAAGAACTACAACAGCTTTCCCGAGACGGCTGAGACCCTCCTCAATCCAAATGGAGACTTGAGTTTAATCAGGCGCCGCCAAACACTCGATCAACTCCTTTCCAACGAAATCTGAGGCCATCATGAAACAAAAAATTCTCGTTACCGGCGGTGCCGGATACATTGGTTCTCACACTGCAGTCGAGCTCATCGAGCGCGGATACGAAGTCGTCATTATCGACGACCTGTCCAACTCCGAAGAGCGCGTCATCGATGGCATCGAAGCCATTACCGGGACTCGTCCGGACCTGGCGGTATTCGACATCTGTGACGAAGCGAAACTGGAGCTGTTCTTCCAAGGCCATCCCGACGTCGCTGCGATCATCCATTTTGCGGCCTCCAAGGCGGTCGGCGAATCCGTTTCAAAGCCGCTGCACTACTATCGCAACAACATCGTGTCGCTGGTCAACCTGCTCGAGGTACTGCCAACGACCCAGGCGAAAGGGCTGGTTTTCTCCTCCTCTTGCACCATTTACGGCCAACCGGACGTCCTCCCTGTCACCGAGCACGCTCCGGTCAAGAAGGCTCTTTCCCCCTACGGAAATACCAAACAGATCTGCGAGGAAATCCTCCAGGACGCTGTGACTTCCGGCGTCGACTACCGGACAATCGCCTTGCGATATTTCAATCCGATCGGTGCCCACCCTTCCGCAGAGATTGGCGAGCTCCCCCGCGGAGTTCCGAACAATCTGGTTCCCTTCATCACCCAAACGGGTGCGGGCATTCGGGAGAAGATCAGCATCTTCGGCGACGACTACGACACTCCCGATGGTACCTGCGTGCGTGACTACATTCACGTTGTCGATCTGGCAAAGGCACATGTCATCGCTACGGAGAGAATTCTCTCCGGGAAATCGTCCGAGAAATACGAATACTTCAACCTCGGGACCGGCAAAGGGAGTTCGGTCAAAGAGATTGTCGAAGCCTTCGAAAAGGTATCCGGCAAGGAGCTCAACAAAACCTACGCTCCACGTCGTCCCGGCGATGTGGAGGCAGTCTACGCCGATACGAGCTACGCCAACGATGAGTTGGGCTGGAAGTCGGAGCTCGAACTTGGGGACATGATCGCCAGCGCGTGGAAATGGGAAAAGAAGATTCGCGGGATTGATTCCTGAACGACTTTCGTCGGCCCCTTCATGGTACCTGATTCACAATCGCCTTCGCACGAGTCGTCCGCTTCCCGTCGAGCTCGATTTCGGGATCATTTCTTTCATCAGGTCCAGTGGAGCGACCTGGATCAGAAATCAATTGCCCAGCTGATCGATCTCGCTGCGGAAGAGGATTTGGGGGGCCGCGGCTTCGCGACCCTGGCGGAACAACCGGGCGATCCGACTTCTGAGTTATTCCTGTCGGGACGCCAGCCTGCGACCGCAATTCTCTCCTCCCGACAAACCGCAGTGATCTCTGGGCTGCGGATGGCTCCGGCGATACTCCAACGATTCGACCCATCGCTCTCGATCCAGCTCTTGGCCCAGGACGGGGATCTCGTCGAACCGGGATCTCAATTGGCCAAGATCTCGGGGTCGGCCCGCTCTCTCTTCACCGCCGAGCGCACGCTTCTCAATTTCATCCAATTTCTGTCGGGGGTTTCAACCGAAACCCACCGCCTGGCCTCCCTCCTCCAAGACACCGAGACCCGCCTGCTGGACACGCGCAAGACTCATCCCGGCTACCGGGCGCTTCTGAAGTATGCAGTATCCCAAGGCGGTGGCTGGAATCATCGGCTCGGCCTCTACGACCGAATCATGATCAAAGACAACCATCTCGCCGCAAATTCCGGTGCCGTCGGGAGTGCTTTCCGGGAGGCCGTCGAGAAGGCCCGGAGCTCTCGGCCCGATCTCCCCATCGAGGTTGAGATCGACTCTTTGGAGCAACTGCCCGGGGTCCTCTCCGCTTCTCCTGAGATCATACTTTTCGACAACTTTTCGATTGATGACATGAAGACTGCGCTGCGGGAGGTGGCGGGCAAGGTGCTCACCGAAGCCAGTGGCAACATCACCGCACGGACGATCCCCGACCTCGCCGGCCTCGGCCTGGACTTTATCTCGACCGGGGCAACGATCCATCAAAGCCGATGGATTGATCTCGGGCTCGACGTCGAGTCGTAACGCATGACTATGCGGTCCCAATCTCCCGACGTACAAATCCTTCGAACCCTCCTCGAAGATTCCGCTCAATTTCATTCGGGACAAGCGCTCGCAGAGCAACTGGGTCTCTCCCGAGTCGCCGTCTGGAAGCGTCTCGAAAATCTGAAGAAACAAGGATTTACCCTCGAGGCGATCCGCAATCGCGGGTACCGGATTTCGGGCTTCCCCGATCATGCCACTGAGGCGGGTATTCTCTCCCAACTGCCCCAGGAAGCGCCCCTCGAATCACTCACTCTCTTCGAGGAATCCAAGAGTACCAACAGCGAAGTGCTACGCCTGCTCGCAACTGAAGAAGAGGCACCGCTCGCCTGCATCACGCGGAAACAGCCCGGGGGTCGGGGTCGGCGGGGACGCGCCTGGAGCGGCGACTTTGACGGCAACGTCTACGCCAGCGTAGGATTTCGACCCAACATTTCACCCCGGCAGCTGGGCCTGCTGACCATTTGGACGGGCCTTCGCCTGTGTCGACGGATTCACCGTGAAACAGATCTCCCCGTGCAACTAAAATGGCCCAATGATCTCTACCTGAAGGGACGCAAGATCGCGGGCATTCTCTCCGAATCGACATTTGAAACCGAGCGCATCACCTCGCTCGTGATCGGCACTGGAATGAACGTAAACATGAGAACCGAGGACATCCCAGAGGATCTTCGGAGTTCGGCCACCAGTCTTGCCGCTGAGTCGGGTCGCCTGTTCCACCTCGACAGGATGATCGCTGCGGTCATCGAAGAATCCACGCACGCGGTCAACGAGTGCATTCTCGGAATCGACGAAGACCGTCTCGCGGATGAGTGGAGCACCTTCGCCTGCTTCCTCGGGCAAGAAGTGTACGTGCAGAATTCCGACGAAGATCGGCAGACCGGCACGATGATCGGAATCGATCGCTCGGGGGCGCTTCTACTCAAAGACCCAAACGGCGCCATTCGCTCCTACCGGGCGGGGGACGTCAGTCTCCGACCGCTATAGATTCCTCACAAGGATCCGGCCTGGAGAGGCTCGCACCCTGCGCGTTGCGGACCCCTGAGGGAAGAGCCGTGCGCCCTGGATTAAAGAGAGAGCGCGCGCACGACCCAATCGATTCCTCTTACTTCTTAAATTCTGAGACCAGCGCTGTCACCGTCTCCTTGGCATCGCCGTAGAGCATCCGAGTCTTCTCGAGGAAATAGAGCTTATTCACCAACCCGGAGAAACCAGCGCCCTTGCCCCGCTTCAACGCGTAGACTGTACGAGCTTCATTCGCTTTGATGATGGGCATCCCGTAGATCGGGCTTGCAGAATCGTCCGAGGCGGCGGGATTCACGACATCATTCGCGCCGATAACGATGGCGACATCGACCGACGGCATCCGGGGATTGATCGAGTCCATCTCCACCAACTGTTCGTAGGGAACGTCCGCTTCGGCCAAGAGCACATTCATGTGGCCCGGCATCCGACCCGCGACCGGGTGAATCGCATAAAAGACCTCGGCTCCATTTTCCTCAAGCAAATCGCCCAACTCTTTCACCGCGTGCTGGGCCTGGGCGACCGCCATCCCGTATCCGGGAATAATGACAACGCTCTGGGCAGCTTCGAGGACGTAGTACGCATCCGAAGTCGACGCCGCCTTCATCTCACCCTCGACCTCTTCTCCCTCTGCAGAAGCACCGGTACTTCCAAACCCACTGAAAAGTACGTTCGCAAGATTACGGTTCATCGCCTTGCACATGATCAGGGTAAGGATCAAGCCCGAGCACCCCACCAGACAGCCCGCCACGATGAGGACGTTATTCTGGATGGCAAAGCCGGCAGCAGAAGCCGCCAACCCGGACAAACTGTTGAGCAGCGAAATCACCACCGGCATATCGCCACCGCCGATGGGAAGGACACCGAAAATCCCGAGTCCAATCCCCGCGACGAGAACGGCGAAAAAGATACCGTACCCGATCGGTCCGTCTGGCATCCAGCCGAAGGCCACAACACTGGCGATGGAAAGCAGGGCGAGGACCACCGCAATCAAACGCTGGTTCGGTAAAATAGTGGGTGACCCGCCAATCTTCCCGGAAAGCTTGCCCCAGGCAATAATGCTCCCCGAGAACGTCAAAGCCCCGATCCAAGTTGCGACGACAATGACGACCGCCGTGAAGGTATCGTTCTCAATTCCTAGAATGCCCCCCTCACTAAAATACTTCTGGTACTCGGCCCACGCGACGAAGACGGAAGCGATACCCCCAAAGCCATTAAACAGGGCGACCAGCTCGGGCATTCCGGTCATCTTGACCACCTTGGCCCAGACAAACCCTATGATGGTTCCCACGCCCAAGCCGATCCAGATCCACTGATAGTCCATTCCAGACTTCATCAACGTAACGACCACCGCCAACAACATCCCGGCCGCGGAGATCAAATTACCCCGCCGTGCCGTGCCGGCCGACCCGAGCATTTTAATCCCGAAAATGAACAGAACCGCCGCAGCGATATAAGCGATATTTAACAGTACTCCACTCATTTGGGTGCCTTTTCCTTCTTCTTAAACATCGCGAGCATGCGGTCGGTCACGAAGTAGCCACCGACAACATTGATCGTTGCCAGGACCAGGGCGACAAAGCCCAGACATTGAGCGATCATCGAATCGGACATGCCAGTTGCCGTAATCGCACCGACGATAGTAATCCCCGAAATCGCATTCGAGCCGGACATCAGCGGCGTGTGCAACTGAGAAGGGACCTTCGCAATGAGCTCAAAACCCAAAAAGGCGGCTAAGGTAAAAATGAACAACAATAGGACCAGTTCCATAATCGTAGAGGTTAAAGGTTCTTAAACTTTTCGTGGACGACCGCACCATTCCGTACAATGAGACATCCCTGGAGGATCTCATCCTCCTCACGGTAATCAAAATTCCCCGAATCCTTGTCGTAGAAATGTTCGATGAGAGCAAAAAGGTTGGAGGCCAACATTCCGGAAGCATCCCGGGCGACGGTGCCTTCGATGCAGCGGGTACCGACAATTCGCACTCCGTTTTCGTTTTCAACCACTTCCCCCGGAACCGTACCGACCACATTCCCTCCCGTGTCGGCAGCCAGATCGACTACCACAGCACCGGGGCGCATCCCCGCGACCATTTCACGGGTGACAATCTTCGGCGCAGGGCGTCCGAACAACTTCGCGGTGGTCACCACGATATCGGCACTCGCGCACACCTTGGCCATTCCCTTTTGCTGCAGCTCGATTTGCTCAGGGGTGAGCTCCTTCGCGTAACCCTGGTCCGTCTGCCCGGTTTCGCCCAAATCAATTTTGACGAACTTCGCCCCGAGCGATTTCACCTGCTCTTCTACGACGGGCCGCGTATCGAACGCCTCCACTCGGGCCCCCAGGCGCTTGGCGGTCGCGATGGCCTGCAACCCCGCGACGCCGACCCCGATCACAAACACCTTTGCCGGCGAAATTGTACCGGCCGGAGTCATCATCATTGGAAGGATCTTACCCAACATCTCCGAAGCAACCAACACCGCCGAATACCCTGCCAAGTTTGCCTGCGAACTCAGAACATCCATTTTCTGGGCGAGTGTCGTCCGCGGAATCATTTCCAAACTGATGGCGTCCACCCCGGCGGTTGAAAAAGCGTCGAGAGCGGCCCGGTTGTTGAACGGATCCAAAAGGCTTATCGATAAACTGCCCCGCCGATAGGATGGAATCTCATCCAGGGTAGGCGCCTGGACCCGCACGACGACATTGGACTGGGCGAACCCATCATCCCTGGTCGAAATGATAGTGGCCCCGGCGGCTTGATAGTCTTCGTCCGGATAGCCACTGGCCACCCCGAGTCCCGACTCTACTAAAATTGTGGGCGAGGGACTCAACGCAGAGAACCGCTTAACGGTCTCGGGTGTTGCGGCACATCGTCTCTCTCCTGCATCCGACTCATTGAGAACAAAAATGACCATACCTCCATGAAAATAATCAATAGAGGGGTATGACGGAAAGAAAATTCGGAGCGCGCAGAGCTCGCCTCAGCCGCTCCTAGCGCCACGAGATTGCCCTCTCTCCCTACTAGAAGCTAGGAAAGGGAGGTACTAATAGTGGTTATAAGCGGACCAAATAAGAGGCCTGCTTGCGCGAGCCGTGTCAGTCTTGCTCTTCGATGGAAACGGCAGCGGGCGACCCACTGGTCCAGGACCTCCAAACCGCCTCGGTGAAAGCCATGTATTCCAGGCCGTCTGCAAATGAGGTTTTTGTCACCGGATCACCATTACGAATCGAACGAACGAACTCCCCCTCAACGTCCCATGCGTCCTCGATCTCACGCACTTCCGGCTCCTTTCCATCGATCGCCAATGTGACTTTCTTCGTCACCAAATCAATCTCGATCGATCCCAGTGCGCCACAAATCCGGATCGAATTCTCGCTGGGGCCCGAATAGAGCTGGCTGAGATCGTACAGCAGGCGCGGACCGGCGGAAGGGTGGCCCACGATCTGCAAACTCTCGGGGATCGAGGTATCCTGGTATGCCCCGTCTTCGAGCGGACGGGCTCCGCTCCCAAATCCCGCGGTGGCGAGCAACTGAAGGTCGGGCAACTTGAGCCAGCGCAAAATGGCTTCGTGCAAGATCCCCATCACCATCGCATTCTTCCCGCTCAGCTCGTCGTTGATACGCCAATTCATCGGCGCATCGGCATCCCGCAGGCTCCCATTCAAAAACCGTACCCGCAGCTCGAGGAGATCTCCGAGAACCTCGTCGACGAGCAAATCCGCGATCCAGTCATCCACACCCAAGGTGAATGGGGACGGGACAATCTGTGCGACGAGCTCGGGATGCTTCTCTGCGGCGGCCATCATTCGCCGGGCTTCGCGCAAGTCCCTGGCCATGCGCGCCTCACAGAGAACATGCTTACCCGCCTCCAACGCCGCCACGGTGACATCGCAATGCATGTTGGGCCACGTACCGATGCAGACTGCATCGATATCCGGGTCGGCCACGAGCGCCTGCCAGTCGTCAAAAACCTTTGGGATACCAAATTCCCTGGCAGCAGCCTCGCCAGATTCACGGGAGCGATTGGCCACACCCGCAATCTCTACATTCTCTATTTGGCGAAAACCCGGAATATGGCGAAGCCGGCTATTACCACCTGCTCCCACAACCCCAACACGCAAAGGCTGGCTACTCATCAGAGAACCCTCCCGGCACCTTCGGCGATGGCCATACCCCTGAACCTTGGGTCGTGGTCGTACTTGGCCGCGTATTGATCGGCGACGGCTTTCGCATCCTCGTCAGAGAAGCTCTCTGTACACAGGGCCATCACCGCGCCTCCAAATCCTCCACCGGTCAAACGGGCGCCATAGACCCCATTGGAGGCCGATAGCAATTCAACCAACGTATCCAGTTCTTCGATACTGTTCTCAAAATAGCGAGAGGAACTCCAGTGGGAGGCGCAAAGCAACTCCCCTACTCCCTTCAAGTCTCCTTTCGCCAAAAGGCGTACGCTTTCCTGGACCCGAAGATGCTCCTCAATGATGTGGCGCGCCCGCAGGAAGACCTTTTCGGGCAAATCACCCTGCGCGGCCATCAACTCTTCAGGGGTGACATCCACGAGGAACTGAATCCGCTGGTACCGCTTCTTCAGGAGATCGAACGCTTCGCAGCACTCCCGATTTCTTTCGGCGTACATGGAGTCGACCAAGTTATGCTTCTTTCCCGACTCAAAGATCCACAACCGCGTATGCTCCGGGCCCTCCACTGTTTCGATCGTTTCGGAGGAACAATCGATATGAACCAGTCGCCCGGCCTCACCGAACCCGGACACTCCCTGGTCGAGAATTCCGCAGGGAACTCCCACAACCTCGTTCTCGGCCCGGCGGCACAGGCGGACTCGCTCCAAACGATCGAGCTCCTTGCCCGCCAACGCCTCGAAAGCGATGGAGGAAGCCAGCTCAAAAGCCGCACTACTGCTCAAACCGGCCCCGGCGGGAATCTCGCTGGTGACAAAAAAATCGAACCCGTCCTGTGGCTGAATGCCTTCCCGTGCCAGCAAAGCCAGCACACCCAAAGGATATTTTACCCAACCACTCGCTCGGTCGAGAGCGGACTGGGCGTCTGCAAACGCCACCACCTCCGGGTTGCCCTCTGAAGCAAATTGTACCTTCGAGTCCTCTCGCGGGGCCACCGCTACCCGAAGAAACCGATCGACTGCAGCGCCGAGAACTTCTCCGCCGTTGTAGTCCGTATGATTTCCGATGAATTCGATTCGGCCCGGTGCCTTGGAAACGAATACAGGGGGTCGCCCAAATTGTTGTTCAAACGCTGTTTCTACTGCTGAAGACATTGGGGAAACAATCCCGCCGTCCTCGAATCTGAGCAAGAAAAAAGCCCGCTGGAACAAACCAGCGGGCTTCTAAATTTGACTCTACTAAATGATTAGAGAAGTTCCTTAAGACCTGCACCAGGCTTGAACTTAACGTTCTTGGCAGCCTTGATCTTGATGGATTCACCGGTAGCAGGGTTGTGGCCGGCGCGAGCGTCACGGCGGACAACGGAAAAAGTACCGAATCCAATCAACTGGACAGCGTCTGCTTTGTTGGCAGTACCTGTGAGCTTAACTTCCTTACCAGCTTTTTTGATGCTGGCTTTGACTGCGTCGAGGACGGCATTCAAAGAGCGCTCTGCAGCGGCTTTGGAAGTATCACCTCCGAGATTAGCTTGGATTTGTTCAACGAGTTCAGCTTTGTTCATAGTCTCTTATAATAGTCTTTTGAGGTTGGATAGTTCGAAGCCAAGAAAGGAGGTTTGATTTCCGTGAGTCAACAGGGAAAAGAGCTCAACCCCCCTATTTTAGCACTCTCAAGGGCGATTCTTTGGTAAATTCCCCATATTTTCAGTGAAATCCATTCCGGAGTTCTCTGAAAACACCCGCTCCGCTTCCGCTACTTTGGTGAGCAACCGGCCCATTGCTTCGATGGGAGCCACGCCCTCTTTCTCCGCCATAATAGCGGCCCGCTTCATCATCTGCCGCGCTGCAAATTCCGCCTGCTGCCGATTGCCTCCCCGGTTTTCAATCCATTGAATCAAACTCTCCCGGTCTTCTTTCGAAAATAGATCCTCACTCATAATGGAGACCCACCCTATTATGAAATCGTCAGCTGGCCAATGACGAACTCGAGGTGATCTGCTGACGTCGTCCGCAAACCGTCCGGCCCTTGCGGAATCCCGAACGTGCCACCCGGGGGTGCCATCTCCCTTTTCGATTTGGATTCGTGTGGGAGAGCACAATACCGCTCCCCCTCCGGTCACGATCCCGAATCATTCGCGCCCGCCCTCCCCGAATATACCACTTTGCCTTGACCCCACGGGGCTCTCAGGCGAGTCTGGGGGTTTTCTCACAATGCAGATTCATCCGCACCAAACCACCGACGTTAACGTCGAAACCTTCGGTCCTCTCCCGTCGCCCGCCGGCTTGTGCAACGAGATTCCGGCCGCCGAGAGCATCCAAGACTTCGTCCGCAGCAGCCGCGAAACCATCCACCAGATCATCTTTGGGAATGACCCACGGCATCTGGCCATCGTTGGCCCCTGCTCGATCCACGACACGGAGGCCGGACTTGAATACGCCGAAAAACTGGCCGGACTCGCCGAAGAGGTGAAGGACCAGATTCACATTGTGATGCGGGTGTACTTTGAAAAGCCGCGGACGACTGTCGGCTGGAAGGGGCTCATCATGGACCCTCACCTCGATGGTTCCTGCAATCTCCCGGAGGGGCTCCGCACCGCCCGGCGCTTTCTCTTATCGGTACTTTCCACCGGTCTCCCGACCGCGACCGAGTTCCTCGATCCGATCACTCCTCAGTTCATCGCAGACCTGATCAGCTGGGCGGCCATCGGGGCGCGGACCACCGAATCACAGACCCACCGACAAATGGCTTCGGGTCTTTCGATGCCAATCGGCTTTAAGAATACCACTTCCGGTGCGATCCAGCCTGCGGTCAACGCGATCAAGGCAGCCAGCGAACGCCAAACCTTTCTCGGGATCGACCCCGAGGGTCACGCCTGCTCGGTAACGACCAAGGGCAACCCCAATTGTCACGTTATCCTTCGCGGGGGATCGGACGGGGCCAACTACTCGGCCGAGCACGTCGCGCAGACCCGCGCCGCCCTCGAGAAAGCATCCCTACTCCCGGCCGTTCTCGTGGATTGCAGCCACGCGAACTCGAGCAAAAAGCCCGAGCGCCAGCCAGAGGTCTTCAACGAAATCATTAGCCAGCGCCTGGCGGGCGAGTCCGCGATTATCGGCACGATGCTCGAGAGCAACTTGAAGGCAGGGAACCAATCATTCCCACGGCCCTTGGCCGATCTGGAACGCGGCGTATCCATCACCGATGGGTGCATCGATTGGGAAACGACCGCCGATACGATTCGCAGGGCAGCTGACCAACTCTCCAAAATTTCCTAACCGCAACGGATTGAGCCGTCGGCCAATCGAAGGAAGTCGATTTCTCCCGATTTTCGGCCACCCCGCATTGCATCGAACGAAAAGTTCCATACCGCTAGCCCAAATGAAGCTCTTGAACTCTCGCCTACTCCCGATCCTCGCCGTCGCTTCCATTGCGACCCTCAGCGGTTGCGGAGATGGTGACGAAGAGATTCGCATCTATCAAATCTCCCATCCGGAGGGACTGGATCCGCACGCCGGACACGACCACGGCCCCGGTGAAGACCATTCGGGTCACGACCATGCCGCACCGGCATCCGCGGCACCGATGGCCCCAACCGCGCCATCGTCGACACCCAGCCAAAACTCGGTCAATCCTTCCTCCAGCATGAATACGCTCCCCGGCATGGAGTCGACTGCGGCCGCGATCGACACGCCCGCCTGGTCTGTGCCCGCCTCGTGGGACGAACTCGCCCCCACCTCAATCCGCAAAGGAAACTTCCGGATTGGAACCGGCAATCAGATCGCTGAAATTACTGTAACCGCCTTCCCCGGCGACGTCGGAGGGCTCGAGGCCAACGTCAACCGCTGGAGAGGACAGATCGGCCTGCCCCCCTCCTCCATGGATTCGATGGGCGACACCATCATCCCGATCGAAGTCGACGGGCAACCCGCCTACGGCATCTCCTTGCTCAATCCACAAAACCCGGATGCTCCTGGAATTCTTGGAGCCGTCATCCCACGCGACGGAATGACCTGGTTTGTCAAAATGATCGGCAGCCAGGAGATTCTTCAGTCTCAGGAAGGCGATCTCCAAAACTTTTTGAATTCCATCACTTTTTGATCCGTGTTTCGCCGGCTCCTCCTCTTCTTCTGCTCGCTCCGGCTAACTGTTGTTCTGCTGGGGTTTTCCATGGCCCTGGTCTTCTTCGGGACACTGGACCAGGTCAACTTTGGCATCCACGAAACGCAGAAGCGCTATTTTGAGAGCTTTCTGGTACTCTGGAACCCGCTGCCCCCGTTCTCTGATTCACCGTTTGCCCGCATTGCCCTCCCGCTGCCGGGCGGATATCTCCTGGGACCCCTCTTGCTGATCAATCTATTGGTCGCCCAAATCTACCGGTTTCGATGGAGCTGGCAAAAATCGGGGATCCTCCTCATCCACGGGGGCCTCGTTCTCCTCATTCTCAGCGAGTTTATCACCGATTTCTACGCTGAGGAGCGGCAGTTCTGGCTCGACGAGGGGCAGACAAAGAATTGGTCGGAAACCTTCATGGAGAATGAGATCGTCCTCATAGACCGCACCGATCCCACTCTCGAAACGGTCTACGCTATTGATTCCGACGACCTGGAAGCGGGCGACTGGATTGACGACGAGCGTTTACCGGTCCGTCTGTTCGTCGAAGCCTATCTCCCGAACTCCAGCATTCGCCCTACGGGACCCAACGAAAACATTCCCCTGCAGGCGACTCGAGGCCTGGTTCAAGAGCGACGCCTCATCGCCCAATACACTCCGGAGACTTTCAAGGACAACGAAATCAACACCGACACCGCCGTCGTCCGCGTCTTTGACGGCGAGAACGAACTGGGCTCGTGGATGATCTCGAATATTTTCGAGGGACGATTCCCGCCCCAAACGATTCAAATCGGCGGCCGCACCTACGAAATCGGGCTACGATTCAAACGGACCTACTACCCTTTCTCGGTAACCCTTCTCGACTTCACCCACGATCGCTATCCCGGCACCGAGATTCCCATGAATTTTTCGAGCCGAGTCATCGTGACGGATCCCGATGAGGAGGTTCAGCGCGAGAGCCTTATCTACATGAACCATCCGCTGCGCTATAGTGGAAACACCTTCTACCAAGCTTCTTTCGCCAACCAAGACACCTCTTCGATGCTTCAAGTGGTCAATAACCCCGGTTGGACACTTCCCTACATCAGTGTAGCCCTTGTTGGCGTCGGCCTCGTTGTCCAGTTCGGCCTCGGACTGTCCCGTTCACGAGTGATCCGCAAGTCCCGCAAAAAGGAGAGCCGATCATGAATTTCACCATTCGTAAATTGGTCCCCTGGGCCGCCTTCATCATCGGGATCATCTATATCGCCAGTGGCTGGATTCCCAAAAAGGTTTCTCCCACATTTGATTTGGACTCATTCGGGAAACTTCCCGTCCAGATCGGGGGCCGGATCAAGCCCATCGACTCAGTGGCCCGCAATTCTTTGCTGATCCTGAGCGAGCGCCAGAAAGCCGTTCAACCCGCCGGACCTCTCGAGGTAAAAGACCAAACCGTCCCCGCACTCGTCTGGCTTGTCGAGATAGCCGCCCGCCCCGAGGTTGCCGACCAAATGAAGGTCTTCCGGGTTCTCCACCCCCAGCTCCGCAACACGCTGGGAATCATGGACAATGCTGGAAAGGTCTTTTCCTACAACGATCTCCAGCCCTATTTCTCCGAAATTTCCCGTCTCCAAAGTCAGGTAAGCACCGATGCCGATGAACGCGACAGTTTCGATGAATCCGTACTACGGCTGAACAGCAACCTGACCCGCTATCACCAGCTACTCCACAGCTTCCACCCTCTCGGGGACCTCGATCGCCTGACCGATGAGTACGAATCCTACCAATTGATGATGGCCCCGGGCCTGATCCAGCTGAATCTTCAGCAACAAGGGAAGCCTCACGACGCCACCATTCTCGACAGTTTCATGTCCTTCGCGGACCGATACCTCCGGCTCTCCCAGCAAGCGATCCTCCGAATCGTTCCTCCTCCTGCCGGCAGCGATCCGGATAACAGCGACTGGGAAAACGTCGGCGAGAGCCTCCTCCGGTCCATTCAGACCGGTGAGATCTCCCCCACGGTCCTGCAATACGGCCGACTCACCGAGGCCTATCGCGCCAACGACGTAGAATCCTTCAATCAGACGGTTCAGGACATGCGGGAAGGCTTTCGAGCCCAGTTTCCAGACGAGAAATTCCGGGTCAGCTTCGAGTACCTCTTCAACGCTGCCTCACCCTTCTACCGGGCCAGCGTACTCTACGTGCTGGTGCTGGTACTCGTACTCATCTCATGGCTGCGCTGGGGCCCACTCCTCAACTCGACGGCCTTTGCCCTACTCCTGGCAGCTTTTCTGATCCACACCTTGGGTCTGGTCGCCCGCATGTACATTCAAGGTCGTCCACCGGTCACCAATCTCTATTCTTCCGCCGTCTTTGTCGGCTGGGGCGCGGTCCTTCTCGGGATCGTTTTTGAGCGATTCTTCAAAAACGGATTCGGCAGTGCCACCTCCGCATTGATTGGGTTCGCCACCCTGATCATCGCCCACCACCTCAGCCTTTCCGGAGACACTCTCGAGATGATGCGAGCGGTCCTCGACCACAACTTCTGGCTGGCGACCCATGTCATCATCATCACCATTGGGTACTCGGCCGTCTTCCTCGCCGGCGCACTCGGAGTCTTCGCCATCATTCGGGGGGTACTGACCCCGAGTCTGGACCGCAAAACCGAGAAAGCGATCTACTCGATGACCTACGGCATCACCTGCTTTGCCATCCTCTTCTCCTTCGTCGGCACCATGCTCGGCGGGATTTGGGCCGATCAGAGCTGGGGTCGATTCTGGGGCTGGGATCCCAAAGAAAATGGCGCGCTTCTCATCGTCATCTGGACCGCCATCATGCTGCACGCCCGTTGGGGTGCCCTCGTCAAAGCCAGAGGTTTCTTCGTCCTCGCAATTTTCGGCAATATCGTCACCGCGTGGTCTTGGTTCGGTACGAACATGCTCGGTGTCGGCCTCCACTCATACGGCTTCATGAACGCCGCCTTTTTCTGGCTCAGTGCATTCATCCTCAGCCAACTCCTCAT
>DGMY01000064.1:46983-50935 GCA_002388665.1 Opitutia bacterium UBA4506 | reverse complement strand
TGACGCTTCAGCGAACGTTCCGTGCGTCAGCCCATACGCACCCACGCACACTACCCCTCGCACACCCCACGTCTACGAAAACCTCGCGCTACGGCAGGTATCCAAATAGGCGTCACATGCCGCATGGATCTACACCAACCCGACTCGTTCTCATCGATTCTCCTCTAGAATCGAATTCGATAAAAATCGTAGAGGTCATCTGCTTTCGAGTTCTTGGAATCAAACTGGAAACCTGCCCGCTGCAACACACCGATGGAATCCTTGTTCGCTTTCTTCGTCCTGGCGAACAGAGCTCGATATCCTGCTGACTCTGCCAAGCTCACCAGCTCAATCGTTGTGTTCGTCATACATCCTCGATGTGATTCGCTAGACCAATAGCCGATTTCAGCATCATCGGGGTCGTTCGATTTGATGTCGATCGCGGCAGCTACATCGCCGTTACGCCTCAAAAGCAAAAATACAAATTTTTCGCCTTTCCGCCAACCATCGCGTCCCATCTCAAAGAAACTTATTGCTTTCTCTTCGGTGTAAGGGGCGTTCTGGAGTAGGTCTCGGAATAGCCATGAATACACCCGAGGTTCATTGCAGATGGAGGCTATCTGCTTTCTTCTTTCTGGGTCCAGGCCGACCTCGTCAATCCGCTTTAGAAGGTATTCTTCACCCGTAAGATGGTTTCGAACTGGGATTGAAAGATTTGCCTGAAAACGAGGCCTCATTGCATCTTGAATGTCGAGAATCGATGAGCAGCAGCGAAAGATAAGGTCTATTCCGACTCGCTCTCAGATTCCTTCTGGGTGGTTGATTTCGTCCAAACATAATAGTCCATGTCATCGGAACCAGAGGACGTAAAGTTCATAAACTCATCATCGATCAGGGTGAAAGTCATCGTAACTTCCTGACCTCGGACTGGTACGCTCAAAATCGCTTTCGTATCGGTGCTTTCCAGAATGCTATAGGGCAGCGACATTTCTTTTTTGCCTCTCAAGTAAGCTAGTTCCTCTGGTGTGATACGGATCTTCATCATCTTCATCATCCGTTGTACGGTCGCAGGCATCCGCTCAGCATCCTTCTCGCTGTATTTCGGACTTTCCTTTGCAAGCTCCATCGTTCGGTCAAAATCGACAGACCATTCACCGACAAAGACAATCGGTTCATCAGCCTGTAGAGCTGATGCAATGGAACAATATGAGAGTAATGCGATGATGATTCTATTAATCATATTATCGAGTCCGACCCAGCAAAGGCGCGCTGTCAACTGTCGCCCTCAGCACCGTGTTCGCCGCTGTCGGTTATTCCTACATACTCCAAAAAAAGGAAGCCTGGTGCCGAGTCGATATGGAACGACAAGGCGCCATTGGATGCAACGCGCTTACGAGAGGCTTTCTCCTGCAATAAATCCGTTACAGCGATCATGCTGTAGGGGACTCCCCGAAGCCTGAGGGATTGTTCGGGCTCCTCATTGCAACGTTCACGAAAGATCATTAGATATCCACGGTTCTCGCTCGGAAGATGGCAGTGAAACCCCGTCCATGAAGCATTGTTGGGCTTCGCGCCGATGGGATGGACTATGCCGCTGTATATCGACTCGCGGTGCTTCTTGTACACGCTCAATAGTCCACGAATTTCGGCTTTCGCCGCGTCGGAATAGTACTTGGTTTCCTGAAAGAAGAGCGGGATGCCCATCAGCGCGATTGCCACGGCATAAGAATGTGAGTGCAACATCGCATCGCTCCGATCCGGGTCAACACGGTCAACGTTCTGGATCGAACCCTGGAACCGATGAAGATTCAAATACTTGGCCAACTGCCAAAGGTCCCTGAGGACGGTGTGCGGACGGTACACAACCGACGCCGGCCGCACTGGCTTCCGGTTTTCGAGGAAGATGCAGCCATACTCCCGAGCAAAGAAATATCCGTAACGAGCTGCATTCTCCGTAACGTCCCAATTCACACGCACCCGATGATCGGTTCCGCCGATGAAGTCTCGGACCTTTTCCATCAGCGCATCAACCTCGGCACGACTGCGCAAGACAGCAAAGTCGAGTTTGTACTGCACGAACCCACCCTCAGCAAAGTTCTTCCTGAGTTCGTCGATGCTGATGGGTACCGCTGCCGCCCAGAGCCCTAGCCGGAGCCCCAGCTCCTTTGCGCGCGAGCGCAGGATCGACCAGCCGTTCGGATAGCTCTCCGGGTGAGGGTGCCAACCATTCTCCTCAGGTTCCCAGGTGTGATGGCCGGGCGGAACTTGCCATCCGTCGTCGATTTGGAGTACATCGATACCCAGGTCCGCGCAGACCTCGAGCTCCTCCAGCGCACTCTCCTCGCAGCCCGCGCGACGTGCGTCACCCGCGTTGTCAGTGCTGCCCCAGGTGTTGGCCTGAATGTAGATGTCCCGTGCAGGGTCAATGGGGTAGCGAATGCGATCGAAGGTCTTGAAGGCGACTTCACGCTCGAACTCGCCTCCAGACCAGACAAGGCACCAAGTCGCCCACCCGGCCGTAAATGTGCGGCTCGACAGCTCGTTGGGTCGCAGGCCCCAACCCGTACAGGACAGGCCCTTTTCCTGGTCACAGATGAAGCCCCCCGTTGCATGACCACGCTGGTTGACGCACTTGTGAGACTCCTTGACCAGAGCTATGCCGCCGACGCTATCTTCAACACAGGCTACGCTGGCCCAGTCGCACCACTCTGCCCCCAGGAGAGGGTGATTGACGACTTCCTCTTTCAGAAGATCCTGATGCGTGTCGTTTCGCTGTTGTGTCTCGTTGTAGTAACCGAAAAACCGGCGCCGCAGAGGTGTGTCCCCGATGGGTACTCGCTCTACACGTGCCGCCGAGGGCAGCCCTTGCAGACGATTTGATTCGGGTGCCGGAGTATCGGCGATACGGCTTGCTGAGAGTTGAGTTCTGATCCCACTGGCATTTGGGTATGCCCACACCGTTAGCCGTAACCGAAGACCCGGATCAGGGTAGCTGATGTCTGTTACGACGCAGATGTGCTCACTGGTAAATCCGTCGTCATCCTGGACTGTCGCGGATATCGCATCGAGCTTCGCTGTGGTGGGTTCACTACCGTCCGGCATCTGCCAGTCGCTGCCGACATACCGATTCTTCCATACCTGGCCGGAAGCCGACATATTCACGATCTCGCGTGTAGCAAAGCCCGTATCTGTCCATTGCCACACACGTTGAATGTGTCCCGTTGTCACAATCAACAGCTCACCATCAGTATGAGCGTTAGCCTCTCGAAGTGTGCATACTATTTTGGGGAGGGATGGCATTCTATCCTTTCATCGTTCGTGAAACTCTGGCTCGGCGCGGTAGCGACGTTAAGCAGAAGCAAGTGGTGGAACAAAGCCGCTGCACGGCAATCTGTTTGAATCAGTTTGGATGGATCAATGGGTGCAAAGTCGGCCGCCAGCGACTAAGCCGATGACCCTATGTTGAATAAAAAACTTCACCCATGTAGGTATCAACGGCATGTCTATGGGTCAACGCTCCGTTCTCATTCATCCCCCAACCCCAAGAAAAGGTCCGGGCCCTCCCGTGGCGTGACGCTTAAGCGAACGTTCCGTGCGTCAGCCCATACGCTGCCGCGGACACTGCCCCTCCCACGACGCACGTTTGCTAAAGCTGCACGCTACAAGAAATCCATTTCACAGCGGTGCAATCTTGTGGCGTGACGCTTCAGCGAACGTTCAGTGCGTCAGCCCATACGCACCCACGGACACTGCCCCTCCCACGACGCACGTTTGCTAAAGCTGCACGCCACGAGAAAAATTATTTCACAGCAGTGCAGTCTTGTGGCCTGACGCTTCAGCGAACGTTCTGTGCGTCAGCCCATACGCACCCGCGGACACTGCCCCTCCCACGACGCACGTTTGCTAAAGCTGCACGCCACGAGAAAATCATTTCACAGCGGTGCAGTCTTGTGGCGTGACGCTTCAGCGAACG
>DGMY01000064.1:0-46825 GCA_002388665.1 Opitutia bacterium UBA4506 | reverse complement strand
GCGTGACGCTTCAGCGAACGTTCTGCGCGTCAGCCCATACGCACCCGCGGACACTGCCCCTCCCAAGGCGAACGTTTGCTAAAGCTGCACGCTACAAGAGGAGATCACGCTTCTGGGAACGGGCCTTCTCCTCTTGGAGTTGTGGACGGGAAGGTCCTCAACCGAGAATTGGCAGCATGTGGCGCTCGTAGAGATTATGAGTTACCCCTTTACCAATGATCTCTGCGTTGGCTTTCAAGGCATCCGTATAACGATCGCCCATTTTCGCGGCGATCTTGAATGCCACATGGATCAATTGACGCAGGTGTTGGTTATAGCTCGGGTTGTTGAGGTCGTGCTCAAGGGCGCCAACGAACTCTTCGGATGTCCAACCATTGACGACTTCCACCGAGGGGAGTTTCGATTGATCTATATCGATCACCGTACTGTAGGGAGCTGTGAGCGATTCGAACTGATCGATACCCCCGGCGTAGATCTCTTTGGCAATCTGCAGCCCTTCTCCCCCGGCGCGTGCTAGACCAATTACCTCCTCCAACCACGTCGTTCCAGCGGTCTTGACGTGGAGTCCGGCACCGTGCTGCTTGATAAGTCGATTGATGATCGGGTAGAGCGAGAATTTATCACTTCCCGAGTGAACACTGATCTTCAACCTTTCGGGTAGTCCAAAGGTCTTTACCGCGTACTGAATAATGCAGAGATCCGCATGAAATTCTTGCTCGAACTGAGCGAGGTCGCCGACGTAATCGACACCCTTGTTAAAACGTCCCGTAAACTTGGGAGCCACAGTCTGCACCGGGATCCTTTCCCGTGCCATCATGGACAGGAGATAGAAAATTTCTTCAGGCCCCTGGGCCTGATCCGTCTCATCAATCGATACCTCGGTCACAAATGGAGAATCACTTTTGCTGGACTCGATACTCCGGTATAGCTCCCCGGCTTTTTGAATCGCCGAGAAGAACTGCATTCCCGCAGCTTTCGCACTATCACGGCTCAGAACCAGAGGCTCCTCAAGTCCTTCGATTTCCAGCGATTTGTAGTACGGGTTCAGTGAGTCCAACCAGTCTTCGAGCGCAGACCCATCGGGGGCATCGCCCACAAAATCGGCCACGTCCAAAGTAAAGAAATTGCTGCCGCGCAGAAACTCTCCGACCGTCTCCATCCGAATGTGATCGGCATCGATGTAGTAGTCATCGTTCCACCCCAGAGCCGCTACTGCGGCATCCGCTTCTTCGCGCAGGCTCTGCGGTTCCGTGCCAACAATACTGTGCTCACGAAACGATTTATTCCACGTGGGGTAGACGTCTATTCCAGCCCCGCGCGCCTCCAGGACTGCTTTCAATTGAGCTTCACCTTGATGACCAAAACGGTCACCCATTCCAAATGTGTAGGGTTTGATAGTTTTCATAAATTGATCCTTGGGATATCGATACAACCGATCAAATTTTCTCAAAACTGCCGATTAATGTCTATGGCGAGGCCGAACATCCTTATGTCATTTTCGATCATAGCCCCTCAGAGAACCGACATTTTGATCTAAGCATCATAATGTCTCCGATCGAGCTTGCAGGCAGGATGTCCTGGGCATTTTCCCAGATTTTCTGCGCCCATACCGACCGTCTGTCCGGATTCAGCTCCCAAACCCGCCCCTACTTGATTGCTAAAATATGTAAAACTAACCGACAGGATCTGTTTAAACCGCCAATCCAACGGTAGAATTGCCTAATAAAACACCCACGTCAATTACCCAACCCACTATACCACAGAGCCTTAAAAACCTTCCCCCTGCATCCGTACGCCTCTCGGAACGGTCGATCACTCATTGAAATGATGTCGAGACGATGATAATTGTGTGCTACATTTCGTAATACGGATATTTTACAGAACATTCCCTGTAACGATCTGAACAAATTTTTGCATAAATCTAGATAGAATGAGATTCAACGGCATCACTACGGTCAAAAAAACGGTCATAATTGACGACAACGATCTGGTCAGGCAGGGAATTCGTGCTGCGTTAGAACCTCGACGGGACATTGAAGTCGTCGGTGAAGCTACCGACGCCGAGTCAGCCCTCGAGTTGATTTCCCGCACCGACCCCCATCTCGCGATCATCGACCTCGTCCTCGGAAATGACGACGGGGTCGCCCTTGTGAAGAAATGCCACTCGCTCTACCCCAACCTGCGCATGCTTGTGACCACAGTACAAGACGAAGACATTTATGCAGAGCGGGTCATTCGAGGCGGAGCCGATGGCTTTCTTTCGAAAACAGACGCGATGATCAATCTCCCTGAAGCGATTGATACGATTTTTGGTGGGGACCTCTTCATCAGCAAAAACTCCAATTCCCGCATCCTCGGGCAATCCGTATCCCCAAGCGCGCCCTCCCCCTTTCAACAAATTTCCTCTCTCTCCGATCGTGAGATTCACGTTTTTCACTCGATTGGATCCGGGAGGTCTACTGTGGAAATTGCTGAGGTCCTAAACCTCAGTCCGAAAACCATCGAAACGTATCGGGAAAAGATTAAATCAAAATTGGGGCTCAAAAATGCGGAACAACTTCGATCAGAAGCGAAACGCTGGACGCAAAGCAGTGCGGCGCAATCCAATCCCGACGTGATTGAAGCCTGAACTCAGGCGAAGGTCCAAACGAGGGCCCCAGTCACACAGAGCAGAATTACGGAGAGCACTCTGTAGTTTTGCCACCATGACATCCCCTTCATGGCCTTCGTTTCCAACTGATAGTATTCCCGGGTCCAGACCAGATCCAGCTGCTCAGAACTCGAAGCCGCACCCCGCCTGCTTTCGATAACCAGCACGACGAAGGCTACGACAAAAAGGATCGGACCCACGTAGAGAAAATGGATATGCGTCCATTTCAGTACCACGTTGACAACAAACAGGACCAAGCCAGTCCCTGCACCCCAAACAACACCCCTCCACGCCCCGTGCGCATTGGCACCTTTCCAGAACGCTCCTGCCAAGTAGACCGCAACGATGGGAGGGACCGTATACGAAAGTACCATTTGGAGGTATTGGAAGAGCGATGAAAAACTCTCAATCATGGGAGCCCACAGTGCTGCGAGAACCATAAATGCCCCCGTGATCCAACGCCCGACTTTCATCAGCGCTCTCCCGTCCAAATTCGGCTTCCACCGTCGAATGAAGTCCATCGTGACCAAAGTCGACGCCGCATTGAGAGTTGAATCAATCTGGGACATCAAAGCCGCAACAAATCCGGCCATCACCAACCCCAAAAGGCCCGCCGGCAACAACTCGAACATTAAGGTCGGATAGACGAGATTTGCATGAGGAAGGTCAGGAAACAGATGGATCGCCATCGTACCTGGCAGCACCATGAGAAATAGAACCGGCAACTTGAGAAACGCTGCGAAGATGACTCCCCAACGCCCGTGGTCTACGTTCTTCGCGCTGAGAATTCGCTGGGCCATAAATTGGTTTGCACACCAAAAATAGAATCCAAGCAAGGGCACGCCAGTGATCAATCCGAGCCACGGCACCCCGGGATCGCCCAGAGGCCGAATCAGGCTCAATCGGGAAGCATCCAATCCCTCCGTCATACCGGCCCATCCACCGACTTCGTTGAAGGCGGTGAAAGAGATCACCACCGCACCGATAAGGAGAAGAATAGTTTGGAGCGCGTCCGTATAAATGACAGCCGCCAGACCTCCTGCTATCGTATAAACCCCGGCAATCACCGCGAGCACCGCGATGGTCACACTGATGTCCAACTCCGGAAACACCAATTTCATGAGCAAGGCACCGGCAAATAGACTACCGGCGGTATCGACGACAATATTGAGAAAGAGGGTCAGTCCCGAAAAATAGAGGCGCAGCCTACCATCAAATCGACGTTCGAGAAATTCCGGCAGCGTGAATACTTGGGAACGAAGAATAAACGGGAGGATAAAGAAGGCAAAAACGACCAAAACGATCGAGGCCATCCATTCATAATTGAATACTGAAATACCGGTCTGGTACGCATCACCCGCCAATCCGACCAAGGTGGTGGAGGAAATATTGGAGGCAAACAATGACAATCCGATAAAGGGCCATATCATTCCTCTCCCCGCGAGGAAATAGTCGTCGGCCGTTTGGTTCTTTTTCGCCAACCACACTCCTATACCCAAGACGATCAGAAAATAGATCCCGATCAAAATGAGATCGATCGTAGCGAGCTCATATTTGGCTACTTCGCTCATTCTCCTATCCCATCCCCGTATACCCCGCTATGGCAATAGGCTTTTCACCCCAGTTCCATCTACGTTTCTCCGGAGCCAGCCGGCTTAGTCGTTCCCCGCGTTGACGGGCGCTAGACTCGATCCCGGATCTTGCGCACGAGGTCGGTGAGCCGTTTGCTCACAGAGGTTTGGCGTACTGCCATCGCATAGGCGTCGGGGTCACCGACAAAAAAGACTGCTTGCTTTCCCCGGGTTAAGGCGGTGTACACCAAATTCCGTCTCAGAAGAAGAAAGTGCTGCTTCATCAAGGGAAGGATCAGGACCGGATACTCACTGCCCTGGCTTTTGTGCACCGTGATGGCATAGGCGAGAGAGAGGTCTCCCTGGTGCCCCTTCTCGACGATGATTCGATTCCCGGAAAATTCAATCTCGAGCGCCCCGTCTCCGAGATCCGTTCGGGTTACGATCCCCAAGTCCCCGTTGTACACTCCCAGATCATAGTTATTCCGGCTCTGGATGACTTTATCACCGACCGAAAAAAGACCTTCCCCCTCCACTCGTCTCCGGTTCAATCGCTCCTTGATCTTTTGGTTAAGGTTCGACACGCCGATGGTGCCTTTGTGCAAGGGACATATCACCTGAACGTCACGCACCGGATCAATGCCGGGCATCGCTTTGGGAATGTAGTCGACAAGTCTCAGAATGCGATCGAGGCAGGTATCGGGATCCTCTCCCAGGACCCACTGCACGTCCCCGTCGACTTCGGGCCGACTGGGGCCCTGCCCTTTCGCAAATGGGAACGCAGGATTTCCTCCCAGGATTTGGTAGGCCAAATCAACAATGCGGCTATCGCCGCCCTGGCGATATACTCGATTCAAGCGTACCACCGGAAAACGTTCTGACTCGATCAGGTTGCGAAGAACATCGCCGGGACCCACCGATGGGAGTTGATCCGGGTCTCCGACGAGAAGCACGCTCGCCCCCGATGCCACCGCTGCGAACAAGGACGCAGCGAGCCGGATGTCCAACATGCTGACCTCATCGACGATCACAAAGTCCAAAGGAAGGCTCTTCTTTTCGTGATGAACAAATCCACCCGTTCCATGATCGTGTTCCAGCAATCGGTGGATCGTTTTCGCCGGCGCTCCAGTTGCTTCGCTCATTCTCTGCGCAGCACGCCCGGTGGGTGATGCCAACCCAACCCGCACTTTCTTCGCTTGGAGGATCGAGACGAGAGCACTCAAAATCGTGGTTTTTCCGGTGCCGGGCCCGCCGGTAAGAATCGTGACTCTCTCTTTCAGCGCCGCAATGAGGCCTTGCCGCTGCTCCGGGGCAAAGGCGAACCCCGCCTTTGCCTCCGCCCACTCCACGGCCTTTTCTGCACGAATCGAAGGGAGAGCCGACGGGGCCCAAACCAACTTCAACAGGGCTTTGGCAAGGCGACTTTCCGAACGCGAAAGGTCGGGCCGCTGAATCAAAGTTTCCGATTCAATGCCCAACAACTGCTCGTCCTTCAAGGCACGTTGCAAAACCGGCTCCACAGAATCCCCCGGCAACCCCAAAATCTCAGACGCCTGGGTCAGGAGTTCCCCCCGAACCATAGCGGTGTGTCCCTCATCCGCCGCCTGCTGCAAAGTATAAGAGAGCGCTGCCATGATACGCTCAGGGCCGTCGCTGGGCAGCCCTAGGTTTACGGCAATCTGGTCGGCCGTCCGAAACCCGATACCGTCAATCTCATCCGCGAGGCGATAAGGATTGGCCCGCAAGATCTTCTCGGTACTCTCCCCGTATCGCTTGACGAGCCGCAGGCACTTCGCCGCCGAAACTCCATAGGTCTGGAGAAAGATCATGACCGAACGAAAAGCACGGTGCTCCTCCCAGCCTTCTTTAATCTTTCGCGCGCGTTCTTTCCCGATTCCCGGAACTTCCCGCAGCCGAGACGACTTGGTCGAAATCACATCCAGCGTCTCCTGACCGAAGTGGTCGACAATCTTTCCCGCGTAGGTCTTTCCAATCCCTGGAATCAACCCGCTACCCAAATACTTTCGGATGCCATGAACAGACGAAGGGAGGTGTGACCGAAACTCCGCTACACGAAACTGCTTCCCGTGCCGTGGATGACTGACCCAGTCCCCTCGCAGGATCAAAGACTCGCCACACTGCACCCCCGGTAGCACTCCGGTGACAGTGATCTTCTCACGACTGTCTTCGGGCGAAAACTCAGCTACAAGATACTGCTTCTCCTCATTCGAGAAGACGATTCGCTCAACTGTCCCCTTGAGCTGATCCCCCATCACGAAGTCTGTGAACAGGCAACTGAAGTCTCTCCCAGCAAATCTCTTCCGAGAATCTCCATGTCCGCAAAGACCCAATCCGCCTCGGTTTCCCGCAGTTCATCGGCTGTATGGCTTCCAGTCGCGACTACCGCAACCCACAGGTCCCTGACCTTCCCGGCTTCCACATCGAACGGGGAATCCCCGATCATAAGGGTCTCGGCTGGAGCCGTACCGATGACCTCCAACACGTGGTCGGTAAATTCTGGTTCGGGCTTTCGAAACTCCGTATCACCGGCTCCGATGATAGTGTTGAAATAGCCAGCCAGTCCCAGGTGTTCCAAAACCGCCCTGGCATGCACTCCATTCTTATTGGTAAAAACCGAGACGGGAATCTTCCGCGCCACCAAGGATTTCAGCAATGGTTCCACGCCCGGAAGAATCGAGACCATCTCAAGCATCACTTCAGAGAAGCGCTGATTGAAAAGCTCCATCGCCTTGTCAAAGATCTCCTGGGGCTGATCGTCACCGATAAGTCTCCTCATGGTCACCGGCACCGATCCCCCCACTGTAGCCCTCACCTTCTCATAGCTCGCCGGAGGAAGCCCCAAGGTTTCCTGCGCGAAATGATACCCCTCGTGGATGGCCGTAAAATGGTCGATCAAGGTACCGTCCAGATCAAAGAGAATGTGTGCAAATGACTTCATGAGGATTGACCTTCGGTCGATTGAAAATGTGGAACCTCGTCCAGGAGAACCAGCTCATTGCGGTGAATGACTTCGTATTGCTTGCGATTGGGAAAGCGCTCCCGCAGTGCTTGCGAGCGAAGCCCCGAGGCAGCCCGCAGGTCCCCGGGTGAATAGGCGATTACTCCGTGCGCAAACGTGCGGTCGGCATCGTCACGGATCTTTACGACCGAACCTTCACCGAACTCCCCACCACAATCAATGACACCGCTCGCCAACAAAGACGTACCTTTCTCGCACAAAGCCCTTGTCGCGCCCGAATCAATACGAATCCAACCCTTGGGTCGGTCAAAAAATGCGAGCCAGCGCTTGTGCGACGTCAACGTCTCCGAGCCCGGAAGAAAAAGAGTACCCGACACGTCGGTGCCTGAAAAACGAGTCAGCAGCCGGGGATCGGTCCCACTGCCGATAATGACCCCGCATCCCGAGCGGTTCGCGATGCGAGCGGCACGAATCTTGGTAACCATCCCTCCAACAGCCGTTGGACTATTCGTCCCCTGCGCCATTGACTCGATCTCCGGAGTAATCGAACGGACGACCGGTATGAGCACACCCTCCTTCAGATTCAACAGCCCGGGTGCCGTCGAGAGAATAAACAACAGATCTGCTTTGATCAGTGATGCCACCAAAGCACTGAGGACGTCATTGTCGCCGAAGCGGATCTCCTCGGTACTCAAACAATCGTTCTCGTTGACGATCGGGACGACTCCTAAGGCAAAGAGGCGCTCCATCGCGTCCTTCACTGCCACATGGCGACGCCTTCCCCGAAGGTCTTCGCGGGTGAGCAACATCTGGGCGACTTTATACCCAAATGGATCCATGCATTCCTGCCAAGTCTGAGTCAAAATACTCTGCCCAACCGCAGCGCAGGACTGTAGTGTGGGGAGATCTGTCGGGCGTCGGGGGAAACCCAAATGCTTCATTCCCAGTCCAACAGCCCCAGAGCTGACCACACATACGTCCACCCCGGCCTTTCGGGCGTCGGCTACCTCCCGGCAGATCGACGAGATCCGCTCGCGGTCCACCCCGCCCTCAGCGTCGGTCAAAATACCGGTGCCGAGCTTTACGACAATCCTCCGGAACGATCGGGAAAGAAACTCCTCGGGCATGTTCCGTCTCCGCTCCCCGAATCCCTTAGATTCGAAGAAGCTCCTGCTCCTTGTGAGTTAGCGCTTGATTAATTTTCTCAACGAAATCGTCGGTCGTCTTTTGGATTTCCTTCTCAACTCGTTTCACGTCGTCCTCGGAAAGGCTCTCTTCCTTCTCGGATGCCTTTAGCGATTCCATCGCATTGCGGCGCGCTTGACGGATACTGATCCTCCCGTCCTCGGCGTGCTTATGCGCCACCTTCACCATGTCTTGACGACGCTCCTTGCTCAACTCCGGGATGTTCAGCCGGATAAGGGCCCCGTCAATCACAGGATTGATGCCGAGGTTCGCTTTCTGCAGCGCTTTCTCGACATCTTTCATCACGGTTTGGTCCCAGGGTTGGATCTGAATCAACCGCGCGTCGGGTGTTGTGATGGCCGCAATGTCCCGCAAAGGCATTGAGGAGCCATACGAAGATACGTCGACAACGACGCCCTCGACCATGGCAGGCGAAGCCTTCCCAGTGTGTAGCGAGTTGAACTCGGAAAGTGTGTGCTCAAGGGCCTTGTTAGCCTCTTCAACCTGTTTCTTCTGAATTGAATCGGTGTCCATCGTTCAAAATGTAGTGGGATCCACTGCCAACTGACGAGACGATTTTTTCCCTTTCCGAGGTTAGCGGGCATCTCATGAGCTTCGCCAAATCCCGGGAGCCGGATCGTGGCCGCTCCTAAATAGGGCTGCGACCCTCTGGCTGGCCCTACGCCAGCAATCCAAAATGGCGGCATCCCTCGAGGACTCCGCTCGTAGCCCGCGCCTTTGCCGCATAGAAAAGCGACGAGGCGCCCTTGTCCGCCAACTCGTTTTGGACACGCCTCACCAAGGAGGGATCTGCGTTCCCAACCGCGATTGAGCGGAACCCTGCCACCAGTGCTGCGTAATCGTTCCCCGAATCACCGGCAAACACGACTTCCTCCGGCTGAAAATCTGCATGAGTGGCCAGCCATTTGAGAGCATAAGCCTTCGAGACGCCCGCGGGCAAAAGGTCGATCAGCCCGTTGTTATTGAACGGATCCACACTCCCTATCACGCTGAAAGGCAAATCCCGGTCGGCGAGTATCTGTTCAATCACCGCCACCAGTTCGTCCACGCGTGATGCTTTGGAAAAATAGCTCACCTTAAAGGAACCCTGACTCTCGGGCCCCTGCGACTCCAATTCCGTCAACTCGCTCACGGCCTCGACCACCTGCTCCCGCGTGACGCCGCCGACCTTCTCGGTCAGATGATTCAGATAGGGCTCATACAACGTGTGGCCTCCCTCACCCGCGCAATAGACCGAGGCACCGACATCGCAGATCAACCAATTGGGTCGCGGGAGCCTAAATTCGGATATGGCCTCGAGCACCGATTCAAAATGGCGACCGGTCGAGAAAACGATCTCTTTCCCATCCCTCGAAAGCCCGTCCTTCAGCGTTTCGAGATCTACCCGATTCTCCGCGCAATCCGAGAGTGGGATTAGGGTCCCGTCCAGATCTGTAGCCAACACCCGAGGGGCAATTTCGGTTTGAAGGTTGAAAAAATTCATTCGAGTGAAGATACTCTGAATTAGTTCCATTCGGAATAATAAAACCACTACTATGAGCCAGAAAGAAGGAATACGCATTGCATTACTCAGTCTCCACGGCCTAATCCGCGGGGAAAATCTGGAACTGGGGCGCGACGAAGACACTGGTGGACAAACCAAATATGTCGTCGAACTCGCACGGGCGCTCGCCGAACGCCCTGACGTCTCCCGGGTCGACCTCATCACCCGCCAGATCTTCGACGACCGCATTTCCGACGACTACGCCCAGCCCGAGGAATCAATCGGCAATAACGTTTACATCATCCGGGTTCCTTTCGGCCCGCGACGCTACCTCTACAAGTCCAAGCTCTGGCCCTACATGGAGGTGTTCGTGGATCAGTGCCTCAATTTTTTCCAGCGCAACAAGGCAGTACCCGACATCATTCACGGCCACTATGCCGATGCCGGATATGGAGGAGCTCAACTCGCCCGCCTTCTGGGAATCCCATTTGTATTCACCGGCCACTCACTCGGTCGCGTAAAGAAAGAACGTCTGATCGAAAGTGGCATCTCCGAGAAAAAGATCGAATCGACCTACCGCATCACCCAGCGGATTGAGGCCGAAGAGTTCGCGCTCGAAACGTGCTCGTTGATCATTACCAGCACCCACCAAGAGGTTCGGCAACAATACGAGAAATACGACAACTATATCCCCGAACGCATGGAGGTCATCCCTCCGGGAGTGAATTTGGACGACTTCCGTCCGCCACGCGATGATGATGAAGATCCGGAGATCGCGCCAAAGATTAATCAATTTTTTGCCGATCCGGACAAGCCCATGATCGTGGCGATGGCACGCCCCGACGAACGGAAAAATCTTGAGCGCCTCGTCCACACGTACGGGGAATCACCTCAATTGCAACGTGAGGCAAACCTGGTCCTCATCATGGGCTGCCGCGAAGACATCCGCGATATGCCTTCCGGCCAGAGAGCAGTTCTCAACAATATTCTTACGCTGATCGACGTCTACGATCTCTACGGGAAGGTCGCCTACCCGAAGCACCACCGAGCTGACGATGTGCCCGAGATCTACCGCATGATTACCCGCAGCCGGGGTGTCTTCATCAATCCGGCGATGACCGAGCCCTTTGGTCTCACGCTCCTCGAAGCAGCCGCCAGCGGCGTTCCCATCGTCGCGACACACGACGGAGGACCGAGCGATATCATCGCCAACTGTAAGAACGGTATCCTCATTGATCCGTTTGACACCGACTCGATTGAGAAGGCTCTCCTGCGCGCTCTGACCGAGCCCGATACCTGGAACGAATGGTCGAAGGCCGGAATCGAGAACGTACACGAGTTCTATTCATGGCAGCGCCACGCCGAACGCTACATCCGGGATGTTCATGAGGTCCTCGATGTCTTCAAGAGCTCCCCTTCCATCACCGGTCGAAAGAAAACCCGGCCGCTGACCGGGGTCGACCGCATCGTCATTGCCGATATCGACAACACCCTGACCGGGAACGACGACGCGATGCGTGAGTTCTTCGATCTTCTCGAGAACACTGATACCGATGTTGGTTTCGGAATCGCCACCGGGCGTCGATTTGAAGAGGTTATGCGCCTGATGGACGAACATCACATGCCGCAACCAGAGGTCCTGATTACCTCCGTGGGCACAGAGATGTACTACGGCAAGAACCTCACCCCCGACGCCAGCTGGCGCAAGCATATCGACTTCCGATGGGAGCCGGAAAAAGTTCGCGAGGCCCTTGATGCGATTCCTGGCCTGTATCCACAAGAGGAACACGAGCAATCGACCTACAAGATCAGTTACGGTATCGATTTCAAAAAATCCCCGAACGTCGCGGCTATCCGCCGAATCCTCCGCGAAAATGGCATCCGCGTAAAGGTCATCGTCTCGCTCGGGATGTTCCTCGACATCATTCCGGCCCGTGCGGGCAGCGGTCTGTGCATTCGCCACATGGCCTACAAGTGGGGATTCCCTCTCGAACATATCCTGGTCGCTGGCGACTCCGGGAACGATGAAGAGATGCTCGCGGGAAACACCCTCGGTGTCGTCGTCGGCAACTACAGTAAGGAGCTCGACAAGTTGCGGAAATACCCTCGAATCTACTTCGCGGACAGCCACAACGCAGCCGGTATCGCCGAAGGGATGGAGTATTACAGTTTCCTCGGTGACATTACCATTCCCAATGATCGCAATCTGGAATCAGTAGCCTCCGAGTAGTTCTTCTTCAACCGACGGACCCTCTTCGAGACGCAGCGAATAGAATCAACAAACTGATAGATTGCCGGTGAATTTCATGGAAGAAAGCCGCCTCGCTTATGAGGCGACACGCTCGCTGCGCCGTATCCGGCCGAAGATCACCCGGCGGATTGAGGAGGCAACTGCCAGTGACCTCGAGCGGGTTCGACTCCATGAAAGGATCGACGAGCGTCTCGATGAGCACTGGCTCACGCTGTTCAAGCTCCTCTACCAACTCTACGGGCATCACTACGATTTCTTCTACTATTTGGAAGACATCGCCTTGACCGCCGTTGACTCATGGCTCGCCCGCCCCAGAGCCTTGAAGGAGCTGGACCAACGTCGCGAGAATGATCCGGGTTGGTACCTGTCGGAGCGCATGGTCGGTGGCTCCCTCTATGTCGATCTCTTCAGCGGCGACTTGGTTAAATTGCGCGAAGCCATTCCCTACCTTCGCGATCTGGGTCTGACTTATCTCCACCTGATGCCTCTGTTCACTTCCCGCCCGGGGAATAGTGACGGAGGCTACGCGATCAGCGACTATCGCTCGGTCGATCCGCGCCTGGGTACCATTGAGGACTTGGAAGCCCTCGCCCACGATCTGCGAGAGGTCGGCATCTCGCTGGTCCTTGACTTTGTGTTTAACCACACCGCGGATGATCACCTGTGGGCCATTCGGGCGCTCGAGGGCGAGCAAGAGTTCCTCGATTACTACCGAACGTTTCCTGATCGAACCATCCCCAATCAGTACGAGCAGACTCTCCGTGAGATTTTTCCGTCGGTGCGCCGCGGTAATTTCACCTGGGACGAAACGCTGAAGCGCTGGGTCTGGACGACTTTCAACAGCTTCCAATGGGATCTCAATTACGCCAACCCAGAGGTCTTCCGGGCTATGGCGTCCGAAATGCTTTTCCTCGCCAATACCGGCGTTGAGATTCTCCGGCTCGACGCAGTTGCCTTTATTTGGAAGCAGATGGGCACAAACTGTGAAAACCTGCCTGAGGCTCACATTTTGATTCAAGCCTTCAATGCGGTCTGCCGTATCGCCGCGCCCAGTTTGGTCTTCAAATCCGAGGCCATCGTCCACCCCGACGAGGTGATCAAGTATATCGATGTCAAGGAGTGCCAAATCTCCTACAACCCCACGTTTATGGCGCTCATGTGGGAAGCGATGGCGACAAGGGAAACAAAGCTCCTGGAACGATCGATCTACCACCGTTTCCAACTGCCGCAATCGACCACTTGGTTGAACTACCTGCGAAGCCATGACGATATCGGTTGGTCGTTCGACAATGGAGACTGCTGGGAAGTCGGGATCAATCCCGACCATCACCGCGAGTTCCTCAATCGCTACTACACCGCCCGATTCCCCGGTAGTTTCGCCCGCGGCGTACCGTTTCAACACAATGTCGAAACTGGGGATATGCGTATCTGTGGCACCATGGCTTCTCTCGCTGGCTTGGAGGAGGCCACCACCGAGGAGGATCCTCTGCTTCTGGAGACTGCCATCCGCCGGATGAAGATGGTCTATGGGGTCATGTGCGCCGCAACGGGAATTCCTCTGGTCTTCCTCGGCGAAGAATGGGGCATCCTCAATGACTACGATTTCGAGAATGATCCCGATAAAGCTGATGATAGCCGCTGGGTCCATCGGGTGAGAATGGATTGGTCACTGACCAAGGAACTAAAAAAGAAGAACTCCGTCCCCAAAGAGATCTTCTTAATTCTTCAAAGTCTCTTTGCCACCCGCAAGAAGCTTCCTGCATTCCGAGGGAATCAGATGCGGCTTCTCTACATCACCAATCCCCATGTCCTCGGTTTTGTTCGCTCTCACGATGCGAGCTATGCCGCAATCTATGCGAATTTCTCCGAGCACGAGCAAAAGGTCGATTTGGCGGAACTGCGGACACTGGGGTTGAGCCATTTCCTCAAAGATGCCCTGACTGGCCGCGAGTACAGTACCCGGCGGACAACGATTCTTGAGCCCTACGATCTACTCTGGCTAGAGGAGAGTTGAAGCCCCGTCGACTGCGACCGGGAAGTCTCCTATCAATCGAGACCTCGTCGGGCTAAACGAAACTGCGGGAAAGTCACAAAGCGATCACGTAGAGAAGAGTCGCAGCGAACCCTAACGGCCGATCGTGTCAGTGGTCCTCGGCCTCACCAGAGCCGGCACTCGCATTGGCTACGGCGACTGGTTCTTCGACAGGCGCTGGAATCGGATGAACGGTTCATCAAACTGGTCCGGGCGCTCAGCCCCATCAATGATCTCTTGCTTCAACTGTAGCTGACCACCCTGAATTCGAAAGATCCCAAGGCGGCGATCACCGGCATGCTCGGTGGGGCTGTCATCGACCTCAACGGTAATCCACTTCGGTGATTTTTTGGGATCTATGGTATATCGTGATCTAGAAACCTCATCCCCTGTATTCCCATCACGGACGATTACTTCGGTTGCGGTGAACTCCCACACAATCATCGCTCCAATCGTGTCGAGGCGATCGTCGATGATTCGCCACTGTCCCGCCAGCAAAGCGGCGTCGGCGTGAACCTCAGCGTCAACCTCGAACACCGAGACACCAGCGACACAGATAAGAAACAATGAGAAGGGCTTCATTTTTTCTAGTTGAACAAACCCCGGAGGCAGTGACTAGTGCCGGTTTGCCCGCCTCATAAGCCACAACCCGATCCCGAGGTAGAGAAGGTTCGGTATCCAGATCAAAACTTCGGGCAGCATTGCCGGCTTGTCCTGAAACCAACTGGCTACCGACACCAGAAAATAGTAAAGAAGGGCTAGCCCCAGCGCTACCGCCAGATTGGTCAAAGTCTCTTTACGCCCGACTCGAATCCCCAGCGGCACCGCGACAATGACGAGGGCAAAGGTCGAAACCGACATCGCAAAATTCTGCTGGATCTGCACCCGGTACTTTATCGCGTTTTCCGGATCCGAGATCACCCGGTCCCGAAGTTCGGTGAAGGTCAGATAGGACGGCTTACTACTAAACTTTGAGCCTCGATTGAGGATAATATCCAGCTTGAGCCGAACCGAAAATTCTTCGTAGGCACCAAAACCACTGATCTGAGGCCTCTTGTTGTAGAAGGGATTGGGCTCCCGTTCTTCCAAGGTCCCATCGAGCATCGTGAGTAACAGAGTCGCCTCATCCCGAAGAAATTCGATGTAGGCATCACGTGCTTCCGCATATCGTTCGACCTTCCCTTCGTCATTCACCTGCCAGAGCTTAAAGCCCCGCATATCATCCCCTATTCTCTCCTTTACATAGATAATATAGCCGGGAAAATCGTGAATAAACTCACCCGCCTTGAAAAAACGCATCGGATCATCTTCAAGACTATTGGCCAGCTTCTCCCGGTAGGCCCATTTGTTTTTCGGCCCCGAGACGTTGTTAAACCAAGCCGCAAAAACGCAGCCGATAATCGCCATGAGGATCATGGGGCGGGCAATCGACCAAACACTCAATCCACTCGCTTTCATCGCCAGAATCTCGCGGGTTGCCGACAACCGTCCCAGAGCCAGCAAAATACCGGCAAGAAACCCCAGCGGCAGCGCATAGAGCGCCACATACGGGATCATCAACCAGAGGATCTGGAAAAACAGCTTCAGAGAGATCTGCCCATCCACCAGCATTCCCATAGCGCCGCGCACTGCGTTCCCCGTGAGAAAGACAAAGATGAACACGGCCACCGCTCCTCCGATAAAGATGGCAACCTCGGCCAGCAGGTATCGATGCAGTTTACCCATCTAACTGAAAATCCTGAATGTCGGGCATTTCGGGGACGAACCTTCGTTCATCTCCGGACTACCCACCAAACTTGTCCCACGCTTTCCGCAATCGACGATACTTGTCGGCCACTTCCGCTTTATTTGAGAGTGCCAACCGCAACCCGGAAATGCCGTCGAGGAAGCCCAACTTAATAAAATATCCCTTGAAAAAGCAGCCCCAAGAATGACCCACCTGATCGAAAAAGGTCGCGCGCCTGCCGTCTCGAAACGCCTGCGACGCCCATAACTTTGCGTATCGACTCGCCCGGGTTTTGCGCTCGTTCCAATCCTTATAGCTGTGATGCTCCAAGCGGGAGAAAAATCGCCCCGGGGCGCCTTCGATCTCGACCGACTCATGCACATCCCGCTCTTCCATGCTCCAGGCAGTCCGCCGGAACAATCGTAAATTCCAATCGGGATACCAATTCCCGTGGCGAAACCGCTTCCCCCCAATCCAGGAGATCCGGTTGATTCGATAACCATCTGCCTTCGGATCGGCCTCCACGCAGTTGCGGATCTCGCCGATCAAATCTTCGCCGGCCACCTCATCGGCATCAATCCACAGAATCCACGGTTGGTTCGCCGCCTCAAAAAGCTTCTTGCGGGTGGCACCAAAGCCTTCCCACGCACCTTCAATCACAGTCGCCCCAAACTTCTGGGCTACCTCAACTGTCTTATCCGTACTGCCGGAATCATAGACGATGATTTCTTCGAAATCCCTGAGCGGTGCCAGGCATTTCGGCAAATTATCCTCCTCATTCTTGGTCAGGATACAGGCAGTTGCTCTAATTTTACTCACGATGGTAGGTGGTCGCGCATGAAAGCCTGAATGTTCTCGGCGGTTCCCTCAATCGGAAACTTCTGAATTCGGTGCGATTTCAACGCTTCGAGCGATGGATGCGTTACATGCTTGCCGGTGGCTTTCTCAATGGTATCCGGAAATTTTGCCGGATGCGCGGTCGAGAGTAAGATCGTTTCCTCTTCCGGATCCCGCTCCCAGGTAAATCCACAGGCGGTATGGGGATCGACGATGTAGCCGTACTGCTCGTACACCTCGCGGATGATTGTCTCAATATGGTCATCCTCAGTCGCGGTACTTGCGAACCCCCATCCTTCCGGTGCGGGGAGCTCCACTTTTCCGTTTGCCGAGAAATCCTGCATCCACCGAGACACCGCAACACTGTCGCCACCCGCCTGATAATAAAGGAACCTCTCAAAATTGGAGGCTACCTGAATATCCATCGAGGGAGCTAAGCTCGGACGAACACTTCCGACTTCGTATTTTCCGGTGGAGAAAAAACGATGGAGAATATCATTCTGGTTCGTCGCCACGACAAACCCCGCCGCAGGCATCCCCATTTTGTGGGCGAGCCATCCGGCAAGGACGTTTCCAAAGTTACCCGTGGGGACAACAAACCGCACCCGATTTCGACGCTCCGCAGGAATCTGCAACGAGGCAAATAGGTAGTAGGCGCACTGAGCCAAGATCCGGGCCAAGTTGATCGAGTTCACCGCCGACAGTCCGCACTCCGCGCGAAATTCCTGGTCTCCGAAAACTTCCTTCAGCGATTTCTGCGCATCGTCAAAACTCCCCTGAATCGCGAGCGGATACACATTGCTCGCCCCGGTGCAGGTCATCTGACGCTCTTGAAGCGGCGATACCCGCCCGTCGGGATAGAGTATAAAGATCGATACGCCTTCCTTCCCGAGCAGACCATGAATCGCTGCCGCCCCGGTGTCTCCCGAGGTCGCCCCCAGCACCGCTATCGATTTGCCACTGCGGGCGATTTGCTTCTCGTACAATTCGCCCAACCACTGGAGCGCGAAATCCTTAAACGCCAGGGTCGGTCCGTGAAACAATTCCAGGACCGACAGACCGTCTCCCAACCGCCGAAGGGGGGCAATCGCCGGGTCGTCAAATGACCCATAGGCGTTCTCAATGGTTTCCCGCAGTTCCTCCGCATCAGTGTCGGTCGCAAATTTAGCAAAGAACCGCTCGCACAGGGCCGGATAGGACAAGCCTTCCCAGGTGGCGATCTCCTTCGAGAGATCCGGCAACTCCTGCGGGACAAACAGTCCGCCATCCGGTGCCAATCCCGTGGATACCGCCTCTTGAAAGGAAACTGGATCTACCCCGCCGCGTGTGGAAACAAACTTCATACCAGTACGGGCTAAGACTTCTCTTGCAGCCCAAACGCACTGTGGAGCGTCCTCACGGCCTCTTCTGCATCATCAATATTGACCACGACAGAGATCTTAATCTCCGAGGTGCTGATCATCTGTATGTTGATCTTCTTCTCGGCCAACGCCCCGAAGAGTTTCCCAGCCACGCCGGTGTGTGAGCGCATCCCAACCCCAACAGCCGAGAGTTTCGCAATCCGGTCGTAGGTGGAAATCTGACCATCTGGAAAATCCTCCTTCAGGTTGCGGACAGCGTTCTCTGCGCGAAAGGCGTCTTCCTCGGGTACGGTAAAGGTAAGATTTGCCCGACCTTCCCGGCCGAGGTTCTGGACGATCATATCGACCAGCACACCCTCTTCCGACAGTGCTTGAAAGATTCGGGCTGCCGTTCCCGGACGATCCGGGATGTCGCTGATCACGATCTTCACTTGGTTGCGATCGAGGGCTACTCCACTCACCGCCACGTCTTCCATAGAAACTACTTCTTCTTTCACTATCGTTCCGGGTTTGTCATTAAAGCTAGAGCGTACTTCGAACCGCACGCCATATTTCTGCGCAAATTTCACTGCACGGGTCTGCATGACCTTGGAGCCACTGCTGGCCAATTCGAGCATTTCTTCGTAGGCAATCTCATCGAGTTTACGAGCGTCGGGCACGATCCGAGGGTCCGCCGTAAACACTCCTTCCACATCCGTATAGATCTGGCAGAGGTCTGCCTTGAGCGCCGCCGCGATGGCGATCGCGCTCAGGTCCGATCCGCCCCGTCCAAGGGTCGTGGTTTGGCCATCGACGTTCGCGCCTTGGAATCCGGCAACGATGACAACGGATCCATTCTTAAGCTGCTGGTCAATATCCCCTCCCGAAATCTCGAGAATCCGCGCCCGGGTATGTTCCGGATCGGTCAGGATGCCCGCTTGTGCACCCGTTCGCGACACCGCAGGTATTCCTAGGGCGTGGAGCGCCATAGTCGTCAACGCGATCGTCTCCTGCTCTCCTACAGCGAGCAGCAGATCCATCTCCCGTTCGTTCGGGTTGGGATTCAATGCTTTCGCACGGGAAATCAACTCATTGGTTACCCCAGAGCGGGCCGATACGACAACCACGACTTCGTGCCCTTCTTCCCGGGTCCGTTGAACACGTTCCGCCACTTTGCGGATCCGCTCCACATCGCCGACCGAGGTTCCTCCAAATTTCTGAACTATTCTAGCCATTCTGCTACCTACCAAATATACGCCTTACTCCGGGTCGAGGATCGGGCAAACAAGATATTCTCCAAGAACCGATTCTCCCGCACTGATGATCGCGAGTGCATTCTGCAGCGACGCCTCAGAACAGAGGTGAGTCGCGAGCACGAGGGAGGCGGTACCGTCCTCATCGTGGTCCCGCTGAATCACGGTCGCGATACTGATCCCGCATTGGGAAAACGCTCCCGCAACTTCGGCCAGAACACCCGATCGATCCGCCACAGTGAGACGGATGTAGTATTCCTGACAAATATCCTCAAGCGCGGCCAGTTCCGTAGCGTCTCCAGTACGCGCCGACCTGGACCGAGGGTGGACACCACTGAGGTGAGCCCTTCCGGCGTCGACTAAGTCGGCAATAACCGCACTCGAAGTGGGATCCTGTCCGGCGCCTTTGCCGATCAAAACTGTCGGACCCGCCACATCGCCTTCCAAACGAACCGCATTGAAGGCCTCGCTCACATCGGCCATCAGCGAGTCCAGCGGCACCAAGGTCGGGCGTACCGCCAGTGCTAGGCGCCCTGCCTCCCCCAAGCGCTGAATCGATGCAATGAGCTTAATTCGATAACCCAATTCCTGGGCAAAATTCATATCATCGAGAGTCACCCGGCGAATGCCTTCCACCAGCATTTCCGACGACGGCACCCACATCCGATGGGCGAGCCAAGCGAGAATCACCGTTTTGTGCGCAGCGTCCCATCCATCGAGGTCCAGTGATTCATCCGCCTCGACGTAACCGAGTTCACGAGCCGCAGCCAACACGGGCTCAAACGATAATTTCTCACGCTCCATCCGGGTTAGGATGTAATTCGAGGTACCGTTGAGAATACCGTAAATGCGATTAAACCGATTGGCCACCAGTCCTTCCCGCAAGGATTTGATCACCGGAATACCTCCGGCGACGCTGGCTTCAAAGAACAGTCGGCCGCCGTGGGCTTCCGCTGCCTCGAGCAATTCCTCGCCGTGATCGCAAAGCAGCGCCTTATTCGCCGTCACAACGGTCTTACCCGCCTCCAGAGCCTTCCGCGACCATTCCAAAGCGGCGGAAGTGCCACCGGCCAATTCGCAGATGATGGAAATCGTTGGGTCGTCGAGGATTCGCTGCGGATCATCAGTAATAATCCCCTCGGGGACATCAACATCTCGCTGACGGTTCAGGTCGCGCACCGCAATCCCGGCAATTTCCAACTCCGCTCCAGTTTCCATCGTGAGCTCTTCACGACGGCGGAGGATGTTTTTCCACACCCCCTGCCCTACGGTACCAAAGCCGATTAAGCCTATGCGGATTTTCTGCTGTTCCTCACTCATCAATTTATTCGTCTACTCCCTCTACGATTGGGACTTCTTACTAAACTTATGTTCCTCGCCATTGATCAAACGGACGAGATTGGATCGGTGTCGTACGACAATCAAGACGGCAATCACTGCCGCAAACACGATCAGCGGCAGCGATACAGGCCATCCCACCCAGTTGAGAACCAAGGCAGATATCGGCAGACTCACGGCAAAGAGTATCGAGGCCAATGAGACGTATCGAGACAGGTTAAACGTCAATGCCCAAACGGCCAGTCCGGTGAGCAATACCAGCGGCATCAGGACCAACAATGCGCCCATGGTCACTGCGACCCCTTTCCCACCGCGAAAACCGATAAAAATGGATGCACTGTGACCGAGCACTGCCCCAACCGCCCCGGCGATTCCACCGGGGTCGCCGGCAATCCAGAGCCCGATCCCTACCGCGGCACAGCCTTTGAGAAAATCCAGGAAAAAGACCGTGTTCCCCGCCTTCTTGCCCAGAACCCGTTTCACGTTGGTCGCACCCGGATTCCCACTCCCCTCCTTGAGGATGTTCACACCCTTTGCCTTCGCGATCCACACCGCGAATGACAAAGAGCCGAACAGGTATCCAATCAGGATACAAAGAAGAACCGGGACGACCATTCGAAGAACTGGGTCAGAGCTGGATTATCTTGAACTTTTCAATCCCACTGTGGTCCACGATCGCTTTTTGCGTCTCGGAGGAAGGAGCGGTATCCAGTTCATAAACACTTATGGCAAATTCCATTCCCTGTTCCCGGCTGAGCGACAGGTTGGCAATATTGACTCCGTCTTTATCGAGAGCAGTTCCGATGAAACCAACGATTCCAGGGACGTCCTTGTTCTTTAGGACCAGAAGCGTTCCCGAGGTATTCACTTCGAGGCCGTGGCCGTCGATCGAGACAATCCGTGGCTCTTGTGCGAGGCCGAACAAGCACCCACAGGCGGTACGGGTCTTTCCGGAATCCTCGATGGCCTGCACCTCAATCAACTCGGTGTAACCGCAATCCTTATTGCTCTTGATCACTTCGACTTCGACTCCTAGGCCGGCCATCTTCTTCGGAGCATTCACGTCGTTGACCGACTCGCCGCTGATCTGCTGCAGGTATCCGCGCTGGATCGCCCGGGAAAGTGGAAGCGCGTCGAGGTCTACAATCTTACCGTAGTAGGTGATTTTTAGTTTCTCAACGGTACCGCTGCTCAGTTGTTGAACGAACGTGCCCAGCTTCTCACCCAAGTCCAGGTAGGGAGCCAGCATCTTCAAGTCGCGAGGGTCGACGCTCGGCATGTTGATCGCGTTGAGCACGGTTCCCCCGGTCAGGGCTTGGAACATGTTCTGCGCGATTTCGATACCGACGTTTTCCTGCGCTTCACGGGTAGAGGCCCCGAGGTGCGGAGTGAGGACCAGAGATTCGATCTTTCGCAACTCACTGTCGACGGCCAATGGCTCGTCTTCGTACACATCCAGACCCGCTGCAGCGATCTTTCCGCTCTTGAGTCCCTCGACCAGTGCGGCTTCTTCGATGATTCCGCCCCGGGCACAGTTGAAGAGACGTACACCGTCCTTCATCCGGGCAATTGCTGCGGCGTTGATCATGTACTTGGTTTCAGCCGTCATGGGCATGTGAACGGTGATGTAGTCCGCACGTTCACAGAGGTTTTCAAAGGTAACCATCTCCACTCCGAGAGCTTGCGCTCGACTTTGAGTCAGAAATGGATCGTAGGCCAACACAGTCATTCCAAATGCAATGGCTCGCTTAGAAACTTCGGCTCCAATCCGCCCCATTCCGCAAACTCCGAGAGTCTTCGACATCAACTCCGATCCCGAGAGGATCTTCCGATCCCAACGTCCTTCCTTCATCGAACGGTCGGCTTGGGCAATCGGCCGTGTCCCCGCGAGGATGTGGGTAAAGGTAAGCTCGGCGGTGGCAATCGTGTTCCCTGCCGGGGTGTTCATGACAATGATTCCACGGTCAGTCGCGGCTTCGATGTCAATGTTGTCCACGCCTACTCCAGCACGACCCACAACCTTCAACTTGGGAGCTGCTGCAATCACTTCAGCGGTTACCTTGGTTTCCGAACGGACCGCAATGCCGTCAACGTCGGATACGAGTTTGAGAATCTGTTCGGGCGAACTGCCGTACGCCTCGACAACTTCACAGTCCGGCTGCTCACGCAGGAACTCGACACCAGTAGGAGAGATTTTGTCAGCTACGAGAATTTTCATGAAGCTTTTAAGCGGTAGACCCACAAGACCCTGATTGCAACCCCACAAAGCAACCATCCCTCACATATGAGACTCGTTCTCTCTCTGCGTCGGCTCAGATGGCAATTCAGAGTCCCCACATCCTGAAGGGATGCCAGCAGGCCGCGAGTCGCTGGCACGCCTTCAGCGTGGATGGATTTGGATAGCGAACGTTAAACTTTGAACTTCCAACGTTAAACGTCCAACGCTCAGGGAAGACTGAATCTCCATCCCGGAGGGATGACAGCCAATAGCCGGTGGTTGAGCGGAGCGACACCACCGGGCAACCATCCCACACTCTGCCGCATCCTGAAGGGATGCCAGCAGGCCGCGAGTCGCTGGCACAGCTTCAGGGTGGATGGATTTGGATAGCGAACGTTAAACTTTAAACGTTCAACGCTCAGGGAAGACTGAATCTCCCATCCCGGAGGGATGACAGCCAATAGCCGGTGGTTGAGCGGAGCGACACCACCGGGAAATCATCCCACCGTCCCGCATCCTAAAGGGATGCCAGCAGGCCGCGAGTCGCTGGCACGCCTTCAGCGTGGATGGATTTAGATAGCGAACGTTAAACTTTAAACGTCCAACTTTAAACATCCAACGCTCAGGGAGGACTGAATCCCCAATCCCGGAGGGATGACAGCCAATAGCCGGTGGTTGAGCGGAGCGACACCACCGGGCAACCATCCCACACTCTCCCGCATCCTGAAAGGATGCCAGCATGCCGCGAATCGATGGCACGCCTTCAGCGTGGATGGATTTAGATAGCGAACGTTAAACTTTAAACGTTAAACGTCCAACTTCCAACGCTTCCAAAGAGCCTTGTTTCCCATCCCCCGTTCAATGTTTAACGTTTAATGTTTAAAGTTTAATGTTCGATCCCACCCAGCCACCACGCAAAGGATCTGCACGCTCCAGCCTTACCATTTTTTGAGTTCAGTTTCCGGTGATGCCGCTCCGCTCAACCACCGGCTATTCGATCGGATGCCTCCGGCATCCCCATATCCAATATCCCATTTCCCCTATCCCATATCCGCGACAAGGGCGCTATCTCCCATCTCTTTGTCCCGAAAAACCTCAATCAGGCGACGACGTAGCGGTTGGCAATTGAGATCCCACTGAGCATGGCCCCGACGATACCGAGAAAGCCTTGATCAGTTCCGCAAAGATAGAGGTTATCGAAATCGGTGCGCCCGTCCTTGGCCTTGTGCGACGAGCCATAGACTGCCCCTCCCAGATGGCTAGTATACTTCTCCACCGTGAGCGGGGTAAACATGTCCCGCGCCACAAGAGACTGCCTAGGGTCCTTGGTCGGGGTCGGGAGAACTTCGCGGGCTACCTGCTGCAGTCTCTCAAACCAATCAGCCTTGCGCTCTTGATACTCTTCCTTCGGCAAGGCCTTCCATTGGTCAAAGTTCGCCAATGCAGTGAGCCGGACCAGTCCTTCTTTCAAGGAGCGTCCTCCACCATATTGGTAGTGATTTGGAATACAGATCACGCCACTCCCCGGGTCCACCAACTCGTCCTCCGGCCGCCGATAGCGGAAAGGTCTGCGCGTCGAGAAAAAGGTAATGGTGTCGTTCCATCCGAAGTTTCCGGGATTTTCTTTGTAGACCGATATCGTTTCAACGAACGACAGTCGCCCCACCCGATCCCCGGGATCGTTCAGCCCACACAGGCGATTGGTCTCGACCAGACCGGCACTCGAGAGAACGGAACCGGCTCGGATCAGCTCGCCCGAATCCAATTCGATCTCTTCCACGCGGTCATCGCGGGTCACGATGCGGGCCACCCCACAATTCATCCGGCGGTCCCCACCGACTTCCTTCAATTTTTTCAAGAGAGCCCGGATAATGGTTCGGACGCCGTCGACCGGCCGCGAAAATCCTTCGAGAAACAGAGAGCGGAAGAGGATCACAAATTGATCAAGATCCAGATCATCTTCCGTCGCACTTCCATAGTACAGGATGGGGCATAGAAGCATCTCCCGCAGCAACGGATCCGGAAGGTGCTGCGCGAGAAACGATCCCGCCATCTCTCCCCGATCCTCCAGCGCCGTTGCATCCCTCTCCTCGACGAACCGGACGACGTTCCGGTACCCCTCCAGGCAATCCGGAAAATTAGCCGCGATCTCTGACTCCAGAGACGCCGGGTCGTTCGTAAAACGCAGGCTCGCTTCGGGAAACCGAATCCGTGACCCGACTTGCGGGTTCAGATCAAAGGCTTCCCGGGGAATCCGCAGCTGACGAAAAATCTTGTTGAGGGGGGCCCTTTTCTGCCCCTTCTCCGCATAGTTGGTCAAGGCATGCAGTCCCACATCGAAAACGCGCCCCTCCTGTCGGTAGAAACTGTTCAGTCCACCCGGTGCGTCGTGTTTTTCGACAACGAGGACCGACTTACCGGCCAAGGCGACACGGATGGCGGCCGCCAAACCCGACATGCCGGCGCCAATGACAACAACGTCGTAGTTTTGACTCATTCGGGCGATTTAAGATGATTCACGGATTCCGCCCGGAATCCCCGTGCAGGGGACTCAGGCTTTCGCGTTAAACTTCGGAGTCAAATACTCTCCGCAGCTCTCCAAGCTCGCGAGCTTTGGGTAGTCCTCTTCAGGCACCTCGATGCCGTGCTGTTTGCGCAGCTCCATGACGATATCCAGGAAGTCCATGGAATCGAGATCGAGCTGATCCCGAAGGCGTACCTCAGGTTTAATGGAGGAGACATCCTCATCGGGAGCGATCTCTTCGATGATATCGAGAACGATTTTCTGAACTTCTTCTTTAGTCATGATTGAAAGGTTTTTTTAGTCGGCAAACCGACGAATGATCAGGGCTGAGTTGATTCCCAGCATCCCGAACGAGCTGTTGAGAATGGCGTCAACTTTGACCCCTTCCCGCGGCTCATTGATCACCAAGTTGGGCAAATCACATTCGGGGTCAAGGCTATCCACATTGATTGTCGGATGAACGATACCGTCTTCGAACGACGGAATGTTCCCCGCCAACTCCAGGGAACCCGCAGCACCCATGCAGTGGCCAATGTAGCTCTTGGTGTTATTGATGTAGGTACTGTCCGATTCGCCAAACACGGATCGAACCGCCTTACACTCTTGAATATCACCCTGCTTGGTTGCTGTCGCGTGGGTGCTGACGATCCCGATGTCCTCAGGGTTGAGCTTTGCCATCTTCAGGGCCCGGGTCATGCACTCGGCTTGGCGCTCCGCATTGGGCAACACATAGTCCGAGGCATCTGAATTCAGGCACCATCCGGTAATCTCGGCGTGGATCTTCGCCCCACGCTTCTTGGCATCGCTCAGACGCTCGAGGACATACAGTGCCCCTCCTTCACTCACCACAATGCCATTGCGGTCCATGTCGAATGGACGACTGGCCTGATTCGGGTCTTCGTGCGTGGCCAAAGCCCCCTGGCTACGAAACCCTGCAAAAATTCCAAAACTGCGAATGCTTTCACTGACTCCCCCGGCGACAGCCACATCGACTTCTCCCAGCAACAGCATCTGGGCGCCTTGGATCATTCCGGCGTTCCCAGCGGCGCAAGCCGCCCCGATGGTGTAGTGAGGACCGTGAATCCCAAGATTCAGAGTCACTTCCCCAGCCGGATTGTTGGCCACGGTACGCGGGTTGTGGTGGTGCGACCAGAACTTGGTGTCGTAGTTAAACTGCGAGATGTTGTAGACTTCGTTTTCGGTCTCAACGTTGCCGTGCTCGGTCGTCCCCACGTAGATTCCGATCCGATTGGAATCCATCGACTCCCATTCCAATCCCGAATCAGCGAGACTCTCTTTGGCGCAATAGATAGAGACGCTACCGGCCCGGGTTCCCACGCGCAGCTCACGCTTTTTCTGATGCTTCAGCGGGTCAAAATCACAGATCCCCGCCGGTGTCGGTCCCATATACCGGAGATCCAATGTGCCGATCCGAGGGCGGCACTCGAGGAGGTTCTCCCGAAATTCCGAAAGGTCATTGCCATTGGGCGCGGTCAATCCCACGCCTGTTATCACGATCCTGCGGTCGTCATCCATTATTCTGAGTCGCTTTTGGATTCCTCTGAACGCAACAGAGAAAGTCTAGTTCGTAATGTGCTCTTGGAAATCCCAAGAAGTGAGGCCGCCTTGGCCTGATTGTTATCAACGTGCTTCATTGCTCGACGAATCATGGCATGTTCAACGACTTGAAGCAAATGGCCATCCGCATTCCCGCTCAAAGCCGAGAAGAGTTCGTCGTACAGTTTGCCAACCTCTTCTCCGCTTGCGTCATCCACACCGTCCGAGGACGAAGACCCTCCTTGGGGCGCGGAGCCTTCATCGGTAGCAGCGTCCGGGCTCAGGGCGTTCTCTAAATCCGACGGAAGATCAGTGACAAAGATGGTCCCCCCTTGGGCGACAACTGCGCTGCGGTAGACCACATTCTCCAATTCGCGCACATTCCCGTTCCACGGCTGCGCCTTCATCACTTCGAGCGCTTCCTCGGAAATGGTCCGCGCCCGAATTTTCTTCTGCTTCGCAAGCCGTTGAAGGTGGTAATCAATAATCTCAGGAATATCTTCGCGTCGCTCCCGCAACGGTGGGATCCGGATCCGGAAAACGTTCAACCGGTAGTAGAGGTCTTCCCGAAAATCCTGGGTTTTGACCATGTCCTCAATATCCCGATTCGTGGCGGCGATTACCCGCACATTCACCTGAATCGGGGAGGATCCCCCTACTCGCTGAATCTCTCCTTCCTGGATTGCTCGCAAGATCTTGGTCTGCGTGGGAAGGGCCATGTCCCCCACTTCGTCGAGAAAGAGAGTTCCCCCGTCACATAGTTCGAACTTCCCCTGCCGCTGCGAGGTCGCACCGGTGAAGGAACCTTTCTCGTGCCCAAACAACTCACTCTCAATGAGGTTATCCGGGATCGCAGCACAATTGACCGCGATAAAATTCTTCTTCGAGCGGAGGCTGTGATCGTGAATGCAGCGGGCGACGAGTTCTTTCCCGGTACCGCTTTCACCTGTGATCATCACGGTAGCGTCACTGGCGGTCACTTGCCCAACTTGCTTGAGGACCAACTGCATGCTCTCCGAACTACCGACAATCCCTTCGGCGTAGTCCTCGACTTTCAGTTTGGGTTCGTAACTACCCGACGAGGTTCGATCCCGATAGGTGCGAAGCCCCTTTGTCACGAGCTCGATGATGCGCTCGGGCTCGAATGGCTTCATGAGGTAATCATAGGCACCATACTTCATCGCCTCGATCGCGGTCTGCGTCGTGCCATGAGCGGTCATCATGATCACGATCGATCCACCGCCCAGGGCCCGAAGATTCTGCAGGGTTTCCATCCCGCTGATTCCTCCCATTCGATTATCGAGCAGGATGACTGCGGGCTTCTCTTTCTCCGCTTGCTTGAGCCCCTCCTCTCCGCTGTCCGCTTCATGCAGCTCAGCATCCAAATTTCGCAGTACGCGCTTCAGCGAGTACCGGATCTCATTGTCATCGTCGATGATGAGGATTTTGGGTAGACTGTTTTTCTCAGTTTCTGGCATGTAAAACCTGACCGATTAGCGCAGCTCATCCCTAATGGCAAGAGTGGGGTTTTACCCAGTTTCATCAATTTATGTGATTTCAGGCCAAATTCTGGCCGTTTCAGAGGCATCCAACCCGTATTTTTGACAACTTGCGCCAATCACCCAATGACCCCGCTTCGAGGATTGTTTTTCCACCACCAAGTTGTTTCACTGCGGCACATGGATAAATTTGAGGAGCTTTTCGACCTGCAGGAAAAATTGAACGAGCGCATTGGGGTGAACCTCCGCGATATGACGCCCGAGAAAAAGACCGAGTGGGTCCTGAACTATTCCCGCGCCATGCAACAGGAGCTCGCCGAGCTCATTGACTCTGTTCCGTGGAAATGGTGGGCCAAGTATCAGGAGTTCGACGAGCAAAACGCCCGCGTCGAGGTCGTCGACCTTTTCCACTTCCTCATTTCTTCCGCCCAAGCCCTCGGAATGAGCGCCGACGATGTCTACAATGCCTACCTCGCCAAGAACAAGGTAAACCATCAGCGACAGGAATCAGGCTATACCGAGAAAGACCACGACGATTCCCGCCACATCAACTAAGGCACGCCTTCGGGCAGCGCGTAGTTTCTTGGCGGATACAGAGTAGGTGCGGGTGTAATACCTTCGCCTAGACCCAATGGGCAGCCAGGGCAGGAAGCATAGGCATTCAGGCTTTCCCCGACCCGTCGTGGTTTATGTGCCCTTTGAAATAGATCTAGTCCTTTACCGGATTCAAAGCACGTTAGTCTCGCGCGGCTGCCTCGAACCGGCCATGCAAAACGGCCTGAAGGAATCCTCCTTCAAGCCGTTGCCGCGCAGCCGTAGCTGCGTAAATTTTAATCGAAGCGGTTCAGGCAAAATCCCGAACCATCAGAGCCCTTACAGCTGGGTCATTTGCTTCAACTCTTTGACGCGTGACTCGATGGTCTCGACTCCGCCCGATTCGAGCCGGTCACAGCTGAAGGCTTCCACGGTCAGACTGGCTACAGCGGTCCCGTAGAAGAGGGCCTGCTTAATCGAATCAATGTCTGTCTTATTCAATGCGGCAAGCATTCCCATAACTGCCCCAAGGAAGGTATCCCCCGCTCCGGTTGGGTCGCGCAATTCTGTCACCGGATAAGCGGGCAAGGCAAAGAGGCCGTTTTCATAGAAGAAATAGGCCCCATGCGCCCCTTTCTTGATGACAACCTTATCGGGTCCGAGTTGTCGCAGAGCAGCTCCGGCTTTGATGATATTGGACTCACCGGTGAGAAGCTCTGATTCACTGTCGTTGATGACCAGAAAATCCACACGCTTGAGCAGTTCAAGAAAAGCAGGCTTCGCGGTGGTAATCCAAAGGTCGATCGTATCCACGGCGACAAATGCGTCCTCAGCCACGAGCTGATCCAATACGTGCGCCTGGAGGCCGGGGTGAATATTGCCCAACAATACGAACCGTGAGTCCTTTTGGGCGTCGGGAAGCACCGGCTCAAACTTTTCGAATACATTCAATTGAATGTCCAGGGTCTCCCGATCATTAAAATCGTCGAGATACTTCCCCGACCAGGTGAAGGTGGGACCGCTCAGGTCTTCCTGCAATCCCGCGGTGTCGATCCCGTGATCGTCCAATCGACGGCGGTCGGCCTCCGAAAAGTCGTTTCCTACTACGGCGACCATCCGTGTCGGAGCAAAATAACTGGAAGCGAGACAGGCGTAAGATGCCGATCCACCCAAGATCCGGGTGTCCTTACCATGAGGGGTTTCAATGTCGTCATAGCCGACCGACCCCACAATCAATACCGGCTGCGCGTCAGCCTCACTCAATTTCACTCGTTGCATGCCCTAGACCGAAACGATTCTCCGCAATTAGGCCAGCCTTCTTTTCCAATTCGGGGCAATCCGCCGGTCTGCCTCCGCGAGTTTCTCGCAGACAGCCCAGCCTCTCAGCCCCAAAGCATTCACTTCCTCCCGAGGCATCGGCTCCCACAGGCGGGACCTGGTTGAGACGATTCCGATCACTCTCATCCCCTCGCAGAAGCTCCCACAGCCGGGATCGAGGCAACGGAAGGTCGATTTCTCTAAAACCGCCGCAAGGCCAACATCACCGAACTCAATCCACTGCCGATCCCCAATAGCGCCACCCGGCTCCCCGGGGCAATCGCGCCCGCTTCATCAGCGAGAGATAAGGTAATGGGACATGCCACCGAACCGACGTTCCCCAGGATGGGATAACTCGGATAATCCAGGGCCGGGTCTACGGCCAGGGCTTCGTGCAATCGACGCTGGTGGGTTTTCCCCACTTGGTGGGTGATGATGCGACTAAACTCATCTCCCGAGGAATCCTTCTCCAAGAAGCTCTGCCATGTCTCCGCAGCCAAGCCGATGCCCGCCTCCAGGAGAGCCTCTGAATCCGTTTGCATCACCAAACCTCCCCCTGCCGAGCTGTCGCCTTCGCACAGGTGCGAATACGATCCATCCGTACCAGACACCCCGTACTCCAGTGAACCGAAAGCATCTTCGTCCATCACGTCCTTATGACAGAGGACCATGCCAACTGCCCCACACCCAATCGTAAGATTGGCAAAAAAGGGCTTAATCGTTTTGCGGGTAAACTGCCCCTCCAGGAGAGTTCGAATCGTCTCCTCCAAAAGCGGCCGTCCATTCTCGCCCGAGACGATCAGAGCCGTCCGAATGAGGCCGCTCTCAATCATGGCTCCCGCCGTCACCATGGCATTCAGAAATCCCAAACAAGCATTGGACAGGTCAAAGATCTGCGTGTGCCGTGGAAGACCGAGGGCTTTGTGAACGTAGGCCGCGGTGGCCGGCTCCAGGCGATCCCTCGATACTGCCGCATGCACCAGGAGATCCACGGGGGGAAGATCCGGAACCTTGGCCAAAACCGCTCGACCCGCTGCGCTACTCGCCTCCGACGGTCTCGTGTTCTCAGGCCAGACCCGGCGCTCCTTGATCCCGGTCATCAATTCGAGCCGCCCCGCGGGCAACTTTAATCGCTCATAGAGCGACCCCAATCGATTCTCAACATCCTCCGAACTGACGATTTCTTCCGGCAGCACATGCGCCACCGCCGCGATTCTGGTGTTCTTAAACTGCATCGCTGCGCATGGTTCGTTCGACCAGCTCCCGATCAAAATAGTTGGTGTCCATTCCCGCGTTCACGACAATGCCCTGGCCATTGATCCCGGAGGAGCGCGGACTCAGGAGAAATATCGCGGTGTCGGCGACTTCGCGGGTCGCGAGGGCCCGTTTCCGCAAGGTCATCTTCTCCGCATAGAGGTAGTTGTCCAAGTACCCGGGGATGCCCGCCGATGCACTCGTTTTGAGAGGGCCTGAATTCACGGTATTGAATCGCACTTCCGAAAAATCGCTGAAGGATTTTGCCAGGTTCCGGCTCACCGCTTCCAAGGCCGCCTTCACGGGCCCCATGTAGCCGTAGTTTTCGGCCGTCAATTCGGTTGTGGAGATCCCAATCGACACGACGGAGGCGTCCTCTTTGAGGTTCTCTCGAAATGCGTCCGCGATTTCCGCGAGGGAGAATGCCGAGATCTGTGTCGCCTGCAGGAACTGCTTCCGCCCTGTCTCGTGAAATGGGCGGAACCCTTCGCTGTAATCCGCAAAGGCAATCGAGTGAACAATGCCGTCCAACTTGACGTCAGCACCGATTTCGCCGGCCAACTGCTCGACCGCTCCTTCGTCCTCGACGTCACATACGTGGCAGGTCCGGTCGCCCAGAAGTTTTGCCAAGCTCTCGCGACGTTTTTCGGACCGGACGCTGTAAATGACCCGTGCCCCTTCCGACTCCAACTCCTTTGCAATCGCCCAAGCGACGCTCTTGCGATTCGCGACACCAAAGATCAAAAACGTGCGGTTCTCCAACTGTAGAAAGCTCATAGAACCGAAGAGCGTGGATCACGAATCCAACCCGGGCAAATGGAAAGTCAACCCGATCCGCCGGAGAGGATGTGCCCCCCTTTCCACCGTTCTCGATGATCAAGGGCAGCTGCTGCCGTCCCCCTTCGGAAAACCGCCCCATTCAGGTCAGTAGCGACACTTCCAAAAGCCCGTACAGTCCGCTGGCATAGGGCAGCGTCACCCGGTAGTTACTCCGCTGAAGCTCTTCACCACCTTTGTTCGACTGGGAGCAACCCGAGAGGAACCCAAGAGGGTTGATGTACTCCGACGCGGAGTTCCTGCAGGCCACAGCGCGATCTCTATATTCTTCCGGAAGCAACCCTTCCCGGACTCCGATCGCAAAGGCTGCCGCGATACCGACCGAGGCCGATGTGTCGGGAAGCGACTTTTCATCGTCCACAAAGCAGGCCCACAGGCCGTCACTTCGCTGGCTCTCTGCCGCAAATTGTGCCAGAGCTTCCAACTGCTCCAGCAGTTTGGCGGGTTCTGTGGGAAGCACTCTGAGTGTCTGCACATGCCCGAGGAGCAACCAGCACAGTCCCCGCGCCCAGTTACGAAATGTCCGGCGCCCGTCCGGATAGTGACGGAGGTAGACCCCGTCGTCACGGACAAGCCGCCGATAGGTGTTGATCAACAGGGTCTCAGCCACGTCGTACCACTCCGGCTCGTCCCGCTCTTTTGCGATGAGCACCATGGGGTAGGCAACCGTGTACGCACCTTCACAGGAGATCATTTCATCCTCCTGCACACTGCCGTCGGTTCCGATGAGGGTTTTCCAAAAATCGAGGGTAAGATTGACCCAGGGGTGCTTCGGATCAATTTCGGCCACTCGGGCGAATGGCAGGGTGGTTTCGATCGATCCCAATTGATTCACCATCCGCACGTTTCGCGGATTCTCGTACACGAGGTCTCCCGAGGAAAACCCAAAATAATCCAAGTGCTGGCGGATTGCTACGCCCGCCTGCTCGCTCAATCCAGCGTCCGAAATGGCTTTCAACGCATCCAGCACGCATCCTTCTTTCCAGCTAAAGGTTTGGAGCGATCCCAGGGAGGAAAGGCTGGACACGATGTCGGGCGTTTCGCCGGCGCGATCAACAATGAGGGGCAAATGCACTTCGAGTCCGTCGCTCGCCTCTTGATCGGGCGCAAACAGCCAGAGGTCGCTCTGTCCCTCGACTTCCAGACGCAGGCGAAGTGCTCCACCCTCTCCCACTTGAATCGGCAGGGCGAATGTCAGCTGCTGGTAGGGATCCGCAAAGAGGACTTCCAGTTCAGCGAGACGAGTATCCGAATCTCCCGTTCGTACGTAGATGCGATCCGACCCGTTGAAAGTAAACTCTGAACCGATGGTCAGGACCAGTAAGGGGTCCGTCATTCCACTGGGCAGATTCTCCCATTCGAGCACGATGTCATGATCCGCGGCCAAGAGCATAAGCGGCCGATTTTTGGGACCCTTGCGGCCCTCCAATCGCTCAACGGGGCTCTCATGTGTCGATCGGGAACAGATGAACAAAGGTTTTTGGGGCATAGCCTACCAGTAGAGCGAAAACTGCCACACAGTGCCACCGAAATGATTGGCGACCGTTCCAATAATGGAGTCACTCCCCCTTCTCGATCGGGCCGAGCTTCTGTGGGGATCGCCTAACCGGAGGCCAACCCGAGTGAGACAAATCGATCGGGCATGACCGGTGTGGCCCCCTTCTGCGTACAGACATAGGTGGCCACTTCATTCGCGTGCTGGTTGACCTTCCTGAGGGGCCATCCGCGCAACAGTCCCATGCAAAGCGCCGCCGTAAACGAATCCCCGGCTCCCACGGTATCCACGATATCCCCTTCACAGCCAGAGAAGTCATTCGTCTCCTCCATGCCAATCAACAAACTGCCGAGCGAGCCCCGGGTGTAGGCGACAAGGTGAAGATCGAATTGTTCGAGCAATTGCTGGAGTTGGTCACTGACACCACCTTTCAGGGAAAAGTATTCCCGCAAAACCGGCAGCTCCTCATCGCTCAATTTCAGAACATTCGCCAATCCCAATGACCGCGAGAGAGTCGCCTGCGAGTAGAATGGATCCCGCAAATTCACGTCCAGGATCTTCAGCGCACTCTTCCGCATACTTTTCACAAATGCCGATATGCTATCGCTCGACTCTGGCGAACGCTGCGAGAGGGAGCCAAAACAGACGGCGTCGAGCCTGCCGGCCAGTTCCCGGAGGTCTGGTGTGAACGGGATATGGTCCCAAGCGACGTTCTCATGAATGGTATACGACGGCTTCCCGTCCTGCAGTACCACATCGACAGTACCGGTCGGGTAATCGTCGGTTTCCTTCACGTAGCTCGTATCGACGCCGACTTCACTCAACTGAGAACGGGCGTCCTTTCCAAGCGAATCACTGCCGATACAGCTGATCGGCCAGGCTTCTGCACCGAGTTGGTGAGTGTGATACGCGAAGTTGCAGGGCGCACCGCCAATGCGGCTGTGATTTGGGAAAATATCCCAGAGAAGCTCTCCGATGCCCGCAACAGCATACCTCTCATCATTGGACCTATTTGCATTCATTTCGGGGGAACCTGGGTAGGGGTTAAACAATGGATTTCCCAAAAGATGCCCGAAACTTTCTATTTGTAAACCTAAACTTCTTTACTTATGATTACATTTACTTCTCATTAAAAGCATGAGCCGTTCTAAACCAAAGTACTTACAGATCTACGATGAGATTGGAAAGGCCATCAAAAACCGCGAATACGCCCCCGGCGATCTCCTTCCCACAGAGGAAAAGATCTGCCAGACCTACCAAACGTCAAGGCCAACTGTAGCCAAGGCGATCAATCTCCTGGCCAAGGAGAAACTCGTTAAGAGACGCGCGGGGTTCGGCACCCAGGTCTTGGCCCCGGGGCGGTCTGTCCTCACCGCTGGCTTGCTGATCCCGAGCCTTCACAATATCGAAATTTTTAATCCGATCTGTGCCAGTATCACAGAGGCCGCGGGCCTGGAAGCGATGCGAATTATCCGCCCTCCGGAGCTGGATATCCCCATGGATCCTTGCCGCTTGGCCGAAGAGTTAACCGCACGTTTTATCAGCGAAAAGGTTCACGGTGTCTTCTTCACACCGATCGAACACATCGAGAATCAACAGAGGTTCAATCGAGGGATTATTCGAAAGCTGGACGATGCCGGGATCCGCGTAGTTTTGCTCGATCGTGACATCTATCCGTGGCCCCAGAAAACACCGTTTGATCTGGTCGGAATCGATAATATTGAAGCCGGCTACACCGTGGGAAGCCACTTGATCGCCAATGGATGCAAGAAACCCGCCTTCGTTTCGTCCCCCAATCCCGCCATGACGGTTCGACTGCGACGAATCGGCAGCCGGGAGGTGCTCGTTCACTACGGCCGGGATGCCCGGGAGATGCGGGATATTGTATTCCATATCGACGAACCCGAGGTAACTGCTCGACAATTGATCGAGGAGGAGGTCGACGGCGTGATCTGCGCCAACGATGCCATCGCCGCACCGCTCATGCGCACACTCATCAATTTGGGAGCCGAGATCCCTCGCTCCATGCGTGTCTGCGGCTTCGATGATGTCAAATACGCCTCTCTTTTGAGTGTCCCGCTCACGAGTTACCACCAACCGTGCCGAGATATTGGGAAAATTGCCGCCAGTGTGATGATCAATCGTATCCGCCACCCCGATATCCCTGCGCACCGGGTTTCCCTGGCCGGACGCCTGATCGTTCGGGAATCCTCCACCTCCCAGGATCATCGCTCCGAGTAGACCTGCGTCCCCGGGCGGTCCGGCCGGGCGGTCTTTCCTTTCCACGAGTAATCAAAGGGAAGGACCAAAGCGTACCGGACGACCCGTCAGACGCGCGGGTTTCCCCTGTGGCCTCGCTCCAAATCTATTTTTATTTGTGAGTACGCCGTGAAAATGTGGTTTGCGAGCAGCGCAGTCTCGCCTTGAGCGGATTTCCTTCTTCTACTCATCAGTAGAGTCACTACTCTCATGGAGACCTCCCCACCATTTCGCTTTCTACTGCTTTCCTGCCTTCTCTCCCCCCTTTCCACTTTCGCCTCACTGGACCTCAACCAAAACGGCCAGAGTGACGTTTGGGAAAACGCATTCCAGGCCACTGGATTAGCTGCCGAGGAAGATTCGGACGGGGATGGCATGACCAATCTCCAGGAATCAATAGCGGGCACCGATCCATTCGATCCCCGATCCAGGCTGCTTCCCGCGATCGGCGGACAATCCGGTAACGAGTTCTCGCTCTTCAGCACCGAGGCGATGGAGAAGGAGTACACCCTGTGGTCCAGCCCCGACTTGTCTCCGGATTCATGGACAATTCAAGAGCAATGGATCGGACGGGGAGATCCGATGGAGATCCGCCTTTCCCTCCCCGACTCTTCACCAGTCTTCGTGCGCCTCGAGGTGATGGATGTCGATTCCGACGGGGACGGGCTATCCGATTGGGAGGAGCACCAGCTGGGCTATGACCCCGACACCGCAAATTCGATGCGCCTGCCGACCCATGACTACACGCGGGCCGCAGACTCCGTTGGATCCGTCAACCAGGTTTCCATCAGCGCAGTTGATTCCACTACCCATGAGGGCTGGCCCGATCCAGCGGTCTTCGCAATCAGGCGTACTGGAGGCGTCGATGCGCTCAGCATTCATCTGTCCGTTACTGGGACCGCCTCCATCGGATCGGACTTCCAAACCATTCAGCCAGTCGTCGAAATTCCGTTCGGGAGCAATACCGTCTGGGTCGAGATCGTCCCTCTCGAAGATGACCTGACCGAATCCGACGAAACGGTGACTCTGACCCTGCTGGAAGGAACCCACTACACAGCCAGCGAGCAAGATGCAGCGTCCATCACAATCATTGATGATTCCGGATCGATCTCCGCCAAGGAGGCAGCACGATTTTTGACGCAAGCCACTTTCGGTCCCACACCTGAGCTCATCCAGCAGGTGCAAACTCTCGGGATCGAGGGTTGGATCGACGATCAGTTCAACCAGCCCATCGGCCTGCACCAGCCCATCCTTGAAGCGATCGATTGGACCGCAGAGGGCGGCGGTCCCTACGCGTTCCACAAAATGCGAGCGTGGTGGGAGCAAGCAATGAACGCCCCCGATCCCCTTCGCCAAAGAATGGGATTTGCCCTGAGCGAGATCATGGTCATTTCCGATAGCGGCGCCCCGGAGCGCACTCCACGAGGGATGCTCAACTACTATGATATGCTCCTCGCCAATTCATTCGGGAACTATCGCGAGCTGATCGAAGATGTCACTTTTCACCCCTGCATGGGGATCTACTTGAGTCATCAGGGCAATCAGCCACCCGACCTTGAACTGGGGCGCTTTCCCGACGAAAACTACGCGAGAGAGATCATGCAGCTCTTTTCGATCGGTCTCTGGATGTTAGCGCCCGACGGCACCCTCATCACGGACGATCAGAACCAGGCCATCCCCACCTACGACAATAGCGATATCACCAATCTGGCGAGAGTCTTCACGGGGATGAGTTGGGGGGCGGGCAACACCGATGTTCGATGGGAGTTCTTTTGGCCCGATGTTCCGGACGGTTACAATTACGATGACTTCTATGTCTCTCCGATGAAGATGTGGAACGGCCCTTTTTCCGAATCGTTTCAACACCCGTCGGGCCAATGGGACACCAGAGAGGTTTTCTACCATGATCAGGGCAGCAAGACAGTTCTCGATGTCGACCTACCGGCAAACGATCCGAGCGCTCCCGAGGATGACTACGCCTACCGCGATGTCGGCCGCGCATTGGATACCCTCTTCAATCATCAAAATACCGGACCCTTTATTTCCAAGCTTCTGATCCAACGGTTAGTCACTTCCAATCCGTCACCGGAATTTGTCGGGAGAGTCGCCTCCGCCTTCGCCGACAATGGCAGTGGCGTCCGGGGCGATATGCAAGCGGTGGTCAAAGCAATCCTTCTCGACCCCGAGGCTCGCAGCTACTCCGTCTCAGAGGACCCTCACTATGGCATGCAAAAAGAGCCCTACCTTCGATTCGTTTCCATCGCCCGTGCCTTTGACGCCGCAAGCGAGTCCGGGATCTACGAGGTGTACTGGCTCAATGATCAATACGGGATGACTCCCCTTTCCTCTCCCAGTGTCTTCAATTTCTTCAGTCCCAACTACCAACCCTCCGGCCCCATCAAAGATGCCGGGCTGGTCGCACCCGAATTTCAAATCACCAATGAGGTTACCGGCATCCTTGTGCCCAACCATTTCTTTAGCTCCATTTGGTATCAGATTTCCTGGAACGGCACTCACCCGAATCGGGAAGTCTTTTTTGACTTCAGCGAAGAGATTGCATTAATCGACGACACCGACGCTCTTCTCGAGCATTTGGACATCACCCTCCTGCACGGCCAGATGAGCAATGAGTTGCGCGAGCTTCTCTACTTCACCCTCACCCGTCCGGACGTCACCAATCAAAGCGACACCGAGCGAACCAAGCTAGCCATCTACTTGACTGTTTCTTCGCCCGAATTCGCCATCATGTATTGAGAGTTCCCGCGCCGTGTTCACCTCTTCCCATCACCAACAACAAGGCACCCTATGAGTAAGTTGATCAGCCGACGCAAATTTATCGGACAGGCCTGCTGCTCAGCCGTCGGCTCAACCGCCCTGTTCTCGACTTTGTTAAACCTCAGAATGGCCAACACGGCCGCCGCTCAGAGCGTTCCTGCCGGCAGCGATTATAAGGCCTTGGTTTGCTTATTTTTCGCTGGCGGCTGCGACTCCTACAATATGCTCCTTCCGTACGGAGATGCTGAATACGCAGAGTATGCGGCGATCCGTGGAGATCTGGCGCTGAGCAAGGCCAACGGTGAGATTCTTCCCCTCCTCCTCAATCAGTCCATCGGCAAGGATCTCGGCATCCATAGCGGCATGCCGGAAATTCAAGCGCTGTGTAACGCGGGAAATGCCGCGTGGATTGCCAATGTGGGTACTCTTGTTCAACCGACGACGAAGGAACAGTACCAAGCCGAATCAGTCATTCTCCCGCTGGGCCTATACTCTCATGCGGACCAGATTCGCCAGTGGCAAACGTCCGTCCCCCAAGACACTTCCTCCGTCGGCTGGGGTGGCCGAACTGCCGATCTCCTCCACTCCCTGAACAACAACGAGAATATTTCGATGAACATCTCGATTGCGGGGAACAACACGTGGCAGTCCGGCAACGAGGTCTTCGAGTACGTGGTGTCGCCGGGCGGTTCCACCGGTCGATCCCGTTACGAAGAAACCTGGGGGGTAAATCCCGCCATGAGCTCCGCGATCGATAGCCAGCTCACCCACGACTATCAAAACCTTTTCGTGAACACGTTCGCCAAAAAGGGAAAGGGTGCGATGGATGCCCATGCCGAGTTTTCCAGCGCAATCGATGAGTCCGCCACCCTGGAAACTGCCTTTCCGGAAGACAATTATTTGGCCGACCAACTTCGAATGGTCGCGCAAACCATCCAGGCCCGCAGCGCTCTCGGAATGAATCGCCAGACTTTCTTTGTTCAGGTAGGAGGTTGGGATCATCATGACGAGGTTCTGGGGACAATGGGAACGATGCTGCCCGCCGTCAGCCAGGCAGTGGATGCCTTTTACTCGGCCCTCGCCGAGATAAACGCCCAGGACAACGTAACGCTGTTTACCGCATCCGATTTCGGACGCACGTTGACTTCCAATGGTGCGGGTTCCGACCACGCGTGGGGCGGCAATCACCTCATCGTCGGCGGCGCAGTCAACGGAGGCCAGGTCTACGGTACGTACCCGGATCTATACGAAGGAAATCTACAGGACACCGGTCGGGGGCGTCTCATCCCCACAACGTCAGTAGATGCCTACTTTGGCGAATTAGCCCTCTGGTTCGGCGTCAGCCCACAAGACCTGCCGACCGTTCTTCCCAATGTGACCAACTTCTACACTCCTACCGCGGCAGGGGGCCCTCTCGGGTTCATGAATCTGTCCTAGCATCTCGAATACGCTGAATCAGTACGATGAAGCACAGTCTGTGGATAGCAGTCGCGATAGTCGCGCTGATCGCCGGAGTTTGGTTCTACGACACGCGTCACACCGCTCCGCCTGCCCCCGAACCCACTCGCAGACTCAAGCCCCCTCCACCGAGCTTCTACGATCCCTCCGAGCCCGATCCCCGAAATCCGACTTCACCACTCGCCCGCACACTCAACCGCCCCGACCATTCTGCCCAAAGAGATTTGGAGATCGTATATACCCTCCTCTTTCAAACCCGGCAGTTCGTCAAAGACCTTCCCTCGCGCCCCCTCGGAACCAACGCGGAATTCACGGCTGTCCTCACTGGAGACAACAGCCTGCAGCTGGCGGCCATCCCCCCCAACCACCCGGCTGTCAACGAGTCGGGCGAGCTGACCGACCGCTGGGGCACTCCCTTTCTATTTCATCCTGTGAGCAGTTCAGAAACTACGCTCCGCTCAGCAGGTCCCGACCAACAATTGTTTACTGATGACGATTTGGTCTACCCAGAGGAATAAAGGTGGGCCAGAGGGCCACTAGGGCCACCTCCTCCCGCGGGATGTGAGCCCGGCGGAGAGCCAATACTCCAAGGGCCACCAAGCTCTACCACCGGGAATCGGCGATGGATTCAAGACGCGGCCCCTCAAAGCTTGAAGTTCGACCCAGAAAGAGGATACGGTCGTCCGGGATATGGCTCTCAAAACGAATAGATCCGACCATTTCCCATAGAACAAATCCAATCAATCGAACTGCACAATGCCCCTGTACTCACAACACCTGTTACGCAAAACAACCCTCCTCGATGGACTTTGGGACTTTCAATTTCTCGGTACCGCAGAAGAACCCGAAAAACGTTTTCCCCAAAACCTGACTTATACAGATAAACTTCCAGTTCCCTCCGCCTGGGACACCTTCCCGGCCTACGCCGGCAAGCGGGGAACCGCAGCCTACCGGACCGAGTTCCAGGTCCCGGCCAACACGACTTCTTTTCTCCGGTTTCGCGGCACCGGAATGTGGAACAGGGTCTTTGTTGACGGGCAGGAGGTCGAAACATTCGCCCTCCCCTACAGCCAGGTCGATATCCAGGTCCCAGCTTCAGCATCTACGACCCGTGAACTTGTCGTATTAAACGACAATCGATACGACACGCAGAGGGTCCCACTCCAACACAATTTCTACGATTTCTACGCATACGGAGGAATCTATCGCTCGGTCGAACTCCACGTGGTCCCGGCTCTCTACTTCAAAAACGTGAGACTCCTTCCAGGCGATGTGTCTACCGGCAAGGTATCGGCGTCCTTCCAGTTCGAGGGCATCGAGTCTGGAGAGGTTCCCGTCGAGGTGTCAGTCGATGGCTCGGCCCTGGAATCACAAACCCTCACCGTTTCGAACGGTCAAGCCACAGCGACCGTCACAGTCCCCGATGCGAAACCTTGGTCTGCCGAGACTCCAAACCTTCACACCATTCGATTCGCGACCAAAGATGACGACTACATCTGCCGAGTCGGCTTCCGCACGATTTCGACAGAGTCCGGGCAGGTTCTCATCAATGGAAAACCCACCCAGCTTCTCGGCTACTGCCGTCACGAAGCCCATCCACAGACCGGCCCGGTCATCCCACTTTCTCAGCATGTTCAGGATCTCCAGATTCTGAAAGATCTCGGCTGCAACTTCATTCGGGGGAGCCACTATCCACAGGACCCGGATTTTCTCGATCTCTGTGACGAGCTCGGATTCTACGTCTTCGAAGAAACGCTGGGTTGGGGAAACCGCGAACCCGATTTCACCAATCCCGCTTTCCATTCCGGGCAGCTCAAGCAAACCGAATTGATGATCGAGAAGAGCATCAATCACCCTTCCGTCATCATGTGGGGACACCTCAATGAGGGAGCCAGCAACAAGAGCTACGCGGTCCCCCTCTACCGGGAACTCTACCAGCTTTGCCACGATCTGGATCCTTCCCGTCCCGTGACTTTTGCCACCATGTTCCCTCTGGACGATCTCTGTCTCGATTTTTGCGATATTGTCAGCGTAAACACCTACCCCGCTTGGTATGCCGAGGATGTCGAAGAGGTGAGACCGCTCGACGAGATCAATTCCCGTATCGACAAGATCCAGGGCCACTTGAGCTCAGTTGAGCAGGACAGCAAGCCGTTTATCATCAGCGAAATCGGCGCCGGAGCCATCTACGGATGGCACGATCCTCACAACGCCCACTGGACCGAAGAATACCAAGCCGACTACCTGAAGACCGTCTGCCAGCGCGTCGTCAGTGATGACAAAATTGCCGGTGTAACTCTCTGGCAGTATTGCGACGGTCGCACCTACTCGTCCGGCCGCGCCCTCTCACGTCCGCGGGCTTTCAATAATAAAGGTACTCTGGATGAATACCGCCGCCCCAAAATGGCCTACAAGGCCGTAAAGGAAGTCTTCCGCGGCGATTGAAACAACCCGCGCCCGACAGCGAGCACTCCCCGCCCGCGGACGCCTCCGCGGGCGCGTGGGATGACTTCCCGCAAGCGCCTCCGCGGTAGCTAGGTCCGGTTCACCTCTCCGTCCATCGTAACGGGTCGGGCGATACCGGCTGCCCAACCGGGAATCCAGCGAAGACGAACGCGCCCTTCGCACCCGAATTCCAGTTTTCGTTTGACTAGTTCCTATTTTCCTCTCATTTGTTTCGTAACTTACGATTTCGTTTTCGTAATTTATCACCCCCCACTGTTTCCCCTGTTCCTCCCCCGAACACCAGCGAACACCACCCCCAAATTTCAGCATTCCACTTTCCCAAGCGGCGAACCCTATTTGCCAATTCGGTAATTACGCTTCCGCACCCCACCCCAAATCGGGAGAAGCATCTCCCCAACCCCAATCGATCGATGCCCACACAGACCTGCCTGTCTTCGAGTATACCCACATACAAACTGAGCCTCATTTGGATGGTGATTCTTTTCGCCATTCTCACGCCCGCGATGAAGGCGCAAAACCTTCAGATTCTGAGCGGAAATCAGTTCTCCTCATCCACCGATTCGCAGCACTACAGTAGCTTCGAGTTTTACAACTATCCCCGCACGTCGGTCTCATACACTTACGAGAATCCAGTCTACACGGGAGGCCACGAGGTCACGAACGACGGATCAAATTCCAAGCTCATCAGTGGTTCGGTGAGCAGCACCGATTCAGCGGACATGCTGTTTATCGGAAACAGTTCCGGAGTGACCCAATTCACGGTCATCTTCGATCTGGGGGTGGAGTGTGAGGTCGAGTCAATCGACACTTGGATTCTCTCTGGGCTCGATTCCCAGATTAAGAAAATGACCTACTCCGTCAGTCTGGACGGATCTTCCTACACGCACCTGGGAACCAAGTATCCCCCCTATCCCACAGGCGAATCCGTGGAAAAGATCACCCAAGGCACCAGCACCCCCGCCAGTTGCCGCTACGTTCGGGTGATCGTTGAAGAGAAGACGTTGGACTACACTGGAGACTGGTCGTACCGGGTTTCTCTCGGCGAGATCGTCATTCTCGGAACTTCTCCCGAGTCCGAGGAGCCACTCATCCCTCCGTTGGGAGCGTCGACAATTCTAAGCGGAAACTCATTCTCGTCGTCCGAAGACTTTCAGAACTACGGCAGCTTCGAGGACTATTCGACGCCGAGGCCTGGCGTCACCTACACCTATCAAGACCCGGTATACACCGGCGGCGATGAGGTAACGAACGATCCCAACAACCTCAAATTGCTATCGGGAGATCTGGCCAGCATCGATCCGGCCGAGATGGTGTATCTGGGAAACACGTCCGGGATCACCTTAGTCAGTACGGTCTTTGACTTGGGCGTGGAATGCGATGTTGAAGCGATTGACACGTGGGTCCTCGGTGGCGCCGGGACGCAGATCAAAAAGGTCACATCTGCAATCAGTTCCGATGGTGTCAGCTTCTCCTCATTCGGAAGTTCAATCGTTCCCTACCCGTCCACAGAGACCATTATCCCGGCTACCCACTCGCCCAGCCAATCCAAGAGCGGTCGCTACGTGAAGGTCTCCATCGAAGAACGTCCTCTCGACTACCTCGGCAACTGGTCCTACACGGCGTCCTTGGGTGAGGTAGTGATCATCGGACGCGCACCAGATCCCGAGGGCCCCATCGCCCTCCTCAGCGACAACCACCTTCACCCCACAGGAACCTACAACACCTCCATGCTGAGCATCAACACCGGTGCGACCTACACTTGGCAGACTTCCCAGCCTTTCAGTACCGACAGCAGCCTGATCAACTCCGATAATGACGACACAAACGACGGGCTCGGAGGCCACGCCGATCTGACCGACGGCTCCGACCTCCAAACCGGTGCGCCTTTTGTTTCGAGCAGTTCCACAGGGTTTGAAGGCCAATACGCCACCGTTCGCTTCGACCTGAAAGAGATCTACGACATTGGCGAGATCGATGTCTGGACGATCGCCGACAGCACCAGATACATGGACGGGTACGAGGTCCAGATCAGTACGAATGGAACGGACTATACGTCGCTCGGATACACCGCCAATCCGAACAGTCGAAGCACCAATGGTATGGCCAACACCCTGACCAGCGGAATTACGGGAAAGAATGCCCGCTATGTGAAAATCATTCTCCACAATGCCAATGATTCCACCCAACTCGTCATCGGCGAAATCGCAGTTTGGGGCACCCTACCCTACGACACCAGTCTTACCGTGAACAGCACGCCCGACCAGGTCTCGGTCAACACTCGCCTAAAGAACTATAGCAAACTGTTCTTGGAATGGACCGACTACAATCATGTGGTCAACGACGTAGACCAGTACAAGCTCTACCTCGAAACCACGCCATTCACCGACGTATCGGGCATAAACCCTTTCCGCACCATCAGTACCGGATCAAAGGCACAAAAGGCAAAAGCCGCTTCAGTATTCCCATTGGAGCCCGAGACCACCTACTACATCGCCATCACCCCCGTGACCAGTAGCGGGACAGAAAGACAGGATGTCACCCCGCTGCAACTGACCACTCCACCCGCCCTGAATACGAACGGAACCCTGGCCAACCTATTCAACATAAACGACCCAGCGTATGGAGCCGGTGACTACGAGAATCATAGCGACGAGTGGACAAACATGTTGATGAAGGCCGACCTTCTTCGCCCGATCGACGGCATCCAAAAGAATCGATGGTTCAATCACGACGGCCCCGTCATGGACCAGTACGGAAGGCGCAGCATCTCATTCCATCTCTTCTACAACAATCCGAGTAAACTATCCTTCGACAACGGCTGGGGAGTGTGGTCCTTCTCGAGTTTCAACGAACCGGACCTCGCCAATCGGGACGTCGTTGCCACCACCAACACAATCAGCGCCAACCACGCCGCCCTAAAGGCCGCAGACAGCCGAAACCTACTCTTCGAACCCGCCCTCGGTGACACCAACACCGCCGGTCTCAGTTGGCTTGAGGATTTCTACAATGCGGACGGCCAAAACGGCGCGCTGGTGAAGACCTACTTCGACGTCATGGATGTTCACGCCTATTGCAAATATGCCGATCCGCACCCAACCGGGCTTCTCCCCGGCGTCCCCGAAGCCCTCCTCGACAAAATCGACACCCTCCGTGCCTTGATGGCCAGCCATGGCGATTCCAACAAACCGATCGTCTTTACCGAACTCGGCTGGAGTACCTACGTCGGAGGAGGCTCCTATCTCCGGGGCATCGACGACATCACCCAACGAAACTATCTCGCCCGGGCCTACATGCTGGCAGCGTCGAAAGACATCAGCGCCATCTACTGGCACAACTTCCAAGACAACGGAACGAACCCTTCCAACATCGAGCACAACTTCGGAATCATCGAGTGGGACGGCACCCTAAAACCTGCCTACTACGGTTACTATATCCTCAGCCGTATCCTCTCCAATGCGGTCTACGACTCCGACCTCTCCGGAATCGCCAACCCCAATTACGGATACCGGTTCTATGACTCAAACGAAGGAGTCTACATCACTTCGATCTGGGCCGCAGACGAAGTCACCCGCACCGCAAATTTTTCGACAACTGATCCAACCGCAAAGATCATTGGTATCGACGGAAGCATAAGCCACGCAGACGCACAAAACGGCTCCCTATCCCTACCAATTTCCGGCGCCCCCATCTTCATCTACACCACCAACCCCATCACAGTCACGAGCATCAACTGAGTGAGCGGCCGCCCAACCGGAAACCACATATACGCACGTATCAACTCTTATCGGGCCACATCATCCACACACAACGGACAAGAAAGTCGGTCTCCTTCCCCACAACCCAAGCATAAAGGAGAACGGGTTTTCCAACCCGTTTATCCCGTCCACCGCACCCCATACAACACGCGACGGACAAGAAAGTCGGTTCTCCTTTCCCCCCACTCGAGCATAAAGGAGAACGGGTTT
>DGMY01000090.1 GCA_002388665.1 Opitutia bacterium UBA4506 | reverse complement strand
AGAGTGGAAGATGGTCGCGGTATTTGCTCAAAGTCACATAGTCCAGCAGCCCGGCCGAGTCAAAACCTCCGTCCACAGGCCTTTTCGGGGCAGGGGCGATCAGCGGCGGACGCGAGCGGTCCAGTATATGCCGGAACTTCGGACGAATGAGTATCCGGCCCAGGCTCTACTCCTCCGCACCTGCGCCGACCCAACCACGCGACGAACGTGTGGTAATTGATCCCTTCACGCTCGCAAAACGCTTCCTGCGTCAGGCCGCTCCCGTCATACTCACTCATCAGACGAAACCATTCCCCGCGACCCAACATCCGACGACCCTTGCGGTCCTTCTTGACCTCTTCAGAACAAACTTCAGCTTCGATTGATTCCATCCAAACAGATTATCACCTCAGAAGGACTCCGGGAAGGAGGTCGATCACCGGACGCTTACCATTGATCGATCTTCCCTGCGATCTCTCCAAGCAAAATTTTTCAACCTCATGAGGCTCCGATCCTGCTCCCCACTGTCAACGGAGCGATATGAAATAACCCTCCCGTTTCGCTCCAGCATTCAAACACCTTTGGAGACGACTTAAAAAGGTCTCCTTGTCTGCGAATAAGTGTAAGCGAATGCGATCCGCGTCCGTCTAGGCTTAGGAGATTTTTGAAACCGAATTCGAGGTCAGCCGAAACACTTCTTGCAAGACGAATTCCTGACTATCGTGGTCGAACAGTTTCCATCGTTGTCGGTGCAATGAGTCCGGCATTCGGTGGACATTTGTGGTTTGCCCTGGACTGCCTGAATCGAGGCCGTAATCATACTCCAATCCACCCCGATCCGTGAGGATATAGCGGGCGTGAAAGGCTTCCCCTCCCTCAATGGGTTTCCAGCGATAAAAATGGATTTCGCGGTCTCTCAAAGCGGTTCGCACGCGATGCAGATCCTGGCCCTCTAGCTTCCCTTGAAACCATTCGCTGGTTCCGTTTGCCAAGACGTGATATTCGATGACATTTGCGGAGGTCTCCGAGCGCACCAAATCCACTATATCTTTGAGGGGTCCGTTGTGCCTTTGAGCACAAGAATATCGTGGGTCGATGAGTCGAATTTTCTTCGCTCCAGACATGAGGAATCGAGCCGCCAAAGTGATCGCGTCCGGAGTGCGCGGAATCGGTCCGCCATCGGGGATCCATCCGGGAGTTTCGGGCCCTACTTCGGCCGCATCTTGGATGCCTGGAGAAACGCTTTCTCTCCTCCCTAATATTGCCCGAAAGGGGTGCTCTCGATGCGACCGCAGCGCGTTCGCTACCCATGTGTCCGATGAACCGTATTCACGGCCCGTTCGAATGAGTTTCGGGCCGACTTTGGACAACAATTCTTCGATCCTTTTCTTGTCGATTGGACTACAACCCGAGCAGGCGTCATAGGCACATCGCTTCCAGCTCTTCGGGAACTGTGAAACGAGCCGACCGTGAGGCACTCCAAACTGATCCAGAAGGTAGCGGGCCGTCTGCCAGTCGGACAGCGCTTCCGGTTCCAACGCGTATTCGTAAATCATCAGAAAAGTTCGTTGGCCCGTTCTTCGAAAAATCCCTCCGGCCATTGCTGGTCGAAGTCCCCGTCTTCGTTGACCGGGAGCGGCGTAATTTCCACACCGTCCGAGCTGCTACTGACATACAGGACGCTCAGCAGTTCCGGGGTAAGTTCAGGAGCACCCTTGGGCAACTCGTCCGAAGCCGTTTCCCGGATCCGCCGGAGCATCCGAAGCAACAGATGCTCGCTGTGGGTTTCGACCAAATGCAACCGATCCGATGCCTTTCCGACCTGTCGAGCGAACAGGTCACCCAAGGAGCACTGTACGGCTGGGTGAGTGTGCAATTCGGGCTGCTCGACCGAGAAAATGGAAGCCTGGGACTCCAGAGCCCCTACCACGATCGGCACGGCCTGAGTGATACCCGCGCCAATGTCTGCCGGGGCGACCTCGGTCTCGGTACGGACATCGATCATCTCAAGTTGGGTGCGCTGCGGCTGGGACCGAAGATCGTCAAGGATCAGTTCCAACCGTTCTTCGACATCCACATCCTCAGACTCCCTCATGAGGGCCGTCAGAGTGTTCACTACATAGCCCGCAGACGGCACTTCGTAAAAATGCCGACCAGCGAGTCGATACCCAAGATTCAGGCCGTTCGGATCGGAGATGGCATCGCTGACTTGCTCCACCAGATCCGATGATGCCATGCCAGCAGCAGATCGGTGCAGTAGATCCCAAGCAGCAGCCCCATCGGCCCACCGTTCTTGCGAGGGCGAGATTCGGGCCAGAAAACTGCGCGGGGGCACGCTGCGCAAGGGACCGAGGTAGCGGATACGCCGGAGTTCTTTCCAGAGGATCTCTCCGGACCCGACGAGGATCGAGCTAAGGGTCGACTGCGCCTGCTCCAAATTTTTCCAATCGCCTCCCGAATCCTCGGGGACTTCGACCTCAAAGGGCAAAGCCGTACCCCAAACCGGAATGACATTCTTACCCGGAGACTCGGAGCCACCGATTCGGGACTGCCTAAGCTCAAAGCCATCGACCAGTGACTGCAACCCCGACACCAACGGGGATTGCTCATCTTCTTCCAAGGAATCCTCTCGAAAAATTGGATGATCCAAATTAATCCGTTCGAGTTCCGGACGAAAGTTCGGGGCGGCATGAATCGCGCCCAATTCGATTCCATCCAGTGCGACGGCATATTCGGTGACCCAAGGGCGGCCCGTGGTGGAATCCCATGAAACCTCAACCGCAACGCTGATCGATTTCGGGTTCGGCAAGGCAATCCCTTCAGCCTCGCTCGCTCGCAATCCGGCAATCGGATAGAGGGGAAGCCCATCGTCGTCCGGGGCAAAGGTCACTTCGATCCTGACTGGACGGCTCAATTCATGCTTATGGACGAACTGGCGAAAACCGCCGAGATCGATGGAAGCTCCACTGGCGATCAGTCGATCCGCATCGGCGTTCTCAAATTCCAAGAGATCTCGGAAATAAAGGAGGGCCTGAAGAACCGTGCTCTTGCCGACGCTGTTCGCCCCGAAAAGAAGCGTGATCGGGCGCAGGGGAATCTCGACGCGGTCACAAACGCCTTTGAAGTTTTCGATGGCTATCTGGGTTAGGGTCATATTTTTCCTGCGCTCTCGCTCTGCCTGTCAGCCATCGCTCTTAACGCTATCCAGCTGACTTTGAATAAACTCACACAAATCACTGGCAGGAACGACCTGGTCCTTCGAAAAATCGATTGCATCGACAAATGCCATCGGAACCCTTCCACTCGTCACAAGCAGTGGAATCCACTTAATGTCGTTCCGATTAATCCCAGTAATTCTCTCAATCTCTACTGGATTCTCTCTAAGCCAATCGACTCGCATCTGGTGCTTCGCTAGAGAATCTTTCTCTTTCTTATCTCCACGAAACTCTTCTAATTGTTGGATAACATGGCGGACCGTAAGAGCTGGCTTCAAACGCTTACATTCGATGAGAAAAACCAAGCCAGCGCTTTGATCCCAGGAAAGTATATCGACATCCCCAAGATCAGGTTGCTGTGGAGCTCCAAGCTCCGTGAGCTTAATTTCAATCCTTTGACTTGGAAGAACCTTCTTAATGTTGGCCGCTGTCTCCTCCGTAAATTCATGGCCCTTCTTATTTGCCACTTGTCCGAGATATTTCTTCATACCAGCTGACGAAAAAAGTCGATCCGGAAGCCTTCCCTCCAAAATAGAATAGGTTAGATACTGGCGCCACCGATGAAGATGTGGCGCAGATATTGCAACAACCTCTGGTGATTTGGAAACCACTGGTATTGGCCTTAGCAGCACTGATAGGCCTCGCGAAAAACGCCATGGAAGCACATCGCTCTTTTCACAACCCAGAGGGAGATCTTTATCCCACGCGGATCTTATGGGCAAAGTAAATCGATCAAGGAATGTATCCACTTCGCTGCGATTCATGCCAATCTTCGCCCTCAGAATAGCTTTGAACTCACTGAACAGCATTGCACCACCCGCTTGACCATTCCTTACAGCGAGGTCATCGAAAAAATCGACAAGGTCGTTGATCTTTTCAAAAGAAAATTCGTACTCTGCTTCGAAGGCTCTCATAAATGCCGTGACGTTGGAATCCACCTCCCCAGCACCACGGGCACCTCGACTGGGCGTGGTAAAATTCAGATCATAGGAATCGGCACTGCTCGCAATGAGATCATCAATACGCGCTACCAAGTAAGGTTGAAAGATCTCCTCCTGAAATGACTCATTAAATTCGATAACACCATTCGAATGAATCTGGAGATTTGCTTCAATAAATCCTCCGACGATAGCGTCCCTATGATTTGCAAGTTCAAGCATCAAAGCCATCTGGGAAAGCAGCGACGCGTGCTCAGTCTTTGAAAGAACCTCTGTTGCGTCTGGTGCATGAGAGTAGGCAGCCGTTTCAATCAGTATGCGATTCGTTAGTTCGGCAAGAGAAAGTTTGCTTCTTTCTGATCTGAGCCTTTCGTGGATCCAAGGTGCGTCATTGGCTAGAGCCAAGAGCGATCGTGTCGAGAGATCCCACCGTGATTTGTCCCTATAAAGCTCGTCAATTTGAGAGAATGATTCCGATATCACCGAAAGAAGGGACACTTGACGAAGACGGGCGCAAACTGACCGTTGAATATTGGCTACGATCCGATCAAGGAAAAGACGTGCTTCTTTCGATTCCGAAATCTGTCTTGGCCCCTCTTTTTCAACTCGAAAGGCTAATCCAAACTTCGCTCTAGAGATTTCTTCAGCCGGAACAAAAGTCGGCTCAGCATTCCCCGGACCGCCTAGAACCGTCTCGAGCGTCGATGCGTTTACCAAATGAAAAAATCTGGTGTCACTCCCTCTAACGATGCTCTGAACTATCTTTTCTACATCGGATTCGCAAACAGAAGATGCGTTTATTTCGAGCGAGGCCACAACAAGATTTCGGACAATCTCTCTCTCTGCGAGATTGTCCGCCCTGTAGAACTTCCCCATGAACTCCTGGCCGAAACTCAACACCGCTCGTGAATTGATTTTCTCAACGCGCAAGGAGATTTCTGATTGGCCGGACTCGGCCCGATGAAGATCTTCCATGTCCCAATTCTCTAAGTCTGCGAACTCTACAAAAATCTCCATTTCGTTCGAAGCCCTTCGCCCCAGTGCCGTTTCTGTTCGAGGCATTGCCAACTCTGCCCAGTTAAAGACGCAATCCCATATTCGGTAGGCTAGATTTCGTTTCTCGGGACTCGACGGACGTTCTGCTGAAGTCACCCACCATGCTGAATTTCTATCTGCTACACAGCCACGGAGAAGACCTTTACTAGCTGCAGCATGGTCTCCATAGAGAAGGTTGGACCTCAGGTCAGGGTCGAGCCCCGGCCCTCGACGCTGAAGAATGACAGACTCGCTTTGATCCGGCAGCCACCTACAGTGTCTATCATAGGTCGACCTCAATTCTGTGTTTATATGCGAGGAAAATGTTCCATCGATCCATACATGATTCCTTGGATTTCTCGGATCAATCGACTCATCAACAAGAGAAAAATCACGGCTACGCCAGTATCCGTATAGATTCAGCAATCCGGAAGTATTCGTAAATTGGAGATTAAAGTTCGAAGCTTCCTCTTGCTGAAGCCCCAAATACCAAAGACGTCTGGCGTTAAAATCGTCGTCATAAGACAGCATAGACCAGTCCGCCAAACTAGCGGAAAATAGATGCCATTTATCTCGCTTTTCACCGAGTCCAATCAAGACGGGCCTCCCAACTCCTCCGAGTGCAATCAGAAGAAGTCCGCCTTTAAAGCCATCCATACGTTCGCATGCCTCGCAACAATCTGAAAGAAATTCGTTAAAGGACACCTCCTGCTCTTTCGTGAAGCTCTCGATCTCTTCGAGGTTCTGCGAATCGGATAAGTTTGTGCTCTTGATAAATGCAAGCACTGGCATCCCATAGTCAAACTGTCCAACGTATGGAAAAAGCGGTGGTAGTCCTTCCGGACTCTTAGGAAGGGCTATAGAGTCGGCGGGCCGAATTTTTAGACGAAGCAGAACCTCGTTTGCAAAGAATTCAGCATTCTCCTTTCCCAAAAAGGCGTCCGCCAATCCTCCGAGGTGCGGAGTGACCTGAAGGATACTTGAGATCGCCGCGCGACAGAGAGATGAAGGGAAAGCGACCACAAGCCCACCGTCTTTTGCGACAAGAGGATACCTTTCGAGGTGAGATCCAATGAAGGGAGCGTTCGCAAGATCCGAAGGTTTCTCTTGCTTTAGAACAAAGGGTTCGAGCTTTGATCTATCAATTCCGAGTGACTCCATTCGCTCCGGCGAAAATGATAGCGCGTCAGAATGTTGAGATAGCAATTCAGCATGAGGAACAACAATGGATTCTCTGACTGAAGATTGACCCACACAATATCGTTTCTGGCCAAGGGAATCCGCAATTGCTTCCGCTATCCGCAAAAGCTCAATGACGGCTTCGAACGTTTCGTTGAACGGTGGAAAATTCCTTTTCTCAGCAAGGAACACTAACAACCGTTCAAGAATGAAATCCGCGTTTGAGAAGGTGCCAAGATAAACCCTGAATCCACCCAACACAGTACATATGTATCCGACGAAAACATCTTCCGCCGGATCCTCTTGCGATTTCCAGGGTGAACTATTTACAAGCGATACCCAGGTCTCAAGGTCAGACCGGGACGGTTTTTTAGTGCCAGTGCAGCAATAAACCGCAAGGTGCAGTAACACCTCAATTCGCAGTGAATTTTCCAGCAAGTCCGGAAATGTTTCAAGGGATGCAATCAACCGCACCGCCGCCAACTGGTCGAAACCGTGAAGGCATCTTGAAAGTTTAGGGTGGTCTTCTAGGAGCGAATCAATCGTGTCTCCAGACGGCACTGGTCCCAACTGCTCAACAACGGACCGAAACTCATCAATATTTTCCGGGGATGGATGTTGAGGGCTAGCCATTTAGAATTTCACCTTTGAAGGCGCGTTGTTGGACGGAGGAGAAGAGGTTGGAGCAGCAGCGTAGCAGTGTTGTAGTCTTCCGATCTAAGGAGCGGCAGTTCTCGACGATGCTAGCAAAGGCTTCTTGCCTTTGCGGGTCAGCAATTAACACCGGGAGAGATCGAAGGGCGTTGTTGTCGAAGCGGCGAGTGCCGTGGCCTGCTGTCGAAACTTTAGACATGATATTTCCGAGCTGACAACGGAGCGACCATGCGATGTAGTGCGCGTTAAAGCCAGCCTTAGGAATGAGGCCCTTCATGTCTTGGTTGATGGTGCAGGAAACCAAAGGTTGAGCGACAGGGAATGAATGAGCCAAGATCATTCCTCGAATCACTATCAATACAGTATTGGGTTTGAGGAGCTTGATGTTTGTCTCCTCCAACGCCGCAGCTGAAATGTGATCAATCGAGTCCGGGAGCCATGCCGCCTTCATGTCCTTTGGGCTGATCCACGGGATTCTGCCGTTCCAAAAGTCCTTTCGAGCTTTAGAAGGCGTTGCACCGGAAATCATTTCGCATACATCAAACAATCCTACAGTCTGCAACCCCTTCGGATTCGTCACTGGGTCGCCGAACATATCGAGGAAGAGGGAGCGGAGGAAGTCGTCGGTGAGGCGGAGGGCTTGCTGGCGTTTGCGGCGGATGGCATCGGCCTTGTCGAGAATCGCCGCGATCCGCTTCTGCTCGGCCAAGTCCGGCTTGCCGTTCTTGTGGGGGACGGGGATTTTCACCCTAGAAACTACCGCTTTAGATACCTCTTTGAAGGTTGCTCCATTCCCCGCTCCTTCTAGGTATGGGCGATTTGCTCTGAGCCAGTGGTAAAGGTATCCTGAAAAACAAACACTCTCCTTTGGAATAAGACTCTTGAATCCTTGATTGGTCGCCATCGGAATGGAGTTGATGGCGACCAAACCAATTGGAGCGCGAGAGCTTAAAAGAACCGAACCAACTGGCAATACTTCGGCTGCACAGCTCTCCAAACCCTCTTGGGTTATTGTTCTGGCAGTTCCTCCAATTCGAGAACTACTCAATGTGCTGAGATCTTTTGGTGTAGCCCATGAAATCGGACCATTCCAGAAAGACGGATTACCCGTCTTCGGAGTTGCTCCTCCTACAATCCTGGCTACCTGGTCCAACCGTAGATAGTGAGTGGTTGAATCCACAACCGAATCAACGAAACTCATCTCAGCATCCCCTCCAGTATGTCGATGTCTTCCAATATTTCCTCTTCCAGCTTGCGCATGCGCTTGAGGATGGTCTTTGGCGGGTCATAGCTGACCTCCTCGTATTTGGTCTCCTTGTAGCGGTTGAGGGAGAGGTCGTATTTGTTGGCGCGTATGTCGCCAACGGGGACGAAGAAGTGCTTCGCGGTGCGGTCACTCTCTTGCTTTGGGTCTCGCGCCTTCCAGCGGGAGACCAAGTCCGGCAAGTCGTTTTTGCTTGGCTGCGCCGTGCGTTTGTCGTCAAGAGAGAAGCCGTCGGCCTCGACATCGTAGAACCAGACATCGTCGGTACGCCCGGCTTTGGTAAAGACGAGGATAGCGGTTGAGACTCCAGCGTAGGGCTTGAAGACTCCCGCAGGCAGCGAGATGACCGCTTCGAGCTGGTTGTCGTCAATGAGCATCTGGCGCACGCCGAGGTGAGCCTGGCTGGATCCGAAAAGCACACCGTCGGGCACGATGACTGCGGAGCGTCCGCCATTCTTCAGCAGGCGGAGGATGAGGACGAGGAAGAGCAGCTCGCTCTTCTTGGTCTTGACCTTAGACTTGAGAGTCGGGTCGGTGCTCTCGTGATCGATTGTGCCTTTGAAGGGAGGATTGGCGAGACAGACATCGTAGTAGTCCTGAGCGAGTTTCGGGAGACGCTCGGAGAAGTTTGAGGTAAGCGTATCCTGATTGTGGAGTGTGCGGGATTCGACTCCATGCAGAAGGAGGTTCATGGCGGCAATCCGGAGCATGGTGCCGTCGAAGTCGAAGCCGTGGAGCATCTCCTTCTGGATGTGCTCGCGGTAGGGTTCGAGCTGATCGCCGGGAAAGTGCCGGGATCCGTCGCTATCGGTCTCGATCAAATCCGGAGAAGAATATTTTTCGCGCAGATACTCCATCGTGCCGACGAGGAAACCAGCGGTCCCGGCAGCCGGGTCACAGATGGTTTCGTTCGGCTTGGGATCGAGGATCTCGACCATGGCCCGGATAATATGACGGGGGGTGCGAAACTGCCCAGCGATTCCGGCGGTGGAAAGCTTGGAGAGAAGATACTCGTAGAGGTCGCCCTTGGTATCGCCCGCCTCCAAGGGCAAGGCATCGATGGCGTTGACGGCCCGGTTGAGAAGATTGGCGGTCGGAATGAGGAAGTTGGCGTCCTTGAGAAAGCGACCCAGAGCGGAACGCTTTTCGACCTCGGTACGGAGGAAAGGAAAAACCTCATCGCGGACTACCGAGAGCATCGGCTCGCCGCCGAGATTGCGAAAGTGGGACCAACGAAGTTGCTGGCGCTCTTTCGGAAAGATTCCGTTGAACGACTGCTTCAGGCGCGCGGCGCGTTTCTCGTTCCGCGATTCCGAAAGGTCCAGCAAGCGGAGAAACATGAGGTAGGAGATCTGCTCGATCACCGTGATGGGGTTGGTGATGCCGCCGGAGTGGAAGTCCAGCCAGAGGGCGTCGATCTTGGATTTGATTTCGGAACGGGTCATTTTGATTTTGGAAAATGGAATGCGGAAAACGGAATGAAATGGGGAAAAAGCTCGGAGTGGCGGCCCGATTCTCCAGACAAGGTCTGGAGTTTTGGAAAAACCTTCGCCGTCCGCTGCAAGAACGCGGCGGCAACAGACTGAATCTGCCGATCTTCTCGATGGAGAACAGCAGTCATACGGCCTCCCGGTTGAGGTCCGTCAGGAGGCCGAGGAGGTCGTCCACTTGTGTGGAATCGGTGAAGACACCATCGATCCCTTCCGCGTGGACGGTGGTAAAGGGAGTGTCCCAAAGTTTTTCGAGTTCGATGGCTCCGTAGCGGGCGAGGTAGCTCTTGAGGATCTCCAGAAACCGGACCTGGTTGGCGTTGAGGCCGGGATATTTCCGGACGAAGGAGCGGAAGTGCTCATCGACTCGCTCGGGATCCATGCCGATGATCTGGCGGATCGCGGCCGCCAAGTTCTCGGCTCTGTTCGGATAGTGAACGAGGAGTTCATCGAGATGAAGGTCCGGATCCATAAGAAGGACCTCGGAGATCAATTCCTCAAGGTCGTCGCTGGACACGGGTTCTCCCATCCGGATTTTCCGGAGGGCTTCACTACGGTCGAGTAGTCCGCGCAGAACGGACTCCACCCGGTTGCGGTAGGCGGCGAGATCGAGTCCTTCCATCTTCACCTTATGAACTTCCGTTCGATATCCGGCCTCGTCCTCGGCAACATTGAGGAAGACCGGATCGGGACGAGGGGTGCGCTCGCGGTCTCGGTATTTCATGACGCCGCGCAACTCGTCCCGAATCGATTCCAGATCGACTACCGTTGCCGTTTCGTGGAATTCGATGCTCTTCGCCTTTCGGATAGCGGGCAGCCTTTCCACCACCTGCTTGAGGTTGATCGGCAGTTGTGAAACCTGCTCGATCACGCGATCGCGAAGGTCGTCCGCGTTGGCAGCTTGGCTCAATCGAGAGGCCTGCAGGCGGGCCATCAGTCGATCGAAATCCAAAGCGGCCTCCCGTCCGCGGACATCCCGCCATTGCATCAAAGGGGCGATGTCTCCCTTCAAGGCCGCGGCGGTGGCGGGCTGGAAAGACTCGATGACACCGTCTTTGCGGAGCGTCTGGATCTGCCGCCATCGCTCTTTGACCGAGAGACAATCCTCCGGCAACGCCGCGACATCGGCGGAAATGAGACGGGTCGCAATGCCGAGCGCCTCGGGACTCTGAACCTTGAGGGCGGTCTCAGCCAGTCCGAGGCGGGCTTCGAAGACCGATTGCGTAAGGCTCTTATCCCGGGAAGGCTCGGATTCTTCGATGAGTTCGTCGAAGAACTCAAAATTTCCCCAATGATCGAAAATGTAGAAAATGGACTTGTCTTTGCCGCGTCCAAAGAGGTCCGGACAGAGCCGGGTGCCCCGCCCGATCATCTGCCAAAATTTGGCGTAGGACTTCACTGGCTTCGCGAAAACGAGATTAACGATCTCCGGGATGTCGATGCCCGTATCGAGCATATCGACGGAAACAGCGATGGTGAGGTTTTTGCTGCCGTCATTCGTTTTGAAATCGTCGATCAGCTGCTCGGCGCGCGGTTCGTAGTTGTCGATGCGGAGACAAAAGTCTCCCCCGTACTGCGGGTAATGCTTGTCGAAGAGCTTTACCAATTGCTTGGCGTGGACATGATTACGGGCGAAGATGATCGTTTTCCCCAGCCGGGTGCCATCGGCATTCCGGAGCCCGTTGTCCATGAGGTTTTTGAGGATCGCTCGATCCGTATCCTCGTTAAAGACCTTTCGGCTGACCTCTTCCTGAGCGTAGTCAACCGCCTCCGAATCCTCCACCTGATCGTCCACCTGCTCGCGTTGGACGGTGTCCAGTTCCTTATACTTTATTCCCTCGCGGAGAAATTTCGTGGTGTGCTTTATGGCCTTGAAGGGGCACAAGTAAGGAGGCTCGTGGGCCACGGCTTCCTCGTAGGGGTAGTTGAAGGTGGGGTCTTCGTTCTCGCATTCGAAAAGGCGGTAGGTGTTGCGAAAGACGAACTTGAGCGGAGTCGCGGTCAGACCGAGCTGACACGCGTCGAACCAGCGAAAGAGATCGCGATATCGATTGTAAATGCTGCGGTGGGATTCATCGGCAATCACGAGATCGAAAAATCCAACATCGAAGTTTTGAAAGCATCTCATCATCGCCGGGTAAGTGGCGAGGTAGATGCGCTGATTCCGGTCGGCGGAGGTCCGGGCCGTTATGTAGATACGTGGTTCACCCGGGAGGAATTCCTCGAAAGCGTCGCGGGCCTGCTTGCGGAGTTCGCGACGATCGCAGAGGAACAGAATGCGTTTGGCCCACCGGGCGCGGATCATGAGTTCGGCCAAGGCAATAGCCACCCTGGTCTTTCCGGTGCCCGTGGCTTGAATGATCAGTGCCTTGCGGCGTCGCTTATCGAAAGCCTCGCCGACGCGCTTGATGGCTTCGATCTGGTAGAGCCGATCAACAATTTTTTCCGACGGGTTTAGCGGACCCAGGGCGGGCTCCCTTTCTGCCCGCTGAAAATGAAGGTACTGTAGGCTGTCTCGGGAGTAGAATCCGAAAAGTGGGCGTGGAGGCTCGCCCTTTGCATCGTCCCAGATGTAGATCTCATATCCGTTGGAATAAAAGATAACTGGTCGAACCCCCGATTCCTCTTCCAGTCCATCGGCATAGTAGCGGGCCTGCATCTTGCCTTTGTCAGCGTCTTCGGCGGTCTTCTTGGCCTCGATTACTGCCAGGGGCTTGCCGCTGGCAGGGTCGTAGAGCACATAATCAGCGAACCCTTTCCCGGAGCCAGTGGACTGGCCTCCGACTTCGACCTCCTGCCCCACCTCCGGCGTGCTCTGTCCACGAGCGCCGACCCTCCATCCTGCGGCGAGGAGCTGCTCGTCGATGAGTTTAAACCGAGTTTCCTCCTCGCTGAAATCAAGCACACTTGCCGCCTGCTGGGCATGTTTGAGGATCTGGCTCCGTTCCGCCTCCGACTTTTTCTCTCCTTCCGCTTGCGAACGGGCCTTCTCCAAATCAGCGAGCAGCTGCGCCATCAAGGCTTCCTGCTGCGCGATCTTTTCTTGGGCTGCTTTGTTTTTGCGCCGAAGGGATTCTTGGGTCTCCTCATCAACCTTGGGCAGGGGAGTCCATTCAGGCAGATCGGCCGCCGGACGGCCAAGCAGCGAGAGCATGAGCCAACGGCTAAGATCATGGGCCTGACGGAGGTATTCGGGAACCTCGGCCTCCGCTTCCTTGAACAAGGTACCGTGGGCGGCGTGGTTTCCTTTGACCCGAAGCAAATGGAGCTTGTCCTGAACCACGCCCGGGGTGATCGCTTTGAACGACGGATCGTGGAGAAGGTCGTTCAGGGTGCTTTGGTAGCCGTGCTCAAGCCGATAGTGGGCGAAAACCGCCTTGACCGAAAACTCGGCGAAGGTTCGGAGTTTTACGAGAGCACTGATCGGATCCGAGTAGACATAGGACTCGGCGAAGGCCGCCAGTTCCGCCAACTCGGGAAAATCCTCCCGAAGAAACTCGAAATTACGCGAATCCATGATGCTCTCGGATGGAGATTCCATTGGAAGCGGCTCGGTTAGCCGATCCAAAATGGAAAAATCTGTGCAAGATCGTTTCACGAAGTGAGAGAATCGATGCCGTATCAGCCCTTCTCTCCGAATCAAGTACTGTACGACGGGAAGTAGTCAGCGAGGTTTCGCCCGTTGAAAAAGACGTCGCAGACCAAGCGTCCGCGGTCGATGGTTGCAACAGGCCCAAGCTGGACCTGATGGTTGAGGATGAGACGGCTGAGCTTTTGCTTGGCCGTATAACCGCTGGAACTCGGAATCTCCGGCGCATTATAGCCTGTCGGGCGGACGCGGTCCCCCGTCTTGCCATTCCATTCCCAACCATTGCGGACGACGAAAGTATCGCCGTCGATGATTTCTGTAACTGTGAATGTTTCCATAGGACTCCACAGTTACCATCTCCTATGCCAACCGATTTAAAGTTTCTTAAGATGCTGATATTCAAATCAATAAAATTTTTTGACAGTTCAAAGGCAAAGCTCAAAAATAAACTACAGTTTATATCTCCATCAACCAACGTTTATCTGTCTAGCGTTTTGAGGTATTTGCCCAAGCCCTGAGGGGACCACCCAAGAAGTTTAGCTGCGCGGGCCTGAACACCGTTTTCCTTCTCAAGTGCTCGGTGGACAAGACGACGTTTGATTTCCTCCAGATGTCCGTTGATAGAAAATCCCTCTTCAGGTTCGGGGATCGCCGATGTGGAATCGTCCGCGATCGGTAATTCGAAGCGTAGGTCTTTCGTATCGATCTTTTTGCCCGCTGTGAGCATAGCGGACTGCGTGATTACCTTTCGCAACTCTCTGATATTGCCGGGCCAATCATACTTCATCAACTCAGACAAGGCCTTCGGAGTCAGAAGATGCTGCCGCTTGTGTTTTCGGTTCCAGTCTTCCAGTAGAAAACTGCAGAGAAGCGGTATATCAGAACGTCTTTCGCGGAGAGAAGGGATCCGAACCGTTGCATCGAAGCGCTGGTAGAGATCCTCGCGGAAGCTTCCCTTGGCCACCATCTCCCTTAGATTCCGATTGGTAGCGGCTATAACGCGGACGTTTACCTTCAAAGAGGTGGAGGTGGCATGGCCAACTGGTTCGATTTCCCCATTCTCAAGAACTCTTAGCAATTTGGCTTGAGCCGAAAGAGGCAACTCACCGAGTTCGTCGAGAAATAAAATCCCTCCATCGGCGACCGTAAATTTTCCGGGTTGATCACTGGCGGCCCCGGTGAAAGCCCCTTTCTTGTGACCGAAAAGATGGCTCTCCACCAATTCGGTGGGGATGCTGCTGCAGTTAACCGTGACCAGAGGCTTTGTAGCGCGCTCACTGAGCAAATGAACCAACTCGGTAAAGCGCTCCTTTCCAGTGCCCGTTTCTCCAAGTAACAGGAGGTCGATCTCATCGTAACCGGAGTAAATCGATGCCTCTTTAACGGCTTTCAAAAACGCAGGATCCTCGCCCACAAGACCGATCTGAACTCTCGCAGCGAGAAGATTCTCTTCGCTGGTGCCACTTTCATCGGATACAGGCATCCTCTCTCTCAGAGTCATCCTCGGAAAAAACTCTCCCGATAGATCGACCTCCCGGACGAGTGATTTACCCGGTTCCGCAAATCGCCTCGGAAAAGTTTGCAACAATCGCGCCGGGATTTCACCGCTGGCGACCAGCATCAACCAGCAGGCGTGAATCTGGGGAGTCCCCGAAGATAGCACGATCGTGAACTCACCTTCCGGGCAGACGCTCACGATATGTCGGAAATGAGTTCTAATCGAAGAAATGATCGCGCGATAATCGGTAGGGTCCCGGACTTCGACCGAAAGAATTTCGGCTTCGCTGCAAAGACCGCGTGAATTGATATTGGCAAGAGTCTGTGAGGAAAACTCCTGCATTCGCGGGGTCGAAAAGAGGAAAACTCGGTCAAATGCGACCTCGGAAAGCGCGGTCAATACAGGGCCCGTCTCCGTATTTCCAGAATCGGACGAAAACGGATCGTGGAAACCAGTAAAAGTGAGCAAGACCTTCATCTACAACGATTCCTAAAAGCCTGACAGAATCTTCACAATTCAAAAGGTCCCCATAGGAGCAGAATCCTTCGCCACCGCTCCGACACCTTCCGACTTTCGTCTCACTGCATTCTGCGGAAGTCGAAAAGAAAGCTCTAAGCGCTCCGCCGCTTCCCCTCACGGTATTCGTCGTTCTCCTTCTCCGTCATCCGTCTTGCACTGAACCCCAGAAGTTCCAACCAAGCCTTTATTTTTGAACGAAGATTCAAGTGGGTCTGAAGAGACCCCCAGAACTGCACCGGTTTGAGTGTTAGTCTTGGCGGTTATT
>DGMY01000091.1:25760-100187 GCA_002388665.1 Opitutia bacterium UBA4506 | reverse complement strand
AAAACTACCACTACGCCTCGACCGCCGTCAATACTAATTTGTCTGACCTATATTTTCGTTGTGGGAGTGAGATTTGGGGCTAGCCTCTGTGGTTTATGGAGTACCCAGGAAGCGGTCTACCTTGCTGGATACAATTACGCCGTAATTGATGGTTCCCAACCATCCTGACATAATGATTCCTACGCTGCCGGCGTGGTAGAGTCCGGGGATTTGTTCTGGGAGATCCATGGAGACTTGCAGGCCTTCGAATTTAGTTCCGAAAGAGGTTCCTCCGATGTGCCTGGTGTAGTAGTTGACCGTTCTTGGCGTGGCCGCTTCCACGTGATCCAATTTTCCTCGAATTCCTGGTAGGTATGTTTCGAGAGATTGGATCGACTCTTCGCAAAGGCGCTTCTTCTCACGCTCGTACTCTTCCTCGCTTAAATTCTCCCAATCGGACCATTTTGCGTTTAGGGAGGCGACGACTGAGTACCTCGCCGGGTCTAAATGAGGGCGCATTTCGGGGTAGTAGAGTGAGAAAGTTCGACTCGTTGTGTTGATGTCGGTCAATTCTTTGCTTGAAAATTTGGGGGCTTGGGAGGTGAAAACCAAATCACCGATGTTATCGATGGATTCACCTTTTCGGATGCCCATGTAGACCTGACATGAACTGGTATTGACCCGTACACCCTCAACAGCTTTGGCATACTCGGGAGTGAGATGTTCTTCACCGATCAGCTTCTGAGTGGTGTTCTTCACATTGGCGTTCGAGACCACTGCTTTCGACGGAATGAACCGTCCATTGGCGGTCACTCCACGGACACAGGGTTTCCCTTCTATCTCCTCCACCTCGATTCTCTCGACGAGAACTTTTTTGCGAATATCTACACCATTCTTGATCAGCTCTTCTTCCATTTTCCCGACTAGCACATCGGTACCGCCTTGGAAGGTGAAGACTCCCTTGCTCATAAAATTGGAGAAAACGATTCCGAAAGTAATGGCCGGATCGTCCTCGGAGGAGCCGTTTGCGTAGGCAATGGGCTCCATCAATAGGCGCTTAACGTCCGACCGACCGGGGAAGAACTCCTCGAACATCTCACCCGTGGTTCGATCATCTCGATCGTAATAATTCATCGCCCGCAAGTGCTGAAAGAAAGCTTCCACGGTATTCCGGGGCACTTTGAAATCCTCCTCGAGGATGCGACTGAAATCGCTACGATCGAACGTCGTCCACACATCAAACTGGGGATTGATGAAGCGAACATCCTTCAATTGGACAATCGAATCGGAGATCTCGCGGGTCCAGTACTTCCGGCAGGATTTGAGCATTCCGTAAGGGAATCCATGCAAAGAGATATCGAAAATATGGCCTCTGGGGCGCTTGAACCAAGTGGCTAGCCCTCCTAACTGATAGTGATGCTCGAGCACCAAAACCGACCTTCCAGCCTTCGCCAAAGTGTTCGCGGCGGTCAACCCACCGAGCCCACTTCCAATTACGATCACATCATATTGATCTTTGATACCTTTTAAGCGATCCAAAGCCATTCCTTGAAGCAATGATCAATCGAGCGAAGGGCAAGCGTGGAATTTCAAAGCCGGCCGGAGATGGACCTACTTCTTCGTCAAAAAAACTTTCTCGGCGCGCACCTGGACCTTTCCATCGACGAACTCGATGGACATCGAATCCCCCTCTTTCCAAGCACTGGCTCGTCCTGCCGTCATTCCTTTTTCATCTCTGACAATGGCAAATCCGCGCCGTAAATTGTGGTCCAGACCTCCGGCCCTCAAAACGGGAATCACTGCTTCGACGCGTTCCTTCTTCTCCTGCATTCTCCGATCAACCACCCATTTAAATCGCTTCTGCAGGGATTCGACGTCCGAATTCTTTCGCACTAATTCCCGTTCGGGCGACTTAACCATCAATCGTGCTTGAATCGCCGACTGATCCTTCCATCTGGAGATAAAAGCCTCCTCAATCCTTCGGACCATCCGGTCCTGCCACTCATCAAGCCGCTGCGAGCTCACCTCAATCTGACGCAAAAATGGCCTCGCTACCGTTCGGGCTCGCAGGCGCTCCAGCTCCGCCAAACGTTCTCGAAGCGACTCCCGACCGCTGCGCAACAGCAAATCTCCCAGCGATTCAAAATCCCGCTGTACCTGAGCCACGGCACTGCTGATCCACTCTGCGGCGCCAGTTGGAGTTTCTTTTCGCAAATCAGCGACGAAATCGGTCAAGACCACGTCTGTCTCGTGCCCAATAGCCGAAATCGTTGGCAAAGGGCAATTGGAGAGCGCTCTTGCAAGCTTTTCGCTATTGAAGCACCAGAGATCCTCCAGACTCCCCCCTCCCCTAGCCACGACGAGTAAATCGAGCTCTTTCATTTCGGAAGCTCGCCGGACCTGACGAACAAGAGAGGGAATCGCCGCATCGCCTTGCACTGTGGAAGGAAATACTCTCAACGTTCCGGGCCAATTCATTCTTCGGAATACGCTGATCATATCTCTCACAGCGGCTCCACTGGGAGAAGTCACCACACCCACATTCAACGGAAGCCACGGAAGCGCCTTTTTTCGATCCGAGTCGAAAAGACCCTCTCTTCGCAGCTGCTCCTTGAGTTTCTCAAATTCCCGCTGGAGTCGTCCGATACCGTCCTCAATCAGTTCCCGGACGATGATCTGGTAGGTTCCCCGCGGCTCGTAGACCGACAATTCACCAAATGCGATCACCTGTAGACCGTCCCGCGGCTCACACTCGGCCCGCATCGCATTTCCCCGGAACAATACCGCTGAGATTTGGCCACCGGAATCCTTGAGAGAAAAGTACGAATGACCGCTGGCCTGCTTGCGAAGATTGGACACCTCCCCACGGACCCAGACCGCGGGGAACCCATCTTCGATGATTCGCTTTAGGGCCCGATTCAACTCGGAGACCCCGATCGCATCCTGGGGGCTGGGTCTCATGATTTACTGACCGCGCTCACAGGCTCCTCAACACCTACCTGTTCATCCACGCCCTTCAAATGGGGATCTTTTCTCAGTCGCCGGCGCAACCATTTCAAAGCGAAGGCCAAACCAAGGAGAACTCCTACAGCCAGGAGCACCAGAACCAAATTTCCCTCCAAAATAGCACCAGCGGTCAGCGCGACGGCGAAAGCCAACGGAACCTGGGTGGTCCAGCTCGCCAAAAGGTACTTGTGCAGCGGCACCTTCAGGAGGCCGAGAAGGTAGTTCTGCACACAAATGGGCAAGACCGGAGTCACACGAATAAGGAACGAAAATTTGAGATGATCTTCCGATGGAATCTTGGGAACACTGTACCCGAACCGAGAGAGAATTTTCTCAGCGAGATGGTGGAGCGGCCCTACTGTAAGGAAATAGGACCACAGAATATTGAGAGCCACGGCACTCGCAGCGACGGCGGCGCCAAACCCCTCCCCCAGTGACTCGGAATAGACCATCCCAGCCAGAATCAAAAACGGAGTCTGGGGAATCGGAAATGCGGGAAGGATGACAATCAGCGCATACAATAGAAACGGATGCTCACCCAACCGGTCCCACCCAACCGTCATCAATTGCCACGCATCATCCAGCCACCGATCGGGAATCAGGAGGACTCCAGCACAACCAACCACCAAAACTACGATCGCGGCCACGATCGCCATTACCAACAACCGGCGATTCACAGCTCTGACTTCAACGAATCCTGGAGGCCTCGAATCTCATCCCTCAAGCGGGCAGCCTCTTCGAAGTTCTCAAATTTAACGGCTTGGGCCAGTTCATCACTTAGAACCTTCACCTTTTCCTCGATCACCTCCTTGGTGACCCGACTCCGGGGAATCTTGCCGACATGGCGCACACCCTTGTGCATCTTGCGCAACATCGACGTGAGAAACGGACCGAAAACCTGATAGCATTCGGGGCAACCAAACCGCCCGGTGTCCTCGAACTTCTCCTTCGAACACCCGCAAACCGGGCACTCAATGGATATCCGATTTTTGATCCGCCCCAGGTTATCCCCATCTGCAATCAAAGAATAGCCGGAAGTCCCCAGTAGGGTACTGTTCCCGGAACCCTTCTCGATTACGGACTCAAAAACCTTCCCTCCAATGATTTTGGTCAGATAAATCTTCGCTTTCCCCTCAGGATCTTTTGATTGGTTGCCCATTTCATCTAAAATCGGGAAGAATTGGGGCACTGTCAACCTGCTGAAGCCCACTCCTGCGGGCCTTCGCCGAAGATTTTTCAAAAAAGATCCCTTTTTTATTTTTTTCGCTTGCAAGGACCAACTCCATCCGCATTGTCATAACCATATTAAGTTTCAAACTTTCTCCCGTAAAGGGAGATTGGGGTAACAATAAAGCAGAAAGCTAAATGGGGCGCGGTTTTGGGGTAGACCGCGCCCCTCTTTTTTGCCCAAATTCCAAGGATTTTTGGCAAATGGCACTCTCCGAGTCAATTCCCCTCCATCCAGCAGCGCAGCCCCCGCCGCCGCGCCTGAGCGCCCAACTCCTTAAAAGGATACACAATCCGGCAGGGAAGAATCGCCAGGCAGACTGAGTCTGCGTCCAAGCAACCATCAGGAAAACCTTGCTCTCCCGATTCTCTCGGGCCCCATCCCACTCCTCCGAATCCGGGACCGACCCCTCGATCGACTACGGAAGAGCGGCCGACCTAAAAATCACGGGTTCTACCGAAAACGAACGGTGACCTACAGCTTTCCGTTCTCGCGAATCCAGCGGTACAAATGAGCGGGCGGCTTCAACTCATTCATCTGCTCCGAAAGAGACATGGGCTTGTTCTTCAATTTTCCCGCCAGCGGCTCCAGCTCTAAAGTGAGATTCCGATGCCTCTTCGAAGAAGCATCGAGCGAAGCTGCCTCAACGCCCTCCAAACAATCCTCCGAAAGACCAAAGCGGCGCAATACCGCCCGGCCTAAATCGAGCCGCGAGACGGCATCGCTTCCCGCCCAATGAAAAATGCCGTGCAAATCACTCCGTTCGGCCAATTCCACTGTTACCTCGGCAACACTTCCAGCCGAGCACGGCTGCCGAATCTCATCTGAAAACAACTGAGGTTTTTCACCTGCAGCAATCATCCCGAGAAGTTTTTCGTGAACACTGCGCTGTCCGGTCACGCTGTTTCCGTTCACAATCGTAATCCGCAAAACGACCGGCTTCTCGTCGTTAAACTTGAGCACCTCTCTTTCTGCCAGCAACTTCAACTGTCCGTACAGACCAGTAGGACAAGGAGTCGAAGTCGATCGGTACCCGCCCAACTCTCCATCGAAGACCATATCCGTAGAAAGGTGGATAAACTGGGCCCCGATGTGCCGGGTCAACATCGCGACCTGACGAGGGAAAGCCACATTGACCTTCTCCGCGAGGGCGGGATTGCGATCCACCTCCGCCGGGCTACTGATTGCGGCGGCATTGACCACCACATCGGGCCACTCCTCTAAAATCAACCGCTCGACCGCCTCACGGTCGGTATTGTCGATGGATCGCTCGGAGACTACGCCGGAAACACCGGAAGCGCGCGAGCCGACAAACGTGAACGTATCGATCCGACGCCGCACACAAGCGCGTGCGATCGCGGATCCGACCAAACCGGAAGCTCCGAAGACAAAAACCTTCATTCGACCACCGTATGGGTGGCCAAGGCTTCGCTCAAGGAATCTTCGTCAGGAAATCCACCGGCAGCGGCGCGCACCAACATTCCCTCAAATCGGTTGATTGTATTTTGCCACGGATAGGTTTCTGCGGTCTCCAAAGCCTCGCTTCGGAAACCATCCCAGTCCTTTCGGTTGACGACCAATTCCTCAGCCATTCGGCAAAACTCCTCTGGATTATCGAAAGGAGCGAGAAAACCATTCTCTCCGGAATCGATAAACTGATGCCCTGCCGCGTAATCGTACGTCAGCACGATCAAGCGACTGGCCATTGCCTCAACCACGACATTCCCGAAAGTCTCGGAGGTACTTCCAAAAACGAAAAAGTCCGCAGAAGCATAGTGACTCGCCAAATCTTCATCATAGCGCATCCCCGCGAAGATGACATCCGGCCAGCGCTTCGCCAATTTTTTCCGGACCGGGCCATCTCCGACAACCACCATCTTCAATTCCGGACATTTCTTCCGAGCACGTTCCCAAGCCTTCAACGTAAGCGGAATATTTTTCTCCGCTGCGGCTCTCCCGACGTAGAGGGCCACAGGATCCGAAGGCCCGGCCCCCCAGCTCTTGCGCAGCTCATCACTCCTCCGAGAAGGGCGAAACAACTGCGTGTCGGCACCCCGTCCCAGCATCTGCAAATGCTCTACCCCCGCCTCCCGCAAGCGCTCGATCAGACTCGGATCGGGCACCGTGGTCAGGACGCAGGAATTGTGAAACCACCGCAAGTACCGCATCGCCCACTTTTCGAGAAAAGGGAACCCATAATCGGCACAATAGTCCTGAAAATTGGTGTGAAAAGTCGAAGTAACTGGGATCTTCAGCTTTCGAGCCGAGCGTAAAGCGGACACACCGAGGGGGCCCTCTGTGGCGACATGAACCACATCCGGTTTCTCGCGCCGAAGCATCGCCTTCAATCGGCCCGGTCGCGGCATCCCGAAGCGCAGCCCCTGATAATTGGGGATCGGGACCCCAAAAACCGGGAAGACCTGCCACCCATCTTTTGCTTCGGCCGCTTCCCGTTTCTTACCGGGCTTCACGAGAATGATCTCATGACCTTTTGCCACCAATCCGCGCACTAAGCGTTGATTGGTCATCGCAACTCCGTTGACCTCAGGGGGAAAAGTTTCGGTAACCAGAACGATCTTCATGACTTGCCTACCTTCTCCTTGCCAACTGGAGCGAGGACAAGGCAGGAATCATGAAAAACTCCCGAGTATTGAGCTTTGCGACAAACCTGTTGCAAGAACCCCGCGATCAGCGACCACCCGGCCCCTGACCCTCTGAGGGAAGTGGAAACCCCTTTCCCCTGCCAGCCCCAGACAAAGCCTTTGCCAAAAGACCCTTGGGCAACGACCGAGCAGTCGCTTTCTCTTCGTCCGGCAAAATTGGTCGCAAACGTTCTTCGATCGCATCGCAATCCAACCGCAGGCGCACGACTGCCTCCTCTACCTCATCTTTCCAGGCATTCTCTTCCTCACCCGTACCGCCGGAATTTCCGAGAGCCCGAATCTCTTCATCCTGCCCCTCGACGATCTCTCCGACCCGATTTACGGCATCCCGCATCTCTCGCAGATTTTCGTACATCTCGTCGAAAGCCTCTTCTACCCGGCCGGGCAAAGGGGGCATCTCCCGAAGGGCGGCAAAATAGCGAAAATATTCCGGAAGAGCGATCAGGACAGCCCCGACGACTGCGCAGGTTCCGAAAACGAGCACACCGACCACACTGGGCTCTCTCCAGATCGCGATCCCCGCCATAACCGCGGCCAGGAAACAGGCTACACCTGAAATCCGGGACACCCAAGAACGCCAAGGTGGCAACGACTCCTCCTGAAAGGAACGACTATCAAATCGACTACTCATCCCTATCGGGCTCTCGGATAGAAGCCAACCTTCCGATAGACCTTTGACAGCGTTCGATAGGCTCTTTGCTGGGCGGCTTCAGCCCCCACCTTCAAAACAGACTCCAAGTATCCCTTATCGGCCATCAACTCCTCATACCTTTTCTGTACAGGCTCCAGCAACGCTACAACCGAATCGGCGGTAGCACTCTTTAGCTCGGCATAGCCCTTGCCCTCGAAAGAGTGGACAAGAGTCTCGATCGACTCGCCTCCAGTGGCGGCTAAAATCTGAAGAAGATTTGAAATCCCCGGCTTATCGGTGCCGAATCGAATTTCGCCATCCGAATCGGTGACCGCAGACATGATCTTTTTCCGTATGAGCTTCGGAGGGTCCAACAAATACAACGTCGCGAGAGGATCGTCGTCAGATTTGGACATCTTTTTCTCCGGGGCCTGAAGGGACCGAATGCGCGCGGCCTGTTTCGGAATCAATGGTTCCGGCACCGTAAACGTGTCGGAGTAGTTATGATTAAACCTACGCGCCAGATCGCGGCACAACTCCAGATGCTGGCGTTGATCGTCGCCGACGGGAACCTGATCAGCGTTGTAGAGCAAAATGTCGGCCGCCATGAGAACGGGATAGAAGAGCAACCCGGAATTAACCGAGGCCTGCGCCCGAGCCCCGTCGTGACTGAACCGCATACCATTATCCTCCCCTTCGGTAACAGAGAAGCCGAGCTTCGCGGCCTTCTCCTTGAACTGGGTCATGCGCTGGAGATCCCCGATCGGAGTCTGACACCCGAGGACCCAGGCAAGTTCAGTGTGGCCGATCACATGGGACTGCATGAACAGGTGACACCTTTCAGGATCCATTCCGCAGGCAATGTATTGGGCCAAACATGAGATAGAATTCTTGCGCAACTCCGCTGGAACGTTTTTTGCTGTTATGGAATGCATGTCTACAATTCCAAAAAAACATTCTGCAGTATCGAGAAGCGTCGCCCAGTTACGGAGAGCCCCGAGATAATTGCCTAGGGTGAGCACTCCTGATGGCTGCGCACAGGTAAGAATTACTGGTTTTTCGGGCTTTTCTGTTTTTTTCATTAAAAAATCATGAACGTTGTGAGGACTATATGCGTCTTACCTCTAATCGCATGCAAATATTTCTATTGCAGGAACCATTAGGAGCTTCAATAATTCTCGTCATTCAAACATAAATTTCGGCATAACCTTATTTCATCCAAGGTACTCCGTATTACCATCGCAATCGGAGGCCGTTTGAATCAAATTTCCACAGTGGCTACAGTAACCTTATCTCCAGAAGATACTCTCAAACTGAAAGAATCGCTCAAGCGGTGTCCCGAAGGCACCTTCGACGCAGCGGTCGAGTATCGGGAGACCTCTAACTCTAAATTGATACCCGTCATCGTATCGGGCATCATCGAACGCTTCCTCGAACCCGAGGCGAAACCGCTCCTCCATTCCGGGAAGACCGAGATTCGTCTGTTTGAGGACCTGGGCATCGACTCACTCACAATGATGGAGATCATCATTCTGGTGGAGGAGACTCTCAACATTTCGTTCGACAACGAAGAACTTCGCGAATTGCGGACCTTCGAAGACATCCAAGCCTACATGGACAGTAAGGCTACCGGCGCACCGACACCGAAGCGTGCGGCTTCGCTCGGCTTCGAGGAGATTGCATCGGTTCTGCCACAGCAACCGCCCTTTCTCTTCCTCAACCGTGCGACGATTGGGCAGGATTCAGCGAAGGGAGAATATCGCGTCGATGGGGGCGAATTTTTCCTCGAAGGCCACTTCAAGAACAATCCCGTTGTACCCGCTTCGATCATGCTCGAAGCACTGGGGCAGCTCGCGGTTCTATTCCTCCTAAAATCGGAGGGGCATGTAAAACAACCTGTCCTATCGGAAACTGTTTTCTTCAAAAGTTGTGATGGTGTCCGCTGTCACCGAATTTGCCGCCCTGGCGACCTCTTTACGATGGAAGTGAAGCTCAAACGCATTCGCCGCCCCATCGCAATCTTCGAGGGATTGATCACGGTCGGAAACGAGAAAGCGGCCTTCGCCGAGGAGATCTCTCTAGCCTTCGATTGCGCAAAAGAGGAAACCTGCGAAGAACCGGCTGCGAAAGTGAATGGATCGGCTCACGCCTCCGTTCACACGTCCTAAAGCCCCTCAAGCAGGAGAGCCTTGGGCTCCTCTCCCCATAGCAGTGCGTCGAGGCATCATGATGCCCAGCAAATGCAAAGCCGAAATCCCAGCGGAAAGGTTCTCTATCTCTGTACCACTTTTCCGCGTCTGTCGGAAACATTTGTCGAGCGCGAGGTTCGACACCTGATTCACTCCGTCCGGCTCCAGCCCATTTCGCTATGGAAAGGGGGCGAGGCTCAGGACATTCCGGTGCAAAAGATGCCGATCGCGGGACTGTTCAGCCTCTTTTGGCGCATTCCTCGATGGTTGATCCGCAACCCGGCCGGCTTATTCCGAATCCTCGAATCAGTCATCCGACGGTTCCCCCGCTCATTTCTCAATCTTCAGGAGACACTCCTTGGAACGGGAATGGGGATCGTTCTCGCCGACCAAGTCTATGACTCCCCTCCCAAGTGGATTCACTGCATATGGGCCACAGCGCCAGCAACAACTGCCTGGACCATTCACCACCTCACCGGAGCGCCCTACTCATTTGGCGCCCACGCCTACGATCTATTTCAAGACGGTGGTGACTGCTTGCTCCGGGAGAAAATCGCCAGCGCTGCCTGGATACGAACATCCACTCAAGCCGCCGCTGAAGAGTTGGTTCGCAGAGGAGCCCCCGCCGAGAAAGTCTGCCTGATCCGACGAGGTCTCCAACAATTGCCTACGCCGACACATCCTCGCAAGGAGGGAACAACCTTGCGGCTCCTCTCCATAGGCCGACTCGTCGCCAAGAAGGGCTATCCGGAATTTCTCCGCCTGTGCGCAGCGCTACGGGAGCGCGGCATCGTCTTTCAAGCGACGATCATTGGGGACGGACCCTTGCGCGAAGAGATTGAAAACACCCTCCACGAACTTCACCTCACCGATCAAGTGCAGCTCACGGGAGCGCTTCCCCGTGAAGAAGTGGAACCATTTTTCGGCCAATCCGACCTTTTCGTTTTCACTGGCGTAATCTCCAAGGATGGCGATCGAGACGGACTCCCCAACGTGGTTCCCGAAGCCCTCGCCCACGGTCTGCCGGTATTGGTTCGACCGGCACCGGGTGTGCTGGAAGCGATTACGGACGGAGAAACCGGCGTAGTATTCGAGGGGGATGACCCTTCCCAATGGGCCGATTCTCTACTCGCAGTCTGGAACGATTATCCGAAACGCCTACAGCTATCGAAGAACGGCCGACGCTGGGTTGAAGACCACTTTCTCTCCCGCGACAACACCCAGCAGCTTGCGGAAAAAATTCTCTCGTCCCAAACCGTCCTCCCCCGGAGGTCACAACCATGAAGCGGATTATCATTTCCCGTACCGATCGGATTGGCGATGTCATCCTCACCTCAGCGACCTTTGCCCCGCTGAGAAGAGAGTTTCCCGAGGCATCCATCCGGATTCTGGTGCGCCCCGAACTCGTTCCTCTCTTCGAAAATACTCCGGAGATCGAAGCCGTTCCCTGCCCTCCCGGTGCCGGAGCCAAAGGGTTTCACTGGGATCGCGTGCGTCAATGGCGGGAATATTTTCGCAACCATCCCGCCGACTGCATCGTGTTTCTCCATCCCGACAACGACCTGCAGTTTGCCGCGGCGATCGCGGGAATGCCGCGACGACTGGGCTACCGCAAGCAGCTCGGCCAAGTCGCACTCAATCAAAGCATTCCCTACACCCGGCATCTGGGAAAGAAACATGAAGCGGCCTGCAATTTCGATCTCCTCCAGAAAATCGGCTGCACGCCTCCCGATCCGATTCGTCCCTCCCTCCACGTAGAGGACTTCCAGAAGAGTTGGGAGAAAATCGATGGGCAACCGTACGCGGTCTTTCACCCTGCAGCCTTCGGCGACAAACCCCGCTGGTCCGCTTCCCGGTATGCGGAACTCGGGCAGATGCTGGTCCACGAACTCGACTGGAACCTCATTTTGACCGGATCCGAACCATCGACAGCGACCGCTGAAGCCTTTCGCGCGCGCGGCATCTCCGAATCAAAATGGGAAGATCGCGGCGGAAAAGACTCTCTCCTCGAAACTGCCTCGCTTCTAAAGAGCGCCTCCGTGGTCGTCTCGCGAGACAGCGGTCCCGCCCATCTCGCTGCGGCAGTGGGAGCACCGCTAGTCTGCCTCATGGGACAGTGCGATCCCATCCACTCCCCTACCCGCTGGGCCCCCATCGGGAACCATACCCGAACGCTAATTTCCGATCTGCCCGCGAACAAAAACGAATCCCGTCAAGATCGATGGAAACGGTGCTTTGAGGCGATTTCTGCCGAACAGGTGTTCGCGGCAATCCGCGAGCTGACTCGCTAGTTCGCTTGCTTCACAGCCATCCTGCCCTCATACCCACCCATCCACAATCCGACCGTCTTCTGTCGCCGAGTCGTCGGCCCAGCAGACTGATGCTGCGGTGGATCGGTCGCTTTCGCGACTCTTGTGGAACGGACTACGGCTGCCTTGGCGCGGGAGGATACTGCGGGGGAACCCGGGAGGGTTGACTGCGGATGCTTGGGCAAGGCTTAACGTGGGTAGGTCGCTTTAGCGCCTACCGCCGAACGGACTACGGCTGCCTTCGCGCGGGAGGCTACTACGGGGGAACCCGGAAGGGTTGACTGTGGATGCGTGGGCAAGGAGTTAACGTGGGTAGGTCGCTTTAGCGCCTACCACCGAACGGACTACGGCTGCCTTCGCGCGGGAGGCTACTACGGGGGAACCCGGGAGGGTTGACTGTGGATGCTTGGGCAAGGAGTTAGCGTGGGTAGGTCGCTTTAGCGCCTACCACCGAACCGCCTAAGGGTGCCTTGGCGCGGGAGGCTACTACGGGGGAACCCGGGAGGGTTGACTGTGGATGCGTGGGCAAGGCTTAAGCCATGCCCCACGTGGGTAGGTCGCTTTAGCGCCTACTGCCGAACCGGCTAGGGGTGCCTTAGCGAGGATGACCCCGAGCGATTCTGCCCTACCGCTATCGTATTCGGAACGATCCTGCGCTACCGGATCACTCCCACTCGATCGTGCTCGGCGGCTTGGAACTCACGTCGAGGACGACACGGTTCACACCATCGACCTCATTGATGATCCGATTAGAAATCATCCGGATCAAATCATGGGGCATTCGGGCCCAATCGGCGGTCATGGCATCGGCACTTTCAACGATACGCAGAGCTATGACGAAGTCATAGGTCCGTTCGTCGCCCATTACACCGACGGTGCGAACTGGAAGGAATACGCAGAAGCTCTGCCATACCTTGTAGTAAAAATCGGCCTTAACCATTTCCTCTTGGAGAATGGCATCAGCACCACGAAGAATCTCAAGATACTCTTTCGTAATCTCGCCGAGCACGCGTACGCCCAAACCAGGACCGGGAAATGGCTGACGCCAGAGTACATCCTTCGGCAAACCTAACTCCCGACCGAGCAGACGAACCTCGTCCTTAAACAGATTCCGCAAGGGCTCGAGGAGCTTCAGGCGCATTTTCTCAGGGAGACCGCCCACATTGTGGTGACTCTTGATCAATGCCGCGGGATTACCATCGATGGAAACACTCTCAATGACGTCGGGATAGAGAGTACCTTGAGCCAGGAACTTCACATCACCGATCTTCTTGATCGCCATCTCAAATACCTCCACAAAGGCATTTCCAATCTTCTTCCGCTTCTCTTCTGGATCGACGACGCCTTGCAGACGCTCGAGGAAGAGATCACCCTGATCCTCCACTCGGAGATCCATCGAAAAATTCTCGCGGAACAACAGTTCTACCTGCTCGCGCTCGTGAAGACGGAGAAGACCGTTATCGACGAAGACACAGGTCAACTGATCACCGATCGCCTTATGGATCAGCGCAGCCGCTACAGAAGAATCCACGCCTCCGCTCAAGCCTAATACTACGTGCTCATCGCCCACATATTGGCGGATATCTTCCACCGAACGTTCAATGAAATTGGCCATAGACCAATCCCCGGTACAACCGCAGACCTTGAAGAGAAAATTCCGGAGAATCTCGGCACCACACTCGGTGTGAGACACCTCAGGGTGGAATTGAAGACCAAAAATGTTTTTCTCCGCATTCTCGATAGCGGCGAATTCAGAATTCTCGGTCTCGGCCACAGGGACAAAACCTTCGGGCAATTGAACCAAGCGATCACCGTGAGAATTCCATACCCGGATCTCAGGCGGCAATGAAGCCAGCAGACGGCTATTGCTCTTAGTGCGCAAAGTGCCGTGACCGTATTCTCTACGGTCGCTACGGGAGACCTCTCCACCCATCATCAACGCAATGAGTTGGACCCCGTAACAGATGCCAAGAATCGGGACGCCCAATTCAAAAATTGCTGCGTCGGGCTTTGGCGAGTTCTCCTTCAGGACACTCGCCGGGCCTCCGGAAAAGATGACGCCTTGAATACCCTCCTCACGAAGAGTCTCTGCCGAAACATTATACGAAAAAATCTTCGAATAGACGTTACACTCGCGGATACGGCGAGCAATGACTTGGGTATACTGAGACCCAAAATCCAGGACAGCGATCTTCTGCGACTTCATTGTGAGATTTGAACTATTAGGGCTGAATCAGGCAAGAGGAAGTTCGCCTTAGGACGGAAAAAGCGGGGAAATCGCGAAACTCACGGCATCCGGGAGCCTAGAATCGAAGAGGAATGTTCTTCAACTGGCAATCCGGACACTCCGCCTGCTTCACCTCTCCATGCACCCCATAAAGCTTCCCACAGCGAACGCAGTGAAAGACCGTCTGATTCAACCGATCGTGGCGCCGCACGCCCAAGCGATCGTAATAGATCCAGAGTGCAAAGATCAGCAGCAGGCCGATCGTAACGAAGACCGTGAAAAAGATCGGAAGAGGAACGTCAAACATCGACGCCAATTACCTCGTAATCCGATCAATCCCCTGCTTCCAAACTACTTCTTTTCAGGTGCAGATTCTTCTGCAGCTGCTTCGGAAGATTCGTCGGTGCTCGCTTCTACAGGTGCAGACTCCGCCGAAGCGGTTTCTTCTGCAGCTACAGCTACTTCTTCGGTAGATTCTTCAGCTTTCTTGCCGGATCGACGTGAACGCTTACGAGTCTTCTTCGCTTTGGTGTAGCCCTCATCATCGGCATCGATCATCTCGATGATCGCCAGATTTGCAGCGTCGCCTTGGCGAGGTACAAGCTTGTAGATGCGGGTGTAACCACCGGGACGGGCAGCAAATTCTTCGACACGCTCGTCGGAGAACAGCAGCGCAACCGCTTCCTGGTCACGTACCTTCGCTACAGCCTGACGGCGGAAATGAAGTTTACGCGCTGGATCATCAGTCGCATGGGCCTTCTTGGCCAAAGTGATTACCTGCTCAGCGAACGGGCGAAGTGCTTTCGCCTTCGAAAGAGTAGTCTTGATCCGCTTGTGCAGGATCAAACTGGCTGTAAGATTTGCAAGAAGTGCGCCGCGGTGGGCGGTCTTCACTCCGAGCTTGTGACGGTGCTTTAAATGACGCATGGGAGATTCTCCTTATCCGGTGGTGTCCGGTTGATCAGTCCTTTTTCTTATCGAGAAGACGCTCATCGATCTTCATACCAAGTGAAAGCCCGAGTTGCTCGAGCTTCGCCTTGATTTCGTTGAGCGACTTCTTACCAAAATTACGATATTTGAGCATTTCCTGCTCATTCTTCATCGAGAGTTCACCAACGGTAGTGATGTTGGCGTTGTTCAAGCAGTTCGCTGCACGAACGGAAAGTTCGATCTCGTTCACGCTCATGTTAAGGAGCTTGCGGAGGCGGTTCTGCTCTTCGCTAACCTCGTTCGCCTCGTTCTCGAATTCGATCTCGTCGTCCGAGACCTCTTCAAAGACATCGAGGTGATGGCGTAGGATAGCGGCTGTTTGCTTGAGAGCGTCATCGGGAGTTACACGACCATCGGTAGTGATCTCCAGGATCAACTTATCGTAGTCGGTCATCTGACCCACGCGTGTATTCTCGACGGAATATTTAACCAGGCGAACCGGGCTGAACAGCGAATCAATTGGAATGACACCAATTGGCTGGTCTTCCTTCTTGTTCTCTTCACCGGTGCAGTAACCACGGCCCATCTTGACCTCGATCTCGGCACGGAAAGGCATCTGATGATCCAGCGTGCAGATCACTTGATCCGGGTTAAGAATCTCGATGTTCGCATCTTCCTGGATATCGGCAGCAGTGATCTGACCGGCCTTATCGGCACTGATGATCAGGTTTACTGGATCTTTGGAATGAGAAACGATCAGAATCCGCTTCAGGTTCAACACGATGTCGGTGACATCTTCAACAACACCCTCAATCGTTTGAAACTCGTGCTGGACGCCGTCGATCTTGACCGACGAAATCGCGGCCCCTTCGATCGAACTCAGAAGGACGCGGCGCAGTGAATTCCCGATCGTGTGTCCGTATCCCGTCTCAAACGGCTCGGCAACAAACGTCGCGAAAGTTTCGGTCGAAGTTTCTTCGACTTTGGAAAGGCGTTTGGGCAGCTCGAATTTGGCAAGTCTCTTGGGCATGGTTCTCTAGTTTTCCGTAGTTCGGGATGCGGCGGTTATAGCTTATCGGCTGTAGAATTCAACGATCAGCTGCTCGTTAATGCTGTGATCCATCTCGTCGCGAGTTGGAACGCGGTTGACGGTAGCTTCAAGGAGATCTGCGTTGACCGTGATCCACTGAGGAACTGGACGATACTGGTTATCGGCGAGATTCTGAGTGGCAAGTGCACGGGAAGAAGTTGCTTCGCGAACCGAAATCTTGTCACCCGGAGCTACTTGGTAGCTAGGGATGTCAACCTTCTTGCCGTTCACCAACACGTGACCGTGATTCACAAACTGACGGGCTGCACGACGAGTACGGCCGAGTGCCATTGTGTAAACAACGCTGTCGAGGCGGGTTTCGAGGAGCTGAAGAAAGAGTTCACCGGTAACACCGCGACGATTCTTCGCCTTCTTGAAAGTGATGCGGAACTGCTTCTCGGTAAGACCGAAAAGGAAACGAAGCTTTTGCTTCTCGTCGAGGCCAAGAGCGTAATCGCTCTTCTTGCGGCGGAGACGAGGGCCGTGCTGACCGGGAGGGTAAGGCTTGTTTTCGAACGCGCGGTTCGAAGGGAAAAGCGCCATCCCAAAACGGCGGTTGATGCGGGTCGAAGGTCCTGTGTAACGAGACATTGAAAAAGGTTCCTGTCTTTCGGATTAAATTGGAATCAAACGCGGCGACGCTTAGGAGCGCGGCAGCCATTGTGAGGGACGGGAGTAACGTCAATGATCTCCGTCACGATCAAGCCAAGAGCCTGAAGAGCGCGAACAGCTGAATCACGCCCCATTCCAGGACCCTTCAACTTTACGATCACTTCCTTCAGTCCGTGGGACATTGCTACACGACCGGCGGTCTGTGTAACAACCTGAGAAGCATAGGCGGTAGACTTACGCGAACCGCGGAAGTTGCACTTACCGGCACTCGCCCATGAAATTACGTTCCCCTTGGTGTCCGCAAAAGTCACCTTGGTGTTGTTGAACGTCGCGAGTACGTTGCAAACACCTACGGTGATGTTCTTGCTACCTTTGGCCTTACGAATTTTAAGATCACCGAGATCGCTCTTCAGCAGATCCGCAGCAGTTTCTTCCTGCTTAACAGGCTTTTCCTCACCACCCTCTTCAGTAGTGGCTGTTGCGGAAAGCTCTTCGATGGCTTCGTCTTTAGTTTCCTCTTCGCTCATAGCGGGAATAATATAAATGGTTTACTTCTTGCGAACCACTCCGACGGTCTTAGGACCGCCCTTGCGGGTGCGTGCATTAGTGCTAGTGCGCTGGCCTCGAACAGGCAGTCCACGCTGGTGACGGATACCCCGATTCGATCGGACCGCTTGCAGGCGCTTGATGTTACCAGCAATCTCGCGACGCAAATCGCCTTCGACGATATACTGCTTTTCCGCAACGATTGAAGCTAAACTGTTCAATTGTTCTTCGGAAAGTTCGTGGGCCCGCATATTGGCATCCAGCCCTGACTCAGCGACTACTAAATCGGCCCGTGTGGGTCCGATTCCGTAGACGTAGCGAAGGGCATATGGAAGCTTCTTGTTTCCGGGAATATCTACTCCTAAAATTCGTGGCATGGTCAAACAGGTTTGCGTGGAGAAAAGCGATAAGGTTGAAGATTTTTTTGCGTCTTGAACAGAAAAAATTTAACTTTTTTCAAAAGATAAAATACTGCCCGCGAAGGGCCGTAGATAGTGGCTTGAGAGAGGATTGGAAAGAAAATCGGTCGAGAGGGAATCATAAAAATACCCAAAACACACCGATCTACTCAGCGTTTTCTCCTCCCTCGGTTAATGCACTGACACCAGGAACTTGGGTCAAGATTTCCGGACCTTCCGGAGTAATCAAAACGGTATGTTCGAAATGGGCAGAACGTTTATGATCCTTTGTGACCGCGGTCCAGCCATCACCCAACATATCGACCTTGTGGGTTCCGGCATTCACCATGGGCTCAATCGCGATCGCCATACCGGGAACCAACTTGGCTCCAGAACGACGGCGACCAAAATTGGGAACCTGAGGATCTTCGTGCATGGTCTCACCGACACCGTGTCCAACGAAATCACGAACAACATTAAAGTTATTCTTTTCCACGTAGGACTGAATCGCGTGAGAGATCTCCCCTACCCGATTTCCGGCAACTGCCATTGCAATTCCCCGTTCCAAAGCTGTGCGCGTAACCGCGAGCAGCCGTTCATCTTCGGGTTTTGCCGTGCCAATAGAAACCGTACGGGCGTTGTCACCAATCATCCCCCGATAACGAACGCAGACATCGATCGATACGACGTCACCGTCCTTGATTTCGCGATCCAAACGGCCAATGCCATGGATCACTTCATCGTTTACGGAGAGACAGGTGTGGGAAGGAAAAACTAGATCGCGAACGCGATACTGATAACAGGCGCTTTCGGCACCATACTCCGCGATCTTCTTTTTGCCAAACTGATCGAGGTCATAGGTGTTCATCCCGGCCTTAACAAACTGGCACATGTCCTCAAGGACACGGGCTGCGACCTGACAAGCCTCCCGGAGGACCGGGATCTTTTCTTCAGAAACCACGGACAATCAAAGGTTATGCCATCCGCACCAACCAGGCGACAAAGCCGAGGATGAACAGAATGGAAGACAAAATGAGAAGTGGACGCCAGGTTTTCCAGAAATCGCGGAGTTCCAACGATTCCATCATCTGACGGTTGCGGGCCTGCTGGCTGCGACCGCGAATCCGACCCTTCTTGAGGAAACCGTCATAGTGACGTTGCAAGAGAGTGGTTTCGACCTGACGCATGGTATCCAATACCACACCGACAGTGATCAGCATCCCTGTGCCCCCGAAGAAGATCGCGACATTACCCGGAACCCGGTACACGAAAAGCAGAAGGTCAGGAAAGACAGCAATGATCGTCAGGAACAGCGCACCGGCCAAAGTTAGGCGAGTCATCACGAAATCGAGGAAGCGTGCAGTCGGCTCACCTGGGCGAACACCGGGAATAAATCCACCGTTCTTCTTCAGATCGTCGGCGATCTGAATCGGTTTGAACATCAGGGAGACCCAGAAATAACTGAAGACGAGGATCAACATACCGTAAGTCAGGTAGTAGAACCAAGTACCCCGGGCCAAGAAACTGGCCATATCTCCGAAGAATGTCATACCCGTCGCACCATCCAAAGTCTGGAGAATCTGGGCTGGGAACAAGAGAATGGCACTCGCGAAGATCACGGGCATCACACCTGAGTAGTTCACCTTCAGCGGCAGGAAGGAGTTTTGCCCCCCGTATACCTTACGACCGACCACCCGCTTGGCGTATTGCACAGGGATTTTCCGCTGCGCCTGGGTCACTGCGACGATACCGGCAGTGACGACGAGCAGGAGGACGATCATCAAAATCGCATGAGGCAGAGCCAAGTCGGCGGTCTCGCTACCCGGAGGAGCATTGAACATCCGAACAGCGGTGATCACAGCGCCCGGAAGGTCGGCGATGATCCCGATTGTAATCAGGAGCGAAATCCCGTTTCCGATACCTCGCTGGGTAATTTGCTCACCCAGCCACATCAAGATAACGGTTCCGCAAGTGAGAATGACTGTGCCGAACAGAAGAAACCAGAAGTGCCCCGAAATAACGATCGGCCCGTAAACCGCCGGATTAAAGTCACCACCGATCAAAGTCGCTGGATTCTTCTCCAAAGCTGTAATCAGCAGAATCGCCTGGACCACACAGATGATGATCGTCAAATAACGCGTGTACTGACTGATCTTCTGGCGGCCAACCTCTCCTTCTTGCTGAAGACGGGCCAAGGCCGGGAAGACAGCACCCATCAACTGCATGATGATGGAGGCACTGATGTACGGCATGACCCCTAGTGCGAAAATCGCACCATTGAGCAGCGCACCCCCGGTGAACATATTGTAGAAACCAATAATTCCACCGCCCGCGGACGCCTGTTGGGCAAAGAATGCCTTAATCGGGCCCGGGTCGATACCCGGCATCGGGATATTCGCCCCGACGCGAGCAATGAATAGCAGCGAGAGTGTGAAGAAAATCCTCTGGCGCAGTTCCGGGATTTTCAAACAATTGGTAAAAGCTGACAGCATGTTCCAGGGGACCTTCCATACCGCTCCGTAGAGCGGAGGTTATAATAATTAGTCAGTCAGAGCTTCGCCGCCGGCCGCTTCAATCTTTGCTTTGGCCGAAGCAGAAAAACGGTCAGCGCGCACCTTCAGTGCGGACTTGATCTCACCGTTTCCTAGAACTTTCAGTGGAAGGGAGTTATCGCGAACAAGTCCAGCCTTCACCAAAACATCACGATCGACCTCTTTCACATCTTCAGCGATACGCTCAAGATCTGCCAGATTGACGATGGCGAAGTTCTTGTGGAACTTAAAGTTGCTGAACCCCCGCTGTGGAAGACGACGGTACATTGGCATCTGTCCACCTTCAAAACCGGGCTGGATACTGTAACCGGAACGGGACTTACTTCCCTTATGTCCGCGGCCACAAGTTTTACCGTGTCCGTTACCCTCACCTTTTCCGAGGCGGCGCTTGGAGCGGTTCGCTCCGTTGCTGTTGATCAATTCGTGCAATCGCATGGTATTAGTCTCCTATAGGATCTGGCTTACGCCGATGCAGCAGGTGCTGCGTGCAATTCTTCCCGGGACTCAGCCGTCCGGAGGCGAAGCAGCCCGGCCATGGTCGCATTGACCATCGCGAGCTGGTTGTTGGAACCCAGTGATTTCGAGAGAACGTTCTTGATTCCCGAAGCTTCGAGGACCGCGCGCACACCGCCACCGGCGATGACACCTGTACCCTCACTCGCTGGGCGAAGCATCACCTGTCCACCGTCGGCTTCACCGACTACGGGATGAGGAATGGTATCACCTTTGAGTTGAATCGGCACCATGTTCTTGTGCGCCTGCTCAGTTCCCTTACGGATCGCTTCAGGAACTTCCTTAGCTTTACCGTAACCGAAACCAACTTTGCCCTTGCGGTCACCCACAACGACTAAGGCAGCGAAGCTGAAACGACGACCACCCTTTACGACCTTCGCGCAACGGTTGATGTGGACGACCTTCTCTACAAATTCTGATTCTTCCGGCTCTGGAGCTGGGGAGCGGTGTTTGGATTGATTTCTCATGCCTTAAAATTTGAGTCCGTTTTCGCGAGCTGCGTCAGCAAAAGCTTTCACGCAACCATGGTAGAGACGACCGGCGCGGTCAAAAACGACAGCTTCGATGCTCTTTTCTTTTGCCAGTTCTGCGACCTTGCCCCCGAGCATACGGGCGCCTTCAACATTTGGCTTCGCCCCTTCCCCATTTTTGTCGAGGGAAGATGCGTAAACGAGTGTCGTTGCAGCGTCGTCGTCGATGCACTGAGCGTACACGTGCTTGTTCGTGAAACAAACCGTTAGGCGGGGACGCTCGGCGGTGCCACGGATCTTTTTGCGGATCCTCCAGCGGCGGTTTTGAGCGAGCTTCTTTTTCTTTGCAAGTTTCATAGCTATTTTCCTTCGGCCTGCGGTTAGGCGGTCTTCTTCCCTTCCTTACGGCGGACGAACTCACCCTCAATCCGAACACCCTTACCCTTGTAAGGCTCGGCCGGATAGAAGTTTTTGATTCGGGCGGCACAAGCACCAACGGCTTGTTTATCGGCACCTTCCACCGTTAATTTAGTATTGTCGGCAACTGTGACGGTAACTCCTTCCGGGATCGGGAAATTGATCGGGTGGGAGTATCCTAGTGCCAAATTCAAAATGCTACCATTAACGGCGGCACGGAAACCAACGCCCTCGATAAACAGCTTCTTGCTGTAACCGTTGACAACACCCTCAACCATGTTCGCGATGATCGAACGAGTCGTACCGTACATAGCGCGGGCGCGGCGGCTATCTCCTTGTGGGGAGACGCGGATTTCGCCGTCGGCAAATTCAATTGCGACCGACGGATCAAATGTTTGGGAAAGAGCACCCTTAGGTCCCTCAATCTTCACATTGTTTCCGGTAATTTCGGCCTTAACCTTTTCCGGGATGGCTACCGGAAGTTTTCCAATTCTACTCATTTCAGTATCCTCTCTTCGTCGGATTACCAGACTTCACAAACGACCTCACCGCCAACTTTCTGGCGACGGGCGTCGGAATCTTTCAAAACACCCTTCGGTGTAGAAACGATGGAAAAGCCAAGACCACCAAGGACCTTAGGCATTTCGCCCTTTGCAGCGTAACGGCGGCAACCTGGGCGGCTCAAGCGCTGAAGGTCGGTGATAGCCGGTACGTTGTTGACGTACTTCAATTCCATCCGGATTGCTGAAACGTTCGTACGCGCCTCAACCATCTCGCACTTGGCAAGATAGCCTTCCTTGACGAGAATCTCACCAATGGCGAGGCTCATCTTGGAAAACGGGGTTTCGATCGTTTCGCGTCCAGCGCGACTTCCGTTACGGATCGCGGTGAGGAAATTTCCAATTGTATCGTGAATAGCCATGTTTTTTCGATCCTCCTTATTTTACCAGGATGACTTGGTCACACCGGGGATCTTTCCTTCGACGGCGAGTTCCCGAAAGGTAATACGGGACAGGCCGAACTTGCGAATGTACGCACGGGGACGACCGGTAACCGAACAACGGTTCCGAACACGCACCGGCGACGAATTGCGGGGCAGCTTGGAAAGCTGCTTTTGCGCTTTGAAAAATTCTTCGTCCGACAGATCGGGATCGAGGAGCTTCTTTTTCAACTCGATTCGCTTTTTCTGGTATTTTTCGACCAAGCGAACTCGTTTCAAATTTCTCTGGATAGCTGACTTCTTTGCCATGGTAGGTAAATTTGCTGGGGTTAGGCTGCTGCTTGCGTGTCCGAATCGGCCGATAGATTCTTCCGGAACGGCATCCCGAAGCGGCTCAAGAGATCGTGACCATCGGCATCGTTATCGGCCGAGGTGACAAAAGTAATGTCCATTCCCATGGTCCGGCGGCTGCCGTCCGTGGAAATTTCCGGGAAGATGGTATGGTCTGTCACTCCGAGAGTGAAGTTACCGGAACCATCCAGCTTGTTAGGCACCCCGCGAAAGTCGCGGATGTTTGGCAAGGCGATGTTGAGACAGCGATAGACAAAGTCCCACATGCGAGCGCCGCGCAAAGTCACCTTTGCACCGATTGGCATGCCTTCCCGAAGCTTAAAGTTCGAGATGCTCTTGCGAGCACGAGTGATGACAGCATTCTGACCAGCAATCGAACTGACGTCGCGTGCGGCCTCTTCGACCGCAGCCTTGTCGAGGCTGGCACTGACACCCGTGTTAATGACCACCTTGGTAAGGCGTGGAACTTGAAGGCTATTCTTATAACCCTTTTCCTTCATCAATTCGGGGAGAATTGTGTCCTGATAGATAGACTGTAATTTTGGTTTGCTCATGGTGTTTCCGGATTACCGACCCGGTGTTAAAGCTTGCGTGGAAAAAAGCAGAGGAGAATGTCCCCTGCTTCATCCATAGCAAGTAAATTCGTAAATTTCCTTTTCAGAAAAATTCCCATATCCGGGAACTGATTCCAAATTAGTTCTTCGAACGTGCCTCCATCTTTTCCTGGAGCATCACGTTGGAGATGTGGAGAGTGGACTCGCGTTCCACAACACCGCCCTCGGAGTCCTGAGTTTGCTTTTCGTGACGCTTGCGCATGTTCACACCCTCAACGAGGACGCGATCCTTTGCTGGAATCACTTGAAGAACCTTGCCGCGTGCACCCTTGTGCTCGCCCGCGATGACTACGACTTCGTCGCCTTTTTTAATACCTTTAGCCATATTACAGCACCTCCGGTGCAAGTGAAATGATCTTCATGAACTTGACCCGCAGTTCGCGGGCAACAGGTCCAAAGATACGAGTACCCCGTGGGTTTCCGTCTTTGTTGATAATCACAACTGCGTTACCGTCAAAACGAAGGTAGCTACCGTCGGCACGGCGAATCGGAGCTTTGGTCCGTACCACTACAGCACGGACCACTTCGCCCTTCTTCACAGTCGCGTCGGAAGAACTCTCTTTGACGTTACAAATTACGATATCACCGACAGACGCGGTTTTCTTACTCTGGCCGATACGACGGATCATCTGCGCGACTTTCGCCCCGCTGTTGTCCGCAACATCGACTCTGGATTGCATTTGAATCATGGATTAATTCTCCGTTTCAAAAGGGTTAGACTGTGGGTGCTGCCTCAACAACACGCACGACACGCCAGCGCTTCAACTTGCTGAGGGGACGGGTTTCCATCACTTCAACTTTATCGCCGACCTTACATTCGTTCTTATCATCGTGCACGTGAAGCACGGTCTTCCGCTTAATTTCCTTCTTATAAAGGGGATGCGGAATCTTGTAGAAATAGGTGACCTTAATCGTCTTTTCTCCGGAAATGGAACTGACGACGCCGATCAAATCTTTACGACTATTACGTTCGCTCATAGTGAAATCCTTTTAGCTCAGGCCGCCGATTTTGCTTCAGCAGTCTTTTTCTCGTTCAGAATCGTCTGAAGACGTGCAAGATCACGACGGATCTCGCTCAACAGATGCGGCTTTTCGACCTGGCCGGTTTGTTTGCGCAAACGCAAGTTCACCAGTTCGGTGCGGGAGTCGCGGATCTTTTTTTCGATCTCGGCGACGGATAATTCTCGGGCTTCTTTGCTCTTCATGGCTATGGTACCTCCTCGGTGGATCAATCCAATACTTCGCGGCTGATGAAACGGCACCGGAATGGTAGCTTGCCGTCAGCCTTACGGAATGCTTCACGGGCGGCACTGATGCTGCAACCGGAGACCTCAAAGAGGATCGTGCCGGGCTTAATCACAGCTGCCCAGTACTCGACACTACCCTTACCTTTACCCTGACGGGTTTCAGCGGGTTTTTTGGTCACTGGAAGATGAGGAAATACGCGAATCCAGACCTTACCCTTACGTTTCAGGTGACGGTTAATGGCCACACGGGCTGCTTCGATCTGGCGTGCGGTCATCCGACCGCGGTCCAATGTCTGAATCCCGAATTCGCCGAAAGCGAGATAGTCACCGCCCTTGGCTTTTCCGCGGACCCGGCCCTTCTGGACCTTCCGGTATTTTGTTCTCGATGGTAAAAGAGGCATTTTTTCGTCTCCCTAAGTTGGTTAGAACTGCATGTCTTCCGCTTTCAGGCAGAGCCAGCACTTAATGCCGATCTTCCCGTAAACGGTTTGGGCTTCTGCGAACCCATAATCAATATTTTCGCGCAACGTATGAAGCGGTACACGACCTGAGCGTTGTTGCTCGGTACGGGCGATATCCGCACCACCGAGACGACCACTGACCTGGATACGAATCCCTTCGGCACCCATAGCCATAGTAGTTTGGACAGCACGCTTCATTGCGCGGCGGAAGGAAATCCGGCGTTCCAGCTGGAGAGCCACGTTCTCGGCGACCAAACGGGCAACGAGATCGGGCTTCTTGATTTCCTGTACTTCGAGGATGATGTCCTTGCCGATCTTCTTATTGAGATCGCCCTTCATACGCTCAAGGTCCTGTCCACGGCGACCGATCACCATACCCGGACGGGCGGTGAAGATCGTAACACGGATGCGGTTGGAGGCCCGTTCGATGAAAACGTGGGGCACTGAAGCGGTCCGGAGACGCTTCTCCAAAAAGGTGCGAATTTCGATATCCTCCTTCAGTTGCGGAGCGAAGTCTTTCTTCCGCGCATACCAACGCGCACGCCAGTTGCGGCGAACGGATAGACGGAAACCGATTGGATTTACTTTTTGACCCATGATTCTTTAAAGTTGGTTCAGGCTTCGTCGCTAAGAACGATGCGGATGTGACTGGTTCGTTTGGCGTATGGATGAGCGGATCCGCGGGAAGCCGGACGGAACCGTTTGAGGGCGGGTCCCTCTTCAACCAAGGCGCGTACGACCGTCAGGTCATCGGCGACGAGGTTATTATTATTCTCCGCGTTCGCAATGGCCGACTCGAGCGTTTTGCGCAAGAGACGCGCTGACTTGCGCGGGATGAATTTCAAAAGATCGAGCGCCTCGGAGGCGTTGCGACCCTGGACTTCGCGAGCGACTTCCCGAACCTTCTTCGGGGACATTCTCGCATACTTCGTGTAAGCTTGGATTTGCATGGCTCTAGCTGGAAACGGAAAAGGTTTTGATGGTAACTAGATTGCCGGATTGAATTCCGGAATCATCAGGACGATTGAGGATAAGGCCTACCGCGTGGTTCAACCGAACATCGACGAGAACAATCTCGCCGGTTCGGATATTCCCATCGGAGACGATGCAGTTCATACCGGTACGAAATCCTTCGACCCACCCAGCGGAGAGGACCACAAGGTCCGCTTCGCGACCGACGACGACTCGGGCGACCTCCGCCCGGTTTGACGGCTCGAGTGAGTCGACAAATCCCGGACGGGAGGGCTGCTCCGCGGCCTCGGCGGTGGTCGCGCTGACAGCCCCTGCACCCAGAAGGAGCAGGGTCACCAAAACGCGAATGGAAGAAAGAAAACGCATCGAAACAGAACTAGCGTGCCGAACGAGGATTGTGGGCCTTGAAAGCGCGAGTAAGCGCGAACTCGCCCAACTTATGTCCTACCATGTTCTCGGTCACATAGACCGGAACAAAAGAACGACCGTTGTGGACGTTGAGATTCAGCCCGACGAAGTCGGGAGTGATCGTTGACCGGCGAGACCAAGTTTGAATCGGCTTGCGGGAACTATTCCGCTGCGCCTCCTCAATCTTTTTCATCAGACTCGGATCAACGAAGAAACCTTTTTTAATGGAACGTGCCATGGTGCGATCAGTAAGTAACGGGTTAGCGCTTCATCTTCCGGCCATTACGGCGGACGAGAATCATCGAATTAGACGTCTTGGATTTACGACGGGTCGGATAGCCCTTGGAGAGTTGACCCCAAGGCGATACTGGGTGACCACCACCGGAGGTGCGGCCTTCACCACCACCCATTGGGTGATCCACAGGATTCATCGCTACACCACGAACACGTGGGCGACGGCCCTGCCAGCGGGAACGACCGGCTTTACCCAAGGATTGGTTAGAATGCCCGAGATTGCCGACCTGACCAATGGTGGCGCGGCAACGGGAGTGTACCATGCGGATTTCACCGCTAGGCATCTTCAGCGTCGCACGCTTTCCATCGACCGAAATCAATTGCGCACCGGTACCGGCACCACGTGCGATTTGCGCACCCTTGCCTGGTTCCAACTCCACACAGTGAAGGCGGGTGGATGGTGGGATTTCTGAAAGCGGGTAGGAATCACCGGGGTGAAACTCACCGTCGCCAGTCATCGCAGCTACGAGCTTGTCGCCAACCTGCACCTTATTGGGGCACAGGATGTAACGCTTTTCCCCATCTGCGTAGAAGAGCAGAGCGAGGTGGGCGGAACGATTTGGATCGTACTCGATTTCCCGAACGGTTGCTGGGATGTCGAGCTTATCACGACGAAAATCGATCTGACGGTAGAGACGCTTGTGTCCTCCACCACGACGGCGTGAAGTGATCCGACCGTAGGCATTGCGGCCCTTCGGGTTGTGGCTCGACTTCGTTAGACGACGCTCTGGGCGTTTTTTCGAGAGCTCCTGCTGGTTGCGTACATAGTGACGCTGACCGGGAGTGATTGGATTAAATTCAATGTTTGGCATGGTTATGTTCTCCTCCTTGTGCCGAATTACACCATTTCAATCGAGTTGCCCTCTTTCAGGGTCACGATCGCTTTTTTCATTCCGGAGACCTTACCACCACGATTGCGGCGCATACGATCCGGACGGGCTTTGGGTTTTACGTTCATCACGTTTACCTTGGCGACATCGACCTTAAACACCTTCTCGACCGCTAGCTTGACCTGAGTCCGTGTAGCGTCGGGATACACTTCAAAAGTGTACTGGTTCAAGTTCGCGGTCAGCGTAGTCGCCTTTTCCGTGATCCGGCTTTCTTTCAAAACTTTCGATGGCTCAATCATGACTCTTCTCCGTTGACGCGGGCGAGGACCGTGTTGATTGCTCGCTCACTGAAGATAATGGTGTCAAAACGGACTAGGTCGTAAGCATTCAGATTGCCGGATTCGGCAAAATGGAAGCGGGCGACATTCCGTCCGGCAAGGGCGAGGTTGTTTTCGATCTGATCGTCGACAATCAACACTCGGCGGTTTGGCTGGATCTTGGCGACCAGCTCGGCAAACGGCTTCGTTTTCGGCTCGGCAACATCCCATTTCTCGATCACGAGAACGCTGCCTGACTCACCTTGCTCGAAAAGAGCGCGGGAGAGAGCGAGACGACGCATCTTGCGGTTCACCTTCTGGGAGTAATCGCGTGGCTTGGGACCGAAAGCGACACCACCTCCACGAAGGAGCGGAGTACGCTTAGGACCACGGCGGGCCATCCCTGTTCCCTTCTGGCGGAACATTTTCTTACCCGAGCCCGATACCTCGCCTCGAGTCTTGGTCGAGGCATTACCCTGACGCAAGTTTGCCTGGATGGCGATAATTGCCTGACGAAGTGCCATGCGGCCCTTCGATCCTTCGAAAACGGGGAAACCCGCGAACTCGCGCTCGTCGCCCCCGGTTCCGTCTGCGGAATAGTATTTCAAATTCATCGTGTTAGTCCTTTAACTACTGGGTCCGTGCCTTAGGCAGCAGCCTTCTTGCGCTGTTTCTTGGCAGGGCGAACCGTGACCAAACTTCCATTAGGGCCGGGAAGACTTCCCTTGACCAAAATGAGGTTTTTCTCGGTGTCCACTTTAACGATTTTGAGGTTCTGGACCGTACGGCGACGGCTACCCATGTGACCCGGCATCTTTTTGCCTTTAATCACGTGGCCAGGATCCTGACAGAATCCGTAGGAACCCCCACGACGGTGCGTCATCGAACCGTGGGAAGCAGGACCCCCGCTAAACCCGTGGCGTTTGACGACCCCTTGAAAACCTTGGCCCTTGCTGACGCCGATCACGTCAACCTTCTCAACTTCCGAGAATTTCTCGACAGTCAAGACCTGGCCCAGGTCGTAGTTTTCGTCGCCGTTAAGGCGAAATTCCTGAAGAACACGTACCGCGTCGACGCCAGCCTTTTTCAGGTGGCCGAGTTGCGGGTTGGTCAGACGACTATCCTTTTGTGGACCGTAGCCGATCTGCACAGCGTTATAGCCGTCGTTTTCAACGGTCTTCAATTGGGTCACCGGACAAGGTCCGGCTTCCAAAACAGTTACCGGCAACAACTGGTTGTTTTCATCAAACACCTGTGTCATGCCGATCTTTTTTCCGATCAGTAAGAAGCTCATATGCAAGAGGCAGGGGGGTTAGTGGAATAATCCTCCATTGAACCCAAAGGGCCCTGCGTTAGCGGTTAATGGATTACTGGTTTTAGCTTATCTCAAATGGTAGAGAGTGGCGGGCGAAATGGGTTGCAAGATCAGACGTTAATCGTGATCTCAACCCCGGCGGGAAGATTCAACTTCTTCAAGTCATCCACAGTATTCGCTGTCGGCTCGATGATATCGAGCAGACGGCAGTGCGAACGGAGCTCGAACTGGTCCATGGACTTCTTGTCGACGTGCGGCGAGCGGTTCACAGTGAACTTCTCGATACGGGTTGGAAGCGGAATGGGACCGGATACCCGGGCCCCAGAACGCTTGGCCGTATCGACAATGTCGCTGGTGGACTGGTCGACGATTCGGTAATCGAAGCCCTTGAGTTTAATGCGTATACGTGGCTTTGTCATCGTGGCAAATATTAGTTAACCCCACCGCGGAAGCTTTGGGGAGTGGTTTCAACAATCTTGGAAAGTACACTATTGGGGACCTGCTCAAAGTGAGAGGGCTCCATCGTGTAGGTCGCACGACCTTTGCTCAAAGAGCGAACATCGGTCGCGTAACCGAACATGGTTTCGAGTGGTACGAAAGAATGAATCGAGGTGAGTTGGTTGCGGGTCGTCATGCTTTGAATCTGACCGCGACGACGGTTAATATCGCCAACCACATCACCTTGAAAATCTTCGGGACATTCGACGTCCACCTTCATAATTGGTTCGAGAAGAACGGGACCGGCAGTCCGCATGGCTTCTTTGAACGCAAATATTCCGGCCATCTTGAAGGCCATTTCCGAAGAGTCAACATCGTGGAATGAACCGTCCACTAGCTTTACCTTGAAATCGATCACCGGGTAACCTGCAGTCACTCCGTTGTTCGAGGCTTCTTTGATGCCATCCAAGGTCGGCTTAATAAATTCTTTTGGAATGACACCGCCAACGATTTCGTTGACGAGCTCAATCCCCTTCCCTTTTTCATTGGGCTCGATGCGGATCACGCAGTGCCCGTACTGACCGCGGCCACCCGATTGACGGATGAATTTGCCTTCGGCCTCGGAGGACCCGGTAATGGTCTCGCGGTAGGCGATCTGAGGACGGCCGGCATCGGCCTCCACTTTAAATTCACGGAACAAGCGATCCCGAATAATTTCGAGATGCAGCTCTCCCATTCCGGCGATCAGAGTTTGGCCGGTTTCGCCATCAGTGGAGACGACGAAAGTTGGATCTTCTTCAGCGAGCCGCTGAAGGCCGGTCGACATTTTATCGGAATCCGCTTTCGAATGCGGCTCGATCGACATTGAAATCACCGGTTCAGGGAAGGAAGGCGGCTCCAATCGAATGTCGAGAGTCTTGTCGGCGAGAGTGTCCCCGGTAACGACATCCCGAGCCCCGACAATGGCGCAGATGTCACCGGAGTAGGCGACGTCGATATCCTCACGGGAATCAGCCTTCATAATCATGAGACGGCTGATTCTCTCGGTCTTGCGGGTGCGCGGGTTGTAAACGGCCGTACCCTTGCTGAGCTGGCCACAATACACGCGGAAAAATACAATTTTGCCGACAAAAGGATCGGTCATCAACTTAAACGCCAATCCCGCCATTTTCGCATGGTCGTCGGCGCTGACAGTGACCTCGTCACCCGCTTCGTTTTCTCCCCGGATCGCCGGCACATCCACAGGGGAAGGCAGGTAGTCGAGAATAGCGTCGAGCAGGCGTTGAATCCCTTTGTTTTTGAAAGCAGAACCGGGAATCACACCGACAAATTCGCGGGACAGTGTCGCACTGCGAATCGCGTTGCGCACTTGATCAACGGAGAGCTCCTCCCCTTCCAAGTAACGGTTCGCAAGGTCGTCATCAAAATCGGCCAGGGCCTCGATCAGCTTCTCGCGATACTCCTGAGCCTCACTGCGGAATTCCTCCGGAATGTCGACAAGATCAAAACGAACGCCAAGCGGATCGGATTCATCATAGACGATAGCCTTCATGGCCACCAAATCGATCAAGCCGCTAAATTTCTCCTCTGCACCCATGGGAAGGTACAGCGGGTGAGCGTTTGCCCGGAGGCGATCACGCATGCTCTCAATGGCAGCGTGAAAATCCGCACCGGTGCGATCCATCTTATTGATGAAGGCAATCCGTGGCACACTGTACTTGTCCATCTGGCGCCAGACAGTCTCCGACTGAGGCTGAACGCCGGCAACAGCACAGAAAACACCAACAGCTCCGTCCAACACTCGCAGCGAGCGCTCGACCTCTGCGGTAAAATCAACGTGACCGGGGGTATCAATAATGTTTACCCGGTGCTTCTCACCAGCAAACGGTCCCCAGCACGCTTCCCACTCACAGGAAATGGCAGCAGAGGTAATGGTAATCCCCCGCTCGCGCTCCTGCTCCATCCAATCCGTTACCGCAGTACCCTCATGCACCTCGCCGATCTTATGAACGACACCGGTGTAGTAGAGCATGCGCTCGGTAGTGGTGGTCTTCCCAGCATCAATGTGCGCAGCAATGCCGATATTCCGAGTCCGCTCCAAGGGGCATTTGCGCTCCTTGGCGTTGACGTCGAGAATTTCCATTGCGGCGGACATGAGAGGGACTCCAGTGGGATATCAAAGAACAGAAAGAGACAAAATCACCAGCGCAGGTGGGCAAACGCGCGGTTTGCCTGGGCCATGCGGTGTGTCTCTTCCTTCTTGCGGACGACGGTACCAGTTGAATTGTAGGCGTCGATAATTTCATTCGCGAGAGCTTCACCCATCGAAATTCCCTTACGGGCACGGGCTGCAGCAACCATCCAACGAAGGGCCAAGCCCTGTTGACGCTCATAGCTCAACTCGACAGGAACCTGATAAGTGGCACCACCCACACGGCGGCTCTTCACTTCAAGCTTCGGGCGAGCATTCTCTAAAGCACCGAGAAGGAGATCGACTGGATCACCTTTTTCCAGCTTTTCGCTGGCACGCTCAAATGCGGAGTAAACGATGCGCTGGGCAAGAGTCTTCTTACCGCAACTCATTACCATATTGATCAGCTGACTGACCAATTGGCTTTGATAGCGAGGATCAGGAATGAATTCCCGTTTTTCGGCTTGGCGACGACGCGACATGATTCGGAATGGTTCTCGAAGTTATTAGGATGCCTTAGGGCGCTTCACTCCATACTTGGAGCGGCTCCGACGGCGTTTTTCGACTCCCCGGCAGTCCAGAGTCCCGCGAACAATGTGGTAACGGACACCTGGAAGGTCCTTTACACGACCACCGCGAACCAGCACGATGCTGTGTTCCTGGAGGTTGTGACCTTCATCGGGAATGTAGGCAATGACCTCAATCCCGGTGGTGAGACGCACTTTTGCGACCTTACGAATAGCCGAATTCGGCTTCTTTGGGGTACGGGTCATGACCTGAACGCAGACGCCACGGCGGAAGGGATTATTCTTCAGCGCAGGCGACTTCGTCTTCGCCTTCACCAATTGGCGAGGCTTGCGGACTAGCTGGTTGATCGTTGGCATGAAATTCTCAAATGGGTTCGGATTTAGCGAAAACGGAGAAGAATACCTCTGAGGGTCCCCCACGCAAGAAAGAATTCTCTAAATTTTCTGAAAATTTTTCGTTGCGGGATTTATTCGCTCAATTGAACTTCAAAAATGCCCCCAATCCGGCACGTGAAGCCCGTTCGCAGGAATATCGATGCTCTATCTGAGGCCTCGAAATTTGGCTCGGAATTGGAATGTTTAGACGGAAATAGATCCGGGTTCTTGCAGAAATCGATCGATCCCGTATGGTCCCGAATTTCGATCGGTCTGCCAAATCGGACGTGGACGACGACGACGACACCGCATGTACAGGCGAGTGTTTTCGGAGCAAACCCAACAAGCGATCCTCCGCCAACCCGCCAACGACAATCGAGTCTCTCGACCTCAAGGTACAGTCCTCGAATCCTCACCTCACCGGAACACCCGTCCGCTACCTGGATCGTTCAAACCGCTCCAGCACCCGATAGAGTCGGCCCAACTGCTGCAGAGTCGGAGGCCACAAGTGAAGCCACTCCAATGCCCTCTTCACCCGCGCCACTATAGAATAGAAAGAGGGCTCCGTCCTCATCCTCGAAAATATAGGGATCGCGGAGCTGCTGAACTCCCCGCTGCGGGCCTCCAGTGGAGGGGCTCAACTGATACCCAGTGCCCTCCCACTCCAACTCCGGCCAAAGGACTTCAGATGGAGGATAGGCAGGTTCCCATTCTGTTGTAGGCCCAGCAGCGAGGTCGATGGTCGTCAGGAGTATCCGCTCTGGAGCATCACCCACCCGGGAATGAAAGACTTCCAAACGGTCCCCATCCACCCGCAATCCCACATGGCGAAGTCGCTCCGGTCCATCCGGATCACCATCGAGGTCGTGCTGAAAGGGAGTGTCCGTGTAGCTCTCACCCTCCAATGTCCAGTAGTCCTTCGAGCAGTCGAAGGACTCCGGAGGAGAATACAGGTCACCCTCGGGGGCGGTGTAGAGATTTCCACGGGCGGCAATCCCGTACGTTCTTCCCGAGTACTCAAACACACGCAAATAAGCGAGGCCCAGGGCAACGGGAACAATCTGGCGATTGAAATTCAGGCCGTCACTGGAAAAGGCGACAAACGTCTTCTGCGCCAATCCCCCACCCCCGGTGCCGTTAAAATAGACCGGTCCGTGAAAATAGAGAACGATCCGGTTTTTACGGTGATCGACATGAACATCCGGACTAGAAATGTGCCCGCGGATTTCCAATCCATTGGCAAACACAATCTTATCATCCTCTCCCAAGTCCAAGACCCCCCTCGTCCCTCCTCCGCCCTGGGAAGGCATCCCAAAAAGAAAGTAAGGTCCTTCAATAGAGGCAGACCAAGCCATCCGAATGTAGTCTCCGTTGTGATCCCCGAAATAGCAGTAGTAGACGGCAGAAGGATCCGCCCGTTCTTCCAACGGAATCCAATCAGGGACCCGAATAACAGACGGGCCATTGATATTGGAGCCATGATCGGCAAAGGAAGGATCGACCCGGGTAAAGGTACTTTTGTCGATTATGGGATGACCGTCATTCAAACGGGTTGCTTGATAGAATTTGGACATGGCAATGCGAAACGAGAATCCTAAACCGTAGCGAAGACAGGACTCCTCGGCGAATTATTTATCCCTCCAGCCAAGACCCACAGAACTGGACGTTTGCTTAAGCGGGACGGTGCGGAGCGCTTTCTGGCTGGATGACTATGCCTGCGATGGCGACGGGGACTGAACGGGTGAAGCACTCGATCGAACGAATTGATCTCAAATTTAAATTCGATTCGACGGGGCCGAAATGCTTTAGTGAGCAGAATCAAGCGACCATGGACAAACGGCCCAACATTCTTCTTCTACTCACTGACCAACAACGTTGGGACACCCTTTCAGCCGCAGGTTTTCCCTGGATGCAAACCCCGAATCTCGATCGATTGGCAGCGCGCGGCACCATCTTTTCGCAGGCCTATTGCAACTCACCCCTGTGCATGCCGAGTCGGCAAAGTATGTTGAGCGGCCGCTATCCGTCATCGGCAGGTTGCACGGGAAACGGCGTGGAAATGCGGGAGGACATCCCCAATGCCGCCACCTTGCTGGGAGACGCGGGGTATCATACCGCCAACATTGGGAAGCTTCATTTTAAAAACCACGCACACCGGGACCACAGCGACCCCCATCCCTCCTACGGCTTCGACACCCTCCTGATCTCTGACGAGCCGGGCATGTACGAGGATGCCTACACCACTTGGCTAAAATCCCGGGAGCTCAATGATATCCGGCAATGGAAGATTGAATCTCCTCCAGGGTGCGGTCACGACTACCGCATATCGGGTCCGGGGCGCAAAGTGACCGAACCGCTTCCATTTACCGGGCCCGACGATGCCAGCCACAGCTCATGGGTCGCCCAGGAAACGTGTGACTTCCTCAGCCGGCATGCGAACGATCCATTCTTCTGTATAGCTGGCTTTTTTGCACCGCATTCGCCCGTGAATCCCCCGCAGAAATGGCTGGACGCCTACCAAGACACCGAGGTGCCCCTCCCGATCATGAATGAATCGGAGCGGGAAAAACAGGGACTTAGCGACGAAGAGTGGATTTCGATACGGCGGGCCTACTACGCCCTGGTCAGCCACGTAGATGAAGAGATCGGGCGCATCCTCAACCACCTCGATCGACTGGGGCTGACCGACAATACTCTAATCGTATTTACGTCAGATCACGGTGAGCACCTCGGCGATCACGGAGCCATCCACAAAGGTCCTCCAGGGCTGGATTCCTGTGCGCATGTACCCCTCATCGTGGCCGCCCCCGACAGCATGAAGATCCCGAGAGGCGGACAATGCGACGAACTAGTGGAGCTGGTCGACTTCCTGCCCACCTGCCTCGATTTTGCGCGAATCCCCTGTCCCCCGTCCCTCCAGGGTCAATCGCTTAAACCTCTACTGACACCTGGCACCAACGGCCAACCCGCTGGGCGCAGTTCCGTATTCATCGAATGGAGGCGGGCGCACCTATCGGGAGTTAAAACAGTACGCTCCCGCGACGCATGGTATGCCAGGTACCATGATGGCGGGGAAACACTCTTCGACCTGGCAAAGGATCCGCACCAATTGACAAACGTAGCCGAGGACCCCAATTACAGCGAACTGCTTGACCGGATGCGGAACGAACTATTGGGAAAGTGGTTTGAGGTTGAGGACCAGGGAAGACGAGCCTCCGGTCGCTACTAGATCACTCGATCGCAATCTGTTTTGACCACAGCCAGAGCCTCCTATCGCCGAACGTTTCGGCTCACGAAAGAAAGGGAACTCAACGGTCTCTCAACGTTTGACAGGACCAGCATTCCTGAAAATTCCCTGGAACCGACTCGCCACATTTCGGACAAATCCAATCATCTCCCGGATCCCTGCCCGCTGAAAAATAATCTTTGATGATCTCCTTGGAACGATCCGCCTCATCTTGAGATTCAACAGAAATGTTGGGATAGAACTCGGGGATGGGTACCGAGGTGATATTGGACCCGCTCCAATTTCGAATGACTGTACGGATACCCTCGGACTTTAGGATTTCGTTGACCAGCCCTACGGTAGCGGAATCTATATGTCGAAAAACTTCGTGCATCGCCTGCCAGGATCCATTCTCAGAAGGAAGCAACGGACCCCATATCGACAAGTATGCGATTCGGCCCCCAATGGTCGACCCCGGAAATGCTCGCTACTTAGAGTGCGACCCTGCGGATTCCGATCGACGCCACCGGGGGCCCAACTAGCCCGACCACCCGGTATCACCACCTACTCAGAAGCAAAAGTGATCGGCACTGTAAGCCCAGGTTGCTTTTCCAGAAAAACCTCCCCCTCTTTCTTGACTCGGAGGAGACTCCTATCAGCCTTACCCATTCTACACTTCAATTAGAAAATAAACCAAACAAAGCAATGATCACAGTAGGCGACCAGTTCCCTGAATTCAAAGTAAAGGCCTGCAACGGCCTCACAAACGACGACCTCATCGACCTCACGGACAAGAGCTACGAAGGCATGTGGAAGGTATACTTCTTCTACCCGAAAGACTTCACCTTCGTCTGCCCAACCGAAATCGTTGAGTTCAACAAGAACCTCGACGAGTTCGAAGACCGCGATACCGTTGTCATCGGCGGCAGTGCCGACAATGAGTTCTGCCACCTGGCTTGGCGCAATGACCACGAAGACCTCAAAGGTCTCAAGTTCCCACTCATCGCAGCTCCTAAATTGGCCAACGAACTCGGCATCCTGGACAAAGAAGAAAGCGTTTGCCTACGGGCCACCTTTATCGTCGATCCACACGGCGTAGTTCAGTACTCCGCAGCGAACAACCTGAGCGTTGGACGCAACGTGAAAGAGATCATCCGTATTCTCGACGCCATCCAATCCGACGAACTCTGCCCCTGCAACTGGAACAAGGGCGAAGAAACCATCAAGGTCTAATTCGTATGGATCAGGTTAAAGAACTTCTCTCGAAGCTTCCCGAAGAGGCAAAGGACCTCCGTATCAACCTCAAGCGCGTACTCGAAGGGGAATCCCTCTCCGAGGAGCAAACCTGGGGTACGGCACTCACCGCAGCCTACTTCCTCCGCCACCCGGAGCTCACTGCTGCAGTTCTCGCCGACGCGAAAAGTGCGGGAGTCTCCGACGCGATCCTCGAAGACGCCCGCGGCGCGGCTTCCATCATGGGAATGAACACGATCTACTATCGGTTCCGTCATCTCATGAACTCGGACGCCTACAACAAGCGCCCGGCCAATCTTCGCATGATGCGGATGCAGCAGGTCGCGAGCTCAAAAGAAAACTTCGAGCTGTTCTCGATTGGACCCGCCGCTTTGGCCGGTTGCGAAATGTGCCTCAAAGCACACGAAGCCGCCGTCAAAAAAGGAGGCATGACCGAGGATAACGTCCACGATGCGGTCCGCATCGCAGCCATCCTTCACGGGGTGGCCGTAGCCCTCGAATCCGCCGAAGGGTAACCGGGAAGATTCATCTTTTCACCAAGAAGCACTGTTTTCGGACAGTGCTTCTTTTTTTTGCCCAATACGGTGGGCTGACCCTACGGGAACCATTCGTAGCCAGAACACCAGATCGCCCGAGTGGGAAACGAAACGCTACAACGATCCGAGACTGTCGCCACGTACAGCGAAATCGTAGCCGACTCGTCCGTTCGCGACAAGCCGAGGCCCTAATCGTGTCTCAAACGGATTATGTGAATCCAGAGAAAGCCGGTGGTCGATCCCCTCCCCAAGGCAAACTGGATGAGGGGGCCTTCCTGCCGCAATGAAACGGCAGTTAGACAGGAACTCCGAATTGCTCAGGGAACGGAGATCGACCGGCGGCCGCTATCAATTGGGAAATTCCAACTTCGAGACACTCAGGTCATCGGCGATTGGAGCCTTTACCGCAACCTCACCCTCGAGATCGAAATCATCGAATGAGATCGATTGGAGCATTTGGTTGTTGTAGGTCTTGATGTAATACAAACGGTTCTCGATATCCACGATGGCAGTCCACTGCGTGTAATCGAACTCTCCCTTCTTGGGTTTACCCGCTGGACGGATCGAACCATAGGGGATGTCAAAATTATTCATTACGTGTTCGGCAAGGCGGACGCTCTTGATCCCGCTCGGCTCGGGCTCCGGAGTCATGCTAAAGGCCAAGGCACGGATGAATCGAGATGGTGGCGTCGGGTCACCGGGAATTCCCAACCAGCCCGAGCCTTGCCCAAATGAATCCACCTTTGTGCCCTTCACCGTGAATGAATCCACATTCTCTGGAGAGAGTTTTACGTAGTTTCGCATGTTGGTCAGATGCCAATCGAACGTCGGGGAATTCGTCATCACGCCAAACGGATTATCAAAAACCTTCAACTCGCCGCCAGTCGGCTCGATGACAATGGATTTCCCCTCGGCATCGTGGAATGTGTAGTGAAAGGGTGGGATAAAGTTGGGACCTGGAACCTTGAGGCCGATGACCTGTACCTCGTCGATCTTCGCTTTGATTTCTTCCACGGATGAGCAGGTACCCAGGGCCCATGTCAAAAACTCCCACGGCGCTACCGCTTTGGAGGCATCAGCTTCGTCGGGACTGGTATACTCTGCAAACCCCGGGAAATAGAGGATGCCGCCCACGAGCCCTTTTTCATTGATCCCGTCGACCACAAAATCCTGATTCAACGCAGCCATCCCAATCACGGCATAGTCAGACTTCCACTCCTTACCAGGGTTTTTCGCCGGACCGGTCCCCTGGTTTGCCATACCCCGTGGCACAAACAATCCCTCGGATTCCAATTCATAACCGAACTCCATCGTACGGCCGTAGACATGCCCACCATCCGCAGTCTCCAACAGTAGACTCGTGCATGCATGAGATTCGGATACACCGAGACTCAGGAAAGAAAGTAAGGAGGAAACCGCGATGGAGCGACGAGATAACAATGGTAAGATATTCATATGCTAGGTCTACTAACTTGCCACAATTCGAGGCGCATGACTCGCAAATTCTCGGGTAGAATCCGTAAAAATCACGACACGGTGATTCAACGAATCCAAGGCCGGCAAAGTCATCGCTTCGCCGGTGCATCCACACCCCGAAGGATTCAACTCAACGGGTCCACAACCGTCTGGCTACCCATAGCCTACCGAGCCCTCTACCTTCGCGCAGATCGACAGCCCGAATCTCCAACGTAGGATGCCAGACAGCCCCCGGCTGCAGCGACTCTCTCCCTGGATAGTCCGCGTTCAAGCGAACCGCGATGACCTTATGGATGCTCTACCGCAGTATCTACCCGAGGAACGGCCTGATAGAGATCTTCATCCATATCATAGGGCAGAGAGCAGACCGACTGCCCGGTAGAATCGCAAAAATAGAGGCGGGAAGCGCTCATTTCCTTGGTCTCCCCATCCGCCCAGAATGCGTAAAATGGATCCTTTGCTCCTACGGGCCTGCGGACGTGACTGTTATTGTATTGGCTTCCCTCAGTTACCTGCTGTTCACGCGTCCAGCTTTCACCTTGGTCCCGGCTGATCCACACTACGACCTCTCCACCAGTTCCGAAGGGATCCGGACCGCCTTCTGACGGGACGATTACGCGCCACAACCCCTCCTCCACGTAGAGGCTCCCCATGTCAAAATTATGAGATGTCGGGGAGATTACATGAGTATGCCACTTCTTTCCATCCCAACGGGTAACCCGAAACTCGCGGGGGTATCCTTGCGGACCGGGGTTTCCGTCGCAACTGCACACGTACAAAAGAATGGGATTGCCCATCTCGTCGAAGCTAAGATCACAAGTAAAGACAACGCGTCCCTCGGCCCGATAGTCGACGACCAAGGCAGGATTGCCCGGATCATCCAAAGGCAACTCCAGCGCCTTTCCGTCGGCCGTGGTCCAGGTCTTTCCAAAATCCACGGTCTCCGCATAGTAGATATTGGTCCGGTCGTTATTCTCACTTTCCGGGTGCCAATTGAAGAACGTAGCCACCTTTCGCCCCGAGCAGCCCGATACCTGGTAATGCCCTTCGAAGCCCGCCAGCTTATGATCTTCACTCCAGTCGACCCCATTGCCACTGGTTTTCCAATACAGCTCACGTGACGGCCCCCGCTTCCCCTTTACGTACTTGGTAAAGAGGAAAAAGAATCCCTCGTCTACGTGTCGCCACACCTGTGGATAGGTTACCTCCTGTTCCGAGAGGAGATCGAAACCATCGATGCTACCCGGTTCGCGACTGCGGTAAATCAGTCCCATTCGCGCAGTATTTCGTCCACTGACAAAAACATAGACGTATCCCTCATCATCCACCTGAACGGCCCCATTATCGTGTGGATCATCGACCCCCATTTTATCGCATACCACAACCGGCTTTGGGACCATACCCGTGCGATGATCGTAGTACGACACCATGATTAATAGGTGCCTTGCGTCCTCCGTGGGCGCCCCTCCATAAGTGAAAAAGGTCTTTTCGTGTTTCGCCGAGTACACCGCAGCGGGCTGGTGATAAGCCGTATAAGTACCCAAGCCCCCCGAATAGCGATCCCCGTACTCATACTTATGGCCGAGTTCGTACCATATGCCGCGATAGCCGTCGATTCGTCGTGGGGAGATCGGTTCCTGAGGGTTATTCATTCCCCAAGTTTCTCGAAAAGACAGGCCCGGACGCAATCGATTCTGATTTTACGATTTCTATTTTTATTTTATTTTTCTATCATTCGGATTCGCGATGAACCTCTCTCTCCACGACCACGCCTGTCTACACAACGAGTTGATTTGGGCCTACGATCACGAACCCGACCCTCTCCAGATGGATGTAAACAGGACACCAGGAAGCGGCAGCTGGGCGTGGTTCCTTCGATCCGGAAAGTTGAAATACACCCATAAGAACCGGACCACGGTAGTAAACCCCAACCATTGGATTCTCCTTCCCGAAGGTGAATCCCGCCACACATTTAGCCCCGATGCTCACCTGCTATCCATCCACTTCCGATCACAATGGCCGAACGGAGAAAATTTCTTTCGCTTGGAGGAGCCAGCTGTTCTCCACAGATCTTCTCATCCGAAGCTCCTGGAGAACGCGGGAATCCTCGTCGATTTTCTTCAACAAAAGTTCCCGGAATCCCAATCGCACCGATCCTTCCACCGCGAAGAATCAAACTACCCCGATTTTCTTCAGGTCCAGATCTACTTCTACGCATGGCTCAAAGAGTGGATCGCCATCATGATCGAATCCGCGGCGAGCTCCACGTATTTCAGATCCAACGACGAACGACTCTTGGCGGCCTGCCGCATCCTTAACGAATCTCCGCTCCAGCAGGGCCTCCCGACCAGCGATCTGAAAAGGATCTCCAATCTCAGCCACGTACATTTGAACCGTCTCTTTCTGCAAGAACTCGGGATAAGCCTCAGCAAGTACTGGGAGAAGCGACGACTCCAAAAGGCCTGCGATCTTCTCCAGGTTTCAGAGATTCCGGTCAAGGAACTCGCCTACTCCATCGGGTTTCGTTCCGATTCGCTCTTCGTAAATTGGTTTCGCCGGCGGAAGGGTGTGAGCCCCGGAAGATTTCGAGCACAAATGATTCGCCCGACTCCCGACAAAGGCTCGAAGAATCCCGCTGCGAGGTCCGACCCGCACCAGAGAAAAATTCCTACTTCTCCTGCGGAGTGATGAAATCGCGGGGCAACGCAAACGCAACGCCCTGCTCCTGTAAGTAGGCTACGATCTCTTCGAAATCTGCAAAATCGAGATCATCCCACTGCCCGGGATGCCCTTGGAGCACGAGTGGTGAACTGATGGCGCTCGACACAAATGCTTTCCGAAATTGCTCAAATCTCACCATCCCCACCTTCGGCTCAAGCTTCACGTGGCGGTTTCTTTTGAGAACCACCACTCCCTCCACGGGTTCGCTCGGGCCGTACAGCCAAACCTTCAGATCAGGGACGTTTTCCATTGCGGTCACAGTGTTCTGATCAATCCAGTTGTACGGAGCCCCAAAGGTAGTGAAGACCACCCCGATTTCATCCTTCCCCAACTCCTGTGACTTGAGAAGCGTATCCTCCTGGGTTTGCAGATCGGTTCCCGAAAACTCGGAACCCTTCTTTCCCTGCTCTTCCCACCGCCGATGAGCATAACCGTGGTTCCAGAGTTCGACCAGCCCGCTATCATGCCAACTCTTCAAAGTGTCGGAATAAGTAGAACTGTCGCCCTCCAATGAATTGCAGATCACCCCCATCGAGACGGGTACCTGCTGCGCCTGCGCAAATTCATACACCCGACGCCAATTGTCGGGTACGTCGTCCCCTGCTCTCCGGACATCGTCCAATTTGAAAATCACTTGGAGGTTCGAAGATTCGGCTAGCCCGATATGTGAGAAATTGAGCACAGGAAGTAAAAGACAGAGGGTTTTTAGGAAGTTCAACATAACAATGGGAGCTGACTGAGTAGCGAACAGGACTCCGCCAAGCGTCAGCCGTGATCCGATTCTCTCGCAGAAATGACCCCAAACACAAAGCTAATCATTGCTCGAACTTCGATCAATTCAGCAGCCTTCTATGCCTTGACGGGTATACCTCCCGCTAAGTTCAAGAGTTGACTCGAACGTTCGCGCAGGCGAATGAACTCTTCACGATTTTGAGCGAGATCCATTCCATACCCTGGAACCAGTTCCTGGATCTTTGCCGCCCAGCCTTCCATTCGATCGCCAAAGCAACGTTCGATCACCTCCATCATGGTAGAAACGGCAGTCGATGCCCCCGGCGAGGCGCCGAGCAGAGCAGCAATCGAACCGTCCTCTGCAGCGACGATCTCGGTGCCAAACTGGAGAACGCCGCCCTTGTCCGGATCCTGCTTGATAATCTGCACTCGCTGACCGGCAGTCCGCAGCGACCAATCGCTCGACTCTGCCGCGGGAAAGAACTCTCGCAAAGCATCCATCCTGTCCTCGCTACTTTGCCGCACCTGATTGATTAGGTAACGGGTCAAATCCATATTGTTCTTCCCCACGGCCAGCATCGGCCGGAGGTTCGACAACCTCACTGAGCCGGGAAGGTCAAAATAGGATCCTGACTTGAGGAATTTCGGAGAAAACCCGGCGTACGGGCCGAACAGGATCGAGCGCTTTCCGTCAATGATCCGTGTATCAAGATGCGGTACCGACATGGGGGGCGAGCCTACGGCCGCCTTCCCGTATACCTTAGCGTGGTGTTCGTTGACGATATCCGGATTGCTGCAGACGAGAAACTGTCCACTGACGGGGAACCCACCGAAACCTTTCCCCTCGGGGATGCCCGACTTCTGAAGGAGAGGAAGGGAGGCACCACCTGCTCCAACGAAAATAAACGGCGCGACGACGCTACGGTTAATCTTCTTCTCGAGATTCCGCACGGTCAGGTGCCACCGCCCATCTTTCGCCTTCTTGATGTCACGCACCTGGTGATGCGTGGCTATCTTTACATTCGGCAAGGCATCCAAGTAGCGCACCAAGGCGCGAGTCAAAGCCCCGAAATTTACATCGGTTCCACTCACCGCACGAGTCACCGCGATAGGTGTCCCCTTTTCACGGCCCTTCAACAGCAAAGGAGCCCAATCGGCGATCGTCGATTCATCCTCGGCAAACTCCATCTCCTCGAAGAAATGGTGGGACTTCATCGTATCGAAACGGCGGCGGAGGTACTGGCAGTTATCCTCCCCTTGCACGAAACTCATATGAGGAACCTGCGTAATGAACTCGGACGGATCTCCAAGGATCCCGGATTCGACCAACGAAGACCAAAACTGCCGCGAGAGTTCAAACGACTCATTGATCTGCAGTGCCTTGGATATATCGACAGATCCATCGGGGCGTTCGCTCGTGTAGTTCAACTCACAAAGAGCTGCATGCCCGGTTCCCGCATTGTTCCAAGGGTTGGAACTTTCTTTTGCGACTTCCGCAAGCGCCTCGACGATCTGGATCTCGATTCCAGGATCCAGTTGCTGCAACAGCACTGCGAGGGTGGCACTCATGATTCCGCCGCCAATTAGGACAACGTCTGGTTCTGCTATGGTTTCTTGCCGTTTCATTTGAAAAACTGGTGAGAGTGAAATGGATTTCTGACGATTACAACCGTTGGAATTAGAATGTGACCAAAAATCAGTAAGCAGGTCTGATGCAGATTCCTAGTTTTCTTGCCATCCCAAGCAGAATAGCGATTCTTTCGCGGTATGAAACTGGGTCATTTCCTTCTCGCGGCAATCACCACGGTTGCCGTTCCCGTCACCACCGACGCCCACGAACTGCAGAAGACGCAGCTTCAGGTTGAACTGGAAAATTTTCGGGAGGAGTATGACCTCACCTCGATGGTCGTGGGGATCTGGCACAAAGGAGAGTCGAAGTACCAGGAGGCCTTTGGGATTTCGATGCCGGGCGTTCCCGCCGATTTGTCCATGAAGTTCCGCGCGGGAGGGATCTGCCTGACCTCCCTCACCGCCATTCTTCTACAGAGCGTTGAAGAGGGTCTGGTTTCTCTCGACGATCCGATCAACAAGTGGATACCCAAGCTGCCAAATGCCGACAAAGTGACCCTGCGCATGCTGGCGAACTGCACTTCCGGGTATGGGGATTACGTGCCCAACCAAGACTTTATTGACGCACTCGACAAGGACCCTTTCCGCTACTTCACCCCCGAAGAACTGATCGAATATGGGCTGAGCAAAGGAATACTCTATGAACCAGGGACGGACTGGAACTATTCCCACACCACCTTCGTCATGCTCGGGATAATCCTTGAGCAAATCCACGGCAAAACCGTCCCTCAACTGATGGAGCAACGCGTCTTCGCCCCTCTCCACTTGGCGGATACCGTTTATACCGAAGGGCCGGAACTACACGCACCACTCCTCCACGGCTACACGACCGAGCGGGGAATGTTCGAGGACTCCACGTTCTGGAATCCCTCCTGGACTTCCTACTCCGGCTCGATTGCCGCACCACTCAATGACGTCGCCACAATCATCCGCTCCATCGGTTCGGCCTCGCTGATTTCAGCAGAGTCTCTCAAAGAGATGACCGCTCCCGACACTATCGGCAAAGGCGGGAATACAAAGGAACGTTACTACGGCATGGGGATTGGCGTTTCGGGAGACTGGCTGATGCAAAATCCAAATTTCGGCGGTTACCAAGGAATCATTCTCTACAACCGCGTCACTGATGTCACTGCGGTGGCCTTCGTCACACTCGGACAAAAGAGCAAGCCAGAGACCCATCACGGGATGAAACTTTTGCCTCTCTTGATGGCAGAATAGAAAAAGAGTTTCGCCGAGCGGACCGACCCCGAGTACTCGGGCGGGTATCCTCTAACGCTCCCGCCAATTGTTCCGCTTGCCGGACGACGAATTTTCGGGGGTAGACGGCTCGGTATCGTCAGCCTCTGCTTCGGCTTCGTCTTCCTCGGGCGCCGCCTCTTCCGACTCCGCCGCTTCCTCTTCTGAGACCGCCGTGGTCTCGGGTTGGGGCTCAGGTCGCGGCAATTGGATCTGTCGCATCAACTCCTCGAACGACATCTTCTCAACTGACTCCTCATCGGCTGCTGCCTCTTCCGCAGGCGCCGGAGATTCCGCCACGGCCGAATGACTCGCCTCGCCCACCTCTAGGGCCGGCTCGCTTTCGGCTGGCTCTACGGTAGCAGCCTCTTCGGGTACTGGGGCTTTGGCCGGCTGAGGGCTTTCAGCCCGGGGCAACTGAATCTGTTGCATGAGCTCCTCGAAGGACAATCTTTCCACGGAGTTCTCCTCTTCCGACGGCTCGACAGGGGCGGCGGCCGGAATCGATGTGGGTGAAGGCACCACTGGTCGAACCCCGGCATCCGTGGATACGACGGCCTCGGGTGGACTCGTCGACCCCTCTCCCGCGACGATGCCCAAAACCTCGCTCACGGTATGGATCAACAACAACTCGTCGGTATCCTTATCCAGAGACCACACCATCACTCCCCGCAAATTCTTATTCTGTACAAACTGCGCTTTGATTGTCGCCGAACGAACGGACTCGGAACTGATCAACACCTTCGAGTCGGACAACGTCCAGTAGGTCGCTTTCGCCTGGCTATCCCACCTCATTTTCCATTGGCTCTCCGATTCCGCAGGGTAGCGAACGGAGGGTTCCAGATTGCGAAAATCGTTCCAGGATTGGGCGCGGGCCTCATTGTCAGTCGAGACAAAGGCCACACCAATCCACCGAGCACCCTTCGGAAAAACCTCTTCAAACCGAACTCCGCCTAAGCCGAGGCCCAAGACAATCTTATCGGACGAGACACCGGAGCGCTCCATAGCGGCAACCGCACCCGCAGCGCTGTGCTGCCGATAAATCGGATCTCCCTCCCCATAAAGCGGCGAAAAATGCCCCGTAAACTGGGACCATGAACCCGCATAATCGTAGGCCATCAAGTGGAACCAATCGACGGACTCAGCCAGCGCAGCCAGGTCATAACGCTCTTGCAGAGTAGAATAACCACCGTGAACGGCGACAGACAGTACCAGCGGCTCGCCTCGCGCCCCCGTAACTCCCTTCCATACCTCCCGGATCTCTTTCACGAGCGCCACAAAGTTTTCTTTGTCCTCCGGCCGGTGGCGCTGATTGCCAGCACCTCCAGATACCGGAAATTCCCAATCGATATCGAGTCCGTCCAACCCCTGTTCCCGAATAAATTGGGTCACCGCAATCGCAAAAGAACGGCGCGCCTTCTCAGAACCTGCGATATCGGGAAAATCCTCAGAAAGGCCCCATCCACCGACAGAAATCATCCGTCGAAGCGACGGTGAATCGCCACCCAGTGACAAAAATTGCTCAAAGGCCAAGTTGGCGGTACCGCCCTCTACTCCATTCCCGGAGAAGTTTAACTCGAGGCGCACAGCACCTGACCCCGGAACAAATACCGGCTTGGCAAACGCGTAGATCACATGGGTCAGTTCACTTTCAACCGGAACACTCTGATCAATCGTATCGAGCGCCCAGGATGGCACATAGGCTGAAAGGACCTTCGCCCCCTGTTCTCCCCTCGCAGAGAACGCCAAAAACAGAAACAGTGCCACCGCCCCTAAACGGGAGAATACGCCCTTCCGGCGCCGCGAGGAACTGTCTGTAGTTGAGATCACATGGAGTGCAAAGCACGCTTATCCACGGCGAGTGCCGCTTCCTTCAGTGCTTCGGACAAAGTGGGGTGTGCGTGAACTGTTCTGGCGATATCCTCGGCGCTGCCACCATACTCCATATGGGCAACCGCAGCGGCAATGAGTTCTGAAGCATTGCGGGCGACAATTTGGATCCCGACCACCCGGTCCGACTTTGCATCGGCGTGGACAATCACCACTCCATCGGTCGCATCAGTTGCCAAAGCTCGACCGTTGGCTACCAAGGGAAATTTTCCGGTATTGATTTCAATACCTTGGTCCTTGGCTTCTTCAGCAGTAATTCCAACCGAAGCGATTTCAGGATCCGTATAAATGACAGCAGGAATCACCCCGTAGTTCACATGACCCGCTTTACCCGCAAGATTCTCGGCGAGAGCCACGCCCTCTTCCTCTGCCTTGTGGGCGAGCATCGGACCCTGGATCACATCCCCAATGGCATAGACGCCATCCACATTGGTCGCAAAGTTCTTGTCCACCTTCACGCGGCCCCGATCGTCTGTTTCGATCCCGGCTTCTTCCAATTTCAATCCTTCGGTCACAGGAATCCGACCCACAGCCACAAGTACCTTGTCGGCTTCAAACTCGACCTTTCCCTTGGAACCTTCGGCTTCGAGAACGATCTTCCCGTTCTTGCCCTCATGCGATCCCGTCACCTTGGTGGACTTATGGAAAGTGAGCCCCTGCTTTTTCAAAATCCGCTCGGCCAACTTGCTGACCTCTTCATCGTAAGTGGGGGCGATTTTTGGCAAGAACTCCACCACATCGACCTGTGCACCGAGGCGCTGCCAGACCGTGCCGAGCTCGAGACCGATCGCTCCCGCACCGACGACCACCATCTTTTCTGGAATCTCGGCCAGGGCGATACCTTCGTCACTGCTGATGATCTTCTCCCCATCAAAAGGAAGAAACGGCAGCTCGACCGATTTCGACCCGGTCGCGATCACAATGTTCTTGCCCGAAATTTCAGCATCTTTCTCACCGGATACCGAAATGGTATTCTTGCCCGAGAAAGAAGCCGTACCTTGAAACACTTGAATCTTCCGTGCTTTGACCAGCTGTGCGACCCCGCCAACCAGCTTCTTGACGACCGAATCCTTGTTCTTCATCAGAGCACCCAGGTCCACCTGAATGTCACCCGTGATCCCGTGCTTCTTGCCGTGATCACGAGCCGCTGTAAGCACCTCGGTCGAGTGAAGAAGGGCTTTACTTGGAATGCATCCCACATTGAGGCAGGTTCCCCCCAAGGTACCGCGCTTATCGACCAGCGCTACGGTAAAACCGAGTTGGGCGGCGCGAAGAGCACACACATATCCACCGGGTCCAGCACCGAGCACAATGAGATCAAAAGAGGAATCGGACATCCCTATAGATCAATCGGAAAGCCCTCTGGGGTCAATCCTCCTCCCACTTCCCCTCAAAGTTTCTACCGTAAAATCCTTCCCCCATTCGAGGAAGGATGGCAAACACACTCTCGCCCGCTTAGATTACTCCAATCTGCGTAAAATCGATGATCGAGTGGGAGATCTCTCCCTCCTCCAACGCTGCTACATCGGTTCCGGGGCGATCATCCGGCAAGATCCCCTCCCGATAACGAAAGACAAACTGGTCTCCCTGGCGCTCGAACAATCCCGCCATCTTCATGTTCACGGGGACGGTTCGCTGGACCGGAGTCGATGCGGTCACCCCCACTGGGAAATTAATGTTATGGACCAATCCTTGACGGCAGGCCCACTTTCCCCGAACGAGCTGCCCCACCATGTCGCGCGCATGTGCAGCAGAATTCTCAAGGCTCTCGAAGAAGTCACCTTCGACAAAACCTTTTGCGATTCGCACTTCTTCAAAAATCTCTTTGGGAATGATCTTGCTCAAGGCGATCGACGGAATCCCGTTAAAGGACCCTTCCAACGCTCCCGCAACTGTCCCTGAGCTCAAGACCAATGGAACGGTAGTGTTAAACCCGAGATTGATTCCTGAGACCACGGCCGCCGGCGGTTTATCCAAAAGATGTTCCAGGGCAATGTTTACGCAATCGGTAGGGGTACCCGCAATACGCCATCCCCGACAGCCCAAGGCATCATCCTCACGGCAGTCAATCGCACCCCGGCGGGAGATGCCCCGCCCGATCCAGCTCTGCTCACCATCCGGGGCGACCACAGTCACCTCAAACTCTTCGAGCAAGCGATCTACGAGAACGCGCAGAAAAAACGAGTCAAACCCGTCATCGTTCGTCACCAGAACTTCCTTTTTTCCCATCCTCATCCAGATACCGCATCCCCACCGCCCGCGCAAGCGAACAGAGGAGAATCCCATTTTCCTTAGAATTCCATTGGCTATGCGAACCGGCGAAGTATAGGATCCACCCGATTTCTCTCCGCACTTGTTTTTCCCTTCCCACCTTCACATGAAACGAAAACCTCTTCTCGCTCTCCTCGTCGGTTTCACCGGAGTTTGCTCCCTCGCAGCTCAAACGGGTTTGACCATTTACAATCAGAATTTCGCCGTTGTCCGCGACCAGATTTCGATGGACCTCTCCAAGGGAACTCAAGAGTTCTCCTACAGTGGCGTAACGAGCCAACTCGAACCGGAATCCGTCGTCCTTCGCGATCCCTCCGGCCAAATTCCCCTCCGAGTACTCGAACAAAGCTACCGCGGGGATCCCGTCAATCAACAGCGCCTGCTCCAGATGTTTGAGGGCGAAACGATTTCGTTCGTCCGAGTGATCGGCGACTCCGAGGTCTCCGTTCAGGGCAAGATCGTCCGCGCACCGACGCAGTCATCCTCCGGATTCCTCGAGCCGATCATCGAGGTGGATGGTAATCTACAAATGACCCTGCCCGGCCAGCCAGTCTTTCCCAGCCTGGGTGACGGGTCCATTCTCCAACCCACCCTTTCGTGGAAGATCTACACAGCAGAGGCAGCTTCACTCGAAGCCGACCTAAGCTACCTCACCCGGGGACTATCCTGGGAGGCCGACTACAATCTTGTCCTTCCCAACAAGGGCGATGAGGTCGCCATGAGCGGCTGGGTGTCGGTCAAAAACTTCAGCGGCAAGAATTTCGAAAAAACCCGAATCAAACTCATTGCCGGCAATGTGAATAAGGTCGTTCAGAAGAACCAGGTTCGCAGTAGAGCCATGGTGACTGCCGACTCCTTTGCCGCTCAAGGCGCTCCGGAGGCGGTTTCCGAAAAGAAATTCGACGAGTTTCACTTGTACTCCCTGCCGGGCGAGATCGATATGCGTGACCAGGAGACCAAGCAACTGGAGTTCGTTCGCGCCGATCCCGTCGAGACCACCAAAGAGTACCTCTATGACGGATTCGAGATAAACTACTACTCGAACGGCCCCCGGTCACCCCAAACCAATCCCCAGTTCGGAACGGGCAGCTCTGGAAAGGTGAAGATCTATCGCTCCTTCGTGAATTCGGAAGAGAACAACCTTGGCATCCCACTACCCGCAGGAACGGTACGCTTCTACCGAGCAGATACCGACGGCCAGATCGAATTCATCGGTGAAAATACGATCGATCACACTCCAAAGGATGAAACCGTACGGCTCTATCTGGGCGATGCCTTCGATATCGTTGCCGAACGTACTCAGGACTCTTTCTACAAGCACCCTACCCAGGACATGATCCGCGAGACCTTCTCCATTGAGGTCCGAAACCGCAGCGAGGAGGATGTGGAAGTCAAAGTGATCGAGCATCTCTTTCGCTGGAGTAACTGGAAGATCCTCTCTTCCAGTATCGATTATGAAAAAACCGATGCCACGACCCTCCATTTCATCGTCCCGGTAGCCGCTGGAGAGACAGAAACAGTCACCTATAGCGTCGAATATACCTGGTAGGCCATCTCGGGTACACCAGCGAACCAGGCGGGATGAAGTAGTTCCCGGACTCTTCGGATGGGTTCCCTCGACGGCTTAAGTCGTTGAGTTCACTGATACCGACTCGAGAACGTCTCCTACTCAAAGCACTCCCGTGCGTCTCCATCCGGACCTACCGTTCCTTCGCGGCTCAGGCAGGGACATGAAAAACACAGTCCGGCTTCGAGAGGCATTCGATGGGAGGCATGCCTCCGAGAGCTAAGGGCCGCCCGGGCTTACACTCAAACGTTCTGCCCTTTGCGGTCTTTAGCGATGAGCATATAGAGGCTCGGAACCACAAAGATCGTAAAGAGCGTCCCGATGGCCATCCCCGCAACCAGGGTAATCCCGATACTATTCCTCGAGGCAGCACCCGCTCCAGTCACGAAGACCAGCGGCATGTGACCGAAGACTGTCGCACCGGTTGTCATCAAAATCGGCCGAAGCCGGATTTCAGACGCCTCTTGGATCGCCTTCAATTTACTGTGTCCGCTGCGCTGCAGTTCATTGGCAAACTCCACTATCAGAATCCCATTCTTCGCGATCAGCCCGACGAGGGTCACTAATCCAATCTGCGAATAGATATTGATACTGGTGAATCCGATAAAGGTGAACAGGAGTGACCCGGTGATCGCCAACGGTACCGAACCCAGGAGGATAATGAACGGATCACGGAAGCTCTCGAACTGCGCCGCCAACACCAGGAAGATGAACAGAATCGAAAACAGGAGAATCATGCTCCCGCTGCTTTGCTCTTTCCGCAATTGTCTCGACTCTCCCCCGTAGTCGATCTCGAACCCCTGCCCTTTCGGAAAAAGTTCCGCAGCCTCTTTCTCGAGATAATTCAGGGCGTCATCCAAGGTTCTGCCGAACATGGGACTCCCTTGAATGGTCGCCGAATTCAACTGCTGGAAGCGATTCAACTGGCGCGGCTCCACTTCCTCCGAAATCGAGATAATCGTAGATGCCGGATAAACAGAGCCGTCGGTCGCGGTAAAATAGAGATCCGTCAACTGATCAGGTATCAACCGTGAAACCCGCGACACCTGAGGAATCACTTTATAGCTCCAACCATCGATACTAAACCGGTTGACGTACCCGCCACCGAAAGCCGATCCCAGATTATTCCCCACGTCGCTCATATTGAGGCCCAAATCAGCAGCGAGTTCGCGGTCGATATCGATTTTGATCTGAGGTCGGTCAAATTTCAGGTCGGAGAACGCGAATAAAAACATACCACTTTCATTGGCCTTTTTGACCAACGCATCTGCGATTGGTAAAATGTCCCGCTGCTCTGCGGTCGTGGTAATCACAAATTCAACCGGAAACTGGCTTCCACCTGGAAGCGGCGAAGGAGTCACCGCCCGAACGTCCAAGCCTGCTACGCCCGAGAGCTGCCCCTGGACCTGCGGCAGAATTTCCTGAGTCGTTCTCGTACGCTCACTCCAGGGTACCGTGACCATTCCCGCAAATCCCGCCATAGGATTGCCGGGAACACCCGACCCTGGGAAGGAAATAGTAAATGTACTCTCCGTTTCAGGGAAGGTTTTATAGATTTTAGCGACTTCAGTCGAATAGAGCAAAGTCTGCTCCAAGGTTCCCGAAGGAGATCCTTCCATTACCGAAAAAATCACCCCTTGGTCCTCCGGAGGAGCCAGCTCTTTCTGCGACAAGAAGTAGAAAGGATAGGCCAGCAATACAATGAGCAGCGCCATGGTATTCACCACGGGGCGCGATCGCAGCGCACTGGCCAGCATTTTACCATAGAGCGATCGCACACGGTCAAATCCTCTTTCGAGACGTGCAGTGAACCCTGTCGACTTAAACTCCTTTGGCAGGATCTTCGAACACATCATCGGCGTCAGCGTCAACGCGACGATCCCCGACACACAGACTGCACCGGCCAGCGTGAAGGCAAACTCCCGGAAGAGCGCCCCGGTCAAGCCACCTTGGAAACCGATCGGGACATACACTGCAGCAAGCGTCAGAGTCATGGCCACAATTGGCCCCACGAGTTCTCGCGCTCCGTCAATAGCCGCATCGAACCGTGATTTCCCCATACGGATATGGCGCTCCACATTCTCCAGGACCACGATGGCATCGTCGACGACAAGACCAACCGACAAGACCAGAGCGAGCAGCGTCAACAGGTTGATCGTGAAACCAAAGACCAGCATCAAAAAGGCCGCCCCGATCAACGAAAGTGGCATCACCACGACCGGGATCGTAACTGCGCGAAAAGACCCGATAAACAGGAAGATCACAACGATCACGATCGAGAGTGTCTCCATGAGGGTGAACCCAATCTCATCGATCGCATCGGAAATGTACTTCGACGAGTCGTAGGGTATTCCCAATTTCAGACTACCGGGCAGGTTCTCTTCAATCACCGGCAAGGTATCCCGGACTCCCGCGATGACATCCAACGTGTTGGCAGTCGGGAGAACGTGAATCCCCATAAAGACCGCGCCTTTCTGATTAAAACGGACATCGGCATCGTAGTTCTCTGCACCGAGGACTACATCTGCCACATCCTCCAGTCGAACAATGGTACCGTTCTGCTCTCGGACGATCAGCTTCCGGAACTGTTCAGCATCCTGGAGATCGGTATCTGCCGTAATGGAAATCTGGATATACTCGCTCTTGGTTTGGCCGATGGCCGAGAGAAAATTGTTCGAGGCCAACGCCTGACGCACGTCTGCTGCCGTGAGCTGATACGCCGCCAACAAATCGGGGTCGAGCCAGATCCGCATGGCAAAGGTCTGGGCTCCGAGTATCTCTGCTTTCTGCACCCCTGATACGGCAGAGAGTCTCGGCTGGACGACACGCGTTAGATAATCCGTAATCTCATTGCCAGCCAGCTCATCCGAATAGAACCCGATATACATCGAGGCGATGTCACTACCCGCCTCTTGAATATCAATGACCGGCTCCTCGGCCTCCGGGGGCAATTGATTGCGAACCTGATTGATCTTGGAGTTGATCTGCGTCAACGCCTTAATGGGATCGTAGTTCAGCTGGAGATGAACGGAAATAGTGCTTATCCCGGAAGAGCTGGAGGAGGTCATGTACTCAATCCCCTCCGCACTGGCGATCACCCGCTCGAGAGGCGTAGTGATAAAGCCCTGAACCAGCTCGGCATCCGCGCCGACATACACCGTACTCACCGAAACGATCGAGACGTCAGTTTGCGGGAACTGGCGAACGTTCAACCGGTAAATTGACGCAAGACCCAATAGTAGAATGAGGAAACTGACGACGGTCGCGAGGACCGGACGACGGATGAAGATATCCGTAAATTTCATGCTATGTTCCCGATTCCCAGATTATCCCTCAGCCGGTGTCGGATCGGCCTTCGCATCGGGCAGGATGCTATTGTCAATCTTCACCGGAGAACGGTCATTCAGTTTAGAAGCACCGATCACCACTACACGGTCACCGACCTCGATTCCTTTGCTTACAGCGACTAGATCCCCCCGCCGATCTGCGATTTCAATGAAGACCTGACGAACTCCCTCGTACGAAGTTCCGTCCTCATGCTCCAGTGTCTTCACCACGTACACCCCATTCCCATAGGGATTGTAGCTGATCGCGGTATCAGGAATAACGATCCAGTCCTTCTTCTGACCTAAATTCAGTTTGAGTCGAGCAAACATTCCCGAGCGTAGCTCGCCGTCAGGATTTGGAACCGACACCCGCACCTCCACATTGCGCGTACTCGGATCGATCCGTGGGCTAATGGCCTCGACCTCTCCTGTGAAGGTTTTATCCAAGAAAGCGTCGACGGTGAAGGTCACGGATTGACCGGTTCTGATTCGTCCCAGTTCCCGCTGAGGCAAAGAGAAATCGAGATAGAGGGGATCGAGCGCCTCCAACACAACGATCGATGAATTCGCGGAGAGCAGTTGCCCAAGACTTACCTGGCGGATCCCCAGCCTCCCCGAAAACGGGGCCTCAATTCGCTTTTTCTCAATCTGCGCCTGAATCGATTTCACATCCGCCGCGGCCCGCTCTTTCTGCGCGTTCGCCGCATCAAAATCAGCCTGCGCGATCGTATCCCGGTCCAATAACTCTTTCGTTCTCTTAAAATCCACGTCCGCCAAATCACGCCCCGCCTCGGATGCGGCTAAATTAGCGGATTCGATCGAATGATCCTGCACCAACAGCAAGTCCCCCTGCTCCACTTCCTGGCCCGACTCGAAATTGATTTCGATCACCCGCCCTGAGACCTCCGAAGCGAGAATAATCCCCTCGCTGGCTTTCAAAGTGCCGACTGCACTAATCACCACGTCCCAAGTGATTTTCTCAGCATCTGCCACCCCCACCGTTGGTGGAGGCGGAGCCATCTGGGCCATCATTTCGCCCATTTTGCTGAATTGTCCGAATTTCAAAGCAGCCAATCCGCCTACAACGAGAAGGAAGACCACAAACAAGATTAAAAACTTCACCCAGAGCTTCATGAGAATCTGAGGAATCTGATAGCAGATCGCTCACGCCGCAATCGCAATTCCCGACAAATCGGAGAAGAATGCTCATGGGACCAGGACCTTCGCCTACCTGATCTCTTCTAAAACAACAACGGGCTGAACGCCCGTTGTCGGCAAAAGCATTGCCAAATATCCCTTTGAAAAGAGAGGAACCCGGGGAAACCAACCAGTGGCTACCCCTGCGCTCTAGCCACTCAAAGTTTCGATGATCTTGATGATTGGCATGAAGAGGGCGATGACGATAAAGCCAACGATCACAGCCAGGAAGACAATCATGACCGGCTCGATGATAGAGGTAATCCCATTCACCGCATTGTCCACGTCCTCGTCGTAGTTGTCTGCGACCCGTGTGAGCATCTCATCGAGTTCACCGGTCTCCTCCCCGACCTCGACCATACTGGTCACCATGGTGGGGAAAACTTTTTCGTTGGCCATCGGCCCCGCTACGGATTCCCCGTCGCGCACTTGGTCGTGGATTCGGCCAATCGCATCGGCAAAATAACTGTTGGAAACAATCTCGCGGGTGATTACCAGCGCATCGAGGATCGGCACCCCACTGGAGAGCAGCGTACCAAAAGTCCGGGTGAATCGGGCAATATTTGCCTTTGTGAGAAGGTCGCCAATTTTTGGAATCTTAAAAACGACCCCATCGACGACACGGCTCCCCGCAGGCGTCTTGAGCATTAACTTAATTGCAATGAATGCGGCAATGGCCACCCCGATCACGATCAGAACGTTATTCTGCACAAATCGACTCGTCCCAATGACGATCTCAGTCACCTTCGGCAGGGCCGCACCTCGAAGCATCTCATCGAAGATCTGCTCAAACTTGGGAACCACCACGACCATCAACAGTACGACGATCACGATCGCAACAAAGACGACGACCGATGGGTAAACCATGGCGGACTTCACTCGCTTGCGCAGGCGTAGGGATTTCTCCATAAAGCCAGCCAAACGATCGAGAACCGTCTCGAGAACACCACCGGCCTCACCGGCGCGCACCATATTCACATACAGCTTGTCAAATTGCTTGGGGTATTGGGTCAGGCCGTCTGAAAACGAATTACCAGCGCGAACATTCTCGGCGAGGCTGCCAATAATTTCGGCCAATTTCGCATTTTTCTCTTGGCGCTCCATCACATCCAAACCACGGAGGAGCGGTACCCCGGACCGGAGAAGAGTGGCAAGCTGGCGGGTAAAGAGGGTCAATTCCTCGGCTTTAATCCGGCCGAAAAGCGAACTCTTTTTCTTGTCGTTGGCTTTTGGTTTCGCAGCTTTACGGCCCTTGCCTTTCGCTTCCGTAATTTCAGTCGGCATCAGCCCCATGTTGGTCAACTGGCCATTCGCCTCTTCGGCTGATCCGGCGCTGACATTACCACGGCGTTCCTTGCCGTTACCATCGATCGCTTTGTAAGAAAACTGGGGCATAATTCAAATAGAGGGTTGGAGGAAAAAGATTTTTAAACGCTATCCACCGTAGATAGCCCGATCAAGTGTATTTTAGGACCTCCTCGATGGTAGTGTTCCCATCGAAGATTGCTCTGAGACCGTCTTCACGAAGGCTTCGCATCCCTTGCTCCAAGGCCTTCTGACGGATGACCAAGGTGGGTGAGCGTTTGTTGATCAATTCGCGAAGCGGGTCAGTAACCATGATCATCTCAAAGAGACCGATTCGACCGGAATATCCGGTATTGCTACAACTAGGACAACCTGCTCCGAAAAAGAAATCCCGATCGGCCACTTCCAAGGGATCGGCACCAAGAAGATCGATCATCTCGGAGTCAGGTTCGTACTCCTGACGACATTGACGACAGATCCGGCGTACAAGGCGCTGGGCCAGGACCGCCTCGAGAGAAGAAGAGATGAGAAATGGTTCGAGTCCCATATCGACCAGTCGGGTCACCGCACCGGAAGCATCATTCGTGTGCAGGGTACTGAGAACCACGTGACCGGTGAGCGAGGCTTGCACCGCAATCTGCGCCGTTTCAATGTCACGAATCTCCCCCACCATGATCTTGTCGGGGTCTTGTCGAAGAAACGAACGCAGAGCACTGGCAAAATCGAGGCCGACCTGGTGATTCACCGCGACCTGCATAATCCCTTCGATTTCATACTCGATCGGATCCTCCGCGGTCAAAATCTTCGTCTCGATCTTATTCATCTCGCGGAGCGCACTGTACAGTGTCGTCGTCTTTCCACTACCCGTAGGGCCGGTTACGATGAAAATTCCATTCGGCAAGCGGACGGTCTTGCGGATGTTATCGAGAACATCATCGGGCATGGTCAGGGACTCGAGGTCGAGGTTGACCACCGACTTATCCAAAACCCGTAGCACCACACTCTCGCCAAACTGGGTCGGCAAGGTCGATACCCGCAAATCCACCGGGCGGCCGGCAATAGTCATCTTAATACGACCGTCCTGAGGGATACGCTTCTCGGCAATGTTCAGGTTCGCGATGACCTTGATCCGTGAAATCACTGGGATCGCCAACTTCTTTGGAGGGGGCGACATTTCGTAAAGAGCACCATCAATCCGGTAGCGAATCCGGAACTGCTCATCATAGGGCTCAAAGTGAATGTCCGAGGCCTTGTCTTTAATCGCCTGCTGGAGAACCAGGTTTACAAATCGAATGATCGGGGTCTGGTTCGCCAACTGACTGAGGTCGTCATCCGAAATATTGTCGTCGACCTCGTCAATCTCCCCTTCGTCCAACTCTCCCAGGAGATCGTCAATCGAAGAATCGCCCTGACCATAGGTCTCATAAAGAAGGGTCTCGATCTGGGGAGGATCGGCAACGACGAGGTGAATATCCTTGTTCAGGCTAAACGTCAGGTCGTCGACGATACTAAAGTTGAGCGGGTCCATCGCCAGAAGGTCGATGGAGGTGTCATCAAATCGAACAGGAACCACCCCGTACATCCGGGCTAGATTCGGACGAACCTGCTTGGCCACATTCTCGTCCACCATTCTCGGCACCTCTTCCAGGTATTGGTGCCCGAGGTAATCGGCCAGATTCTCAAGGACCTGCTTCTCGGTAATATACCCCGAGTCGATCAATACCTCCGCCAAGGCTTTCCCTGTCCCATGGGTCTCGTCAAACGCGGCGATCAATTGATCGTGGGGAACGAGCTGGCGTTCCTTGAGGAGGTCAAAAATGGTATCGTTGTGATCTTCAAACATGGGGGTCAGACGTTGAAACCGGATTCGGCTAATTTCTCCCTCATCAGATCAGGCTTTTGGGCCTTCATGAGGGCTTCAGATGGTTCGATAAGGCCTTCGTTCACCAACGAGCGCAGGTGGACGTCGAGTTGAATCATTCCCATGCGACCGCCGGTTTGAATATCGGAATCGATACGGAACGTCTTGTTCTCGCGGATCTGCTGGGCGATGGAAGTTGTCGTCACCATGACCTCGAGGCCGGCCACGCGCCCCCCACCTTTCTTGCGGCAGAGTACTTGTGAAACGACAGCCACGATGGAGGAGGCCAACTGGGTGCGAATTTGCTCTTTGGTCGAGGCGGGAAATGCATCGACAATTCGGTCCACGGTTCTCGCAGCCCCTGTCGTGTGCAGGGTCGCAAAAACAAGGTGGCCGGTTTCGGCTGCAGTAACGGCGGCCTGGATCGTATCCAGATCCCGCATTTCCCCAACGAGGATGACGTCGGGGTCTTGCCGGAGCGCCGCGCGAATGGCGTCACCAAAATTTTCGACGTCGTGACCCAGCTCGCGTTGGGTGACGATGCAGTTGCGATGTGAATGATAATACTCGATCGGATCTTCGATGGTTACGATGTGTCCATCGCGGTTCCGATTGATCCAGTCGACCATCGAAGCCAGAGTTGTCGATTTCCCTGAGCCGGTCGGCCCGGTCACCAAGATCAATCCACGAGGACGGTTTAGCAATTCGACCACCTGGCGGGGAATGCCAATATCAGAGAGACTGTAGAGCTCGGAAGGGATTTGGCGGAGAACCATGCCAACGTGTCCACGGGAACGAAACGCATTCACCCGAAACCGGCAATGATCCCGATACGCGAATCCAAAATCCGCCTGGCCGATGCTTTTCAATTTCTGCTGCACTTCGTCCGACGATACCGCCAGAACGAGTTGCTCGGTATCTTCCGGGGTCAAATCGGGGCCTTCCACGGGAACCATTCCACCGCCCGCCCGCAAACAGGGCGGTCTGCCGACATGGATGTGGAGATCGGAGGCACCCTCCGACACCGTCAGCTCCAATAAATCGTTCAGTTCGTAGCCCATGGGATCAAACCGAGGCTGCCACCGTCGACTTCAAAACCTCCTCACAGGTAGTCATACCCGCCATAATCTTACGAATTCCGTCATCCCGCATCGACCGCATGCCCAGGTCCAGCGCTTTGCGCCGCAACTCCACAAGAGTGCGCGCCTCATAGATCATTTGTTCGATCTCGTCATTCACGGTGAACAATTCGAAAACGCCAAACCGGCCGCGGTATCCAGTACCGGAACAATGGGCACACCCTTCTCCCTTTTTGAAGTTTCCTTCGGCCACGTCCTCCGGGCGAATTCCCACCGCATCCAGATCCTTCTTGTCGGGAGTGTGATCTGCCTTACAGCGAATACAAATTTTTCGCACCAAACGCTGGGCCAAAGCGGCCCGCAGAGAGGCCGACACCAGGAACGGTTTCACGCCAATATCAACTAGACGGGTGATCGCGCTAGGAGCGTCGTTGGTGTGGAGCGTGCTGAACACCATGTGCCCGGTCAGCGACGCATTAATCGCAATCTCGGCGGTTTCCTTGTCTCGAATTTCCCCGACCATGATGATGTTCGGAGCCTGCCGCAGCATCGCCCGCAACGCCGAGGTGAAATCCATTCCCACTTCTCGACGAACCTGGACCTGGTTGATTCCGGCCATTTCGTACTCCACCGGATCTTCCACGGTGATAATCTTACGATCGGGCTGATTGATGTAGTTCAGCGCGGAATACAATGTGGTCGATTTCCCCGATCCCGTAGGACCGGTGACAAGGAAGACCCCGTCCGGCATCGCAATGATCCGCTCAAACGTAGCTTGGTCATCCGAGAAGAATCCGAGCTCGGGCAAACCGAGCTTCAAACCTTCCTTATCGAGAATACGCATAACGATACTCTCACCAAATGCTGTAGGCAGCACGGATACCCGCAAATCAATGTCCTTCCCGCCAGCCTTCGCAGAGATACGGCCGTCCTGAGGGACTCGCTTCTCGGCGATACTCACGTTCGACATCAGCTTAATCCGCGAAACAATCGCTGGCTGGAGACGCTTCGGCGGCCCTTCAACTTCATGAAGAACGCCGTCAATCCGGTAGCGAACTCGAAATTCCTTTTCCAATGGCTCGAGGTGAATGTCCGAGGTCCGGCGTTTCAGCGCCTCGGCAATCACCATTTGCACGTAGCGGATAATGGGCCCGTCGTCACCGTCGCCACCGCCTTCGAGTCCAGCGATATCCAGACCGTCTGCTGCTTTCTCGCTGTCGACTTCGCCGTCATCAGAATCGAGAGAGGAAATAAAAGAGGCAACGTCGGAGGTATCTTCCTGCCCGTAGCTCGACTCAATCGCCTTCCGAATACTCTCGGCCGTCGCGATGTAGGGAGTGACCGTCTTGCGCAGGTACTGGGCAATGTTGTCGGTAACATCCACGTCGAGCGGATCGCTGATCGCCAGCTTCACTTCCGACTCGTCAATCTCCAGGGGAAAGACCCCGTACCGTCGAGCCAGAGAAGCTGGCACTTTCTTAAATACTTCCTCTTCGACCCGCACTTGGTCCAGGTCGACCACTTCCATGTTGAAGGATTCGGCAAGTACTTCCGCGATCTGCGCCCCGGAAACATAACCGCGCTCAATCAACAGCTCCAGAGCCTGCGAATTTTCATCCACATCTCCTTCGATATCGGCTGCGGTTTCCCGGGCTTCTGCCAGGGCCGCTTCGATATCATCTTCAGTGATAAATTCTCGTTCAGCGAGGAGCTGGAGGACGTAATCGTCGGCTGATGTCACGATATAGTATTAGAGGTTTTCAAAGGGATGCGAACGGTCAAAAAGCTCATCTACTGCACCGCAAAAGCCCTTACTCGTCAACCTTCAGCTTGCGAGAATCCTGTGAAAAGTAGCTTCTATCGGGCAATCAGCGGCTCAAGGTCATCAAAAACTCCGCATTGCTCCGAGTTTTCTTCACTCGTTGAATGAGCATCTCCATCGCTTCGACCGGAGGGACTCCCTTCGTCGCGCGGCGCAATGAGTAGACTTTTTGCATTTCGTCCGGGTGATAGAGAAGCTCTTCCTTCCGGGTACCACTGCGGTCCATGGCAAGCGCTGGGAAGATCCGTTTATCAACGAGAGCCCGGTCGAGGTGCAACTCCATGTTGCCCGTACCTTTGAACTCTTCGAAGATCACTTCGTCCATCTTACTGCCGGTATCCACCAACGCGGTCCCCATAATCGTGAGACTCCCACCACCTTCAATATTCCGGGCCGATCCGAAGAATCGCTTCGGCTTCTGCAGCGCGTTGGCCTCCACACCTCCCGAGAGAATTTTCCCACTACTCGGCATAAGGGTGTTGTACGCACGAGCCAACCGGGTAATGGAGTCGAGCAGGATCACGACATCGCGCCCTGTCTCCACCAAGCGACGGGATTTCTCGATCACCATCTCCGCTGCATGAACGTGACTGCCCGCCGTTTCATCAAAGGTCGAGCTAATGACTTCACCATTCACACGGCGACGGAAGTCGGTCACTTCCTCAGGCCGCTCGTCGATCAGGAGAACGATCAGGTGCGACTTCGGATAGTTCATCTGGATCGAATGGGCGATCCCTTGCAGTAACACGGTTTTACCCGTACGCGGTGGCGCCACAATCAAGCCGCGCTGACCAAATCCAATCGGCGAGATCAGATCGACCACCCGCATGGAAAGATTGTTCTCCGGATTCTCGTCCGAATTCTCGAGCAAGATCCGATCCAAAGGATAATAGGGAGTCAGCTCAGTAAATGGAGTGATCTTCTCCAACTCGGCCACGTCTTCCCCCATGACCGACTTCACCTTCAGCGCAATCGGGCAGGTCTCCCCTTCGCGTGGAGCCTGGACCAACACTTCGACCATATGACCGCGCTGGAGACCATGATGCTCGATCAACCCTGAGCTCACAAAGGGACACAGTGGTTTCAAGCGGTAGCTGTCTTGGGCAAAGACCACCATGCCGAATCCGTCGTCCAGGATCTCAAGACACCCTTCGACCAAGATCGGATTCGATTTCTCTTCAAAATGCTTCAACAGCTGATTCAAGATGACCGGCCGCGACGGAGCATTCTCGGTGTTCAACTCCAACCGACGGGAACGCTCACGCAATTCCTGCAATGGCAGGTCGTACAAATCATTAAACCGCACCGCCGGGGTACTGATATCGTAGAGCTTATCGAACGATTCATTCAATGCCGCTACTTCTTGCAGCAGTTCGTCGTCAATCAATTGCCCGATCTCGAGATGGGGATCGATCTCCACGGGTACGCCTCCGGCACTGAACGGTGTATTCCGGCGGGGTCCGCCGCCACCGTGACCTTTTTCAAATCGACCGCCCTTCCGCTTCTTCTTTTTCCGGTTTTGGTTCTGGTTCTGCGAATTGCGGTTCTGGTTCGGGTTCCCTCCGTTATTGTGATTCTGGTTCGAACGCCCCCCACCTTCGTGGTGATGATTGCCAGATCTCCGCGAGTCTCCGCCCCGCTGGTTCCTGCGATCTGAATCGCCGCCGGAACGACCGCCATTGGACGACCCCTCACGCCCCGAACCGCCACGCGACTCCGTATTTCCACGCGACTCGGATTGGCGCGAAGAAGCAGACCCCGCAGAATCGTCTTTCTTGACCGCATCCGGTTTCGCCTCTGCGACCGGTTTTGCCGGGCTCGACGGCTCAGAGGGTTTTGCTGCGGGCTTCGCAGCGCTCTTCTCGCCGAAATCAAATTCCTGGGGCACCGACTGTTCGCCCTTCGACTCGGCCGGTTCACCTTTCTGCGCAGCAGCCACTTTCTTCCGAACCGTCTTGCGGGCTGTCTTTTTCGCCGCCTTTTTCGCGGCGGGCTTTGCACCGTCCTCGCTAGCTACTTCCTTCGGGGTAGTCACACGCTTGCGGGTCGTTTTACGAGCCCGTTTCTTCGTGGCCGGAGCGGCTGGCTCTTCGGCTGACTTGGACTCGTGTTCAGATTTTTCTTCACTCATGATGCTAGTTTCGCCCTATTCCGGATTCGTTCGGATAGGCGAATAACTTGTTTTTCAAGAAAGGGGATGGTTCCACAGTTGGAGAGGACAAAGTCCGCACGAGAATCTTTCTCTAAAGCGGGTAGTTGCCGGAGTTTTCGCGCCTCAATATCTTCGGCAGAAAGTCCTCTTGCGATCAATCGTTCGCGTTGGAGGTCTTCCGGACAGTTCAACGAAACGACAAAATCAAAGTGAGAAGCAAGATTTTTCTCAAACAAGAGAGGAATCTCGACGACAAAATCGCTTTCCCGATCCTCCTCAATCATCGCCATCCACCGAGTTCGGACCATCGGGTGTAGCAAGCCCTCCAGCCAATCGAGCTCCGCTGTATCCGCGAAAACAATCCTGGCCACCGCCCGGCGATCCAAGATTCCCCTTTCCGTAAAGACTGAACCGCCCCACCTCTCCCGAAGGACCGCGAGCGCCTCCGGCTTCTCCAACTCTTCCCGCGCCAAATGATCCGTACCAACCCCACGCCAGCCTTGGCTCGCAAGCAAAGACAGCGTGGTCGATTTTCCAGAGCCAATTGTACCCGTGAGGCCGAGCTTAATTCCATCCATTATTGGCTATTATGGGAGACCCCACTCCTAGGCGAGTGAGAAAAGCACATCCTCACACCCGCTGCCTTCAGGACTGGATGCGGACTGTCGACCGTTCACCCCCCGAAAGTAACGGCAAATTTACCGAGAAACATTTGGAATTTTCTTCCAGTGTGCTCGAATTGGAGATATTCTTGCTAGGATTAACTCGAACTAAGTCGATTAACTCTTTCAATCAGCAAACAATGCCAGCGAAGAAAACAACTCGTAAAGCGCCCGCAAAGAAGGCCATCAAAAAAACTGTGACGAAAAAGGTCACCGCGAAAAAGGCCGTCAAAAAGGCAGTCAAGAAAACCGCAGTGAAGAAGTCTCCAGTTAAAAAGGTAGCCGCCAAGAAAGCCGTCAAAAAGGTCGCAGCGAAGAAAGCTGTGAAAAAGACCGCCGCCAAAGCGATCTCTCCAACTCCTAGCTCGCCCACAATCACGCGGGTCATCGCACGGGTTGATGTACGTTTTGGAAACATTCTGTACATCCGCGGCGAAGGTGGAGGATTGAGCTGGAGCGAAGGTACTCCAATGTCCAACCTTTCAACCGACGAATGGATCTGGGAATCCGAAGAAGCCGACAGCGGCATCGTCTTCAAGTTCCTCGTCAACGATGAGATCTGGGCCAACGGCGAAGACCAAACGGTCGCTGCCGGCGGGACATCCATTTCGACTCCGAGCTTCTACTAAGAAGCCGGAGCGATCCCATCCCAGGCGGGCACCTACTGCCCGCACTCTGTGCCATTCTTCCGCTTCTGGGTTGACCAGTCGGCGTTTTTGGGTGACCCCCTGTTGCTCGTGAATATTCAAAATCGAGTACACAGATGGGAGACACTGTAATCACCACGGCCTCCTCTCCGGAGCGCCAACGCATCCTCGTGGCCTTGTCCGGCGGGGTCGACAGTTCTCTTGCCGCTGCTCTTCTTCAAAAACAGGGGCATGAGGTCGAGGGCGCATACATCCGCACTTGGCTCGATGAAGAAGACTTGGGCGAATGCCCCGCCGCGCAGGACATCGAGGACGCTCGCGCGGTCGCCGATCACTTGGGGATCCCGTTTCGCATCATCAATTTGGTGAGCAACTATCGCGAGAAGGTCGTGAGCTACTTGGTTGAGGGGTACCGCCGCGGGATCACCCCGAACCCCGATATCATGTGCAACCGCGAAATGAAGTTCGGCGTATTCCGTGAGGTAGCACGCGAGGAGGGATTTAGCCATATCGCGACAGGCCACTACTGCCGCAGCCAGTTTCGTGAGGGCCGCATGCACATTCTGGAAGGTCTCGATAAGAATAAGGATCAGACCTACTTTCTTGCGCTGACCCGCCCCGAAGATCTCCAGAACGTGAACTTCCCTATCGGCAATTTCCGCAAACCGGAGGTACGACGGCTCGCTCGCGAGATGGGGCTACCCAACGCAGAGAAAAAAGACAGTCAGGGGATCTGCTTCCTCGGCAAGGTGAAGATCGATAAATTTCTCAGCCGCTACATCCCCGACCACCCGGGCGAGATCGTCGACACGAACGGCACTGTCCGCGGCCGCCACAAGGGACTGCATCGGTTCACGATTGGACAACGCAGAGGTATCGGCGTTCCCTCGAACACCGACAACGAGGCATTTGTCGTCGTCGCCAAGGATCTCGAGAAGAACCAACTCGTCATCGGCTTTGATCGGCCGGACACCCCCCTACTCTATCAAACCGGTGCGGTCATTGGAGACCTCAACTGGATCGGCGATCCCCCGCGCCCCGGCGAAACCCTCGCCGCAAAGCCACGCTATCGGGACCCCGCGCAGGCCATCGATATTGTTGCCATCAATCCACAGCATCTTCAGGTCGAGTTTCACGAGTCACAACGAGCCCTCGCCCTTGGCCAGATCCTCGCCTTTTATCGCGGTGATGAACTTATCGGAGGCGGCACCTACGAAGCCGTCCAACACCAAAAAGAATCCCAATGACCTCCCTGGCATACTGGACCCACGATCTCGGACCCTACTTGGTTAAATTTCCCGAGGGATTTCCCATCGATGGCATTCGATTCTACGGGGTGGCCTACCTCCTGGGATTCATCATCGGAATCGGCCTCCTCATCTTGTACCGCAAGAAGGACCGCTCCCCGCTCAAGCCCGGTGAGGAGCTCGATCTCCTCACATACCTACTGGTAGGGGTCATCGCAGGGGGTCGAATCGGTTATGTACTCCTCTACGATTGGCCGGCATTCGTATCCGACCCTCTCATACTTTTTGCTGTATGGAAGGGCGGAATGGCGAGCCATGGCGGTATGATCGGAGTGATCCTCGCTGTTCTTGTCTTCGCCCGTCGCCGGAAGGTTCCCTTTCTCACAATAACCGATCTCTGCGCTACGGCCGCCCCGGTCGGTCTTTTCTTCGGCCGAATCGCCAACTTCGTCAACGGTGAGCTATGGGGGCGTCAAACTTCCGTGCCCTGGGCCGTCCTCTTTCCCGACAGCCCCCCGGACCCGATCACCGGTGAGATCACCCCTCGGCATCCGTCCCAGCTCTACCAAGCGTTCGGTGAGGGAATCCTTCTCTTCGCCTGGCTTCAATGGCGCTTTTGGAAGAATCCGCACCTGACGCCGGGTCGCCTGAGTGCAGAGTTTCTTATCGGCTACGGGATCGTTCGCTTTTGCACCGAATTTGTTCGCGAACCCGACGCATCACTTATTCTCGGTCTCACCCGCGGACAATTCTACTCCCTGCCCCTCTTCCTCGTCGGCGGCATCCTCATTCTCCGCAGCCGAAAGACTCGGAAACAGTAGCACCGCCCAGGGGAGCCCATTTCACGGGGTTCGCGAGCGCGAAAAGCGAGGCTAGTCAGAAATTCGCCCTCTCCTCTTCGCGTTTCCGGCAAATATGGCTTTCCTGACAGCCATGAAACCTTGGTTTTGGCTCTTCTCCCTATTTATTGCCGGATGCTCATCGGCAAAAGACCCCTTTCCCGAAACTTCCGCGACCAACGCATCGGACTATTGGTTCGATCGAGCCGAGATCACCCGGTACGAACTTACCCAATTCCGCTACGGTGAAATTTTGACCGGCGACAGTCTGCTCATTTTTGTCTCTGAACCCTTCCTCACGGACAAACAGGTGAAACACGAGTTCGGCCCGGACGAGAACGCCGTCCCTGTCCTAAAACTCAATCGAATCCGCTCCTTCACGACCGGGATCTACGACTACCGCCTAATGGCTTCGATTTTTCATCCAATCGAAAATATCTCCGCAATCCCTGCTGGACTAAAGATCGCTATGAGCGCGACCGAATGGTGCGGCGTAGCATTCCTCCAGATCAATCGGCGCGACGGGGAACTGGAAACCGAATTACGCTCCTACTTTCAGAGCGAGTCCGACCAAGATCTGAACCTCCCCGACACATGGACAGAGGACGAACTGTGGCTCCGCCTGCGCATCGATCCCACTTCGCTACCCACCGGAGAGTTCGAAGCGGTTCCGGAAGTTTTCTATCAACGCCTTTCCCACATTCCACTCGCGGCCTATTCGGCTAGCGCCGAACTCTATGCCGGCAAAGACACGGGCACCTCGATTTATGAAATCACCTACCCCGAGATGAGTCGCACCCTCGCAATTACATTCGAGAGAGACTACCCTCACCGGATTCACGGGTGGACTGAAATGGTCGAGGGAAAACTCTTCTCAAAAGGAGAGGCCACCCACTCCGAAAGACTCTACTACTGGGAACTGAAACAGTCCGAAGACATCCACTACCGCGAGAAGCTTGGGCTTCCTGCCAATTAATTTACACGATTCAACCAAAACATCCAATGAAACGATCCACAATCATCACCACCCTCCTCGCCTTCACGGGCGCCTCTGCTCTTGTAGCAGCGGATGACACCGCAATAGACCAGCAGGTCGAAAGCACTCAATCCGCCCACAATATTCCCTCATGGTGGGAAAAAGAGCTTGTCGAGGCTGACGTCGTTATCGATTTCCGAGGCAACCGTATCGTCGATGGCACCTTCACTTTCGAAGCCCACGGGCCACGCTCTCGCTACGACCGAAAAGATGGCTCTTCCATCATCTTCGACGGGGAAACGGCATGGGTCACCCCAGCAGACGCAGAGGCCCCAAAAGGTCGTTTTCATGTCCTCACCTGGCCTTGGTTTATCATGGCTCCATTCAAGATGCAGGGTGAAGGCATCAATTTGAGCGAACTCTCTGCTGCCGAAGTCAATGGCACAGAGTACATCACGCTTTTCCAAACTTTTGGACCCCAGATGGGAGACACTCCCGATGACTGGTATCGTTTCTTTATCAACCCCGAAACCCAACTGGTCGAGGGCATGTCTTACATTGTGACCTACGGAAAGAGCGAAGAGCAGGCGAACGAACAAGCCTCTATTATTTGGTATGACAACTACAACGCCGATGGAGATCCTGCCATCGCACACTCCTACGAGTTCTGGCTCTGGGATACCGAGAGCAAGAGTGTCGAAGGAGAGGCACCCAAGGGCACCGGTACAATCACAGAGGTCTCCTACCCCGATGCGAGCGACGACACGTTTGCCATCCCTTCAGACTCACGGGAACTCCCCCTGCCCGACGCCAAGGGCTAAGAGAGCTCTCGCCGCCAAACCGTCCTGAAAGGGGCACACTTTCGTACCCGCCCGACAATCGTCTGGCGGGTACTTTCGTTTACCCTCCGATTCGCCCAACAAATTCCCACGCCCCATCCACGGCCCGGATTGATCCGGAGCATTTTACCTTCCCATGGGTCTATTCTTTGACCTACCTTAGTTGGATCTGTATCCAGTTATGCCGACCAACACACAGCCAAAGCCCCAGACGATCCCGTCGCCCCAAGACCTTGTTGACAGGATTCATCCGAGCCACCCCCGCATTTTCACCGACTCAAAAGGCTTCCAAGAGCTCGCCGAACGCCTCCACAATCCCAAAAATAAGAATCGCTACGAATGGCTGATCAACCTGATCCTGAGCAACGCCGACAGTATGTTGAAGGCCGACGATCTCGTCTACGAAACTGATGAGTCCGGCAGACGAATTCTCGAGGTTTGCCGTGACTACGTTCAGCGGGCAAGCACGCTCTCGATCGCCCACCGACTGACCGGAAATCCAGTCTATCGGGATTGCCTGATCGAGAATACGATGACGGTCTGCCGTTTCGAGGATTGGAACCCTGAGCACTTTCTCGACACGGCCGAGATGGCTTCGGGTGTAGCCTTAGCCTACGATTGGTTGTACGATGAGTGGTCCGACTCTCAGAAGAAGATGATCCTGGCGTCTCTTCGCGACAAAGCACTTAAGCCCTCCCTCGAACCCGAAAGGTGGTTCCGGCGCGTCCATCACAACTGGAATCAGGTGTGCAATGCAGGAATGACCCTCGCCGCGATTGCCATCATGGACGAGGAACCTGAACTCTCTGCGAGGATTATTCACCTTGCCATCCAATCGCTACCGTTGGCCATCGAACAGTACGAACCCAACGGGTGCTATCCCGAGGGGCCAGTCTATTGGGGATACGGCACAGACTATAATTTTCTCTTTTGTGCGGCACTCGACTCCGCCTACGGGACTGACTTTGGGATCCTCCTCCAGTCATCCCTCGGCAAGTCTCCGATGGTCATCCAGCACTTGATCGGACCCTCCGGGAAGAATTTCAATTACTCCGACAATCGCACCCAGCCACACCCATGCACCGGCTCTCTCTGGGCCGCAACCAAAATGGAGGGCTCGGGAATCGATGCTTTCGAAGAACAGAAGATCGAAAACCTCATCAAGGCCGGAGTCCCCATGAACAACCGGTGGTTTCCACTGCGGATCCTATGGCTCAATAGTACCCGTCCAACTTTTCCCAAGAGCTTCCCGCTGAGCTTCCAAGATAAGGGAGGTATCAATCCCGTCGCTACACACCGCACGTCATGGACCGATCCCAACGCTCTCTATTTCGGAATCAAAGCGGGCAATCCTTCGGTCAATCATAGCCATATGGATATCGGCTCTTTTGTACTCGAATCCCACGGAGTTCGCTGGGCAGTCGATCTAGGGCATGAAGAGTACTCCACTGTCGAACTGTTTCGCCCCGAGATTAGCCTTTGGGACAAGGAGCAGGACGGCTCCCGATGGAAGATTTTCCGCAATGGACCGTTCTCACACAATCTACTTATCATCGACGAGACGCTGCAACGAGTAGACGGGCACGCCGACTTTACGGATTTCGTTGAGAAGGAGAACCTGCGCAGCAGCACGGTCGATCTCAGTGCCGTATACGCAGACCAGCTCGATCAGTACCTGCGCCGGATTTCAATCATCGACAATTCGTATTTCGAAATCCATGACAATATCGGCGACATCACTCCAGCGTCCAATCTTCGCTGGGCCATGACTACCGAAGCCGATGTCACATCGATCGAGGGCTCCTCCATTCAACTCGCCCAAGATGGAAAAACGTTGAACCTCCGATTCGAAATCGAAGGCTCACCTCCTCCCAGCCAGTGGCAGGTCTACTCGACCAACTCCACACCACCCCTCAACCGTTGGGACTCTCCCAATCCGGGCACTCAGATGATTGGATTCGAGCTCACTGCCCAGTCCGAAAGAATCCAGATTAAGGTAACCGCTCACCCCGGCAATTACTAGACCGCACTAGCCTCAATTCCCTCTCCTATCGCGACCCAGCAAAATATGCTGTCGCGTTGCAGAATCATTCCCGCAACAAAAAAACTGATGAAACCACTTCTTCTTTCCAGCATCACATTATTGATATCCCTGGCCTACGCCAGTGGCGCGCGTCCTACTCCGGTTCCCATCACCGAACTAGAAACCACACCCGGTAGCGCCGACGAGTTTGCCGTCCAGATCCTGACACTTGCCTACAATAAACAATACGAGGAGATCCAACCGTATCTCAGTCGCACATGGATTGATTTCCCTTCAAACCGCGAACCAGAAAAATCTTGGCGCACCGTCAACACTGCTACTGACATCGCCCAGATCAATTTGCTCCCGGTCCAAAAATCACCCGTCCACAATGAGGTCTACTATGCACGCTACTACGTACTAACCGAGGAAGGGCGCAGACGCGGCGCCGAGTTTATGTTCATGAACGACGATGGCTATAAACTGGCGGTCCAATCAAATCGCACCAGCGTTGGGAATGATTACATCAAATTGGGGATCAAAAAGAACTATGCCCTGGAGCAGCTCGAAGAACAGGGGGCTGAGGTCCAATGGCAATCCGATGACTCTCTCATTGCCGTACTGCCCAATGGCTACCAGTTTCACCTCACCTTCGACCCAGGCACGACGACCCTTTCCGGTCTTCAAATGCTTTCGGAAGAATCGACCACCGAACTGTACTTGGTGATTTTTGACCTCGAGGGAACACCGACGATCAAGCTCAAGCCGATTTCGGAATAGGACCCCACAGACATCCAGCCAATTCGAAACCGCCCTTTGCGTTGCGCCGCGCGAGAATTTCGAATCGAGACGCTCAGCCGCAAACGAGACGTCCTATAAGAACCGCCCCCGACACCGACTCTCCATGACCGAATCGATCGAAGTACGCCCCTCCTCCAAACCCCGCCATGTAATCGACCCAGAGGGCCGCGTCCTTCCAGTTCCCGCAAATTGGGATCTTCTCCCTCCCGGCGATGCCGCCCTCAGCCGTCGAATCAAAAAGGATGGACCTCACTGGGTCGTCAGAGAGAAAAAGGGCCGAAAGGTTTTCTCCCGTGGCATTTGGGCTCCGGCCAGTCGGATTGCATACCTGAAGCTTGAACTCACCAGAGAACGGTCCGACCCAGCCTATACCCGTAAACTGGAAAAATCTCGCGAGCGGCGAGCGGCCAAGGAAGCCGACTATCAGGAAGATTTTACGGCGGCCCTCTACAGCTACCTCGATTTCCATTCCCGCTACCAACTTCTCGCCAAACGACTGGCCAAACTCATCAGCGATCACGCCACCCCAGTCGGCAGTGGCACCGTCGCCCGCACCCAGCGCATCCCCATCGAAGCCCGTGCAGAAGCTGCCACGATCGCTTGGCTTCGTCACCAGACCACCGCCTACGACCACATGCGGATCCCCCGCGAAAAGGGCGCTCGCCGCGAGGTGCGCCGCATGCTGGCCAAGGAGTCAAAACGACTCCTCTCTTCCTACCGGAATGGTTTCGGCATCGACCCCACGTCTTGCCCTCTACAACAAGCGATCAATCCGTCCAAAGTCCCCACTCCCGTTGCCAGCGCAAACCTCGATCGGATCCCCGGCCATACCGAGAATGTTGCAGCGACTAAAGGAATGGTGTAGAACTGCGGGCTTCAAAAACGATGAGACACAACTTCACTCAATTGTTCACCGCCCTTCTTCTTGGGATCTCCGCAATATTCGTTGCCAGCTGTGAAAAATCAGAACCAGAAGCACCCGCGGCGGATGCAGAGGTTCCGGTAGGATTTCTCGGGGCTCATAGGGACGGTTCCCAAATCGATCTAGAGGTATCCCTCAAAGACGAGTATAAATTGCAACTTTTCCTAGGGAATACTCCCGGCCCTTCGTTGTGGGTAGACTCGATGAACCGGCCCGCTCATGTCCGTCTTTCAATGGAAAATGAAACGCTACGCCTGGGAGCTTTCTCCACAGAATTCGACACCACCGGCCTACAAATCAAAGACGACTTTTCCAATATTCTTCCTGGAACCCAAGAACTCCTGATCGGCACTCGTGAGTTCGACAATGAACTGGAGCCGATTGTCCTTAAATTGGTCCCAACTACCACCGAGGAAAGAGAGAGGATCCGTCCAGACCAACAAGAAGCAGTCGCCCACGAATAAGTCGATTTCCCGTTCGACTCCACGCGCGCTTCCACAATTGCAAAACCGAAACAGTAGCAATACACCTTTCTCTCCCCTCCTGAGAGATTCCCCAAAACCTAAAGACATGAAAAAACGCCTTCTCCAACTCTGCCTGCTGTCATCCCTCTCCCTCAACGCGATCTCCTACGCCGAAGAATCCACTCTCAGCGAGGCAGATCAACTGCGCGAAGAAATTGCCCAACAAAAAGAAGTACTCCGGGATCTGAAGGAACAACTGGCTGCTATCGAAAACAAGCAGAAGCCGAATACCATCGCCGTAGGAACCGACGGATCACTCCACTACCTCGGAAAACCAATCCAATCAGAAGAACTCACCGAGAAATTGAGCGATCTTCCAGACAACGCAAAGGTAGTGATTCGATCAAATTCCCAAACTCCGCATCAATATATAGTCTCTACGATGAAGATCTGCGCAGAAGCCGGAATCACCGACCTGACCTTCCAAACCTTCCAAAAGCCAACCCCCGAATCCGACAACCCCAAGGATTGACGAGCCAAAGCCTCCTCTCCAGCAAGAGAAAGGGCTCGCAACACCCCACCCACCCGTTAGCAGTCAACAAGTTGCGCATGTAAAGCAATTAGGGTCTGATCTATAGAGACCCCGAGGTCGACAATCCGACCCACGGCCCCCCCCCCCCCCCCCCA
>DGMY01000091.1:0-25573 GCA_002388665.1 Opitutia bacterium UBA4506 | reverse complement strand
CCGATCCCACTTTCGAACTGGCCTCTCGGGAAACGTAAAGTAATTAAGGTCTGATCTTGGATGAACAGTCGTTCCGGGGTGTAGGCACGGAGGCAACGAGGTCGTGACCTTCTCTTAAATCGCTTGCCGAAGTCAGCTAGTGTTCTCATAGTCACTGACCATCATGCCTGCAGACAAAAAGACCCGCCCATATTCATCAAAAGTTGTCGACGGCAATGACCGGGCGCCGAACCGGTCCATGCTGAGGGCAGTTGGATTTTCCGACGAGGATTTTGAGAAGCCACTTGTGGGGATCGCCTCGACTTGGAGTATGGTGACTCCCTGCAATATGCACATCGACGAACTGGCTCGCGAGAGTGGTGCGGGGGTCGATGCGCACGAGGGGAAATCTGTTATTTTTGGGACGATTACCGTCTCTGACGGAATTTCGATGGGGACGAAGGGCATGCGCTATTCGTTGGTTTCCCGTGAGGTCATCGCTGATTCCATCGAGACCGTCACTGGGGCGGAGGGATTTGACGGGCTGGTCGCGATTGGCGGGTGCGATAAGAATATGCCTGGTTGCATGATGGCGATCGCCCGCATGAACCGGCCCGCTGTTTTCGTGTACGGGGGGACCATTTTACCCGGACTCCACAAGGATAAGCCCGTGGACATCGTTTCGGTCTTTGAGGCCGTGGGGCAGCACGCCGGCAACAACCTCTCCGAGAAGGAATTAAAAGAGATTGAAGCCTGCGCCATCCCGGGACCGGGTTCTTGTGGGGGAATGTACACCGCCAATACTATGGCTTCGGCGATAGAGGCGATGGGAATGAGCCTTCCCAATAGTTCGGCCCAGCTTGCGGTTGGCACCGAGAAACGCGACGACTGCCGCAACGCTGGCAAGGCCGTGATGGCCATGATCCAAAAGGGCATCCGCCCGCGCGATATCATGACGCGCAAAGCGTTCGAGAATGCGATCGCGGTAACGATTGCACTCGGGGGATCGACCAACGCAGTCCTTCACCTCCTGGCTATCGCCAACACTGCCGGAGTGCCACTAAGTATCGACGATTTTTCTGAAATTGGAAAACGCATACCGGTACTGTGTGACCTCAAGCCGAGCGGAAAATACAACATGGCGCATTTCTCCCGGATCGGTGGACTGACTCCCCTCCTGAAAATGCTTCTCGATGCCGGCCTCCTCCACGGCGACTGCCTAACGGTTACCGGCAAAACTCTTGCCGAGAATCTAGCAGATGTGGCCCCTTACTCCGACGAGCAAGATGTGGTCTACCCTGTCGATCGACCGATCAAGAAAGACAGTCACCTCCGCATTCTCCGCGGAAACTTAGCCGAAGAAGGGGCTGTTGCGAAAATTTCGGGGAAGGAAGGTCTTCAATTCTCGGGTCACGCCATCGTATACGAGTCTGAAGAAGATGCTCTGCAAGGAATTCTTTCCGGTGCGGTTGAAGCCGGCCACGTGGTTGTCGTTCGTTACGAAGGGCCTCGGGGCGGACCTGGGATGCGCGAAATGCTCGCCCCAACTTCTGCCGTGATGGGCAAAGGGCTCGGCAAAACAGTGGCTCTCATTACCGACGGACGCTTCTCCGGCGGAAGCCATGGATTTGTAGTGGGCCATATCACTCCGGAAGCCGCGACAGGCGGTCTCATCGGCCTGATCAAAGATGGTGACCCCATCACAATCGACGCCGAGAAGAACGAGATCAATCTGGAGATCTCCGAGACAGAAATCGCCGAAAGGCGCAAAACCTGGCGCCAACCTCCGCCTGCGGCAACCCGCGGTACCCTCGCGAAATACGCTAAACTCGTGTCCTCTGCCTCCAAGGGAGCGGTCACCGATGACGATCTTTATCCGGGAGCCGATCCCGTTACCGTTTAACCAAACTCTCAACACACCTATTACCATGGACTGGAACCGCCTGAACCAATTCTTCCTCCGCTTGCCCGAGCTCGACTTCTCGCTGGACATCAGCCGAATCCCATTTTCGGACGAATTCCTCGCAGACCACGAGAACGGCATTCAGAAGGCATTCGACGACATGGAGGCTCTCGAAGCCGGTGCGATCGCCAACCCAGACGAGAACCGTCAGGTCGGTCACTACTGGCTCCGCAACGCGGAACTCGCTCCCGACTCCGAGACCACTGGAGCGATCCGCGAGACACTACAGAAGATTCACACCTTTACCGATCAGGTACACAGTGGATCGCTTTCCGGGGCTGGCGGTTCCTTCGAGCACTTACTGATCATCGGAATTGGTGGGTCCGCTCTGGGTCCTCAATTCGTCGCCGCGGCTTTGGGCAACCCAACGGGCGACAAGCTCGTTCCCCACTTCTTCGACAACACCGATCCGGCTGGGATGGATCTCACACTTTCCACATTGGAAGGAAAATTGGACCGCACGCTTGCGGTAGTTATTTCCAAATCGGGAGGCACACCTGAAACCCGCAATGGCATGCTCGAAGCCGAGAATGCCTGGAAGAAGGCCGGTCTCGATTTTTCACAGCATGCAGTAGCCGTCACCGGCGAGGGCAGCAAACTCGACAAGCACGCAGCCAGCGATGGTTGGCTCGCCCGCTTCCCCATGTGGGATTGGGTAGGTGGCCGCACGAGCGAAACGGGTCCAGTTGGCCTCCTTCCCGCCGCCCTGCAGGGAATCGATATCGACGGCATTCTTTCTGGCGCTGCCGCCATGGACGAAGCGACACGGTCTCGCGAAACTCTCCGCAACCCTGCCGCCTTGCTCGCTCTTTGCTGGCTCCACGAAACCGGAGGTAAAGGTGAGAAAGACATGGTAGTCCTCCCTTACAAGGATCGCCTCAGCCTCTTTTCCAAGTATTTGCAGCAATTAGTCATGGAATCCCTCGGGAAAGAAAAAGACCTACAGGGAAATATCGTACATCAAGGGATTGCGGTCTATGGGAACAAAGGCTCCACCGACCAACACGCCTACGTCCAACAATTGCGTGACGGTGTACCCAACTTTTTCGCCGTCTTTATCCAGGTCCTGAAAGCCCGAAGTGTAGGATCCTCTATCGAAGTGGATGAAAATTTCACCAGTGGAGACTTCCTACACGGCTTCTATCTCGGAACCCGAGAGGCCCTTTCCGAGAACGGACGCGCATCCATTTCCATATCGATCGCCGAAGTGACACCTGCTTCCGTAGGTATGCTCATCGCTCTATTCGAAAGGGCTGTAGGCTTCTACGCTTCTCTCGTGGGAATCAACGCCTACCACCAACCGGGCGTGGAAGCGGGCAAGAAAGCTGCCGCCTCCGTCCTCGATGTACAACGCAAGGTCACCGATCGCCTAGCCGATCAATCTGGCACGTGGAAATCCGTCGCCGATCTCGCCGACGAGCTCGGACTCGCCGGCAAGGAAGAATGGATCTACAAGATTCTCGAACAACTCGCGGTAAACCGCCCGGAAATCGAGCAAGAGGCTGGAAAAATTTCTCCTGCTGAAAGCGCTTTCCGACACGTCTGATTCGTTGACAGAGAATCGAGAAGTATTTTTACTGGTAACTTTAATAGAAACGCAGATCTGCTAATGAAAGCCCTATCCCTAATCCTTCGAATTGTCACGCTGGCGGTTATCATCGCACTCGGAGCCGTCTGGTTCATGAACAAAGATGAGTTGTCGGCCATCAATACGGCCTATGAAAAGGCTGGGACTCAGTTGAATATCCCTGACCAACCACTCTCGAAGGTGATCACCAAAGGGATGAACGATCTGTCGCAAACGCAGAGCGAGTTGCGCGAGTCGCAAGCACGGGCGTCCAGCCTCGACCAACAATTGGCTTCGACGAAGGATGACCTCACCGCAACTGAAGATCGCCTCCGCTCCACGAGCCAAACTCTTCGCAACACCAACCGGGACCTGGAAGAAGTAACTTCAAATCTCGCTACTGCTGAAGGCGTCGCAGAACGCCTCAACGAAGAGATGAAAACTGTCCGCAGCGACCTGATCCGCGTGAACAAGGAAAAATTCGAGCTGAGCCAAAAGATCGAATCGGTCGAAGAAGAGAAGCGCGCCCTCGCCCGCCGGGTCGAGCAGCTGAGTGATTCGGGCACGATCACCGCCTCAACAAGCGGTTCCGGAGATTCCTCCTCGACCGCTTCCGAAATTTCCCGCCTGCGCGACCAATTGCAAGACGCCCGGGCCGAGATCACCCGCCTCTCGAACAACCCAATGAGCGCGGCCCTCTCCTCTACCAGCGATGGTGATGCCAGCTTGGCTCCCAACCAAGTTCGCGTGAAGTCGATCAATCTCGACCGTGGCCTTATCGTCCTTCGCCCTAGCTCCAGCGAGGAGTTTGTGGGGATCACGACGATGACTGTCGCCCGCGACGGTTCACCGATTGCCAATTTGAAACTGCGGGGAGTTTACCCCGACTACATCGTAGCGGAAATTCTTCCCGATTCGATCTTTGCCGACGCTCTTGAGTCCGGCTCAGTCTACACTTTCCGCAAATGAGTAAATTCGCCACGGTTCGCCGCATTGTTCTGATCACTCTTTTCTCTTCGTTGGTCGGCTCGTTCCTTTCGGGATGCACCGCCAAAACTGAAGACGATTCCACCATTCCTTGGTCACGACCCGCTTCATGGGAAGGCCAGATGCCTGGATTCGGAGGGTAAGTTCACACTGGCTCGAGGGTTCCTTTCGCTCGACCCCGCCCCTGCAGGAACCCTTCTCATCTTTGAGAAACCATGGCGTCGTCTTCATCCAACTCAGCGGGGTGCCTCTACGTAGTTTCCACACCGATTGGGAACTTGGGTGACCTCAGCTCCCGCGCGAGAGAGGTATTGGGAACAGTAGATATTATCGCCTGCGAGGACACCCGTGTCACCGGCAGCCTACTCGCACTCGCGGGGATCGAGAAACCTCGACTGATTTCCTATCGAGATGAGAACGAAATCGTCCGTGCGACCGAGCTCCTCGGTGAAATTAAAAATGGAAGTCGGGTTGCAGCCGTCGCCGATGCCGGGACTCCAACCATTAGTGATCCGGGATTTCGCATAGTCCGCGCCTGCCGACAAGAAGGACTTCCGGTTCATGTCGTACCAGGACCGTGCGCTTTCGTCGCGGCCATCGCCGTCAGCGGATTGCCCTCGGACCGTTTCTACTTTTGCGGCTTCCTACCGCCTAAATCGGCCGCTCGGCGCCGCTTCCTCGAAGACCATCGGGATTTTCCCTCCACCGTGATCCTCTACGAGTCTGTTCATCGAATCGAAAAATTTCTGAAGGAGATTCTCGAGGTCCTCGGGGACGATCGAATTATTTCGGTGTCGCGGGAATTGACCAAGAAATTTGAGACTACTTTGACTGGTCCGGCAGGTAAAATTTGCGACAAGGTCCTTTCCCAAGCGCGCAAAGGCGAATTTGTCATCCTCATCGCTCCAGCAACCTTTACCTTATGAAGCTCGATCCAACCATCGCTGCGGTAATCGATATCGGAAGCAACACGATCAAAGTGATCGTAGCCCAAACTAGCGCAACGGGTCTCAAGGTCCTCTTCGACCAAACGGCTGAATGTCGAATCAGCGAGGGAATGTATACCGAGCCTCCTCGCTTTACTTCTGCGTCGATGGAAGCGGCTACCGCAGCCATACAGACCCTTCTGGAAAAAGCAGCCCATTATCACCCCGCCCATACGGAAATTGTCGCGACGAGCGCCGTTCGCGATGCAGAGAACCGCGGAGATTTTGCCAAACTCATCGGTGATGCGACTCACATTCCGCTTCGGATCTTATCCGGAAAAGAAGAAGCAATGGGCATTGCCCAAGGGATTGCGCAGGAGCCACTAGTCTCAGCCGACGGCCCCTATTCCATCAGTGATTTGGGCGGTGGTAGCTTAGAATGGATCTTGCAAGACGGTGGTAAAATCGCCCACCTCACCAGCATGCAGCTCGGCGCGGTTCGAATTATGAACCGGTTCCTGCAAGATCCGAGCAGCCCCATTTCTCCGGATGAAAAATCAGCGATTCTGAGTCACTGCCGAGCCGTCTACTCGGAACACCTCCCGGCAACACCACCGTCTGCGGATACTTCCCACTGGGGCACCGGTGGAGCATTCACGATTAGCCGACTCATCCTCGCAACCGAGAATGGGGTCGAACTGCGCGATCAATCCCAGGTACTACACCTACGAGATATCCGTCGAATCGAGGAGACTCTTTCAAAACTGCCGCTGTCGGAACGTCAGACCTATCCCGGCCTTCCCGCTACCCGCGCGGATATTTTGCCGGTTGCCCTGATCATCATACAGGCGCTCGCAGAACACGTACAAACAGAGACCTTTCACCATTCATTCTGCAATCTTCGGATGGGCCGAGTGGCTACCCTGCTCGCCCAATAAGAGCTTATCTATCCTGCTGACTCGACTGTTTGACCCCAACAGAGGCAACACAAACAGGTCGATTAGAACCGGAAACCAACCGAAGTCGAGAGGCGCGAATCGCGTTTCTCCAAATCGTCCCCGAGAGAATCGTCGTAGTGGACTTCGTAGGAAAGTTTAAAACTGAGACGCTCGGCAAAGAGAGTCTCCAAATCGAGATTCAGTACCGCTGATAAATCGTTGTCCTCAGTCCGCTCTAAAGTGGTGTTGAAATTCTGTGTAACCACAAAACCATCACTGACCGCCCAAGAAAGGTTCTGGTTTAAATTCCCCATCAACTTCAGCCGTTCCTCAATCGGACGATCTACCGAATAGTCACCGAGGACCCCTGGGATGATATCAAAAGTGACTGTCCGCCGGTCGACAATACGAAGACCGTAACCCACTACCTGACGGTACCCGGGCGAATACGGCCCAAAATTACTGTCATCGATCATAGAGCGACTTTCCAGAAAGCCGATATCACTCAATTCCGTCCGGTAATTCACCCCCAACCTGTGGTCCACCGAGGTGTCAGATGAAGACAGCGAAGACGCCGGAAAGGCGCTGTGCTGGATCGAGAGGTACGAGCTCTTTGCGGTCGGCAAGTCCGGAGTGTGAAGCAAGTAGACACTCTCGCCCGAGGGAGAGTATGACCAAGTGGCTCCACCTGCCTCCTGAACCACTCCTTCGGGGGCATCAGACTTTTGCGATCCGGCGGAAAAGAGAACGTCTGATTCGGTCGACAAGGCAACATTCACTGCGCCAAAACACGCAGTGCCCACCAACGATCTAAGAATCCAGCCCATCACCGCAGATGAAAAAAGACTTGTTCGCAAAAAATTTCAAGCTGCAATCCCTCGCTCGGGTGCAGTTTGTCGACAAGTTTACCGATTTCTCCGGCGGGTACGTGGTCGACTGGGCGCCAACCCCTCCAATGGATCATACCGGTATGGAAAACCATCCAACTTTGCCTTGGGGACTTCTCGTTTGATATAGGTCTCAATCGCCATGAGAGCACTCGTTTCGTCCGGAGCCTGCAGGGTCACTGCGTTGCCGTCCCGTTTTGCACGACCCGTTCTGCCGATCCGGTGAACGTAATCTTCCGCATGCTGGGGAACGTCATAGTTCACAACGTGCGTCACATCCGCAATATCCAGTCCACGAGAGGCAATATCCGTCGCGACCAGAATGGGAATCTCTCCACTCTTGAAGTTCGCGAGTGCCTTCGTTCGATCGTTTTGATTCAAATCCGAGTGGATTACCCCGACATTGAACCCGCGCTCACTCAACCAGCGGGCAACCCGGTCGGAACCGCGGCGCATCCGGCAGAAAATCAGCGTATTCTTGGCATCAAACTGATTGAGCAGTGCGACGAGCAGATCGAATTTCTGCATCGCATTCACTGGATAGACTTCGTGCTTGATCGTCGATGCGGTCGAAAGACTACGCCCGATCGTGATGTTGACAGGGTCCTTGAGCGCCCATTTGGCAAGCCGTTGAATGGTATCTGGAACCGTCGCGGAGAAGAGCAGAGTCTGCCGATTCTTCCTCTTACACTTATTGATGATTTTGCGAACATCTTCGATGAACCCCATATCCAGCATGCGATCCACCTCATCGAGGATAAGGATCTCCACATCATCCAAACATGCGGTCCCCTGCTGTACGTGGTCCAACAGACGCCCCGGAGTGGCGACAATGACATCCACCCCATTGGCCAAATCGCTCTTTTGCTTCCCGTACCCGACACCGCCGTGCAGCAAGGTCACTTTCAAATCGAGGTACTTGCCATACAGCTGGAAGTTTTCCTCCACTTGGGCTGCCAACTCGCGGGTCGGCCCGATTGCCAGACAGCGACACTTTCCATGGCCACCCAAACGCTGAATAGCGGGCAGCGCAAAAGCCGCGGTCTTACCCGTTCCGGTCTGCGCCGAGCCGATGACGTCCTTTCCGTCGAGAATAGCCGGAATGGCTTGTTCCTGAATAGGAGTCGGTGATTCGTAACCGACTTCTTCGATGGCCCGGAGGATTTCAGGGCTAAATGGGAGATCTGCAAACTTCATATCTTCATGGCGAAGAAGGAATGATATGCACCGGCAGCCGCCAGAGTCTTCTCCGCATTCGTCAAAACATTCAACTAAATGCAAAGACCTCACCATTGGCGAGCCTGTTTTTAGCAGCGATCGTCGCCCGCCCGAGCGGAAAAAGCCTTGGAATGACGGTTCTAGCTGGAAATATTTTTCCTAATACCTTCCTATAGCGTACCTAATGGCTTTCATCCGAACCAAATCGCAAGTTGCCTGTGGTCTCCTACTGGGGGTCGCCTGTATTACGAGTTTTACAGTCCATGCGAAGGTCGGGTCCACCATCAAGGGTGCGGCGGAGTCCGTCGAGAAGGAGTACAAGAAGATCGAAAACTCGGTGAACACAAAAGCCGAAGAGTTCGAAGGGCGCCATAAGATGTTCAAAAGCGTCGACGAGATGGCCCTATCCAAGCAAATGAAAGCGGCCGAGGGCGACCCGGAGCAACAAAAGCAATTGGCCGATACGGCGCATTTGTACCTGATGACTCAGGAAAAATTCCCCTCGGCCATGGCCTGCTCTGTCTGTCATCCGAATCATTTCGAGCAATGGTCCGCTTCCGGACACGCATACGCACAGATCAGCCCGATCTTCAATGCGATGCAGGGAACCTTCATCGAACGAAGCGGGGGGACCAATGGAGACTTCTGTATCCGCTGCCACACCCCTGTAGGGATGGCACTTGAAGAACCTCTGTTCACGGCCAATGAAAACCGCTCGGCCGTCTCGAGAGAAGGAGTCACCTGCGTAGTCTGCCACCGAGTGAACGACGAGTACGGTCGCGTGTCCGGTCGTTTCCCCGTTCAGGAGGGGCCGATCTACGACAAGATGTATGGCCCCCTCACCGATACGGTCATCAAGGAAGTGATCGAGCGCTACTACGTGTCTCCGGAACCGGGGGCCAAAGAGGGAGCGGAACCGATTCACTCCGGAACGGAAAAAATCAGCGTCTTCCAAAAGCCAGTCTTCTGCGGAATGTGCCACGATGTGAACAGCCAGAACGGGTTCCGGCTCGAAACCGCCTTCACCCAGTTCCTCAATTCACCTGCAGCCGAGAAGGGGCAGAGCTGCCAGGATTGTCACATGGGAAAGGTTCCCGGCCAACCATTGAGTGGATTCCACAAAGGTCCCGCAGCTGTGATTGGAGGACAACCGACCGCAGAACAACGGTTGACCGACCACTCCTTTCACGGCCCCGACTACTCCATTGTTCATGCCGGCGTGTTCCCCCACTCAGCCGGGGCGACCGAGCTGGCCGCCTTCGGAGACTGGTTTGATTTTGACTACCAAGCTGGCTGGGGCTCGACCAGCTTTGAAGCTCTTCATGCCGGAAAGACCGAGTTCCCCGACGCATGGAAGAGCAAGTCCAAGCGCGTCAAAGCAAGAGTGATTATCGATTCCCAGATCAAACGCTTGAAAACGTTCAACATTGGGCGAATGCAGCTTCTGCGACGCGGCTACCAGTTCCGCGAGTTTGAACTACTCCAGAACGATGAAGATGGAATTGAGTTTGAGGTCACCATCCAAAATGGAACGGACGGCCATGCGGTTCCCACCGGATTCGACGCGGAGCGAGTCGTCTTTGTCCAGGTAACGGTGACCGATCAAGAGGGAAATGTCGTCTTTGTTTCCGGCGACAGGGATCCGAATGGCGATCTTCGCGATGGACTCTCCCGCTATGTGCACAACGGAGAGGTCCCGTTCGACGAGTACTTGTTGAGTCTTCAGTCCGACTTCCTTGCTCTCAACCTTCGGGGTGGTCAACGGCCTGAAGTTCTGACCATCGACTACTCAGCCACTCCCCTCCCCTTCGTCCGCCCCAACACGATGTCCAGTATGCTGATCGGCCATCCGCCCGACACGAGGAAGATCGTGAACGGGCTTCCCCCCAATGGAAGCCGAACCGGGAAATACGTCGTAGAGCCTTCCCAACTCACAGGAAAAGGCCCCTACCTGGTCAATCTGCGCTTCGTCTCTCAGATGATGCCCGTCCACCTCGTATGGGAGGTGAGCGGCGTCGGATTCGACTATGATTTATCGGCAAAGGAGATCGGCGACCGATTGGTCGAGGGAGCCATGACACTATGGGAGCACAACATCCTGCTCGACACCACGGAGGCCCAGATAGATCTGCGCCCGACCGAGGAAGAGATCGCCAGTACGGAGGTCAGCGACCGGGGCGAGAACCAGTGGTATCGCTACATTAACACCCTGTTAAAGAAGAACTGATGCCCTTTCCTCGCAAAGCCTTCCTCATCCTCTGTGCCTCTTTGCTATCAGGAATCGTAACGCCCACCTACCTCTCTGCCGACGACGATTCGAAGAGCTCGGAAGAAGCCGACTCTCCCAAAATGGTTAAGGGGACGGTCATTCTAGCCAGTACGGGAAAGAACGCGGAACACCTGATCCCAGAGCCAAAGCGGCCACCGATTCCAGAGGCTCCGATCATCCAGGAAGACCCATCGATTGACTCTCCTTCCCGTAGCACTGTTTCCGCTCCGCTAACCCGCTCCGAGCGAAGTGTCGTCACCCGGATCCACAACAGTGCCCTACTCGAGGAGGCGGTTCCTCTAGCCGAACTTCCCGAACGGCCAGGCCTTCTCCTTTCTTTCGGCGATCCTTTTTTTGGACCAGGTCCGATCGATGACGGTTTCGAAATTCCGACCGGGGCGATCTGGAACCCCCAGTTTTTTATCTTCGGCACATACTCCACCGCACTCCAGACGTTTGATTCGGGAACGGTTAAAACGACTGAATGGGTCAACGCCCTTGATCTCTACGCAAACCTAAACCTGACCCCGACCGAACGACTCCTGATCGGCTTCGCCCCCCTCGACAAAGATGGCAACTTCACAGGCTACCAATGGGAACCAGAATCCGAGGGTCTCGACGCACTCAACGGCAATATAGAAGTCCTCTTTTTCGAGGGACGACTGACCAGCCTTTTCCCCGGTCTTCTCGACTCCAGCGCTAACTTGAACTTCGACTTCTCTATCGGGCGCCAACCGATCCTTTACCAGGATGGGATCCTCATCGACGACAATATCGACAGTATTGGGATTACCCGGACAAATCTGTTCTGGCTGGGCAGTTCCTCCACCACGATCACCACGCTGTGGGGATGGAATGAGATCGATCGAGGCACGGGAATGAACACAGACGATCCCGGCGCTAACCTTCTGGGCCTGTTCACCCAATGGAACTACGACGATCTCCAGATTCAATTCGATACCACCTATGTGTTCGCCGGGCATTCAGAAAACTCGGACGGAGTGAACATTTCGCTGGGAGCAAACACCCGGTTCGGCGGCTGGCTCAACACGACCACCAGCCTCAATCAGTCGATCGCTACAGACGGAGAGAACGACCAGAACGGCACCGGAACGCTGATTTTTAATCAGTTCTCCATGCAGCCGTCATACACCGTCGACAATGTCTATCTGAACGCATTCCTCGGGATTGATGACTACACCTCCGCCGCGCGAGGAGCGAATAGCGGAGGCCCATTGGCACAGGCCGGCATACTCTTTGCCGCTACGGGTTTGGGCACGTTTGGCCCAGCACTCGACGCCAGTGGACAAAACATGGTCGGCGGCGCACTGGGCTATCAACATTTTATCGGCGACATCAATCAACAGATCATTGGCGAAATCGGCGGCCAAACCAATTTGAGCGGCGAATCCGAGAGCGCCTTCGCCACCGGCGCTGAGTACGTCCTCGGGTTCTGGCAGCACTTTGTCTTCACTCTCGGCGCTTCCGTCACTTTTCAAGAAGACCTGGACACCGCCTACGGGCTCCGCTCCGTCCTTACGTATTCGTATTAAGTATTGCCATGCTTCCCGCACTGATCCGCAAACGCAGCCTATTCTTCCCGCTCCTCAGTCTCCCCGCCATCTATGTGGCGCTGAGCATTTTCATCCCGAGTCTGAATGAATGGGAGTTCAGTGATGTCCAGAACTTTCTCGGCAACGTCGCCCTCTACCTGCTTATCCTGGTTCTCAGCCTGACGCCTCTTACCCGGCTCTTTCCCAAATGGCGTCTTGCTCAAGCGCTGAACACACACCGCCGCTCTATCGGGATCAGCTGCTACCTCTATGCGGTCCTGCACTTTTGCTGCTACCTTATTTCCATGCCCGCACTCTCTAGCATGGTGCAGGACATTAAGGAGTTTACCTACCTGCAGCTTGGACTCCTGGCCCTCGTTCTTCTCACACCCCTGTTTCTCACGAGTAACCAGATCTCCGTGAGGATTCTGGGTTTCAATAAATGGAAACACATTCACAGGCTCGCCTATGTTGCCGCGGCGGCCATTTTCCTCCACCGGTCGTTTGGCGAGAAGATCCAACTCTTCCAGACGATTCTCATTTTCTTCCCCCTTCTCGTCCTCGAATCGTTACGGATTCTCAAAAATATCATTGGGCTGTTTCGCAAAAAGAAACCTGCCCCGGCCCCCGCACCTTCCATCCAAAAAGAGAAACCCGCTTGGGAGGGTTATCGCGAGTTTAGGGTCGATAAAAAAACACCTGAGCGTGGTGGTATCTGCTCATTCTATCTCAAACCCGTCGACGGAAAACCACTCCCTCCCTTTAAGCCCGGCCAGTACCTCACATTTAATTTCGACGTGCCGGGCCATGAAGAACCGATCCTACGGTGCTATAGCATTTCCGACGCCCCTAACCCTGACTATTATCGCATCTCCGTGAAGCACCAACCCGCCCCGAAAAACATTCCTACGGCGGCACCGGGAATCTCTTCGACTCATCTTCACTCCACTGTGCAGGAGGGTGATATTCTCTCTGTGAAAGCCCCAGCGGGGAAGTTTACTCTCGATGACGACAATATCCGCCGGATCGCTTTGGTGAGTTCCGGTGTCGGTATGACTCCGGTCCTTTCCATGCTCAATCATCGCGTCAACCAGGGTATCCGGGACACTGATGAGATATGGTTCTTCCACGGAGCTCGCACGAGTGCCGGACATTTCATGGTGGAATTCCTGGAAAAGATCGCTGACAAAAACCCGCAAATTCAAGTGAGGGTCTGCTACAGCCGCCCAGCTCCTGAGGACAAATTCGGGAAGCAATACCACCAAATCGGGCGAATGGGTGCCGAGTTCATCCGGCATCAACTCCCCGACAAGGATTTCGATTTCTACATTTGCGGCCCGACCCCGATGATGGCCGAGGTAGTTCACGGTCTTGAGGATTGGGGCGTCGCGCCCGAGAAGATTCACTTCGAAGCCTTTGGTCCGTCGACCGTTCAACGCCGGATACCTCTTCCAAAAAACGAGAACGATGCGCCGGCGTGCAAAGTTACTTTTTCCAAATCGAAAAAGGAACTGGAATGGAACGGTGACGGTGACAGCCTACTCGAACTGGCCGAAGGTGCTGGCCTTAAGATGCCATTCGGCTGCCGTGCGGGCGTCTGCGGGGCCTGCAAGCAAACCGTCCTTCAAGGAGAAATCGAATATGACTCTCCTCCTGCGGCGGATCCCGGCAAAGGCGCCTGTCTTCTCTGTCAGGCAAAGCCCAAGGGTGATGTCACCATTGCTGCATAGGCTCCCTCAGACAACCATGTAGGGATCCGGCCACTCTCAGCATGACTCCTCTTCTTGGAATATACACCTAGGGAGAGAGCGACACAAAGCGCTCCCACCGCATGCTGTTCCCTACTCCAGCTCCACGGAAACACGGAAGAACACCGACTCTCCAACGGCTACCGCTTCCGAATCCGTAATGGTTAAAAGAGTACCATCTTCAGTCGCTGTCTCCGAAAAGCTGGCACTACCTGAGCCCCCATCAGCCTGGGTCCAACGCCCAAACTCTGACCAGGATTCGGCGGCCAAGGTCTCGCTTCTCTCAAAGATGTAGGTGACCCCGACCGGAGCGGTGGAGTGAATGGCCAGCGCCAATTCCGGAAATCCCCCGCCTGAGATTCCCACAGGCTCCAGGGGCGCTTCAGAGAAACCGGATGGATCCAAAACCAGTGAATACTCAACAGCATTAACGACTCGGTCTTCATCGAAATCCGCCCCCATAGCGACTCGATCATCAACGGTTGGGGTCGTTCCAAAAAACTCCAACGTCCACAAGTAGTAGGGCTCGCCATCGATCACCGTCGCGGTCGCGAGCGGGTCGCCTAGAACGACGCTTTGCCAAGACAGCGGCATGATCGAGGACCAAGCCGCTTCCACATAGGTGAGCCCTTCGTTCAAAAAACCATCCAAAAACACAGCGCTTCGGGAGATGCCAAAGGTAAAAGGCTCCCACACGGGACCAATCGCAAATGTCCCGCCTGCCGCGATCCACTCGGTAAGCTGTGCTTGAGAAAGCGGAGACGACACACCCCCTAGTGCCGACGCACCAAAACTTTCGTATGCCGCAAAGCTCGCACCAGGAACGAGTTGCCCTTCATACGAACTCAAATAATTGCGCTCCCCACTGCCGGAATGGTTCGTTCCGTAGGAGTTCAGGTGAACGATCGGCCCACTGACCGTCACTTCTGTAGAAGAATAGCTGAAGGTGTCGGTTTCTCCACTAAAGAAATCCGTGCTAAAGTCGTAGTCGAGCCGATCCCACATTCCCGCGAGCAGGTCATGAACTTCTTCGTAATCGTCAATGTCAGTCTCCTGCTCAATATCGTACACTTCTTGATAGGCCTCGGTTCTACCATCCGAATCCAGGAGAATCGCATCGGTGTACCTCCGAAACGTAATGTTCTGCGCCCGGTCAATCATCGCTTTGACATCTTCGACTGTCGCGGCATCCAACCGTGCGGTGAGGTACATGTGCCCTGCATCGAGCTCTCCGCGGCGCAGAGTATTGTTCCCCGCCCGAATCACTTCGTAGCCGCGCCACCAGCCATAAGTACTCACAGTCGCGTAGAATTCGCGGTCGGGATTCGTGATCTCACTACGATCAAAGCTCGTGATGGTCGAAGTCTCGCGAAAATACGGATTCGCTACAGCCCGGTCAGCTGCTGAATCGAGGTTGTCTCCCGCCTCTCCATCTTCGAGGTCGAACTGCAAAAGAGTCAGTTCCGAATCAACCGAGGCGTAAGTGATGTTCCCTTCATTGTAGGCGGTACTCGCCGAGGATGGACTGTCTCCCAAATTCGAAGTATTGGGAGAAATCTGCTGAATTCGGTGCGGCAACCCCTTCGTCAGGACAAAGACAATCACCGCAGACTCGAGATCCTCCAGTTCCAGATGATCGCGCAATGGCGTACGAATTTTATCGATGAAGTCCTCATAGGAGATCGTACCGGGCAACAGTGTCGGATCGTCGAAATCAAAAGACAATACACCCGGCCGGGCCAGTTGGTAGTAGTCACTTACTTCCACACTGTCCGCTTCGGCACTGTTATAGAGCACCAGGACTTGCTCGGGCTGGAGTGCTGCCCGAGCGACTCCCGCCCAAAGAAAGAGGCCGATATGGATCAAGATGACGAAGCGCTTCATGGAAGTGAACGGGAGAGTCTATCGCCTGTTCGACGAAAAACTCAATACTGAGTCTCATTTCCTGGCCCAACTCAGCTGAAAGCAATCTCGTCGTATCCCTTCTACAGATAGAATACTCGAAAGTCAGATCTTACGCTGGGCTGTCTTTCTCGCGATAAAAGAGTAGGAAGAGCGGAATACTCAGAAAGAGCAGAATCATTGAATCTCGCGCCAACCGTACCTCCGAACCGATTAACGCCCATAGGCAATAGGTACAGGCGAGTATGGTAATGATGAGCGCAAACACTTTCTTCCTGCCCACAGTATTCTCACGCCGGACAGCAAAGAGAAAGGTCACCGCACAATAGAGATAAGGCAGCAAATTGAGAATGATCGCGACGTCGATGATCAGATTGAATTGCTCGGCCAGCGTTGGGGAGGCCGTTACCACGATGATAATCGACATCAAAACTGCGGAAATGACCAGGTTCCACACGGGGATACCGCGCCGGTTACATTTGCCATAGATCCGGGGAAATACCCCGTCATTCGCTGCGGCTTGCGCCGATTGAGAGATTGTGAGGGTCCATCCGACCATAGAGCCTCCCGCTTTCAATATCGCAGCCCCCGCAATCACGAGTGCACCTACCGTGCCCACCGCCTGCATGGCCGCTTCGGTAAAGGGGTCGTTCGATTGGGCCAATTTTTCCGCCGGAAGGATTCCCATGAGTACCGTGCATGTGCTGACGTACAAAACCGTCGCCACCGTCAACCCGAGTAGGGTCGCTATGGGTACGTTCTTCCGCGGATTCTCGATCACCCCAGCCGATATGGACGCGCTTTCAACCCCCATAAAAGCCCAGAGTGCATACGTCGCACTGGCCGAGATTGCCCCCATCGTCGTTTCTCCTTCGGGCAGCCAACCATCGAGAAAGGTCTGAGAATCAAACCAAAACCATCCTAGTGTCGCCACACCGATCAGCGGAATCATCGCAACGATCGTGGTCCATCCGGTCAAGGCGCCCACGACCTTCGGCCCGAGAATGTTCAAAACCGCCGCGACCCAAACCACCGCAATCGATCCCAGGATCATAAAGGTCTGATCCTTCAACCCGGGAACAAATGCCGTGCAATAGCCAACCACCGTAGCAGCAACCGCCACGTTCCCGACAAGGTTTGCCGTCCAGTACACGTAATTTGTCTGAAACCCTAAATACGGGCCAAAGGTCTGCCGCGCATACGCATAAGGGCCTCCAGCTTGTGGATTGGTTGCCCCGAGAAAGGCAAACATCAACCCGATCGATCCAGCCCCGAGAGACGCCACGACCCAACCTAATATCGAAGCCGACCCCAGCGATGCCATACTGACTGGAAGGAGGAAGATTCCCGTCCCGACCATGTTGACCGTAACCAACATCGTCGCGCCGAAGAGACCCATTTTTCGACCGCCCGAAGAAGCAACCGCACTCATAGAGGTGAAATCATCATGTCGCCTTTGTAAGAATTTTCCGTGCCGAAGTAGCTCACTATTTTCGGGCTCGCGAATCGGGGATCAAACCGGCGGAAGGGAAGGAGTACAAGGCACCCCGCCGGAACTGCCGTAGAGCTCTCCGCCGAACCTTCCCGCCCGATTCAAGGAGAGCTCAAAATTTCTCACCCGCGCCGAGCTTGAACCGCCCACTCGTAGACTTGACTGTACTCTCGCGCCGAGCGTTCCCAGGAGGCATCACGATTCATCCCATTCATCCGCAGCCGATGCACTTCGTCGGGAGCGTACTCCCAGATGGATACGGCTTCAAAAATTCGATCCAGTAGTTCGTGTGGATGGGGTTCATTGAACAGAAACCCGGTCGCGTTCTCTTCTCCCACCGGCACTACCGTATCAGCAAGGCCTCCGGTGCGTCGCACAATCGGGATCGAGCCATACCGCATCGCGTACTGTTGACCGAGCCCACAGGGTTCGAATCGACTGGGCATCACAAAAAAGTCAGAACCACCAATCACTTTATGGGCAAGAGCCTCATTGAATCCGATATAAGTCCCAACTGACTCCGGATGCCGGGCCGCCGCTTGTGAAAAGCTCTCCTCCTCCCACTGCTCACCCGATCCGAGTACCACCAGCTGCATCCGCCCGCTCGTCGCCATGCGTTCGACAACCGAAGCTAACAGATCCAGCCCTTTCTGGTGAAAGAGTCGCGAGACAACACCGAAAATCGGCATGTGAGGATTCTCCGCCAGGCCAAACTTCCGCTGCAATTCAGCTTTGACCGTACTTTTTCCCGTAAGATCAGAAGATGAAAAATTCGCACCGAGCAGAGGGTCGGTTTGAGGGGCCCAGGCGTCCAAATCGATACCGTTCAATATGCCAAGTAAATCTCCCCCTTTGAACCGTAACGCGTGATCGAGACCAAATCCTCCCGAAGGGGTCCGAATCTCTTCTGCGTAGGTAGGGCTTACTGTCGTAATCTTGTTGGCGTGATAAATTGCTCCTTTCATCCAATTCATCCGGCCCATGGATTCCAGGCCTGACTCCTGAAACACCCAGTTCGGCAACTGGGTAAATTGCATGATTTCGGGAGAAAAATTACCTTGGTGCTCCAGGTTATGAATGGTGTACACCGAGGCTGTGCCGCTCCACGGTCCAAATCGGTACAATGTATTCAGATAAACCGGTACCAATCCTGTCGTCCAATCATGGCAGTGAACAACGTCCGGGATCCAATCGAGCAGGTGGCAGGACTCCAACGCGGCACGCGAGAAGAAGGCAAATCGCCGATCATTGTCGCCGTGAGCGCCCCAGGGTCCGTGATAGATTTCTCCCCGCGAAAAATACTCTTCGTACTCTACAAAATAGAGCGGAACCTTCGCCTCGTCATCGAGAACAGTTTCCCACAGCGATGCGAACTGGGTGCCTTCTCCGGTAGGTACATACAGCACTTCTTCCCGCCGCTTCCACTCCGTCCCGACTCGCAGGCTCCCGTGCCGCGGACAAATCACCCTCACGTCGTGCCCGGCAGCGGCAAGCGCCTTCGGCAACGCGCCCACTACGTCCGCCAGACCCCCTTCTTTCACGAAGGGCGCGACCTCCGGAGAAACAAACAGTATTTTCATTCGCTCTACTTCTTTTCTATTCCCTGTTGCTCTTCATCGGCCGGGGATTCTTCCTCCCCTTCCGGCATATCCTCAAGCTTGAGGCTAAAGTTGAACAGAGGTAAAAGCAGAAGCAGCCCGATACAGGTAAATCCAAGCACAGCGTAGCCGGTAATGTCATGCACTTTTCCGGCGATCGCGTCCGACCCGTACATGCTCGCCCAGCCCGTCAGGAACAAGCTGCGAAAGATGTTCATGATGAAGGCAAACAACATCGCACAGACTACCAGGAGGATTTTTTTCCACCAGCGGTTGAGGAAAACCGCAGCGAGAAATGAACCGGCAAACAAACAAGCCGTCAGGGAGCGTATGCCCGAACACGCATCCTCCACTCCGACTCGCCCCTTCTCCAGAATCAGGGTGTTCCCTTCTCTCTCAAGAGGAATCCCCAGAATGTCGAAAACGTTGAAAACGATGACGGTCACTTTGTTGAGGAGGAAAAGGCTCACTTTCGTCTCGGCAAAGTCCAGCATGGGTAGGGACAATATCCAAATCAGGGCCGGAAATACAAATAAGCCGGTGAAGAGAAAACGATACCGCGCCGGAATGGTCTGCCCTTTTGGCGTCGAGATCCATCCAGCAGCCAAAAATGCCAGTGAGAGCGCGGTTGCCGCAAACCCGTAAGCCAGCGCTTGGCCGCCCGGTAGCAAGGGATTACTGGAAATCGCTTGAAGGAAGCCCCCTAAGGCAAAGAGTCCGAGCCCTCCGAGAGCTCCCACCCAGGCCAGTCCCATCAGGATCAATGTCAGTGGAGCCTCTCTCGTCCCGACAGGGGAAACCGTTTCCCCCGCCCAATTTCGCTCGAGCAAAAATCCACGGATCTTCGGCCACCGTTCGTAGAGTACATACCCTACGAAAAACGGGACGATATAGCCAAAGCTGTAGTCTTCCCGATTTGACCACCACTTTTGCTGGTCAAAAACCAGGTAGGCGGCCATCGCGATAAGAATAAATCCGGTGAACCGAATGTATAAGGGATATTGGGCAGGCGCCGGAGGTGGTGGGATTTGAGAAGACATTTCGAGAGAAAGTGGTCTACAAAGTTTTCGTAAAACCTCAAAATGACAAGACTCGAAAGGGTGATAACTGGGTTCTGCTCCGCCATAGGTTCTTCGGGAATGCCCCGTTTTCGCATTGAAGCCGAACGAGCTTCCTTTCAATCTCCTCCACAGATCATGAAATGTTTTTCGCTAGTAGTCCCTCGACTCGGAAATGAAATCTTTCTGAACCTCTAGGCATGCCGCACGAATACTTGCACGCCCACTGGCGGATGCCCTACATCAAAGAACCCTCGGAAACTGGGGAAAAGCGAGGCAATCCATTTCTGACCATCCCTCACTCAGAGGATCCCCGCAAGGCCCTCCTCCTCTACAAGGGACCGGAGAGTTTTCTGGTCATGAATAAGTTCCCCTACAATGCGGGACACCTTCTCTGCCTCCCATACCGGGAAGTGGGCGATCTGGAGGATCTCACTTCAGAGGAATACGCCGACCTCTGCCAAACCGTTCTCAAAGGAAAAAAGCTTCTCCGCCTAGCACTTTCTCCGGACTCATTTAATATCGGCTACAACCTCGGCGCAGCCGCCGGAGCCGGGATCCCCGGACACTTGCATTGCCACATCGTCCCCCGCTGGTCCGGAGACAATAATTTCATGCCGGTCATCGCCGGAACTCGCGTACTACCCGAAGCCATGGATGCCATGTGGGAGCGGCTCCATCAATTCGTCCCTCAAATCAACGACTGATCCAACCTATATTGTGGAAACAACCACCTACAGCCAGACTCTTGAGTTCGAATCGCCTCGCCTCCTAAGCCAGCTTTATTGCGGCAAAGAAGGTCACCTTTCTCAGGCCGAGGAAACTCTCAATGTAACCCTCGTCACCCGTGACGACTGGCTGAAAATTGAGGGGGCCGAGCCCGATGTGCACATGGCAAAGGAGTTTTTCGAAATCCTGCGCCTCGCCCGCGCCCAGGGCTTGAAAATCCGCAACAACGACTTCGAAAAGATGCTGGAGGCAGTCGCCGCAGGTGAAGGCGCCGAGATGCGAGACTTGTTTGAAAAGCCGCTCATCATCCAGCTCAAACGCAAGAGTATCGTCCCCAAGACGGTTCACCAGAAGCAATACCTCACCCGAATTCGCAACCACGATGTCTCGTTCGGCATCGGCCCCGCCGGAACCGGTAAAACCTATCTTGCGATGGCCGCGGCCCTCGATGCATTTCAAAAGGGCGAGACCGAAAAACTAGTCTTCACACGCCCCGCCGTCGAAGCCGGTGAAGCCCTCGGCTTCCTTCCCGGTGACTTGCAGGAAAAGATTCTCCCTTACCTTCGTCCACTCTACGATGCACTGTATGACATGGTTGGGGTGGAAGAAACCCAACGCATGATGGAACGGCAGCAGATCGAGATCGCCCCCCTCGCCTACATGCGCGGCCGGACTCTTTCACGCTCGTTCGTCATTCTCGACGAGGCCCAAAATACCACCCCGGAACAAATGATGATGTTCCTAACCCGCCTTGGAGATGACTCCAAGATGGTCATCACCGGGGATATCACTCAGGTCGACCTCCCTCGAAGTAAAAAATCCGGGCTAAAACAGGCCATCCAGATCCTCTCTCATGTAAAGGGGGTCTCGATCTTTGAATTCGATGGTGTCGATGTGGTCAGGCACCCTCTCGTACAACGGATCATTCAAGCCTACGAAAAAGACAGTCGAGACCCTCAGGCAGTCTCCTTCGTTTAGGGGCGCGCCTCCGCATTCAGTAAAACCTCTATGGGCATTTTTCGCAAATTCAGGAAAGACCGTAATCCTACCCCGCTACAACGACGACGCGGCCTCGGGACCAACGAGAATCGTTCCATCCCTCTGCGAACTGCCGTTTTGTGGTTTGTCGGATTTATCGGGTTCACCGCTCTGATCGTCCTTATCGCATTCGCTGGGCTGACCCAAAGTGACCCCCGAATCGCCCGCGACCAAATCGCTCGTGACCGGATTGTCGCCGATTTCTCGTTCTCCTACGAGAGCGATGTCCTAACTCAACAACGGATCGCCGTAGCTCGCGAAAGGATCGCTCCTTTCTACGAGGCCGACATGGCGCCGTTTGAAGAATTTTCCCGCGCCATCAATGCATTGGAGTTCGACTATGCGGAACTCGAAACCAGCCTCGCCGATTTGCAACCCGCACAACAATTCGAAGCAATTCAGGCCTTCGTGCGGGAGTTCTCAGACAATCGTGAGCTAAATCTCCCGATCGCCGAGACCGCCACTTTCTTGAACGAGACTTCCCCGGCCCAACGCAATCGACTCATCCAGGATGCAATCGCCTCACTCGGGACCATTTACGAGAATGGCATCATCGCCGAGAGCGATCCCAATTTTTCTGAAATGGGCTCGTTCAGCGTCATCCCAGTGCAAACCGAGAACGATGAGATAACCCGCGTCGAGATCCAACGAGTCTACGACGCCAGGGTCTCCCTGCGCAACGAGCTGGCCAATATGCCCGTCAGCGATGTGGTATTTAATGCTCTCTACGAGATTCTCAACGCTGGTATCGAACCGAATCTAAGGTTCGACGCAGCCCGCACCCGCACCCGCAGGAACGAGGCCGCGGTAAAGGTCGATATGGTCAACGTGATCGTCAGAGAGGGCGCAACCATCATTGAACCGGGCATCCCCGTTTCGCCGCTAGCCTACGAGAAGCTTGTCCAATACCGACAGGAACAGGGCTCACGTGCGGCCAGCAGGTTCTTTCTCGACCCTACGTTCCAGCAGCGCACTCTCCTCACGCTCATGGTCTTGCTCACCGCTGTCCTCGTTGTACAGCTCGGCTTCCCCCGATTCGCCAATGATCCCCGTAGGCTCGGGACCATCGCTCTTCTAATTTTAGTCAACCTGTCGATCTTCCGACTGGTTCTCTCGCTCGGGAACTCAGACCTTTTCGGAGGCGATCATCGCGTCCTCGGGATGCTTCCCTACGCTGCACCCCATGCGTTCGGGCCGATTACGGTGGGTATCCTTCTCGGGCCCGTTCTAGGTGCGATCACCGCCTTCGTCATCTCCGCAATTTTCGCCATTATGCTTGGCGAGGTGACCTTCCTCTTCCTGGCGAGCGTGATTTCCTCACTCATCGGAATTTTCCTCTGCCATAACATTCGTCTGCGTACCAATGTTGTCCGTGCATCTTTCCTAACTGGAGTAGCACTGTCCGGTTTCATCCTCCTCAACGGAGCCCTGCTGGAGTCCGACTTAACCCAGATGGGACGCCAAATCGCAGCGGCCCTCATTTCTGCCTCCATAACGGGGGTCGTTATTTTGGGATTTCTCCCTCTTCTGGAGAAACTATTCAACTACACCACCGATATTACACTACTCGAGTTTACCGATTTCAATCACCCGCTCCTCCGAAGGATGCAGGTCGAGGCACCCGGCTCCTATCATCACAGTTTGATGGTCGCCAGCCTTTCGGAAAATGCCGCAGCCGAGATCGGCGCCAACCCTCTTATATGCCGCGCCTGCGCTCTTTTTCACGATATCGGGAAAATCGTAAAGCCAGAATATTTCACCGAGAATCAACGCTCTGGCCACAATCCCCTCATCGAGCAAAAGCCGTCGATGAGTGCTGTGATTATCAAGCGGCATGTCAAGGAAGGCGTCGAGTTGGCCCGCAAATACAAGCTGCCCAAGGTCTTTGTCGACGTGATACGACAGCACCACGGGACGAGCCTCATTCAATATTTCTATCAGGAAGCAATCAATCGGCGCGAGCGCAGCCAACTCCCATTGTTCTCAGACTTGAGTGCCGAAACCGTCGACGAAAACACTTATCGCTACGACGGGCCCCGGCCTCGATTTGTTGAGAGCGCGATCATTTTCTTTGCCGATTCTATCGAAGCCGCCAGCCGCTCTCTCAAGAAAGTCAACGCCCAGAGCGTCGAGGAATTGCTCGACAGAATTTTTCAAAGTCGTATCGAGGACGGACAGCTCGACGAGTGCCCACTGACTCTACAACAGATTGCCATTATTAAAAAGAGCTTCACCCGGACCCTCTTAAACAGTCTTCACACGAGAATCGCCTACCCTCCCGAGGAAAAGGATAAGAAGAACAAACCACCCGTTCCCAAGAACCAACCCCCCGAAGAAAATGAGCAGGGAGATTCAGATAATCAGCAAGTGTGATCGATTGACAATCGACGAAGCGGCTGTCGAAAGCTGTCTTCGCAAGTTGGATCTAGATCCCCGATTCACTGTAGCAGAGGGCGATCTGTCCGTCGTTTTTCTGGGAGATGATGATATTGGCGAACTCCACGGAACCTTCCTCAGCGATCCTTCCCCTACCGATGTCATTACCTTTCCCGGCGATCCCGAATTCGGCGAGGCCGGGGAAATTTGCGTCGGCGTCGAACGCGCCGAAGCCGTCCACCAGGAACACAACGTCACTCTTTCGGAAGAAATACTTCTCTATTTGGCACATGGATGGCTTCATCTCTCAGGATATGATGACAAAACGGAAGAAGACCGTGTGTCCATGCGCCAGGCAGAAAGGGATTCCCTCGCCTACCTGCTCGACGATCGCTCTCCGCCAGAATTTTCACTGGCTGATTGACTCTTCCCAGTAGAGCCCGATTGTTCAGGCCATGTTCCGGAATCTCCGCAACGCTTTCCTCACAGGGGTCGTCCTCCTGCTGCCCCTTGGGGTAACGTACATCGTTGTAAACTTTATCATTGTGAAGATCGGCGTGCCCGCCAGTGAGGTCTTCTTCTGGTATGTCGACGATGGGATTCGCAGCGTTACTCTCCTCAACACCGTTCTCAATGTTCTAGCGCTATTCGCACTGATCATTTTCATAATTGGGCTCGGTTTTTTCTCCCGCTATGTTCTCGGCCGCATCGTGATTTCGATGGTCGAACGAATTCTCGACCGGTTGCCGTTTGTCAATTCTGTCTACCGCACGGTCAAGCAGATCGTCGACACGTTTAGCCAGCAACAAAAGGCAGTCTTCCAAGAGGTCGTTCTGGTCGAATACCCACGAAAGGGATCATGGGTCCTGGGTTTCCGAACCAGTGAGAGTAAAGGAGAGGTTCAGGCGAAAACAGGACTGCATCTCTCCAATATTTTTGTCCCAACCACCCCGAATCCCACAAGCGGCTTCCTTTTGATGATTCCCACTTCCGAAATCATCCCACTGGAGATGAGTGTCGCAGACGGCATGAAGGTGATTATTTCCGGAGGAGCGGTAACCCCCACCTACCATCCGAAGAATACAGCGGAACAAGCGCAGATCGTAGCGGAAAGCCCACACCCAATTGAGGAATCCCCTGAGGTGAACGAAGAAACAAGAGCGACACCGAGCAATTGAGACAAAGCCGGCGAAACGACGCACTCGATCAGATCCAGTAGCGACAAACGCTTCCCCTACCCAAACAGGTCTTTCCGCAGTCCAGTCCCCACCGAAAGACCACCCCAGTCAGCCCCCGCCATCCCGTGCGGCTTCCGGGGCCGTATCCCCTCTGGCAGTTCTTTCAG
>DGMY01000052.1 GCA_002388665.1 Opitutia bacterium UBA4506 | reverse complement strand
TTAACAAAAATTGGGACATCCCCACCCAATTCGGCGGACATCATTGCCATGTTTCGAGCAGAGGGTGTCGATATCGATGAGATAAATTTTATCCCGCATGAGTTCTCAGTTCAACCAGTGATTGATCAGAAGGCGGCTGCGCTTTCGTCTTATTTCACTGATGAGCCATTTGCACTACAGCAGATGGGGTACCGACCGGTCGTGTTTACTCCGCGGGCAGCAGGGATCGACTTCTATGGCGATGGCCTTTTCACCACCCAGGAGCAGGTCGACAAACATCCACATCGCGTGGAGGCGTTTCGGAGGGCTAGCCTACGGGGATGGGAGTATGCTTTGCAGAATGAGGAAGAGATCGTCGACCTTATCCTCGAAAAGTATAGCCAGCGAAAAACCAGGGAAGAGCTTCTCTATGAGGCTCAACGGACCAGTCAGCTGGTCGGCGCTAATTTAGTCCCGGTGGGTTACATGAATCCGGGCCGTTGGGACTACATCGCCAACGTCTTCCTCGACGCGGGATTGATCGATGATCCGATTGACTCCTACGAATTTCTTTTTAAGCAAGAGCGCCCATTCCCATGGAGATCCTTTCTGGTGAGTATTGGGGCCCTCGGCCTTTTCGGTCTGATCGTTAGCCTAGTTGCTTGGCGGTTTTATCGGCAGAATGTTTCTTTGCGGATGGAGGTTGGCCGGAGAACGGTTGCTGAGTGGGAATTGCGTGAGAGCGAGCGTTTCTTTCGAAGCGTCTATGAGAACGCGCCACTCCCAATTATCTATTGGGATGATCAGTTTCGTATCCAAAAATGGAATTCGGCCGCTGAAGATATTTTTGGTTGGACAGGTGACGAGGCCATTGGTCGCCCTTTCTCGAGTTTTATGCTTCCGCCGGATGATTCTAGAAAAGCTGAAGACATCCGGGAAGAAGTTCTTAAGGATAGGGGATCGAAGGCCGCACACTGGAACCTTCGCAAAGACGGCCGCCGAATCTGGTGCCAATGGCACAATGTTGCTAGCATGGATCCAGAAGGAAATTTTCGAGGGTGCCAGTCCATTGTGGTCGATTCTACGATCGAACACCTCGAGGGTGAACAGCTGGTAGAGAAGACTAGGATCGCCGAAACTCAAAACCACAATAAGGGCGAGTTCCTTGCGAGTGTCAGCCACGAGATCCGGAATCCACTGAGCGCCATTATCAGTTTTGCAACGATTTTGCGGGACGATGCTCAAAGTGATGAGCAGTGCGAGATCGCGGGACTTATCGTAGATAGCGGCAATTCGTTGATCCGCATCCTCTCGGACTTAATCGATAACGAGAAGCTAGAACTCGGTGGACTTCAACTCGTTCATGAGAGATCGAATATTGGGCGTTTAACGGAGGGTTGCACCCGCCTTTTTCAGCCGGAGGCTCTTAAAAAAAATATTGTGCTGAAATATTGTCCTCCCGACGATGAGTTGGAACTGACAATCGACGGCCTCAGGTATCAGCAGGTACTCTCGAATCTGATTTCAAATGCCATTAAATTCACTTCTGAAGGGTCTGTGACTGTCTCCATCTCCTTGCTCAAGGAGGAAGAGTGTCCGGTCTTACTGAGTGTTGAGGATACAGGCGTGGGAATGGACACAGAGGTGGTCGAAAGGGTCTTCCGCCTTTACGATAGAGGAGGCGGCGATCGCGAGAAGGAGTTTGATGGTTCTGGGGTCGGGCTCACGGTGTGCGACAATCTGGTTCGCCTCATGGGCGGGCGAATTGAGGTGAAATCCACTCCAGGGGCCGGCAGCCGATTTATGGTGAGATTGCCTCTGGATCCAACGGTTTCTCACAAGGTCGGGTGAAAGTTAAAAAATATTAGATTTTTAAAAATTTCACTTGCCCTCTAGCCCATATTTTAGAGATTCTACTTTTTTGGGCCTGACTAGCTCAATTGGTAGAGCAGTTGACTCTTAATCAATTGGTTCGGGGTTCGAGTCCCCGGTCAGGTACCATTCTCGATTTTAAATTGCCCACACTCTGTTTGAGTAGGTATTTGGGCAGAAAGCATATTGATCTGTGCTTCGAGGCACCCCCCCCTAGGTAGGTATACCTTATTCTTTCCGGGCATCGTTTGTCGCTTCTGCCTCCCCATTTTTTGGGCGCGGCCGGTCGGCGTTCCGACAGGGCGCAGTACTCTCGGAATCTCTTTGTATCCGCCTGAATGCTACATAAAAACGGCCCGCAGTGTGAATCGTTCACTCTGCGGGCCGCGAAAGTTTGGACGGGAACTCCCGTCAGTCGCTCGACTGGCCTCAGTAGGGCAGCGGGAACTTCGCGCAAAGGTCCAAGGCGATTTCGCGAGCTTCTCGGACGGCGTCATCGCTATCCGGGGCGCGCAGTACTTTGTCGATCGCGATACCAATCGCCACCGTCTCCTCTTCTCCCATGCCTCTGCTGGTTACAGCCGGCGCTCCGAGGCGGAGCCCGCTGGTCTGGAAGGGGCTCCGGGTTTCCCCGGGGACTGTGTTGCGGTTTGTGGTGATGTTGGCTTCATCAAGGCGAGTCTGCGCCTTTTTGCCAGTCAACTCCGCATCCGTACCTCTGAGATCGATCAGGCAGAGGTGGTTGTCCGTACCGCCACTGACAATTTTGTGCCCTTTGCTGATTAATGTTTCAGCGAGGGCATTTGCATTGCGCTTCACTTGGGCTTGGTACGCTTTGAAATCTTCTTTCAGCGCTTCGCCGAAACAAACGGCTTTCGCTGCGATGATGTGCATCAAAGGCCCCCCTTGGGTTCCGGGGAATACTGCGGAATCAATTTTCTTGGCGAATTCCTCTTTGCAGAGAATCAAACCACCCCGGGGTCCTCGCAGTGTCTTGTGGGTCGTAGTAGTGACAAAATCTGCGAACGGAACGGGGGAGGGGTGTTCACCGGTCGCCACCAATCCTGCAATATGAGCAATGTCAGCCAGAAGTAGCGCCCCGTTGTCGTGGGCGATCTGGGCCATGCGCTCGAAGTCAATGATTCGGGCATACGCCGAGGCACCCACAGTAATCATCTTCGGCTTGAACTCACGGGCGCGGGCTTCGACCTTGTCGTAATCGATGCGCCCGGTTTCGGGATCAACGCCGTAGTTTTCCACTTCGTAGAGCTTTCCACTGAAATTCATCGGGTGACCGTGGGTCAGGTGCCCCCCGTCGGAGAGGTTCATGGTCAAAATCCGGTCACCTGCGTTCAATGCCGACAGGTATACGGCCGCGTTCGCCTGACTCCCTGAATGGGGCTGAACGTTCGCGTGATCGGCGCCGAACAATTGCTTGGCCCGTTCGATTGCAAATGTCTCTGCTTTATCGACGATTGCACAGCCTCCGTAGTAACGTTTGCCGGGATAACCCTCTGCATATTTGTTCGTCAGTACGCTACCTGCCGCTTCCATGACTGCTGGAAGTGTGAAGTTCTCCGATGCGATCAATTCAATGTGGCATTGCTGCCGCTCTTTTTCCTCGACGAGGATATGATTGATCTCTGGATCGAGATTGGCGAGAGAGGTTCCTTGGATAGGAAGGTTAGTGCTGTTATCTGGGCTTTTGCTCATGGAAAGGAATCTAAATTGAAAAGGGAGGCGGGGGTGTCAACGCGTTTACTTCTTCGTGGGTGGAAAGACTTCGTGGTAGAGGAATCTCAGCAGTCCGGGGATCGCATCCAACAGGCTGTCGCGGCATTGGACGTACTCGTCAAGTGATCCACCATAAGGATCGGGGACCTCTGAGCTACCCGAATCCGCGAAATCGCGAAAAAGCCTGAGGTGGGACGGGTCCTTCGCGAATAGGGTCTCAATCATTCTCTTGTGACTTGTGGTCATGCAAAGAATTACATCCGACCGCGCAATTCTCTCCGCTGTCAGCAATCGACTGCGGTGACGGGAGAGATCAATGCCGACTCTTTTCATCGCGGTAATGGAATTCTGTGATGCACGTTCCCCGTCCCGTGCAGCAACCCCCGCAGATTCCACCAAAAAGGGTGGTGGAGCTAGTTCCCCATCCAAGGCATGTCTCAGTAGGCCTTCCGCCATGGGGCTTCGGCATATATTGGCAGTACAGACGACTGTTATGATCGTGGGTTGGCCACTCATTGGTCTAAAAAAGGGGAGAAATCTTATACCGTCAACCGGAGACGCTTGGTTCTTCCCGAGAAAGGACTTTGCGGAGGAATAATTTGCGATGGAAGGGGGTCGGGCCGTGTTCTACTATCGCCTGCCGGTGGACGGCTGTCCCGTAGCCACGGTTTTGTTTCCACCCATATACAGGGAACTGTTGATGCGCTTCCTCCATCCATCGGTCTCGTCCTACTTTCGCGACAATGGAGGCCAATGCGATTGCCAATGATTTTCCATCTCCTTGGACGATGGCTTTGTGCGGGTAGGCGAGGTGTTTCACCGGTCGCCCGTCGATGAGTATGGTTGCAGGGATTTTGCATGGGCTGCTCTCCTGGGACCAGAGCGGGAGAGCCTCGTCTTCCAGGGGAATCTGCAGTCCTTCCAACGCCCTCCCCATTGCAAGCGTGGTCGCACCCAGAATATTGTGGGCATCGATCTCTTCCACAGTTGCGGTACCGGTTGCAAAACGGACCTCGCCTCGACTCCGGAGTGCATCCAAAAAAACCATCGCCTTCTCACGGTCTGCGATCGAGAGTTTTTTCGAATCATCAATTTTGGGTGGCGCGAGGGTCTCCCAGTCGTTGATAAAGAAATTCGGTGAAAGGTAAACAGCTGCTGCGTAAACAGGGCCCGCGAGGCACCCACGGCCAGCTTCGTCGACTCCAATTAGGCCAGAACCACTTTCGCTCTCAACCTTATCATGCTGCCAAAGAATGCGACTCATCAGTACACTACGAGGATGGCCTCGCCTTCATAGTCTCGCAACCACGCCATCACATCCATGGGCGTGTTGCTCTCTTTGAATCGTTGGAGAGCAATAGCCATTTTGTTCTCGGGCGCATAGAGCCGAATGTGTCCTCCGGGGATCCCTTCATTGGATGTGTCTGCTTCGGCAACATCGAACCCTTCCGGTGCCCATTCGCTGAGTGGCTCGAGTGATTGTATCGAAACCCGGACCTGGGAGTTCAGGTAGTAGCGGACGTTCTCTTTGAAATACAATGCTGTGTTCGGCTGGATCGGTGGAGGAAGTACCAGAGCATACGAAAGAAGCACTTCGATCGTTTTTGATGAAATTCCCACCACTTGATCCAGCTCGTCCATGGAGAAAAACGGTCGGGCCGCTGTTATACGCTGGGCGAGTACGGGACCAATTCTTGGCAGACTTTCCAGTTCGCTTTGCGAGGCAGAATTCAAATCGATTCTTCCATCAGCGCTTTTTTCGACGGTCGCTGAAGCCGAAGGGGTTGTTGCTGAATTCTTCGTCCGGCTTTTTCCCCAAGCGCCCACGCCGTTCTTCTCGGCAGTGTCTTTCAGGGTGTTTAGATAGTTTCTATAGTCCCATACACTTCCGTCGTAGCCCGGCCACGGAGAATCCGGGACAAAGCCTGATGCACGCGCGAGTCCTTCACTCACCAGTGTGCTGCCGAGGTCTACGCCGTCTTTCTGAATGATTGCCCGATAGCGGGTGCCGCGGCCCCATCCATCGCTCCAGTCCGTATATACCGTGAAGGTCCCTTTTAGGAACTTTTGCGTGAAATCAGCGGCGTCGACCCCGACTTGTATCACTTCCTCAGCGGATATTGAAAAGTATTGGGCCTGACCCCGTACGCGATCCGGATAGCTTTTATCTGTCTCCGGTGTATCCACGTAGAAAAGACGAAAGACGTATTCTTTTCCTTTATGAACGACATGGAAGGAATCCCCGTCCGAGTACGATCCTTTCTTTAGTTTCGCCCCGTCAAGTTTTACCCATTCGCCTGCTGCAGCAGTCAGAGGCAGGGCCAGAAGAAGAAACAGCAAAAATTGAAATGAGTATTGCCGCATCTTCTTCTTTATCCTCGGAATGGTCGGATGAAACTACCGATCGAGTAGTTGTAGGACGCAACGGGTCGATGGGATCTCTTTGATGATCTCATCCGGATCAGGTCCAACTCCGATGTAACGCAGGTTTGGGATCGTATCAGGCCAATTCTCCTCCTCTCCATAGGCGCACAAGAGGGTGTAGTAGGTCATGCCTGCAACGTACCGCTTCGCAGCTTCTGGGAGTTCATCAAAGGATCGGACAGAGGAAATATCTTCATCCCACGATTCGAATTCTTCAAATATCGGTTCGCAGTCCTTTCGGATTACCTCATTTCGAGGAACTTTGTCGTATACTTTTCCATCAGAGGCCCGGTAACCCGTGCACAAGAGTAGGTTTCCTTCCCACGTGCCATCTTGCGTAAGTGCATCGAGTTTATTGATCACCAAATCATCGAATCCACCATAGCGCAGGGCAGTCCCTTTCTCTACTGAATCATACCAACCGACCATTCGTTGACGTCCGGTAGAGGTTCCAAACTCAAGTTTACGCAGTTTTTTGGCGAGAGAATGCTCGAGGGGCATCTCCGTCAGAAACTCATGGGTTCCCACCTTAGTGTCATAGGCTTTGCACACGCCGAAGGTGTGAAGCGGTTGAACGGGAATCCCTGCAGATTGGAAGAATTCGGGAGTGAAAGAATGGGACGCCGTTACGTTCGGCGGGAAACCATGGCGCTTGTCCAACCAGTAGGCCTGCCCAAATTCACCAATAACGGTCCGACCGCGTTGAATCGTGGTCAATACCAATTCCCGAATGTCCGTTATCGCTTCCCTGAACTTGGCTCCGGAGTTCCAGTAGCTTTCAAAAAGGGCGTCTCGATTCAGTTCGAAAGGCTTCTCTCCACGGAACCTATGGAAATTGAATTCCTCTTTATCGAAGGCCCCGGCGTCGATTGCCAGGTGATTGGCACGGGTCTCGGCATCGGTGAGTCGGTCAAAGAAGCCTATCCATTCCTCCTCGGTGACTTGGCACACGTTCCGGATGGTCAGCAACGCCCGATCCAAGCGGCAATTGAAGCGCTTCCGAAAACATTCCGAATCGCCAAGGAAATCCGCGAAATAGATCTGCCATTGACCCACTTCATCCATGTAGGACGGGGTAATTCCTCGTCCGGTCGATCCCCTGGCAGGCAGTTTCAGCTGGTTCTCTCGATAGGATTCCCAAGCGAGATCCAGGAGTCGGTGGCCGAGGTCGCTGACCATGGTCCGCTCGTCAATACGAAGACGGGAGAGAACGGTAAAACCTTGGGATTCAGTCGCCTTCGTTTCCCACCAGAGCTTTCGGGGGTCGGCAACCACTCCGGAACCAAGACCGAGTATGGATACGCTCTCTTCAATCACACCGCCTGGTAGAAGGTTTAACTTCAACCCACCTGCAGTGTGGCCGGAATTGGCCCCTCCATTGACTTTGAGTACGATCTCTACCGGATCGGATAGATTCGTATACTGCTGAAGTTCGCGGACTACTTCGGAGATCAAGCGTCCTTTGCCTTCATCCCCAAAACTGATTCCTGTATCTGCAATTAAGCGACTTAGAAAAGGTGTAAGTGACATGTCTTAACTTTCTTCCGATGTTTCCGCTTTAACGACGATGACGTCGTGAGGGGAGGCTTCCCGCTGACCAGCAGGGGAGACCCGAACGTAAAGCGCATTTTCTTTCAATGCCGCCAGATCCTTCGCCCCGAGATAGCCCATCCCGCTGCGTAATCCGCCCGCAAGTCCAGATATGACTTCTTCGACTGAACCAGAAATCTCTTTCAGGGCTTCAATTCCCTCTGCAGCGACTTTGCGGTTGAGGTCCTTGGTTGCGTGCCCATATCGCGCCGCGGAACCAGCCTTCATCGCCGCTTCGCTCCCCATTCCGCGGTACTGCTTGTAGAGTTTACCTTTAATTTCAAGGATAGTACCGGGGGCCTCTCGACAGCCGGCCAACAGACCTCCGCACATAACCGTGTCGGCCAGTGTCAGAGCCTTGACCACGTCTCCCGATTTCGTGATCCCACCGTCTGCAAGAATCTTAACTCCCTTCTCCTTGGCGGCTTTCGAACACACGTACAGTGCCGTCAACTGTGGAATGCCCACACCCGCAATCTGACGAGTAGTACAAATGGATCCCGGACCTTGACCGACTTTAATGATGTTTGCCCCCTTATCCGCGAGATACTCCACACCTTCACCACTGGTTACGTTTCCAGCAATAATGCTCAGCTCCGGAAACTCTCCCCGAATAAGCTGCACGGTTTCGCCCACACCTGCGCTAAAACCATGTGCAGTCGATACCGCAAGAACGTCCAAGCCTTCGTGGACAAGATTTGCAACATGCTCGATAATTCTCTCTTTGTGAAGAGATCCGTCTTCTTTTCGAACCGCACTGATCGCCGCCCCACAAAGAAGTCGAAACCGGTCGTCCCGCGAAGGCCGCAGGTTCGATCGCGCTTCTTCGGTAATGCGTTCGATGTCGCTCAATGTGAACAAGCCTTTCAATCGATCCTCATTGTCAACCACGAGAAGCTTATGAATTCCCAAATGATCGCTAAAGAACCGATCAGCCGTCTCAACCGGATTCTCACCGAGAGTATCTTCCGAAACCGTATGCACTTGGTCGCGCTCATGCATAGCTTCGCTGACGAGATGAGTGCGGTACCGCTCTTTAACCACTCGCCCCGGCAAAAGACCCACCAGACGATCATCTCGATCGACAACAGGAAAAGTCCGAAACTTTACGTTCTTCCTTTCCACCATTTCCAAAACATCCCCGATCGTTTGCTCAGGGTGGGCCACAAAGGGCTCCTGGATCAATCCGTTCACATGATTCTTAACCCGGGCCACCTCACGGACCTGCTGGCGCTCGCTCATGTTGTAATGAATAATCCCCAATCCCCCCTGAAGTGCCATCGCGATCGCCATATTACTCTCGGTCACAGTATCCATGTCAGACGAGATAATCGGAAGATGAAGCGTCAACCTGTCAGAAAGGGAGAGGTTCAAGTCCGCATTCCGAGGCAAAACCTCAGAGTACCGAGTCGCAAGAGAGACATCATCAAAAGTAAGCCCCGTTGGAAGAGTTGCTGGGAAAAAGTCGTCAGCTCTAAGATATGGTGAGTGGATTGTCATAGCAGTCTGGGTGAGAAGGAATCGGAAAATCTCTCAATCGAACCCCAAATGCGCAAGAAAAAGCGAAAAGATCAAATATCGAACTTTTAATAACCCCGCGTTATTCATATTGACGAAGGTCGGGGCGGAGGGGTAGTTTTGGAGCATGAGTCGGAGACGTAAGGTATTGGGGGAGACTGCTTATTATCATTTGATGAG
>DGMY01000022.1 GCA_002388665.1 Opitutia bacterium UBA4506 | reverse complement strand
CCAACCCGTTTATCCCATCCAACCCTAGCTAAAGCATCGCGCCACATCTCCCGAACCGCTCATAAGAACGTTTGCTAAAGCTGCACGCTACGGGAGCTTGACGCTTCCTTGTTCGCCGGAGCTTGTAGAGCGGAGGAGGGAGCGAACGTCCCCCCGCGTTCAGTCTCCTCTCGCCACATCAATCGATTTGTGCCCGTCCCGATTCCCTGTGACTCACTGTCCGGGGTAGACCAGAACGCGGTCGTGCACGAGCACGACCAGGTCGAGAATTCCATCGCCATTCATATCGTCGAGAAGGACTTCCCTGGGTTCAAGAGGAGCGCCCACCCGACCGCGATAGTGCAGGTTTTTCTCAAAGACCGTGAAGTGCAGGAGGCTTGACCACTCGTCTGGCGGAGTCCATTCCAGCAACTCAATTACGTTTTGCCGTCCGTCCACCGCAATGATCGGACTTGGGGAAGTGACTGGACCAGTGGGCACGGCCAATGAGGTCGGCGAGATGTCGAGTAGGTCCGTCTCGTAGGAGGCCACAGCAACCTTCTCCCATTCCCCCGAGGACAGGGGAAGAACCCAGAAGCGATCCGCACCCAGGACGAGAAGACGAGGTGTAGAGGATTCCGAATCGAATAGGACACCCTGTACATCCAGGTTTCCAACAGCTGCCGAATCACGATAGCGAAGGACCCCCTTATCGTCTCTCTCGAGTCGCTGCAACTTTCCCTCTCCCGATTCATAGAAGAGCAACTCTCCAACTCCATCACCATCCACATCGGTCATCGTTGGGATGCGCACGGCATCTCCAGACGAGAGGGCATTAAATTGATCGAGGATGACAAACCGACTTTCGTCGTCAAAACCCACGGCTCGGGCATATCCGTCGGCAGCGACAATCATTTCCGCTGTACCGTCTCCATCCACATCACCGAACCCTATCCGATTACGGGAAAGATCGTTGAGAAGGCTCTTGCGGATCGAAGATCCCGCCGCGAGTTCAATCAGCGACTCCTCCGACCCCTCCTCGCTCGAATCTTCAGTCTCGGCGTCAACCTGTACATCTGCCCCGGCCAGTTGGAAGATCCGTGCAGGCTCCCTTGGGGCGAGCAGAACCATTTCCGACTTCCCATCTCCATTGAGATCAAAAACCACCAAGCCCCCGGGCGAGCGTTTCACAACCGGAATCTCCACGTCGTGGATCTGGCGATACCCGGAAGGATCCTCGCCTCCGCGCGAAAGCACCACCAATCGATACTCACGCCCCATCTTCGTAACGACAAAAAGCGCCGGCGAACCATCATTCTCCAGATCTCCCGAGGTAAGCGTCTGTACTTCTCCCTCCACTGGCAGCGGGATGGGGAACGAAAACCGACCCTCTGCAGTCATTCGACTCAAACCGGCTAGATTTTCCTTCCCGCTGAATACGACCAGATCGCTCACTCCGTCCTCTTCGCTCGGGACGGCGACTAACTCAGAGATCCCCAGTAGAGAGGGAAACGTTTGTGGAGGTTGAAAATCCCACTCGCCGTCTTGGCGATAAAGCAGGATGGAAGATTCAGAGGGATCCGCCACCGCCAGCTCCCCAACTCCGTCACCATCAAAATCACCATAGGCGTAAGAGGACTTTACGTCGCCCGAGGAGACCGAATAGATCGCCGGTCGGACACTCTCGAACCCGTCTTCCTCCGACTCACGTACACGAATTTCGAAGAGGTCGATCGCGCCGGAATGCTCCGCGATATACGAAAAAATTGGAGTACTTTCGCCAGCCGCCCCACGGAGAACCGACACCACCCCGGGACCGATGTTCAGGTCAAAAGCGTACTCCGGACCAAAGCTGCCGGACTCCTCCTGAAAACGCACTCGGAACGCCCGCGAGCCCGACCCCGCGGTGTAAAAGAGATCAGAAACACCATCGCCATTGATATCCGCAAGACCCAGGCCATAGGCCTCGTCTGAGGTGAGTCGAATCCGCTCGGGGTTGCCGGAGACTCCATCCTCCTCACCCTGCCGGAAAAAGAGAATATCCTTCTCTCCCAACGCGAGAAGATCCGTTCTTCCGTCACCATCGACATCGCCCGACAGAAGTGTACCGATCCAAGGCAGAGGCGAGAATCGCTCGAAGACCACCGCACTCTCGAATCCGCCGTCTTCCATCTGATAACGAACCGATAAGGGCACCTCCCCCGAGGTATAGGCGACATCGACCAGGCCATCGCCATTGAAATCATCCGCCACCGCATCATACAGAGCAAATCCCGTGGCGAGATTCTCCTCCCAGAAGAGTGCGTCTTCGAGTACCGGCTCCCAGCGATTCCTCCGGACCGATCGCCCCATCGGCGGCGGTGTCTCTCCGTCCTCGCGGCCGAGGAGGAAATCAATACGTCCGCGGTCATTATTCACGACCAGCAGATCGTTCAACCCATCGCCATTGATATCGCCGGACCTCAGCGACCGGGTATCCCAATCAAGCTTTACGACCGTCGGCGCCCCAAAGCCTTTGGGACTTCTCAATTCTTCTGCGTGAAGCCCGATTGCGAGACTGCCTAGGCCCAATAGAATGGGAACGAAGCGCCCTCTCATGGCTCCAACCTTTCTTTCGGGAAGACCAGACTTTCATAGAAAAATCCGTTCTCCTCAGAATACTGTCCCGAGATCATGAAATAAGGAAAAGTCCAGGAGTCTGGCCGATCTTCCAACTCCACCGGCACGCCACCCTCTCCCGCAACCTGCGCGGTGAAGGCAATATACGCCTCGATCAGATCGTTCAGGAGAAATCCAAGATCTGCATAGCCGGCACCCACTGCCCCCTCCGGAAGTTCGGCCAAGAGATCCTCGACCTCCGGACGATTCCAAAAGCCTCCATCTTTCCCGTTTTTCCGCGCTATGGCTGACTCGAGCAGACCATCCGACCCCGTACCAAAAAGGAAGTAGTCTCCGGCGACCGCGTAAGACAGGAAAGCCCCCGGATCGTCTGGCAATGGATACTTCGCGGTGCTGACGATCGTCCCCTCGACGTCCTTTTCCTCAAAAAGTGATTCCACACCGAACATTCCCTTCAGTCCTTCTAGTGCAAGTACGAACCCCGAGGGATCCTGTAACTGAAAAGCCATGACCGAATCCACCATCACTGGCTCATCTTCATCCGGCGAGGCGGACTTTCGCTGGGTCGAGTACGTCACGGTCTCCTCGCCAAGAGCCCCGATAAGGCTCCGCTCAAAATCCACACCGGTCGACTGGATAAAGTTGTTCCTCATCATTTCCACCATCAACCCGAAACTCGGGCTAATCTCTGCCGCCATGTTCTTCACCTCCTGCCAAATATCCATCCAACGCATGCGTCCTACACCGGCGGATACGGGATGATCCGGCACAATAGAGGGCCGCATCAGCGGTCCCTCCCCATACGCCAGCAGATTCAGCAATCCCTTCTTCTCCGCGTAGGTTATTCCTCCTCGAATTTCCGAGCGCTCCGCGCCGAAATTCATGGCCAGGTGAAAGGTCCGCAACCCTTCCAGCCCAAGCGCATTGACCACTCCCTCGGGGGTCACCCCCATTTGATTTGGAGTACCCTTCAACCCTTTCTCCACGCCATCTGCCAATCCTGAACTCAATATCTCTCCGAAAGTCTCCAAATCGATATAGACGAAAATATCACTATCGCCAATTCGGTCTCGGGCGTCGAGAAAACCGGGGGCTTCCACGAGGCTTCCACCCTCCTGCGGATCAGCTATTCTTGCGACAGCATCCCGAAGGTACTCTATCGGTTCGCCGAGCAGCGCTTTTCCATTCACAAGGGTCCAACCGTTGCGTCGAATCAATTCACCCTCGTCCGTAGTGACTTCCTCGATCCAGAGTCTGTGCCCCATGAATTCCTCCTCAAAGGCGTAAGCCTTCTGGCCAGGCAAAATGTTTTCCGGAAGCACGTCGCTCCACGGAGAAAGAAATCCGTCGAGCTCCTCCATCGATCCCGAGAAATCCGCCACGAACAGGTATCGGTCTTTGCCCGTAAAGTTCGCCCAATCCACACTCTCCCATTCCACATCGGGAGAGGTAATCCCATAGCCGAATCCCCCATCGAAAAGATGCCCATATTGTTCCCACTGCTCTTCCATTTCCTCATCCGAAAAGAGCGAACGTTGATGAAGGCCGGAGCCCCCCGCAATCGACCCGATGACCTTCTTGATCTCCTCATCCCGCCAAAGCTCGCCGAAAGCACTCTCGTCAAAATCGACGCTCAAAGATGAGAGGTCGGGAACCATGACCAGAAAGGTGGTGTTCTCCTCCATCACTTCCGATAGATCCGGGGCACCGGCAGCCCACCCAAGGGTTGACGTGATGAGAAATGCGCCGAGCGCAGTCACAGAGGATACAGGTTGAAGCAGGTCTTTCATAATCAGAAGTCAATTAGGTTAAAATGGTAACGGCGAAGGCACTGAGGCAGTCCCCCCAAGCGGGTCAGGGCTCTCCTTCCTCCGTCGTGGAGACCGAGGCTGAGGGGGGCGCAGGATAGCGAAACCCCGCATTCGGATTCGTTGGATCGAAAGCGAACGCATCGCGGTTCTTCAGAAAAAGTTTTAAGACGTTCGACGGGATGGCGAAGCCGAGACCTTCCGCCCCCATTCCCACGAGCTTCATGTTGTTCACCCCGACAACCTCGCCCCGAAGGTTAAACAGAGGACCGCCGGAATTTCCTGGGCTGATCTGAGTCGTCATCTGAATGTGCAGCCGCCCGTTGATCGGACGGTTCGCTATCGAGACAATCCCTTCCGACACCGAACGCTCAAGGCCCATCGGACTCCCAATCGCAAAGACAGTTTGCCCCGCCAGCAGTTCTTCGGAATCCCCCAAAGGCACCGTCTCAAAGATCCGTCCCTCCCCGCCTTGGATCGAGAGCAAGGCGAGATCCATCTCCGGACTCGAAGCAATGATCGACACGTTCTCAAAAGTTTCTTTCCGAAGCCCGGTTCCCGAGTACTCAAAAACGGTCACCGTGATCTCGTGCTCCCCCGCGATGACATGGTCATTGGTCACCACGAATCCATCCGGATTGATAATAAAACCCGATCCGAGTCCCGTAGGTGTCCGCACCATGACCACCGCCGGGCCCAATTGGTCGACCAAAGTCCCCAAGGGCAAAGGCTCCGCCCCCTCGACCACCCGATAAAGATCTTCCGTACCCCGCAAAACCGGTTCCCCCGAGTCGTCCTCGACGATCCGGACAATCACCTCCCGCGGAATGCTAATCACAGAGAACCCCAGATCGACAATGATCCGGTCATTCTTCTCGGCCAGGATATCCCCCTGCAGCACCACCCCTCCTCCCGTCTCAATACGGGACATACCACTCCCCAAGAGCGGGAACATAAAAATCAGGAACAGGCGGAGAAATAAATGCGAAGGGTCAGCCATGAAACGGAAATGAAAGAGCCCTTGCTCCGAATAAACAAGACGATTCAGAAAAATCCGACCACAAGCGCGTCACCCTCCCGTAGCGTGACGCTTCCTTGTTCGCCGGAGCTCGTAGAGCAGAGGAACAAGCGAACGTCCCCCACGTCCAACCTCACACGACTCCCTACCACCGCAGCCCATACAACCCGCAACGGACAA
>DGMY01000075.1:106651-110335 GCA_002388665.1 Opitutia bacterium UBA4506 | reverse complement strand
GGAACCCAAGGCTGAAGCCATGGGCCACTGGCTGATACTTCGCGGCTTTAGCGGATCACCCCTAAGGGTCCGTTTGGGAAGATTGTTCTCCGGCAATGTTCGAAGAATGAGCCTTCCCCTAAGCGGTTGCCGGCTCTGCTGGATCCTTAATCCTCCCTGCCCCCGAAGACCTCGGAGATGGTTCCATCCTGGGGGAGGGTGTCGGTGCTGCACTTGAGGCTGGATCTCCACTTGTGTCAGCGGTAGAACCCATCTCATCGACGAGAGAGGATGACGTGCGGGTGAGCGGTGATTTACCCCGTGTCGTCGCCACTACGAGCCGAAGTGATAAGGGTAATGAATATTTTTAAGATTTATTCGAAACGCCTTTCTGTGGGAGGCGGAGCTGAGAACGGACAAATACCCTAGGGATTACCCAGATGTTCGGCTGAAAGAAGGAAATCAAATGGGAACACAAGCAGTAAGGAAGAAATACGAAGAGGCTCTTGCAGGTCTCGCTGGAAACACGAAGAAAGTGTTCGGTTACGAGAAGCCTGTTCTGATCGAAGGAGGCAGTTACCCAGGGGTCTGGCTGGAGTGCGCACCGTTGGAGGGCCTTGTCTATGGGCGGTATTTCCCCGAAGTGGCGAAGGCGAATCATGAGGTCTTCTTTCATCACCAGAGGGAAGATGGCTATCTACCTTGCTGGATATGGGCCGATCGCGTCGGGTCTTCTCAGATTCAAATGGTCGTGCCCATTGCAGCCACTGCGTTGGAAACAGCCGATTTGCTTCAGGACGAAGCCTTTCTGGCCCGGGCCTACGATTCTTGCTCCCGTTGGGACCAATGGTTGAGGTCCAATCGGGACACCCGTGAGACCGGACTCTGTGAAGCCTTTTGCCAGCACGATACTGGGCACGACAATAGCCCGAGATTCAAGGGACTGCCGAGGAAGTGTCCGGATGATGATGCCTCGATCTGTCCGAAGACTGGCAGGCTTCCTTATCTGGCTCCGGATCTGTCGGCCACGGTTTACGGAGGAAGAGTTGCTTTGAGCCAGATGGCGGACCGTCTCGGCAAGACGGAGGAAGCACTGTTGTGGCGGGAAAGCGCAGAAGAGTTGCGGAAACGGATTATGGAGTACTGTTACGATCCCGAAGATCAGTGCTTCTACGATGTCGATTCGGAGGGAGAATTCGTCAAGATTCGTGGCGATGTTCTCACCCGGGTGCTCTGTGAACACGTAGTGGATCAATCCCTGTTTGAGAGCATTTACGAACGGCACATCAAATCTCCCGATGGATTTTGGCCGCCCTATCCATTGCCGTCGATCGCCGTGAGCGATCCGGCCTTTGACCACGACCTGCCGCGTAACTCCTGGGGAGGAGCCTCACAGGCCCTGACCGCTCTGCGTGCTCCAAGGTGGTTCGAGTACTACGGTCAATCCGAGGATCTGAATGTTCTCATGCAGCGGTGGGTGGATGCGATCCTTAAGGCCCCTGGGTTCATGCAGCAGATGAATCCGTGGACAGGAGAGTTCTCAACGTCGGAAGGATACTCGCCAGCCATGTGTGTTTTTGTCGACTTCGTTGATCGGTTGAAAATACTGAAGCCCGAGCAAGGCCATAGTTCGGACGCCACCAGCCGGACCAGTTGAACTTTGACCGCCTCTAGCAATAGCATGAAGCCATCGGTCCTAATTTCACTCTTCATTGTGGGTGCGGTTTTAATCGCGATACCTCCATTTTTTGGCTACCTGCACACATTGGAAGTCGTGGAGTTGATGAAAGAGGGAGCCAATCGAGTGACCCTGAATGGATCGATCAGTTCAGGCTACAGCTTTGCCTGTTGGGGAGCAGGAGTATTGATGATCTTGGTCGGAGTAATTGGAGCGTTTCAAACGAATGACTCCTAGGGTTGGATCCGAATGATCCGGTAGGAGCGGGGTCATCCGACATCGGGCCCGGAGAAGTCTGCAGTCCGCGGTGAGAGTGATGTTCGGTCGCGGGTCGCCTGTCCTCATTGATCGAGTATTCCCGTTGTTTCTTCGAGACGAAACACCGCACGGTCGAGGCCGTCCCCGACGGGGATATGGGTTTCGCTTTCGATGGAAGCTTCGGCGCTGCGGAGCACGCGCTTTCTCGAATTCCTCCGGTTATGCTCCCGCGTGGACCGGGGTGATCGGACCCTTGGTAATGGGGTCACTGGTCGCATTCAGGTGCGCATTCAGCTGGTCTTGCAGTCTTCGTTTTATGTCTTGGTACGAAGGATCGCCGGCGAGATTGTTCATCTCGTGCGGATCGAAAAGGCAGTCGAAGAGTCGCTCTTTGGGGTGGAGCTTGCTTCCCCAATTGTGCGCCTTCCACGCGTCTTCCGACGGACTGGCATCACTCGTGGGGAATTGGGTGTGCTCGGTCTCTTCAAAGCCCTGAATGTAGGCGTAGCGACCATCCCGAACGCAGCGAAGGGGCGCATAGTTCTTCCCGTGATAGTTGCTGTGGGTGAAGATGGCGTCGTGGATCTCTGTTTTTGGATCCTCGATGACTGGGAGAAGGCTCTTCCCTTCAAGCCAATCGGGTGCATCAATTCCCGAGTATTGGCAGACCGTTGGGAAGACATCGAGATGGGTAGATAGTGCATCGGTGACTGCGCCCTTGGGAATGTTTGGTCCACTCATCAGATAGAGTACCGCGGTCCCATGATCGGTGAGGTTGTTCTTCATGGAAGGGAACGGTAGACCGTGATCTGTCGTGCAAATGATCAAAGTGTTGTCGGCCAGGCCTGTCGATTCGAGCGTGTCCAAAACGGTACCCAAAGCGGCATCGGCGGCTTTAAGTGACTCAACGTAGGCCGCCATATCCTTACGAAATACCTCTGTGTCGGGGAAGGGTGCGGGCGGACGTAGATAGCGCTCGGATCCCTCGGGCACTTCGCTCGGGAAGACGCGGTGCGTTTCGGTCAGCCCGATACTGATAAAGAACGGCTGTTCAAGGTTCCGTCGCCGATGGAGGAATGCTGCAGCCTCGTCGGCAATTTCCCCGGCTTTGAATCCGGTACCGGCTTTGATTGTTTCATCGTATCCGATTTTGGAATACTCGGGCCAGTTGATCACATGATGAAAGCCGAGCAGGGTCGTATGGTAGCCGGCGGGCTGCAGAGTATGGATGATATGCTTCTTAACGTCGTGAAGATGGCCGCCGTGATGGGCCAGATTTACCATCCCACTTTGGTGTGGATACTGTCCCGTGAGGAGGCCGGCACGGCTCGGACTGCAGGTCGGAGCGATCGAGTGCATGTGCTTGAACGTCATCCCAGACTCGGCCAACCGCTGGTAATTGGGGGTCGGCACGGCATAGCCGTAGGGGCTGATATAGCATCCAGTGTCGTGAGTGTGGAAATAGATGATATTGGGACGTTTCATGGGCTGGTTTCTCGAGGGTTTTCGGTCGATCGGCGCTTGAGAGGGTGTCGAACGGTAGACGTTTTTAGTAAAAATGAACAGTTCGGTTAGTCGAGCATGTTCTTGTGGCGTGACGCTTCAGCGAACGAATCGCGTGTGAGGTGTCCGCGGTAGGTCTGTGGTGTTTAGTGGTGGGTTGTGCGATCCGGGGAGACGTTTGCTGAAGCTGCACGCTACGGGATTCTTTCGAGGAAGAACTGTGTGGGTGGAGTTCGCGGTTGGTCGGGGGTGTTTGGCGGTGGGTC
>DGMY01000075.1:30501-106500 GCA_002388665.1 Opitutia bacterium UBA4506 | reverse complement strand
GGTGTTTGGCGGTGGGTCGTGCGATCTGGGGAGACGTTTGCTGAAGCTGCACGCTACGGGACTCTTTCGAGAAAGAACTGTGTGGGTGGTGTCCGCGGTTGTTCGGGGGTGTTTGGCAGTGGGTCGTGCGATCCGGGGAGACGTTTGCTGGATTACTGGGAGGGTAATTTATCGCCACAGCGGCGGCAGAATTGGGCTTCTTCGGTATGGCCGGAGAGCTCGCAGTTTTTGCATTTTCGCTGGGGGAGGAGTAGTGAGTCGCCCGATCGTTCCGCGCGGGTGATGTGAGCGGTGACGATGCCCGTGGGGACGGCGATGATCGCGTAGCCGCTAAGCATGATTAGGGAGGCGACCATCTTGCCCAGAGGGGTCAGGGGTGCGACGTCGCCATAGCCGACTGTCGTCATGGTTACGATCGCCCAGTAGACACTGTTGGGAATGCTGTTGAAGCCGGGGTTGTTCCCGCCCTCGATGAGGTACATGAGGGTGCCCTCGAGGAAGACTAGAATCAGCAGGGCGAAAAAGAAGATGCCGATTTTCGGCATCGATTTTCGGAGGGCCCGGAGAATCATCTGTGCCTGACTGGACAGCTGGATGAGTTTCAAAATACGAAACACTCGGAGGAGGCGCAGCAGGCGAATCGTCACAAGGTAGTAGGAAGACGACCAGGTGAATAAGGCCAAGTAGGCCGGCATCACCGAGAGGAAGTCGACAACTCCAAAGAAGCTGGTCGCATACTCCTTGCGGCGAGGACTGCAATAGAGTCGCAGCGCGTATTCGATGGTAAAGAGCCCGGTGAGAATCCATTCCCCTGTGAGGAGAAGAGTGGAATATCGATTGTGTTCGGTGGGGATCGTTTCGAGGCAAACCAGGGCTGTGCTGATCACGATTGCAATCAGCAGCGCGACATCGAATAGCTTCCCGGCTGGGGTGTCGGCTTCGAAGATAATCCGGTAAAGGCGGCTCTTAAGGTCTTTTGGGTCTTCCACTATGGGCAATCGTAGTGAGTTCGTTGGAGGGGTTGAATTGAAAACGATGGGTCAGCCATCATTTGGGTCGGATCTTCGACGATGACCGAGATCGGATAGAGGGACCCGGAGCGCACCCGGCTTTTTTTGGTCGGGATCTTCTTCGGGCCAAGCCTCGGTGACGAGGACTGCGATGACCGTACCGATGACTGATTCGAGGAATCGGAGCAGGGCATTCATATGGGCCGAGATGTGTGGGTCGATCACAGAAGAGATCATCATAATCGCGATGGTGATGCAGGCGAGTCTGGCATAGTTGGGGATACCAAAGCCCCCGCAGATGAGTACGGTCACCGCGATGGTGGCGCACATTCCGATGGGGTGGAAGGAAAAGACGGTGAGGTAGAGTGCCGCCGCAATGGCCCCGATCAATGTTCCCATGATTCGGAGAAGGGCGGTTTGCCACGCGTCTTTGCGGTTGGGTTGAAGAACAATGAGGGTCGAGATCATCGCCCACAATCCGCCGACGTAGGAAGGTTCCCCAAAGAGGGGGATGTTGAGATAGTAGCCCCCGTAGAATGCAGTCAAGCAGGTGATAAATCGCCGGACAGCGAAGCGAAGGGTGCGATGTTGATACTGGTAGCGGATCACGGCGTCTCAACCTAGATGGAATTATTGCATGAAATCACGGATCCCGGTGAGCATAAACTGTACCCCCATCGCAATGACAATCACCCCCATATAGCAGCTGATCATTCTGCGAATGAATGAGGGTGCTTTTTGTTTGGTGGGAATCCGTGAGGCAATGGATAGCGCAACTGCAAGAATTAAGGTAGAGATGAGAACACCAATAATGGCGGGAAGGGGCAGGGACGATTCGCTGTGGTGTGTGGCCCCGACTGTAATGACTCCCGTGATGGTCCCAGGGCTGGCGCCGAACAGGATCAAGGGAGTGAGCGAGACTTTCCCCGACTGCGGTGGCTTGGATTCTGACTCGGGGTTGCCGGGGGTATTGGCTGAGCGCAACATCCCGACGCCGATGTAGATCAGGATAGCACCTCCCGCGCAGGTAAATGCATCCAATGAGATCCCGAAGGCCTTGAGGATGTGAGTTCCCGCCACAGCTGAAATGATCAGGATTGACCCAATCGAGAGAACCCCGACCAGGGCCTCGATCCGCTTTTGCTCTGGAGGGAGGCCTTGGGTGCAACGGGAGAAAATTGCTGCGCAGACGACTGGGTTAATCAGAGCCGTCAGGGTGATGACTGCTTGGAAAATCTGTTCTTTCACGGCGAGGAGGTTTCGGGATTCGGGAGACTTTTAGAATGGTTGCCCAAACATGGCGACCACCTGAACACTTTCGTCGGATCCGGCGATACCGACCCGGACGACGGCGTGGCGGACGAAGAAGCGGAGGTCGATACCGGCATCGTAGTGCATGTCTTTGTAGAGCAGGTCGAGATTGTATGAGTCGGCGACTCGGCCCGCCTCCACAAAGAGAGAGATCTGCCACCAGGAGAGCTCGATCATCTCAAAAATTTCGGAAGAGGCAAACGGAGTCCAATGGGGGATGACTCGATACTCGGCGGAGTAGTAGGAGACCGCGCGCCCGTTGAACCGTGCCTGCGGGTACCCGCGCATCCGGAATAGGCCTCCCAGTGTCGCCCCGGTGTAGTAGGGGGGGCGTTCGGTGGCTACGGGGAAGGGGACCTCGGGAATCTCGGTTTCGTTCCAGGTAAACGAGTACCCCGTCCAGGCGTTGAGGGCGAGGACCTGCTGCCGGAAGATGGAGGTTTCGCCAAGGTTGAAAAATTTACCCAATTCCAGTTCGCCGAAGGACCACGGATTCGTTTCGGAAAGCTGTCCCCAGTCGCGCGTGAAAGAAATTTTCTGGTAGCTCCCGCGGCTGGGATTTGGCTGGAAATCGCGATTATCGTATTCGAGAGAGAGCTGAAGATTGAGGGTTTTGAACGGAAAAGGGTTACCGTTGACGGGAATGGTCACGCTCTGGTCGCGGTAGTAGGGCCGCGCGAGAATGGATGTCCTTCCTGATTCCAACGGGTTCCAGTTCGTTCCTCCGGAGGATCCGGAGACTAGCATCCCACGGTCTACCACGTAGGTATGGACGGGGTCCTCGGCACCATCGCCAATCGGGAGTACGTAGCGGATATTGGCTTGAAGCCAGGTATCATGAGCAGCTTCCCGAAAAAAGTTGTCGGGGCTAGAGTCATTGCTCCCAGCCTTATCGGGCGAATCCAGGAAATCAGGGTTTCCCGGCACGTAGACTCGAAGGTTTGTGTAATCTGCGAAGGACGCATAGGGGTCGATAAAGAGTCGATCGGATAGTAAGCCGGGGTAGTTCACTCCCCCTACGACCAGATTCCAGGATTGGTTGGTGCTCAGAGTTGCCGCTCCGTAGGTGGTGGAGTAGGGGGCGGGCCATCCGGTGCCGCCTCCTCCCAGACCGAAGGCGACGTCCCAGGTTTCGCTGGTAAACCCGTAGGGTAAGAGCAGCCAGCCGGCTTTGGGCTCGGTTTTTCCCTCGTCCAGAACGATGTACTGCGCGGGAAGGGTGGTGGCGCAACAGAGAAGGGCGAGGAGGGCACCGAGTGTAACGGGCATCTTCCACGCGAAAGTGAAGTGAGGAATCCTCATTGTGTGTTCGTTTGGCCTCAATCTGGACGGATTAGAAATGATAGCCCGAAAGCGCGCTGGTTGAAACTCAAGTGAGGTGCGCCTTCGACCCTTTCGCGGGATACCTTTGGTTTTGGGCCTCCATTTGGCGAATGGAAAATGGGAAGAGACTCAATTGTGAAAAAGCGGTGTGTGTCGGCATGAAAAAGGCCGTCTCCCGAGAGAGACGGCCTTTCAAATTTATTCTACGCTTCGCTTAGAAGGATGCGTTGATGAACGGGAAGAAGTAGAGAGGATCTGCTTCGACGTTGATGTTCGCCAGTCCGATTTGAACTCCGTAGAGTTTCTCGGAGTAGTTGACGAGACCGAACTGAAGTCCGCGCATGTCGCCGGCCTTGTTGAAGAGACCAGTCTGAAGACCAACCACCTTAGAGTCGGCGAGAGTGATCAAACCTGCTTGCCAACCGTAGAGGTCGTCGTCCTGAAGATTGACGATACCGCCTTTTAGCCCGCGGAACTCACCCTTCGTGTGGGTGTAGATACCGGTCTGCCAACCTGCCATGTCACCTTCGACAACACTGCCGATAAAGTTCCACTGAACACCTGCTACGTCGCCGGTGTTGTAACCGAGGCCGAAGAAGCCGAGGTCCAAACCAGTCAGGTCGTTGTTCTTCGCGTAGAAGATGTTCAAACGAACTCCTTTTACGTTGTCGGTTTCTGAACCGAGCTGAATTGGCGACCAGAGCGATAGCTCAATTGGGCGAGATGGTTCTGTTTGCGCCTGCGCTTTGAATCCAAATGCGAGGAGAATAGAAGATAGTGCTATAAGGGATTTTTTCATCGGGATTGAAAATAGATGAGTTTGCATCGTGTTGTCTATTGTAAAAAAAAGTGACCGAGCTGCTTTGCGGAGAAACCTGCGAATCATTGCATGGGGAGAACCCTCGACAGTCTCGGATCTGCGGTGCTCGTTTTGGGGGACTGATAACTGTCGGAGGGGGACATCATATTTGTGATTTTTGGAAAGAATAGAGTTGCCGGTCAGGTGAACTTATGAGCACTTGAAAAAGTGAGTTTTCCTCGTCTACAGCCATTCTATTATCGGGATCACTTCTTGGAGGTATTGGATTTCCTGGAGCGGCATTGCGATCATTTGTTGGAGGAGGAGCATCGCCAGTTTGTGAACGGGTTTCGGCGGGCTTCGGGCAGTGCCCAGGCGGTGTTGGTGCGGATGGTGAACCGAAAGGGGGAGTTCTTTCGCCGCAGTACTCTGGCGTATGAGGAGATTGGTGACCCCGAGGGGGCGATCGTCGAGTTGATGGAGTTGGGGTGGGCGCGGCCAGTGTTCGTTCAGGATGTGGCGGCAGTGCTCCCGTGCCTCAAAAAGCCGGAACTGTTGGAGCTGATGGAGCGGGCTGGAGTTCCGATGCGGGGACGGCGTCAGAAATCAAAGGGAGAGTGTATCCGAATCTGCCGGGAAGAAGCGGACCTGCGCCAATTGTTTGCGGGGCTTGCGGTCGATGAATGGGTGGTTTTGGGGCGTCCCGAATGTACGGGGTTTTTGCTCTACTTATATTTTGGTTTTCGAGCGGATGACTTGTCGGCTTTTACGATGCGGGACATGGGCCTACTGGGGGAGAGACGGGATCGTGCCCGGATTGAGCCAGCCTTTTCGGATTCGGAATCTGCGCGAAATGGATTTTTCTACTCACGAAAGAGAGAATTGATCCGCTCGGGAGCTGTGACCGATTGGGTGCAGATGGTCGAAGAAATGGACCAGTGGCCGCGCCGCGCCGGTGGGGAAGATGATGCTGCCTATGACCGAACGGTGACTCGTCTTGGCCAGGCGTTGGAAGGGGCTGGAGATGTGGAGCGGGCGATGGCCGTATACTCGCAGACGGAATCCTTCCCCGCGATCGAACGCCTTTGTCGGCTGGAGTTTGCTGCAGGCCGAGTGGATGCCGTGCGCGAGAGGTTGGAGAGAGTGATTCAGGATCCCCCTTCGGATGAGGCCCAGATATTCGCCGAAGATTTCTATGCTAGGAAATTGGGCGGTCGGCGCGTGGGTCGATTGACGGCTTTGCTGAGGGAAGCACCGCAAATCGAGGTTGATGAACTGTTCCGCGGGCGCGTCGAGATGGGGGTTGCCGAGCATTTTTCTTCTCAGGGAGGTCGAGCCTATTGGACCGAGAATTGGTTTTGGCGGGTTTTGTTTGGAACGGTTTTTTACGATGAATTGTTTGGGGACCACGGAGCTGGTGTGCCGAATGAGTTTGTCCGGGTGCCTCCTTGTTTGCGGGACGGGAGCTTCTATGAGCGCTTTGGTGCCGAGGTGGAGAGAAAACTGGGCTGCTTGGAGGCCGGTGACAGTCGGCCGCCCACATCAGGACTGGATGAGGTGCAATTGTTCGGTCGGGGTGAAGAGGCCTCTCCAGATACGGATTGGCGCTCGATTGTAGACTCGTTCCTGGCGGTCGCTCCACGCGGCCCGGTTGCGGCGACCCTGCGTCGAATGGCGAAGGATTTTTCGACGCAATCCAGTGGGTTTCCCGACCTGCTGGTCATGGGAAGCTCCGGTGTGAAGTTCATTGAGGTCAAGGGAGAAGGCGACTCAATACGGCGGAACCAGCTCGCTCAGATTCGGCGGATGAGGGAGGATGGATTTGCCGTGGAGGTCGTTCGTGCCCGCTGGGGAGTAGACCCGGACCAGATCTATACCGTGGTCGATGTAGAGACGACCGGGGGAAGCCCTGCTCGCCACCGCTTGACGGAAGTGGCTGCCGTAAAGGTGCAGCGGGGGAAGGTAATCGCCCGCATGCAGCAGTTGATCAATCCAGAGCGCCCGATCCCTGCCAACATTACGGCCCTCACGGGGATTTCTGATGAGATGGTGGCTGGTGCGCCCACCTTTGCCGCGGTCGCTCCCGAGCTACAGCGCTTTCTCTGCGAAGGGGTTCTCGTGGCTCATAACGCGAAGTTCGACTTCGGCTTTCTCCGGGCGGAATTTGCCCAGGTGGGGGTGGAGTTCTCGCGGCCTCTCTTCTGTACGGTGGTCGAGTCGCGGCGGAGCTTTGGAGGGCTTGCGTCGTACCGCCTCGCTAGCCTGGCGGAACATTTTGGCATTCCTTTGGTCAATCATCACCGCGCGTTGGCAGATGCGGAGGCCACTGCGGGGATATTGCTGAAAATCCTGGAGAAGCGGTACCCGGTTGACCCGTCCGAATAGGGCGAGGGGGAGGATGAATTGAGTGGTTCTCGCGAGGGTTCAAAACCAGTGGCGGGATCGCTACTCTTTGGTCTTGTTGGACCGGACGCAGGTGCCACAACGCTCCAATTCGTCGCAAGTTGCCTCAATCCGGAGGCTGATTTTCTTCGGGCTAAACCCGGTTTGGTGGGCGGGCCCGCTCTCTCGGAGTGAGAGGCAGGGGTTCTCCAGCGGAATCACCTGCCCGCAGTCCTGGCAAACTACATGGCTGGCGGCGGAGGTTTGGGTGCCCACGACGCTGAAGCACTTTTTGCGATCGATGCCCTCGACCTCGACCAGCAGTCCCGCTTCCTGAAGGGTCGAAAGAGTGCGGTATATGGTGGAGAGAGAAATCAGACCGTCCTTCTGGCGCGCGCGCTGGAGGAGGTCCTCTGCGTCAAAGGCTTCGGCCGATGAGAAGACCGTCTGGCAGATGATTTTTCGGACCGAAGTCATCTTGAGCCCCCGTACCTTCCAGTAGGCCACGGCTTGTTCCATCAGGAACTCGACATCGAGGGGAGCACTCACGGCGCTATGGCCTCAGGCCGCAAAGAGGGGTTCTTTGAAGCGGAACCTTAAATCAATCTGTGAACTGCGATAGGCACGGTTCTCACGGAACTCCGTCATGATTCTGACGCAGTAGCTCTCGAGCTCTTCAGCATCGAGGAAGACCGGTAGACGCTCGAGCTCCTGCTCATCTCCATCGAATGCGACTACCTCGAGGTGCTTTTCGAGGAGTTCGCGCAGGCGGAGTAGGGCGGCTTCTTCACGAGTGGCGTTGAAAATCTTGAAGTAGCAGCGTACGCAGAGGCCCGCATCGCTCCGATTGAGCGCTGCGCTGCGAAAGTCCAGCAGCTCATCGGCTGCGTGCTTGGCCGCGCGGGCGACCGGAATGAGTGCTGCGTCGATCTCCGACTTATCCATAAGGTCGGGATGGAAACGCGATTGAGACTTAGTTGCAACTAATTTTCGCAAAAGAAAGGGGTCTTTTTTGGAAGACCCCTCTCTGGGTAAGTGGTTGATCGGTTGTTGGGACCGACCGATAAGCGCTATTTTGCCTTGTACTCGCCACACCAGTCGCTGGCGGCGGTTTTAGGGAATCGAGTCTCGAATTTTACGTCATTTGCCACGGTGAAGGAGATTTCCTGTGGAGGCTGACGGCGGCATTCGCCTTCGGATTCGGAGATGGCATTCCAGTGGGCGCAAGCTTGGCAAACTTCGGTTTTTGTTTCAGTTTTTGTAGTCATAATTTTTAAGTGGGTTACTGGTTCCAAACATAGGCGAAATCGCGGTTGTCACAAGCGGGATCGGACCTGAGAGAGCGTTTGCAAATGAAAGTCAGTCTCACTGTTTGAGGGGGATGGCGAAGCATTTGGGGTGATTGCCGTCGGAGGAATATCACTACAACCCGCCTGGATCAGTTGGATCGGTTGATTTTTTCGAGCGGGTTGGGCATTGTGGTGGGATGACCAACGAGGCAGAAGAGATACTAGGAGTGGAAGGTGTAGTCCTCTATGGAGAGAATGGGCCGATTCTCAAGGGCATTGATTGGTCTGTGAAGAGGGGAGAGCATTGGGCGATACTCGGTGCGAATGGGTGTGGGAAAACCACGCTTCTCTCAGCGATTCTTGCCTATCGACCTGTAGGTGAGGGGGAGATTCGTGCGTTGGGAGAACACTACGGACGGACCAACTGGCACGAGATGCGGAAGAGAATCGGGATGGTGAGCAGCGCAATTGCGCATCGGGTGCCGCCTCATGAGGTTGCGTTGGAGACTGTTCTGAGTGGTGCGGAGGCCCAGTTGGGCTATTGGACGCGGGAAGATGAGGAGGTAGATTCGGCGAAGGCCTTGGAGTGCCTTGGGGTGATGAATGTTGAAGAGCTGGCTGATCGTCCCTGGAGGTTTTTGAGCCAGGGAGAACGCCAAAAAGTATTCATTGCCCGGGCTCTGATGCAGGATCCGGAACTCCTCATCCTCGATGAACCCTGCGCTGGGATGGACCCGGTTGCGCGGGAGCGGTTTCTGGGGAGTCTGGGAGCTCTTGCGCGGAGAAGAGGCGGACCGCACTTAGTTCTCGTGACGCATCATGTGGAAGAGATTTTTGAGGAGATTTCTCATGTCCTGGTCTTGCGCGAGGGAAGGGTGTGTAGTGCCGGACCCAAGGAAGTTGTTTTGAAATCGGAGATTCTGAGCGAAGCGTTTGGTGCCTCCGTGGTCGTACGTGAAGGTTCAGGGGGTAAGCTCTACCTTGAGGTGGGTGTTCTTACGGAGTAGTGGGATCGCTATAGAGATTGGGTTGATTGTTTGCGAAGTGTTCGTCATAAGGTAGAGCGAAGTGATTCGCATGGATCGAGTCGGGTGGCGTTTGCCTGGGATGGTTCTTGATTGAGTTGTTGTGAAAACGAGAAGCGTACGAGATTTTTTCTTAGCAGCCATGGCTGCTTTTCTCGTAGCTTTGTTTGTGCAGGGAACAATCGGGTTTTGGAAACTGTATCACCTCGAGGGAATGCTGGATGCACCGAGGGAGAGTTTTGTTGAAGGGATAGCGGAATCCTCGCGCGGAGGAATCCCAGTCGAAGAAGAGTGGTCCAAAGAGATCTCGCAGATGAGACTCCTTTGGGGGGCTACCTTACTGAGTTCGGTCGTGCTGGGAGTGGTAGTCGCATGGTGGCTCTACTACCGACTCTACCGAAATGTGGAGATGGTTGCTCGAGACGTCCGACAAATCGAGGAGGGGGACAAGGAGGCGAGGATACAAGCGATCGGCGTCGAGGAAGTCGATAAACTGACTCGGTCCTTTAATTGTGCGGTGGATTCACTTCGGGAAGCGACCGTGAGAAAGGATCAGCTCGAAGAACTCGAACAGGAGCGAATTGATAATCTTCGACGTTTTTTTATTTTGGTACCGGACCTGATGTGTGTCGTCGATGAGCAGGGTGCCTTCATCCAGGTGAATGGAGCGTTCGAGGGGCTCTTGGGCTATTCAGAGGAGGAAGTTCTTGGGATCGGATTTCAGGAATTGATCCATCCGGACGACATCGGGGAGGCTTTGTTGGTCTTCGAAGGTTTGAAGGATGAGTCGGAGCCGATCGAACGATTCGAGAATCGGATCCTCCATAAGAATGGATCGTGGCGATACCTCTCTTGGAACGCGATTTTGTGGGAGGGGAGCAATCAGGTCTATGCAACGGCACGGGATGTTACCGAGGAGAGGGAATTGCGGGAACGTGAGGCGAATCGACTCGATGCAGAGTTGCGGGCTCACAAAGCCTTAATGGAGTTGCGGGATGCAATTGTCTGGGATAAGGCCCGTTTTTTTGCCCGGGTGACTGAAGTCTGTGCCGAAGGCCTTGGGGTGGAACGGGCCAGTGTGTGGCAATTTGACCAGACGGGCAGTTCCGTCGTCCGGCAGGATCTGTACGAAGCAGAGACGAACGCCGCTGTGGAGCCCAACCACATTGCTGGATCGGTTCAGATCCGGCAGGAGGATTTCCCCACTTACTTCTCTCAACTGGAGAATGCAGAGGAAATCGTGGTGGAAGATGTGTTTAGTGATCCGATTACCCGGGATTTTGCGAAAGAAGAGTACGAGCCGCTGCAGATTCGATCTCTCCTCGATATCCCAATTCGTGCCGGCGGACGCCTCTATGGACTCTTATCTTGCGAGCAAAAGTACCGGAAACGTCGTTGGTCTGGAAGTGACATCGAGTTTCTCAATGGGGTAGCCGGTGCGATCTTGCTGTTTCTCGAGTACCGAGAGCGAGCTGAAGCGGAGTCCAAATTGCGCTTTAGCGAATCGTACAATCGGAGTATTGTTGAAAGTTCGAGAGACACAATGGTCGTCTTGTCGAAGGAGGGTCGGGTTCTCGACGTTTCGGCCCCGGGGAAGATGTTTTCAGGCGTCAAGGATCGAGCGGAATTTCTCGACATGGACTGGGTACGCATCTGGAGAGGCGACTCGGAGAAAGAGGCTGGGGAAGCTGTGCGAAAAGCTGGTGTTGGTGATACCGTACGCTTCCGTGGAGAGTGTGCCCTGATCGATGGGGAAGATCCGCGGTGGTGGGATGTTATGGTCTCGCCGATTCGAGATGGCTCGGGCGGTGTCTTGCGCATCCTGGCGGACTCGCGGGACATTACAGATGAAAAGCGTGCGGAGGATCAGTTGCGGAAATTTACGCAATCGCTCGAGGAGGAGGTGTTGAACCGAACTGCAGATCTCGCTGTGAGCGAAGAGCGTTTCCGGCTCATGATCGAGCAGGTGGAAGACTATGCGATCTTCATGCTCGACCCCGAGGGAGGGGTGATGACCTGGAATGCCGGAGCGGAACGGGCCAAGGGTTATCACTCATCGGAGATCCTGGGAAAAAATTATTCATGTTTCTATATGCCCACCGACCGTGAGGCCAATTTGCCGGAGCGCCTGCTGGAAACCGCCCGGCAAGATGGAAAAGTCCGGATCGAGGGATGGCGGATGAGGAAAGATGGCTCGAGGTTCTGGGCCGAAGTGGTTATGACCGCTATCTATTCCCATGACAGTTCGTTGTTGGGGTTTGCGAAAGTGACGCGGGACCTGACCGAAAGAAGAGCCGCAGAAATGTTGGTCAAAGAATCCCTCGAGACTCAGAAGGAATTGACTCGGCAGGCCCAAGCCGGGGAGCGGGCCAAAAGCGATTTCTTGGCGGTGATGAGTCACGAGTTGCGTACGCCGATGAATGGAGTGCTTGGCTTTGCGGAGCTGCTTCTCGATTCGGAGAATCTGACCGAAGAAGATTTTGACTTCGTGCAGACGCTCTATGACTCCAGCAAAGGCCTCTTGAGAATCCTTGATGATATTCTCGATTTTATTAGCAGTGAGTCGGGAAGAATGCGGATCGAAATCGCTGTCTTCGAACCGATGCGCTTGATGGAGGATGTACGGATGTTGCTTTCGAGTTTGGCCTCCCAGAAAGGGCTCGCCCTCTTGGTGAGTGTCTCCCCCGAGGTGCCCGAATTTCTCGAGTCCGACAGCACCCGATTGCGACAGATTTTGCTGAACCTGATCGGGAATGCGTTAAAGTTTACGGAAGAGGGCAGGGTGGAGGTCCTGATGGAAGCTTGCGGTGAGAAGGATTCGGTTCCGGTCTGGAAGATTGTGGTGCGGGATACTGGGGTGGGCATCCCGGAAGATAAGGTGGATCAGGTCTTCGAACCATTCACCCAGGCAGATTCGAGTTCGTCCCGACGGTTTGATGGATCGGGGCTCGGATTGTCGATTTCGCGAAGATTGGCGGAGCTCATGGGAGGGACCCTGGAACTGGATAGTCGCGTAAAAGATGGGTCGGTGTTCGTGCTGAAGCTTCCGATGAAGGTACCCCCCATTTTGATGAGTCCTCCCGAAGAGCGGGAAGAGGTGAATCCGGTAGAGATTTCGACCGAGCCGGATGAACTTTTATCACTGGAGTTTCCACTCCGGGTGATGATTGTGGAGGACAATTTTGCGAATCGAAAGATGCTCGTGACCATGCTGGAGAAACTGGGGTACGATCCCATTGTCGCGGTGAATGGGAGAGATGCAGTTGAGAAGTATCGAGAAGAGGAACCCGATTGTATCTTTATGGATCTTCAGATGCCGGTCATGAATGGAGGAGATGCGACCGAAGAAATCCGCTTGTGGGAAAAAGAGCACAAAGTGCCGGCTTCATTTATCTCTGCGCTGACCGCCAATACCGTCGTCGCTGACCGCGCCCGGTGTTTCGAGGCGGGTATGTGTTTTTACCTTAACAAACCAGTCCGAAAGAACACGGTCATCGCGGTCCTCATGCAGGCGCACGAATTTCGCTCGGAACAGGTAGCCGATCCAGCCGGTCCAAATTAAGAAAGATGGATCAGGGTTTGAGCCCGCGAAAGAATGTGTCGAGCGTTAGGTCAAACGGGATTTCCTTACTGCCGCCGGCCCGAAGGTAGTTGTAATAAAGGCCCGTATAGAGAGCATAGAGGGCCGCGGATGCGACGCGGGGTTCGACACCCGGACGCAATTGGCCGAGCTTCCGGGCCTTGTCCAGCTGCTCCGTGATGATTTCCGACACCCCGCAGACTTTTTCTTCCTCAGCTTCGTACACCTCTTCCATCTCTTCCCGACCGTCACTGCGCAGGTAGATCCAGTGCACTTTGCAGGCCCGTTCGTCGTTGGCCAGCTTGTGGATCGCGTTCTTCGACCAACGGTGAAGGGCCCCGAGGGGGTCATTGAGATTATCTTCGGCAAACTCCTTGCGGATGGTTTCCACCGGAAGCCGCACACTCTCCAAAAGACGAATGATGATTTCCCCCTTGTTCTTGAAGTGGTGATAGACCGCCCCGCGGGTATAGCCCGAAGTTTTTGCAATATCCTGAAGCGTCGTTCGCGCCACCCCACGACGGAAGAATTCTTCGATAGCAGCATCGAGAATCGCGGCGTGGGTTTGTTCAGATTCGTCTTTTGTTCGGCGGGCCATGAGAAAAAATAGTGTTTCAGTTTGACCTTATTAATGAAGGGATCAACCTGCGATGGGAAACATACATTCATGAATGTATTTATGAAAACACTTTATTCAACTATCTTTCTCGCCGCTACAGCGGCTTTATTAGCGGGCTGCTCGGAAGAGTCTGGAACGGAAGGTTCGGGAGGAGAGCCGGGAGCTCCGCTGGGGGGCGCCCCGCAAGTTGAGGTGGTGACCGTAACGCCGAAAACCTTGCCATGGGACCAGTCGTATCCGGGCCGAGTCGAAGGTCTGCGTCGGATTGTCGTTCGACCTCGGGTGGGAGGATTGATCCTGGAGCGTTCATTCGAAGAGGGCAGTGTAGTGGAGAAGGATCAGATTCTTTTTCAGATTGATCCTGCCCCGTATGAGGTCGCCCTTCGGCAGAACGAGGCGCAATTGGAGCGTGCTCAGGCGAACTATCGCCAGGCGGAGCGGGAGTGGAACCGGGCCCAGAAGCTTTTTGATACGGACGCACTGAGCGAACGCCAGCGCGACGAGTCGCAGTCGATCTTCGAATTGGCGAAGGCAGATGTCGCGGTGTCGGAGGCGGCGGTCTCCGACGCGCAGTTGCGCCTCGATTATACCGAAGTGCGCAGCCCCGAGGCGGGTGTGACTGGCTTGGAGGAGTTGTCGGAAGGGAGCTTGGTCAATGCAGGAGACCGGCTGACCGAAGTCACTCAGATCGACCCTTTCTACGTCCTCTTTTCTTTGCCGGAGGGAGACCCTGCGTTTGACGCGGTGTTTGGTCGGTCCGATGGCGACGAAGGTTTTGCCGTGAGAATGCGACTGCGGAGTAACGCCGTTTATCCGGAAGACGGGAGAATTAACTTTGTGGCGAGCCGGATCGACGATCGCACCGGAACCGTTCGGGTACGGGCTGATTTTGCCAACCCTGACCACTCGGTGTTGCCGGGCCAGTTTGTTCGAATTTTCTTCGATGGCCTGCAACTCCCCGGTAGCTACGTGATTCCTGAAGAGGCGGTGTTGACCACTCCGAACGGCAGCATGGTCTACGTAGTTGGGGAGGGGAATACGGTGGAACCCCGTCCGGTCGAGTTGGGACCTGTCATCGATAACGGGCAGGTCGTACAAGCCGGATTGAACGAGGGTGATCGAGTCATCAGTTCGTCGTTGATCCGGATCCGTCCGGGGCAGGAGATCGAGCCCGTTGAAAAGCGGGCGAGCGATGAAGCCGTGGCTCAGGAAGCTGGAACACCAACCAGCGAGTAGTCCCGTTCTCGCAGTAAATTTCTAACTACAGAGACCATGTTTTCACGATTTTTCATCGACCGTCCGGTCTTCGCTACGGTCTTATCGATTGTCATCATCTTGGCGGGTGTCGCCTCGATGGTCAGTCTTCCCATCTCCCAATATCCGGAGATTGTTCCACCTGAAGTATCGGTCAGCGCGAGCTACCCCGGTGCGAACGCAAATACGATTTCGGAAACCGTCGCCTCTCCACTGGAGGCTCAGATCAACGGGGTAGACGACATGATCTACATTCGTTCGACTGCCTCGGACGATGGAACCTTGAGTATTTCGGTGACCTTTGAAGTGGGCACGGACCCCGACCAGAACACCATTAACGTGAACAACCGCGTGCAAGCGGCGATCTCCCAGTTGCCGGAGGAGGTCCAGAGGCAAGGGGTGACCGTGCGGAAGCAATCCTCCACGATTCTCCAGGTGGTGAACTTGTATTCTCCGGATGGGCAGTACCAGCCGTTGTTTCTTTCCAATTACGCATTGCTCAACGTTGTCGACGAATTGAAGCGGGTAAAGGGAGTGGGGGACGCCTCGCTCTTTGGGCAGTTGAACTACTCCATGCGGGTTTGGATTCGGCCTGATAAGCTCGCGGAGTACGGGCTGACACCGGTCGATGTCGCTACTGCGATTCGAGAGCAGAATGCTCAGTTTGCCGCGGGTAAGTTTGGCGCGGAGCCGACCACCTCGAATCCGGCCTTTACCTACACGGTGACTACGCCGGGCCGGTTGGTCGATAAAGCGGAATTTGAAGAGATCATTTTGCGCTCCGATGATACCGGAGGGACCTTGCGACTTGGTGACGTTGCCCGCATCGAACTGGGCGCTCAGGCATACTCGCAAGAGTCTTCACTGAACGGGCAACCGGCTGTTGCGATGGGGATCTATCTCCAGCCAGGGGCCAATGCGTTGGCGACCGCGGAAGCGGTGCATGACCGGCTGGAAGAGCTCTCAAAATCCTTCCCCGCCGGGGTCGAGTTTGCGATTCCCTTCGACACCACTCGATTTGTTGACGTTGCGGTTGAGGAGGTGATTCACACCTTTGTGGAGGCCTGCTTGCTGGTTATCCTCGTGGTGTTTGTCTTCCTCCAGAGCTGGAGGGCGACTCTGATCCCACTCCTGGCAGTTCCCATCTCGATCATCGGTACCTTTGCCGGGATGTCGATTCTCGGGTTCTCGATCAACCTCCTTACTCTGTTCGGTTTGATCCTGGCGATCGGGATCGTGGTGGACGATGCGATTATCGTGTTGGAAAACGTCGAGCGGATTATGCGGACCGAAAAGAAGTCCGCAAAAGACGCCGCGATTGCCGCGATGAAGGAAGTGACCGGACCGGTTATCGCGATCGTTCTGGTGCTTTGTGCCGTGTTTGTCCCGGTCGCCTTTATTGGTGGTTTGGCTGGGGAGATGTACCGGCAGTTTGCGATTACAATTGCGATTTCGGTTGTGATCTCCGGGTTCGTCGCATTGACGCTAACCCCAGTGCTTTCGGCCTTGTTTCTCAAGGATGAGCACAAAGAGCCATGGGGACCGTTTCGCTGGTTCAACAAGGGGTTCGATTGGGTGACTGATATCTATGTGGCCGGAGTGCGTTTCTTTCTCCGTCATTGGATCTTGGGTCTCTCTTCCATCCTCGTATTTCTCGGAGCTGCCACCTACCTCTGGCAGAAAGTTCCGTCGGCCCTCGTGCCGGAGGAAGATCAGGGGTACGTGATCGCCTTCCAGTACCTGATGCCGGGGACTGCATTGAACCGAACGAAAGACGTTTCGATGCCGTTCACGCAGGAGGTGATGAAACACCCAGCCGTTGAGGATGTTATTACCATCTCCGGTATGGACATCGCGACGCGTTCAGGACGGACCAATGCGGCGGTCTCCTTTATCCCGCTGAAGGATTGGAGCTTGCGGAAGGAAGAAAACCTGCAGGCAGCAAGCGTTGCAGGGCAACTTACCGGAATTGGTATGGGTGGGTTTCCCGACGCAATGATCTTCGTCGTAAATGCTCCCCCGATTACCGGATTGAGCACTACCGGGGGATTTGAGGGATATATCCAAAACCGAATCGGTGCCACTCCCGCGGAAATGGCTGAAGTGATGGGCGAGTTTGTTGCGGCGGCATCCGAGAGGCCCGAATTGGCGGGTATGCGCTCGGCTTTTAACGCCTCAGTACCTCGCTACCACGTCCAGGTAGACCGTGAGAAGGCCCGTTCCATGGGGGTAAAGATTAACGATGTCTTCACCGCTATGCAGAGCACTTTTGGCTCACTCTACGTGAACGATTTTACGCTGTTTGGCCGGAATTATCAGGTGACCATTCAAGCCGAAGGCGAGTTCCGTGAGAGCCCGGAGGACCTCCGGAATGTGTTTGTCCGCTCGAGCAACGGCAGCATGGTCCCTCTCTACAGCTTGTTGTCCTTCGATAAGACCGTGGGGCCCGACGTGATCGAACGCTTTAATCTTTTCCCCTCGGGGAAGGTCCAGGGGGCGCCTGCCCCCGGGTATAGTAGCGGTCAAGCATTGCAGACGATGGAGGAACTCGCTGAGGAGCTTCTGCCTGATGGATATACGCTCGCCTGGACCGGGCAGGCGTATCAGGAAAGAGCGTCGGCCAACACCTCAACCTTTGCGTTCGCCTTCGGCATCGTGATGATTTTCCTCATTCTGGCCGCCCAATATGAGCAGTGGTCATTGCCATTTGCGGTGATCACCGCAGTGCCTTATGCGGTATTTGGGGCCATCGCTTTCGTATTCCTGCGTGGACTACAGATCGATATCTATTTCCAAATCAGTCTTCTGGTCCTGACCGGTCTGGCGGCAAAGAACGCGATTCTGATCGTGGAGTTTGCGGTGATGAAGCGGAAAGAGGGAATGAGCCGAATGGATGCTGCGATCGAAGGTGCAAAACTTCGTTTCCGTCCGATCGTAATGACCTCGCTGGCGTTTATTCTGGGGGTAGTGCCCTTGGCGTTCAGTTCGGGTGCTGGGGCTGCCAGTCGCCAGTCCATTGGAACAGGTGTGATCGGTGGAATGTTGGCAGCGACCTTTATTTCCATCTTGTTCGTTCCTCTCTTTTATCGATTGATTGACCGTGCCGCTGACCACGAAACTAAGACTGAAGAAAAATGAGTGCAAAATTGACCAACCGAATCTGGAAATCTGGAGCGGCCTCGGCACTGCTGATTCTCGGTGGCTGTTCCCTGGCGCCGGACTATCAACGACCTGAGGCATCCCTGCCAGCTGCTCTTGGACTTACAGCCGAGGAGGCGGAGAACCCGCTTGCGGCTGAAAGCCTTGAAAAGTGGTGGGAGCTGTTCGGCGACGAAGAGTTGAATCGCTGGGTCGAGAAAGCTTTGATCGCCAACGGTGATCTCGGAGAAGCCGCCGCCCGCATTCGTGAGTCCCGGGCGTTGTACGGTTTCGAAGCCGCGCAGCTATGGCCCACTTTGGGTGTGGATGGTTCGGCCACCCGCACGGAGTCTGCGGACTATGCCGTGAGCTCCGGGACGGATAATCCGTTGAATCAGTTCGGCTTATCCGGCCTGCTCAGCTACGAAGTGGACCTCTTCAATAAGTTAGGGGATTCACGGGATGCCGCACAGGAACGGCTACTGTCGACTTCCTTCGCGTTCTATACGCTGCGCAATTCATTGATTGCAGAGACGGTCATCGCTTACTACGGGCTACAGTCCTCCGTCAATCAACTGGCTTTGGCCAAGGAGACCATTGAAACGAGGCAGCAGGCTGTTGAGTTTCAACAGAAACGCTTCGACGCGGGTTTCTCCACCGAGCTCGAACTGCAGCAGTCGATCGCAGAGCTTGCGGATGGCAAGGTTCGTGTGCCGCAGTTTGAGGAGTTGATCCTAACCTACCAGACCTCCCTGCTCGTTTTGACGGGTGCTGACCCGATTGCCTTTTGGAAAAGGGATGAATTCAGTGATGACCCTCGGGAACTGCCAGCCCCACCCAGTGTGGAGTTGGACCTTATCCCGGCTTCCTTACTGGAGCGCCGCCCGGACATCCTCTCGGCAGAGTCTGCGTTGAAAGCGACCTACGAGAGTATTGGTGTGGCAAAGGCGCAGCGCTGGCCGACTCTATCGCTCGGTGCGCTGTTGGGTACCTCTGCACTTGAATTTGGCGATCTCTTTACCGGGCCGTCGAAGACATGGAGTGTCGGGGCTGAGTTGACTGGTCCGATCTTTGACTTTGGGCGCAGCAAAAACCGAATTTTGGCTGCGGAAGCCCGCCAGCAGGAAGCGTTTTGGATTTACCAGAATACGGTGCGAGAAGCTTTCGGGGAGGTCAGTGAATCGATTTTGACGTTGGAACAACGGGAGGATCTGGTCGCTGCGCGGGAGAATCAATTGAAGGCGTCAAGCCGGCTTCTCGATTTGGCGAAAGAGCAGTACGATGAAGGGTTCTCCGAGTATATTGATTACCTGGATGCGGAGAGACAGTCGTTCGAAGCAGAATTGACTCTGGAGGAATCAAGGCTCCGGCGCCTCAGTGCCGCTGTGAATTTATTCAAGGCACTCGGCGGCGGTTGGACAGGTGCACTGGATGCTTCTGCATTGGAACCCTTCGAGCCAGTTGGTGATGAGGATGATCAGTAGGATTTGTCTCGGAGTCACTAAAATTTGAATACGAAAAAGCTCCGGCCCATCAGGGCCGGAGCTATTTTTCTTCTACACTTGGGTAAGTGTAGGAAGCGGGTTGGAGGAGAGATTAGTTGGTTGCGTCTTCGACGGCGTCGCCAGTGTTTTCGGCGGCATCTTTCACAGCATCGGTGGTTTCGTCAGCTGCGTTTTCAATAGCGTCACCGGTATTTTCGGCAGCGTCTTCCATGTTGCTGTCACAACCTGCGAGGAAGAATGAAGTTCCTCCGATAGTGAGGAGGAGTGCGAGGAGTTTGAGTGCTTTTTGTGTCTGTTTCATATCTGGATTCCTTTTCGTTTGGTTGAATTCTTTCGCTACAAACAAACCTAGCAGAAAATAATTTTTTGAGAAGGGCTGTGCCCTCATTCTTTTAGAGGATGCCAATAGGTCGGAGGTTTTGTGGGAAATATGCTGCTGATTTGGAGTCTATGCCACGCAAACGGCAACTGTGTGTTCGATATCGATGCGTGAAGAGCCTGGGGGTAAGGGGGCCCTCCGGAGTGGAAATTTCGCTGCTGAGTCGGATAGGGGTGTTCGTATTTTGCTCCTCAGCGTTGCATTTCATTTCGACTCTAGGTAGACACTTCCTACGAGTTCTTTTTCGATGAAAGCGTTGTGTTTCATTCTTGGTGGGATTTCCCCTCTGCTGTGTTCTGCCTCCCAATTGCGATGGGAACAGACAACGATTGAGGTGCCATGCGAGGTGGGGCAGGAAGAGGTCGTCGCAGTGTTTGCCGTGGAGAACGAGGGAGAGGTCCCCGTTGAGGTACTGAAACTCTCGGTTTCTTGTAATTGCCTGGTCGCAGAGATGGAGGACAAGGTGTTGGATCCCGGCGAGTCGGGAGAGGTCCGCTTGGTCTTTACTGTGGGGAACCGGAAGGGGAAACAAAAGCGAGTGCTGGAGGTCGTCACAGACGAGAACCCGGAAGAAGTCACTCGACTTACCATGACAACCGAAGTCCCCGAGTTGGGTGTCATTCGACCGCTGGTTCTTCTCTGGAGGGAGGGTGAGACGGAAGAGCGTTCGGTGCGTCTTGAGATGATGGATGGAGTTTCGTGGGCGCTGGTTCCTCCCTCCAAAGAGTTGCCCTTTTCGGTAGAGGTTGCCCCGCCACAGGAGGGAAAGCCCATTACCTTGATCGTTACACCATTGGATTGGGAGCCGCCGCTTCGCGAAGAGATTCAGGTGATGTTTTCCAACGGCGCCGGTTTGACGCAAACCAAGTTCGTGCGGCTCATGGTGAGATGAGGCTCGCAGACCCGCCGCGTTCTTTCAGTGGAATCGCTCTTAGTTCCCGCGAACGGTTCGGACGACTGAGCCGAATTTTGAGAGTAGGTTCGAGGACATTCCCCACCGGCTTCGGGCTTTGGGATCCGCTCCGACCGTTTTGAGGTATTCTTCGGTGTCGCTGCGACCGAACATCGAGGCGTAGTGGAGAGGAGTCATGCCTCCACCCTGATCTGCGGCGGGATTGGCTCCACCTTCAATCAATTGGCGGGCAATAGGCGTGTATCCCTTGAAGGCGACTCCGCCGAGGGGCGTTTGGCCGCGGTCGTTTCTCTCGTCAACGCGGGCGCCTTCCTCAAGGAGACAGCGAACGGCCCCGGGCTGTTCATTGTATGCTGCAAGCATGAGGAGAGTGTTTCCCTTGTTGTCTTTGAGATCAACCGGAAGGCCGGATTGAATCATCGAACGCAGTATCTCGATTTCACCGGTTCGAGCTGCGTTGAGAGCGATCTCTTGGAGTTCGGTGTAGCGTTGTTCTTCCTGGGCTGTGACGGTCGCGTTCATAGTTGGGTATTCTCTCGTTGGAGGGACGCTCAACGGTGTGTCGTTGAGCGTCCCAAGGGGAAGGCTCTTTCGTTATTTCTCGACCGGGCGTGCGCCCTCGTTCGGTGTGGCCAGCGCTCGGCGAACTCCGGCCCCGTAGGCGGGGTCGGCTTGATCGAAGTGGGCGAGTTGCCGTTCGATGATCTCGGAGGGAACTCCCTCCATACTCCCAGCAATGTTGTTGAAGAGCTGCTCTTTCTGGTCATCGCTCATGATACGGAAGAGATCGCCGGCCTGCGTGTAGTCGTCGTTGCCGTCGCGGTGGTTGTACCGGTCAGCGTCGCCGGATACTTTGAGTGGAGGTTCGGCGTATTGCTCCTTTTGGACGGGGCCGCCAAAGCTGTTGGGCTCGTAATAGGCTTCGGTGCCGCGGGGCGCATCGAAGCGCATGGGCCCGTCGGCGTGGTAGTGGTTTACCGATGCGGCTTTGGGGCGATTGATGGGGAGCATCTCATAGTGAGTGCCGATCCGGTACCGATGAGAGTCTGCGTACGAGAAGATGCGCGCCTGCAGCATCTTGTCAGGCGAGAATCCAATGCCGGGTACGATGTTCGACGGGCTGAAGGAAGACTGTTCGACTTCTGCGAAGTAGTTCTCCGGGTTCCGGTTGAGCTCCAAGGTGCCCACATCGATCAATGGGTAGTCTTTGTGTGGCCACACCTTGGTCAAATCGAATGGGTTCCAGCGGAAGGTTTCGGCTTCCTTCTCGGGCATGATCTGTACACATACCCGCCAGCGTGGGTAGTCGCCGTTCTCAATGGCCTCGAAAAGATCCCGCTGGGAGCTTTCACGATCCTCTGCAACAATGGCGGCTGCCTCTTCGTTGCTGAGGTTCTCGATTCCTTGGAGGGTCTTGAAATGGAATTTCACCCAGAAGCGTTCGTCCTGTGCGTTGAGAAAGCTGTAGGTGTGACTGCCGTAACCGTTGACGTGGCGATAGCCGCGGGGGAGGCCGCGATCGGACATGAGAATGGTCACCTGGTGCAGGCTCTCAGGGCTGAGTGACCAAAAGTCCCATGCGGCTGTCATGTTGCGCAAGTTGGTGCGGGGGTGGCGCTTTTGGGTGTGAATGAAGTCGGGGAATTTGTATGGGTCGCGGACGAAAAAGACGGGGGTGTTGTTGCCCACGAGGTCCCAGTTCCCCTCCTCGGTGTAGAACTTTAGGGCGAATCCACGGACGTCGCGCTCGGCGTCGGCAGCTCCTCGCTCTCCGGCAACTGTCGAGAAACGTAGGAAACACTCGGTCTCTTTGCCAATCTCCGAGAAGACGGCCGCTTTGGTGTACTGAGTGATGTCGTGGGTAATTGTGAGCTTCCCGTAAGCCCCAGACCCTTTGGCGTGAACTGTTCTTTCTGGGATGCGCTCGCGATTCTGGTGCGCTAACTTCTCGAGCAGTTGGTAGTCCTGCATGAGCAATGGACCGCGGTTTCCAGCTGTCAGCGAGTTTTGGTTGTCAGCAATCGGGTTGCCGCCGGTTGTAGTGAGGGTGGGTCGTGGGTCGCTCATAGTGTTTGGGTTTGGATAAATCGGTGTGGGAAGAGTATGGCCGGCATCCTGAGAATGCCGGTAAGTGCCATCCTCAATCAGCCCTTGTGTGACTCCATACTAGCAGAAATGGATTGATTAAGGAAATATTAGTTGTTCATAAAGATTATAGATACTGTCTATGGAAATTCATCAGTTGAGATATTTTGTAGAGGTGGTGAGATTGGGTAACTTCACGCGGGCGGCTGAGCGTTGCCATGTGACACAACCGACCTTGAGCCACCAGATTCGTAAATTGGAGGAGGAGTTGAACGAACCCTTATTGCAGCGGCGCAAGAGGGGGACGGGACCGACAAGTTTTGGAGAGCGCTTTTTCCCGCGGGCGGTTCGAATTCTGCAGGAGATTGATGGGGCGAAGGCGGAGGCTGAGAGTTTCTCGGGGGAAGTCCGGGGGCGTCTGAGGTTGGGGGCTATCCCGACGGTGGCACCGTATCTGTTGTCGCCGCTAATTGGGGCCGCGAGGCGGACCTACCCGAATCTGCAGTTTGATGTCTCGGAGGAGCCAACGCATGAATTGTTGAAGATGATGCGGCGCGGAGACTTGGATTTGGCCCTGGTCAGTCCACCGTTGTTGGGCGACGAGTGGGCCTTTCAGAAGTTTTGCGATGATGAGTTGATGGCCACCTTGCCGGTGGGGCATGAACTCGCGGAGCGCGAGACGGTATCGCTGTCGGCGTTGGCGGAGCACCCTCTGGTCTTGATGAAAGAGGCCCATTGTTTGCGGGGCCAGGCCCTGCAGTTGTGCCAGAGAGCGCAGATCGAACCCGAAGTGAGGATTGAAAGTTCCCAGCTGGACACCGTCCTGGCGCTGGTGGAGATCGGCCTCGGGCTTTCGCTGACCCCGCGAATGGCGTTACCGTATTTGCGGCAGAGAAAAGTGGAGTTTCGCTCCATCGACCCGATCCCACAGCACCGCTGTATCAGCTTTGCCTGGTCGAGGCAGTCGAGTATGACGCACGCGATGAGCGCTTTTCTGGAGGTGGCAAAATGCGTGGAACGAGACTGATTTCGGAAAGAACTCGGGTGACGCCAAACGCTGGAAATCTCAGTCCTCGTTATTGGGAGCTGCAGAGTTGTCCTGCTGCGGGGCGGAAGCAGATTTGGGTGGAGTAGGGGTCGGCGTAGCGGCTGCGGTGGGGGAGATGGTTTTGGACTCTTCAGCCGCCTCCTTGATCATGGGTTCCGCTGCGAGTTCCGGGTCGGACTCTTCAGCGCCTGTATCGGCGACGGGAATATCTTTCCGGGAAAGCTCGGAAGCCTCCGAATGGACCTTTTGGAAGAGGTCGCGGCATCGCTCCTGCATCGCCTCGAAGTCGGCTTCCGGGGCGAACCCTTGTTCCTTCGCTTCGGTGAGGACACTGCGCAGCTCGTTGATCGGGTCTTCCACCTTCCAGAGGATGTCGCGCATCTGTTCATCGGATACGGACTGAGCGGCTTCGCCGAGAAGAAACGGAATTTCGACACCGGCGCCGGTGATACGGTTCCGAATCGGGAAGTCCTCAATGGCGCGGCTGAAGTCGAAGATGGCATCGGCCAGATCAGCTCCTTCTTTCCAGAGAGGGTAGTCAACGAAGTTCTTGTATGGCATGGTGTTCGGGTTGGGAGAAGGTTGAAGATCCTTGGAGGGTTAACGGCGTCTGCGGTCGTCAGAAAAGAGTTCCATCTGGGGGGCCTTGACCATGTCGTAGATCTTTAGAAGTCGGAGAAGATGAAGTGCTTCAGATTTTTGATAGCTATAGTTCGCTTCAATGCCCTGAAGCAAGTTTTCCAAGATTGTGCGGAAAGTAATGATAAAGTCGATTCCGTGATCTTTCAGGAGCTGGATGGATTCTTCGCGGTGAGGATCCGTTGAAGGGAGCCCCGGTAGCACGAGGATTCGGGTCACCGGGTCGACCTTGCCAATGAGGTCCTCGTCTTCCGTGAAGTACTTCTCTACTGCGTCGAGGACATCCTTTTTGAGGAAGTCGAAAATCTTGCTACTCTGCTTGAGCATACGTGGAGTGAAGGAAGAAGTGTGCCAACCTTTCACTACGACCAAAGCGCGGTGGACGGACTGGATATCGCCCGAAAACAATTGAAACCCCCTTGAGGCGCTCGGTTCTTCGGGCGCGGGATTATACACGAGGAGATCGATCTCCTCGTCGGCCCGCTTCTTCCGCGCCTGTACCTGATATTTTCGCAACTGTCGGACCAGAAATCCGTTCAGCTCGAAATATTCCCGAACTATATTTTCATCAAATCCTGCCACTGCGTTCCTCGTCTGCCTTCATCGGAGAATGATGGGTGGGGAGGTTTGGCGGTTCAAGCCAGAACAGGAAGCGGGACGAAGGTTTGGCGGTGGTGCCTCCCGGAAGCGAAAAGGTCGCCTAGTAGGTGGAGTGGCTGATCCCGGAGTCTTTGTTCTCGATGATTGAGCGGGTATCGTTGTCCCGTTGTTCCTTTTTCTTTTCCAGTTGAGTGAGACTGGAGTCCATATCTCTGACCAGCGAGCCTCCGAGGTAGATCACTCCGGTGACGACTGCATAGGTGAGGACGAGGGAGACAATCCCGCTCTTTACAGAGGTTCCCGCGAGGCGCCTTGCCGTGAACCCGCTCACCACGAGAGCCGCTATGATCGCCCCCAGGATGGGCAGAAGTGTTTGCAGCGGGGATGAGGGCTGAATGTGGGGGCCGGCGTAGATACGGGTTCCAATCCAGCCCAGCAGCGCGGCGAGCCCGGGGAGGGCTTGGGCGAAAAAAGAGCGAAATGGGCCTTTGCGGCCATCGCTGACGAAGTTCGTTATGATCCAAGAAAACAGGATCAGGCTGCCGAGGGCGACGCAACTGATCGTAAAAAATGGAGCGCTGCCTTGGGGTTCTCCGAATAGGTTCTCAAAGAAGGTGCGGAATTGGGTGTTCCAAGTCATGGTCTGGTGCTGATGGGTAATTGTAAAAAACTGGCCGTAAGGCGAGCAGACAGTGGGCTTGGAGGCGATTTTTACATCTTAATAGATCGTTCTGAATAGGTAGTAAAAGGAGTCGGGGTATGGGAGCAGGTCTGCTGGGTGGGCCAAAGATGGGCTGGGGGAAGAAAAAGTTGCATTGAGATTCGCTAGGGGTTGCGTTCCTGCCAGCGATTGGGCAAAAGCGTGTTCCATGGCAGAATCAGGCGCGCCCGCTGGGAAATATATTTTTGTAACTGGAGGAGTAGTTTCTTCCCTTGGGAAGGGGCTTACCTCGGCGGCTTTGGGTGCTTTGCTCGAGCAGCGGGGCTTTTCCGTAAGGATTCAAAAGTTCGATCCCTACCTCAATGTGGACCCTGGGACGATGAGCCCGTTCCAGCACGGCGAGGTGTATGTCCTCAATGATGGCGCGGAAACCGATCTGGATCTCGGTCACTACGAACGGTTTACCTCATGCGATCTCTCTCGGTTCAACAATCTTACCTCCGGGCAGATTTACGAATCCGTCATTCAGAAGGAGCGCCGGGGAGATTATCTCGGCAAGACTGTTCAGGTCATTCCCCATGTGACCAACGAGATCAAGGAGCGAATCTACGCGGCCGGAGAGGACGTCGACATCCTGATCACTGAGATCGGTGGCACCATCGGTGACATCGAGGGACTGCCGTTTCTCGAGGCGATGCGGCAGTTTTCGTTGGAGATCGGTCAGGAAAATCGACTGTTTGTTCACGTCACTTTGCTCCCATACTTGAAAGCCGCCGGCGAATTGAAGAGTAAGCCGAGCCAGATGAGTGTGGCAAAGTTGCGGGAGATCGGTATCCAGCCTGATATTTTGATTTGCCGGACCGAGGAAGCGATCCCCGGAGAGTTGCGGCAAAAGCTCAGCCTATTTTGCAATGTGCCACAGGCCGCAGTGGTTGAGGAGCAGGATGTTGAATCCTCCATCTACGAGCTGCCGCTCATGCTGCAGCGGGAGAATCTAGACACTTTGGTCGTCAAGGGGCTTCACCTGCCCGATGAGCGCCCGAACATGGGAGAGTGGCAGGATGTAGTCCGCCGTCTTAAGTATCCGGCGAGTCGGGTCCGGATCGGTGTCGTCGGTAAGTATATCGAACTGCAGGACGCTTATAAGTCGGTCTACGAATCGCTCACTCATGGGGGCATCGCCAACGACTGCGGGATCGAGGTTGTCCGGGTGGATTCGGAGACATTACAAGACGGAGTCCCCGAAGAATATCAGGATCTCGACGGGATCTTAGTCCCGGGTGGTTTCGGAGACCGCGGGGTCGAGGGCAAGATCGAGGCGGTGCGCTTGGCCCGTGAATACGGGATCCCATATTTCGGTTTGTGCCTGGGAATGCAGGTGGCCGTGATCGAGTTTGCCCGGAACGTCTTGAAGCTGGAAGGTGCCAATAGTACGGAATTTGACGTGCGGACGGAACACCCTGTGATCGACTTGATGGAAGAGCAGCGGGGAATGACCATCAAGGGGGCTTCAATGCGGTTGGGGGCCTACGAGTGTGAAGTCGCTGAGGGGACCCATTCGGCCAAGGCCTACGGGAAGTCATTGGTGAGAGAACGGCATCGTCATCGGTTTGAGTACAACAACTCTTATCGCGATCAATTGGTGGAAGCGGGGCTCAGGGTCGCCGGCCGCAACCCGGAACGCGATTTGGTCGAGATTGTCGAGGTTGCGGATCACCCATGGTTTGTCGGGGTTCAGTTCCACCCGGAATTTCAATCGAAGCCAAACTCGGCGCATCCTCTGTTCGCCTCCTTCGTGCAGGCGGCAATGGCCCGGAAGAAGGCTAAGAAATAGGACAAGACCATGAGCCAGGATAACATTCATCCGGTTTTCGACCGTCTGTTGGGACGGGGGGATAAAGAAAAACTTCTGGGGCAAAAATCGCTGGTGGTTTGGCTCTATGGCCTTTCCGGGTCGGGCAAGAGTACCGTGGCCAACTTGGTTGAGCGGGCGTTGCACGCCGAGGGTTTCATGACCCAGATTCTCGACGGAGACAATATTCGGAGCGGGTTGAACCAGAACCTGGGATTCTCCGATGAGGATCGATTGGAGAATATTCGCCGCATTTCGGAGGTGGCCCGACTCTTCAAGGATGCGGGTGTCGTCACCATCGCTTCCTTCATCACCCCGAAGCGGGAATTGCGTGAGATGGCTCGCGAGATCGTGGGTGAGGATGATTTTCTCGAGGTCTACGTCAAAGCGTCCTTCGCGGAATGTGCCCGCCGCGATGTGAAGGGACTCTACGCCAAAGCCGCTCAGGGTGGGGTGAAGCAGTTTACCGGAAAAGATTCGGGTTTTGAGGAGCCGGTAGGGGATCGGGCCCTCGTGCTCGATACCGAAAGCGAATCGGCCGAGGACTCCGCGCGCGCATTGTCGGCCGTGATTTTGGATCGCATTCGGATCGAAAAATAGAGCTCGGCCGCGGGTTGGATACTGGGCAATCGCCCTTCTGGAATCGGCGGTTTTCTCTTTACATCCTTTTTTCCTTTCCCCTCGTGGGTTGATCTGGTTGTCTTCGCCTTTTCATGAGTGTCTCATACAAGATCCGTCATTTGGAGCAGCTGGAGTCGGAGGCGATTTTTATCCTCCGCGAAACAGCGGCCCAGTTCGAGCGGCCGGTTATCCTCTTTTCGGGAGGTAAAGATTCGATCGTAGTAGCACGCCTGGCGCAAAAAGCGTTCTGGCCTGCGCGGCCTCCTATGCCGTTCATGCACGTCGATACCGGTCACAATTTTAAAGAAACCATCGAGTTTCGCGATCAATTCATCGAGGACATCGGGGGCGAGCTCATCGTTGCCTCGGTTCAGGACTCGATTGACCAAGGTCGAGCAGTCGAAGAAAAGGGACCGAATGCCAGCCGTAATGCGCTGCAGACGGTGACTCTGCTCGATGCGATCGAGGAAAACCGTTTTGACGCCGCCGTAGGTGGTGCTCGCCGGGATGAGGAAAAGGCTCGCGCCAAGGAGCGCTTCTTTTCCCATCGCGATGAGTTCGGCCAGTGGGATCCCAAGAATCAACGGCCAGAGCTGTGGAATCTGTTCAACGCCCGTAAGTCTCAGGGTGAGCACTTCCGGGTCTTCCCGCTCTCCAACTGGACGGAGATGGACGTTTGGCAGTACATCCTCCGCGAGGAGATTCCGATCCCTTCGATCTACTTCTCCCACGAGCGTGAGGTGATTGAGCGGGATGGTGTTCTTCTCGACAACGGTGAGTTTCTGACTCTCATGGAGGGAGAAAAAGCCGAGAAGCGGATCGTTCGCTTCCGTACTGTTGGCGACGCGACCTGCACGGGTGCTGTCGAATCAACGGCAGATAGTTTGGAAAAGATCATCGAGGAGGTCGCTTCCGCTCGCCAGACCGAGCGCGGTGGCCGTGCGGACGACAAGCGTTCGGAATCGGCAATGGAAGACCGGAAAAAAGAAGGATATTTTTGATGTCTACTGACGACGGATACATGGATATGGATCTCCTGCGGTTTACGACTGCAGGGAGTGTTGATGATGGAAAGAGTACGCTCATCGGGCGGCTCATGTACGACACGAAGACGATCTTTGAAGACCAGTTGGAAGCGATTGAGCGCAGCAGTCAGCAGCGCGGCGACGCCAACGTGAATCTTGCCTTGTTGACCGACGGTCTACGAGCCGAGCGAGAACAGGGGATCACGATTGATGTGGCCTACCGTTATTTCGCTACGCCCAAGCGCAAGTTCATTATCGCGGATACTCCGGGGCACATCCAGTACACCCGGAATATGGTGACTGGTGCTTCAACGGCCAATCTCGCGATCATCTTGATCGACGCACGGAAGGGTGTCATCGAGCAGACTTGCCGGCACTCTTTCATCGCTTCGCTTCTCCGCATCGAGCACGTAGTCCTCTGCATCAACAAGATGGACTTGGTGGACTATTCGGAAGACCGCTACAACGAGATTGTTAAGCAGTTTACTGATTTTGCTTCGCGGTTGGATATTAAGGAGATGACCTTCATCCCGATCAGCGCACTGCACGGGGATAATGTGGTCAACCGCTCCGAGAATATGCCGTGGTATGGTGGCTCACCGCTCCTCTACCACTTGGAGACTGTTTATGTCGGATCGGATGCGAATCATGTGGATGCGCGATTCCCCGTACAATGGGTAACCCGTCCGCACTCCGAGAAGTATCACGATTATCGCGGCTATGCCGGTCGTGTGGCTGGTGGCGTATTCAAGCCTGGTGACGAGGTGACGGTTCTTCCGTCGGGATTCTCCTCCAAGATTCGATCCATCGATCGTTTTGAAGAAGAGGTGGAAGAGGCCTTTTCACCCATGTCGGTAGCGATTCGTCTCGAGGACGAGATCGATATCAGCCGGGGCGATATGATCGTGAAGCCGAACAATCAGCCGAAGGTCAGTCAGGATATTGACGCGATGATTTGCTGGTTCTCGTCGGACCACACGCTTCAACCGCGCGGGAAATACATCATCCGCCATACCACGAAGACTGCTAAGGCAATGGTTAAGGGTATTCAGTACAAGATGGATATCAATAACTTGCACAAGATTGAGTCGGATTTGACCATCGGTATGAACGATATCGCCCGGGTGCAGTTGCGCACCTCCGAGCCGTTGTTCTTCGATTCTTATGCGAAAAATCGCCAGACCGGAAGTTTCGTACTTGTGGATGCGTTTTCGAATAAGACCGTTGCCGCTGGGATGATCCGCTAGTCGGAGGGGTAATTCCCAAAGCTACAGAGGACTCACATGTCCGGCTCGTTTTTTGGAATCCTCGGGGTAACTCTCCCCGTGTTTTTCCTTGTCGGGTTGGGGATGTTCCTTCGCAGGAGCAAACTGCTCCCGCAGGAGGCCGAGAGCCCGTTGATGAGGGTCATCGTGACGGTGTTCTATCCGGCACTGATCCTGACTTCGGTCGGCCCGGCTCCCGAGGTGACGAATGTCGGGCTGGTGGTCGTCTCAATTGTGACTGGCTTCCTGACGATTGTACTCGGATTTGCGGTAACGTGGTGGCTCGCTCCTTTGTTTCGTATCCAGAAGGGCAAGGGGCGACGGGCATTTGCTTTTAGCAACGGGATCTACAATTACGCCTTTCTCCCGGTACCGCTGGTTCTCGCGTTCTATGGACAGCACGACGGGACGCTTGCCATCCTCTTCGTCCATAATGTGGGGGTGGACCTGGCCTTTTGGACGGTAGGGGTCTTGATCCTGCAGGGGGTGTTCAACCGAGAGGGCTTCCGCAAGATTGTGAACCCACCGCTGGTGGCGTTGGTCGTGGCTCTGGTTCTCAACTACACGGGAACTTACCAAGCGATGCCGCAGGTGTTGGAACGGTTTTTGGAGTACATCGCTTCGATTTCAGTTCCGCTCGGAATCATTCTTGCGGGGTGCGCGATCGGAGGGCTGTTGAATTCCTCTGCCTTCCGTTCCGGTTGGGAGGTGGTCGCTGGGGCGTGCGTGATCCGCCTCGCATTATTGCCGGTTCTCTTTCTAGTCGCTGCGTGGTTCTTGCCGTTACCGGTGGAATTGAAGCGGGTGGTGGCGATTCAAGCTGCCATGCCCGCAGGCCTGTTTCCGGTCGTGGTAACCGGTTTTTATGGGGGGCGACAGGATGTGGCGGTGCGGGTCGTGGTCTCGACTATGCTCCTGTCGGTAGTGACTACGCCACTGTGGATTCAGGTTGCGGTGAACCTACCGGGCTTGGCGGAGTAGGGGCGCGATTTCCCTTGGATTCGCCAAATATCCGTCAAGGGAACGATCAGTTCAACTGTCAGCGTCTATGCGCTGATTTTACGATTGGAAATAGCATTCGAAAATTCGTTCTTAGCACTTGCGAAACCGGTCACTTTGTCATTCACGTTAGCGCGTGAAAACTCCTGATTCCCCTCAACCCTCCCCATCGGCTTGGACATCTGAAGACGCGGCTGCGCTCTACGGTGTTCGCGAGTGGAGTGGTGGCTATTTCGATGTGTCTTCAGCTGGAGAGGTTGAACTGTGCCCAAAGGGGATTGAGGAGGCGTCCCGACTATCGCTACCGCGCATTGTGGATGGGTTGCGGAAACGGGGGATCTCGATGCCGGTACTGCTACGTTTTCCCGAGCTGCTCGACCGCCAGATTCACGATTTGAACCGTGGTTTTGGTGAGGCGATTGAGGAGTACGGATATGAAGGCAAATATCGCGGGGTTTACCCCATCAAGGTCAACCAGCAAGAGCAGGTTGTCGATGAGGTCTGCACCTACGGCGCTCGCTACGGGCATGGGCTGGAGGCCGGGAGTAAGGCAGAGCTGATTGCTGCGCTGGCCTATTTGAAGAACCCCGGCGATTTGCTGATTTGCAATGGCTACAAGGATGAACGCTTCATCGAGCTGGGTTTGTATGCACGGCGGATCGGGATTGATTGCGTCTTTGTAATCGAAACACCCATTGAGGTGAAATTGATCATCGAGACGGCGAAGCGGCTGGGTATTCGCCCCAAGGTCGGTGTGCGGGTGCGCCTTTCGTCCTGTGGCAGTGGTCACTGGAAAGATTCGGGCGGCGATCGCAGTGTTTTCGGGCTCAACGCGGGGCAGCTGATGGACTGCGTAGACCAGTTCCGGGAGGAGGGCTATCTCGATTGCCTGCAACTGTTGCATTATCATCTCGGTTCACAGATTCCCGATATCCGCGATGTTCGTACGGCCCTTACAGAGGCCTGCCGCGTGTATGTCGGATTGATTCACGAGGGAGCCCCGATGGGCACTCTCGATATCGGGGGAGGGCTTGCGATCGACTACGAGGGTTCCCAGTCCAAGAGCGGAGGCAGCCGGAATTATACGATTGAGGAATACTGTCGTGACGTAGTCGAGACGGTGAAGGGGCAGATGGATTTATGCGATGTGAAGCATCCCACCATCGTCTCGGAATCGGGCCGGGCGACAGTTGCCTACTATTCCGTTTTGCTGGTCGACGTGCTCGACGTAAATCGATTTGAGCCAGAGCTCGATGAGTCTGAGGTCCCCGAGAATTCGCATTACCTGATCCGGAACTCATTGGCGGTTGGACACAGTCTCTGCGAGGAGAATCTGCAAGAGTGCTACAACGACGCTTTTTTCTACCGCGACGAGATCCGGCAACACTTCCAGGCGGGCGCCATGGGGCTGCGGGAACGCAGTTTGGGAGAGAAAATTTTCTGGGATAACCTGGCAAAGATCTGGAAGCTCTGTTCTCAGATCGAGGAGCCACCGGAGGAACTATTGGGATTGGAGTCCTTCCTCGCCGATATCTATTACGGCAACTTTAGCTTGTTCCAGTCTCTTCCCGATGCCTGGGCGATTGATCAGGTCTTTCCCGTTGTGCCGATTGAACGATTGAATGAGGAGCCGATGAGGCGCGCCATTCTTTCCGATATCACTTGCGATTGTGACGGCAAGGTCGACCGGTTTGTTGAGTCGGGCCGGATCCGCAGGACTTTGGCGGTTCACGATCTGCGAGAGGGGGAAAAGTACTTGCTGGGCGTCTTCCTCGTGGGCGCCTATCAAGAGACCTTGGGCGATCTCCATAACCTTCTCGGCGATACCCATGTGGTCAGCGTGCGGATGGGGGAGGACGGAGATTTTGAGGTCGATCGAGAGATCGAGGGCGATGCGATCGCCGATGTCCTCTCTTACGTGGAGTACGATCCCAAGCAGGTCTCCGCGCGGTTCCGTGCCTCCGTCGAGCGGGCGGTTCGGTCAGGAGATATCGATGTGGATGAGCGCCGGTCCATTGTGAAAACCTTTGAGGAGACTCTTCGGGGGTATACCTATTTCGAGGAGTGATTTGTTCGATTCTTCCTCTTGCGATTCAACTATAAACTGATAGCGGTTTTTTATGGCAAAAGTGATCATCATTGGTGCGGGTGGAGTGGGCGGCGTTGTCGCTCACAAATGCGCGCAAGTTCCCGAAGTTTTTGAGGAAATCGTTCTGGCCAGTCGCACAGAATCAAAATGCCAGGCGATTGCCTCGCAGATTGATCGCGAGATCCGAACGGCTCAGATCGATGCCGACGACGTTCCGGCGTTGAGCCAGTTTCTTGAGAAAGAGAAACCGGATTTGGTGATCAATGTCGCCCTGCCGTATCAGGACTTGTCGATTATGGATGCCTGCCTCAATGCGGGTGTCCACTATCTGGATACGGCTAATTATGAGCCGCCGGAAACCGCTAAGTTTGAGTACTCATGGCAATGGGCCTATCAGGATCGCTTTAAGGAGAAGGGACTCATGGCCCTTCTGGGTTCGGGGTTCGATCCGGGCGTGACCAACGTGTTTACCGCGTGGTTGGCGAAGCACGATTTTGATGAGATCCATGAGCTGGATATTATTGATGCCAATGCCGGCAATCATGGGATGCCTTTTGCCACCAACTTTAATCCGGAAATTAATATCCGTGAGGTAACCGCCCCCTGCCGCCATTTCGAGAACGGAGAATGGGTCGAGTCGCCCGCCCTCTCGACGAGCCAGTCTTTCGACTTCCCGGAAGGGATTGGGCCGATGAACATCTACCGGATGTATCACGAAGAGCTGGAATCGTTGACGAAGAACATTCCGGGACTCAGGAGCGCGCGCTTTTGGATGACTTTCTCCGAGAACTATCTGAAGCATTTGGAAGTGTTGCAGAATGTCGGCATGACTCGGATCGATCCTGTCGAGTATGAGGGCCAGTCGATCATCCCGTTGCAGTTTTTGAAGGCGGTTCTTCCGGACCCGGCAAGTTTGGGGCCGAAGACCAAGGGTCGTACTTGCATCGGTTGCATCGCTGAGGGTGTGAAGGACGGCAAGCGGAAGAAGGTCTACGTTTACAATATCTGTAATCATGAAGACTGCTACGCGGAGGTGAAGTCTCAGGCGATTTCGTATACGACTGGCGTTCCCGCCATGATCGGGGCGAAGATGATGATGACGGGCAACTGGTCGGGGCAGGGGGTCTTTAATATGGAGCAGCTCGATCCGGATCCATTTATGGATGCTCTCAACCAGTACGGTCTCCCGTGGACCCGTGTGGAGCTACCAGTTTGAGCGAACTCTCGATTCAGTTCCCTGCAGAGTCCGAGCTGCAGCAGATTCTGTCCGAGAGCGACAGCCCGTCCTATGTGATGGTTGAGCGGGCGTTTCGGAAGAATCTCGAAACCATGCGGCAGGTCAAGGAGGCGAGTGGGGCGAAAGTTCTTTTGGCTCTGAAGGGGTTCGCCTGCCGTCCTCTGTTGTCGCAGGTGTGCCAATACGTTGATGGCGCCTGTGCGAGCTCTCCCCATGAGGCTCGTTTGGCCAGGGAAGAGGTGGGCGGCGAGGTTCATTTATTCGCTCCGGCCTATCGTGAAGAGGATTTCGAGGTTTCGATTCCGCTGGTCGATCATGTCGTCTTTAATTCGATCTCTCAGCGAAATCGATGGCTGGATGTGGTCCGTGACCGTAGGAGTTCGATCGATTTTGGTCTGCGGGTTAACCCAGAGCATTCGGAGGGGCACACGCCACTCTATGATCCGTGCGCACCCGGGTCGCGGATGGGGATCCGAGCAGAAGATTTGTCGGAAGCGGATCTGGATGGTATCGCGGGACTGCATTTTCACACTCTCTGTGAACACAATTCTGATGCACTGGAGCGCACGTTGGCGGTCTTTGTTGAGAAGTTCGCATGGTGTTTCCCCAGCTTGAGTTGGGTGAACTTCGGGGGAGGACATCATATCACCCGCGACGATTACGATGTGGATCGGTTGGTTCGCGTTGTGCGGGATTTTCGCGAGAGAACCGGGCTCACGGTTTATTTGGAGCCGGGTGAAGCTTTCGGGTTAAACACCGGTGTTCTCGTCTCGACCGTTCTGGATATTATCGAGAACGATGGTCAGATCGCCATTCTCGATACGTCCGCCACGGCTCACATGCCCGATGTGCTGGAGATGCCGTATCGGGCCGAGATCTATGGGGCGAGTCTTCCGGGTGAAAAGCCTTACACCTACCGTCTGGGCGGGCTGACCTGCTTGGCGGGGGATGTCATCGGTGAATATTCGTTCGATGAACCATTGAAGGCCGGGGATCGGCTCGTTTTTGGCGACATGGGGCACTATACGATGGTCAAGAATACGACGTTCAATGGTATCCAGCTTCCGTCGATCGCAGTCCTGCGTGAGAGTGGATCTCTCGAGGTGGCTAAACGATACGGCTACGAGACGTTCCGGGATCGTTTGGGCTGAGTATTTTCGGCAAAACTCCATTCGGAGAGTGCCTTGACGCATCGATCAGCTCATCCTCTGCCGCTCCGGTGAGTAGCATGTGGTTCGACCGCCGACTTGGATCCGGTGCAAAGGAGTTCCGGTTCGTGGGCAGGTCCCTCCATCTTTCCATCGGTGCGGGAAAAGCCAGCTGGAGGGAGGGTTGGACCAGTCGGGTGCGATGACTCTCATGGCGTCCGCGCAGACTTCTCTGGTGTGGGTAAACAGTCGAGCGCGTTCGTCTGATGTGAGTGAGCCCGCCAATTTCATGGGGTGGATCTCCGCGCGCCAGAGAATTTCATCTGCCATCCAGTTTCCGATTCCGGCAAAGAAGCGCTGATCGAGAAGGACGTTCTTGATCGGAGAGCGTTTCCGTTGTCTCAAGAATTTCTCCAAGAGGGCCGCGGTAAACTCCTCGGAAAGTAGATCGGGGCCACTTTGGGTCCACCAATCGGGTTCGCCGTTGCGCCGGTGCCAGAGGATTTTTCCAAAATACCGTGTGTCTCGGAACACGAGTACGTCCGACTCGAGTACGATGACTAGATGGTCGTGCTTGTGGCGAACGAAGGCCTCCGGTTTGTGGCGAAACAGCTTTCCCGCCATCCCGAGATGAACGCCTAGCCACCCATCGTTCTCAAAGGTGAAGAGCATCTGCTTTCCATGGGCCCGGGCGCCCCGAAATTCTCGACCGGGCAGCTGATCCGCTAGATCTCTCGTGTCAGTATCACGGAAGACCCGATTCTCGTGGTGAATCATCACCTCGCGCACGCCCTGTCCAAGAGCAGGTTCCCACTGGCGCTTGTAAAATTCCACTTCGGCGAGTTCCGGCATAGAGGAGAGGAAACCCCTTTTGCCGCCCGGATCAACTCTACGATCCGTCAAAGAAAATTGAGGACTAAGGAACCTGGTACATTTAAGTTGACGTAGTGGGGGCCGGGTTTGGGTGAGGGGAGGGCGTTTTCCTGATTCTTCCCCCTTGTCATTGGGCGAGATTCCCGTTTGCTTTTCCCCTTTATGGCAACACCAACCGAAATTCGAAAAGGCCGAGTCATCGACTACCAGAACGCACCCCATCTTGTTTTGGAGATGCTTCATCGTACTCAGGGTCGCCAGGCCGGCTTTGTGCAAACCACTCTGCGGAATCTGAATACGGGTTCGACGACGACAACGAAGTTTCGTTCGACTGATTCGGTGGTGTTCATGCACACGGACAACCAACGGTTGGAGTTTAGCTACGAAGACCAGGATGGATATCATTTTCTCCATCCGGAAACGTTCGAGGATACCGTGATCCCCTTTGACCTGTTGGAGGACAAGAAGGCGTATCTGACCGAGAATCAGGAATACGATATTCTCCATGTGGATGACCGCCCTGTGCAGCTCCAGTTGCCATCGTCGGTAGAGATGGATGTGGCGGAGGCCCCCGAAGGTCTTCGAGGTGATACCGCCAGTGCCGCGCAAAAACCGGCTTTGACGACTACCGGGCTCACGGTACAGGTTCCTCTTTTTATTAAAAAGGGTGATCGGATTAAGGTAAGTACCGATAGCGGTTCTTACCTTGGTCGGGTTTAGGCCCTTCCCAGTGCGCCGCTCTCGTGGCGAAAACCGCTCGAAGCGGCCTCTTGGCAATCGGGTTATGGATGAGTGAGTCCGTGTGACGTCGCTCTTGACTCCACGCCTTGTCTTCCACCTCCTTACAGTATGCCTTCTCGTAAAGTTGAAATGGATTTGCTGAAGCGTGTTCTTCAGCGCAATGAGCTCGATGTTCGCACGGTCAGTCAGATCATTGAGGACATCAATAAAGAGTTGGAAAAGGAAGAGGAGCCGAAAGCGCCTCCGGTAAAGAAGGAATTTGCGATTCTCGTATCGGACCCCGATGGCAAGATCGAGGGTGTCGACCTTACGGGGTGGGCGGTTCAGATCCCGGAAGGGGAGAGTCCGCAACTGCTCAAAGACAAGATCATCCGCGCTGCGTACGAGTATAATGCGACGCCGAAAGGTCGCCGCTACCCGGTCGAGACGATCGGCGAAGCTTGCGAGGCGGTCACCGCACGCCATTTCAAGGAGCAGGGGATCTGGATCAAAAATAAGGAACCTGTCCTCCTGATTCGGACTGACAATAAGATTCCGAAAGAAAGCTCGGAGTAATCCCCGGCGATAATCGTCTCGGATTTGCGGCGAGTTCCCTCAGGGGGTATTTTGAGAATACCGCTACTCAAGGGACCTCGACGTACTTGATGCGGGAGGAGGATCCGTTAGTTTTCCGGTGTCGTTACATCGACGACTTCAATAGTGGTCTGTCCCAGGAACTGGGCGATCGTGAGCACGTCTTCACTGAGGGTGGGATCCGAGAGGTCGGTAGTGGAGTAGAGAATCCGGATCGGAGCGGTTTCGGCACTGCCAAATGCGGCGTCGACATCGAGCCATTCGCTGCCGTTCCAAATTTGTGCCCACATGTGATAACCCATTACGGGTTGGTCGGGTGCGAGAGGGAAGTAGACGACCCCGGATGCTCCCCGTGTGGGAATGCCAGCGGCGCGACCGAGGGCAGTTAGAAGGAGGGCGTGCTCCGTGCAGTCTCCCTCGCTCAGTTTCACGGTTTCAGAGGCGGTGGCGAAGCCGAGATCCATCGATTTGATCGCAATTGCATTGTCGGCGATCTCGACGAGCTTCCGAACTTTCTCCGCTTGAGAGAGGTTTTCAAGGTCGGCTTGATTGACCAAATTGAGAATGGCCGGATCTTCGAAATCCACCAGCGGGGTAGCTTCGAGATACGCCGGATCGACTGCGGAAGGTTCCGTGAATCGCAATTCTCCACGTCGTACGGTAACCGAGGCCGTTCCATCGTCATTCTTTACGACGGATTGGTAGGCCGTGTCGGGAATATCAGGCATGCTCTCGCCGTGAGGATGTAGGGTGAATGTAACGGTCGAAGCATTTTCGGGGATCGAACGGTTGAGTGGAATGAGCGTGTCCGTGAAAAAATCAGGAGGTGAGAAAGAGGCTTTGGCCTGTTCTTCGGTCGATCCAATCAACGTGATATCCATGCCTCCTATCGGCATCTCCATCAGGAGAAGTTTCCCCTCGTGGTTTATCCAAACGGAGAGTTTGAGCGGTAGAAAGACCAAGCGAAGGGTCTGCTCGATCTTGATCGCTTGGTGGGTTTCTCCTCGAATGGAAATCTCCTCTTCGCCGATATATTTGGTCGTGATTGGGAGTGTCTGGTCCAGCACGATATCGGGTACATAGATGTGTGCTTCGAACTCTTCCCCCGGTCGGAGGTCTTGTTTGACTAGCTCCAGAAGGAAACTCCAGCTCAGGACGAAGCCGGGGTCCAATGTGATCTCGCGAGTCCAGGCCCGGGCCCCATCGTTCACTTCTATGGTAGCCCCTTCGGGAGAAAACTGAATGTTCTGGGTTTTTGTCCGATCGCCCTCGCGGGTGACGTCTAGAATCGAGATGGGGGTTCCGTCGACTGATTCCTTCGTATGTGTGGTACTAATCGTCGTAATCGAAGTCGGACCACGACCCATGTTCATAAAACTGTCTTCCATCGTGATGATTTCATCACCGCGGCGCTTGAGGATCGTATGGGTGTAGCCGACCTTGTCGCCGTTGATATACATCTCGGACCATTCCTCAGAAAAAATGCCTTCGGGGGGATCGGATGGGTCGATATCGACGGAAAAAACCTGGGCGGAAACGGGGAAAAACGCGGAGACTAGTGTCAGCAGGCAGAGCAGGAATTTCATGAGTCGAGACGTTGGGAAACCTGCGTGTGAAAGTCGAACTTTCTTCGATGCGGATTGCCAGTTACCCGGATCGTCCGCAAATTGAGATCATGCCGAAGGACCGTGATGAGATCGTTGAAATTCTCGAAGAAATAGCCGTTCTGCTCCAGATTAAGGGGGAGAATGCCTTTAAGATCAGGGCTTATGAGAACGGCGCCCGGGCGTTGGAAAGGACGTCGGATTCGCTGGAAGTATTGATTCAGGAGGACCGACTCCAAGACATCGATGGAGTCGGTAAAGCGATTGCCGAGAAGGTGGTGACCCTGTTTCAGACGGGCAAATTGGATTACTATGACAACCTGAGAGAGGAGGTCCCGGAAGGACTGCGAGAGATGGCCAGAATCTCCGGCCTGGGAGGGAAGTCGATTCACAAGATTCACAAGGAGTTGGGTGTCGAGTCGCTGGATTCGTTGCGGGAGGCCTGTGAGTCCGGTCGGGTGGCATCCATGAAGGGTTTTGGGGAGAAGAGTGCCGCCAAGATTCTCAAGGGCTTGGACAATTTGGAGAAATTCTCGCAACGGCACTTGTTGTCGGTCGCCGAAGAGGTTGCGCGCCCAGTTGTGGAGGGGTTGCGGAAATTACCGTCGGTGCAGCGGGCTGAGATCGCCGGAAGTTTACGGCGTCGAAAAGAGACCGTTGGTGATCTCGATTTCATTGTGGCCTCGGACGAACCGGAGGCAGTGATGGATTGGTTTGTCAGTCGGGATGGGGTCTCGGAGGTGACGGCCCATGGGAAGACCAAATCGAGCGTTCGCTTTGAGGGAGGTCTCCAGGCGGACTTGCGGGTCGTCTCGGATGTCGAGTTCCCCGCAGCCCTTCATCATTTCACCGGTTCGAAGGACCACAATGTCCAGATGCGCAAGCGCGCCCTCGAACAGGGGCTGAGTTTGAGCGAGTGGGGTTTGCAGAAGAAGGGAGGCGACGGCGATTACGAGTCCGTTGCGGATGAAGAGGGGCTGTTTGAACGGCTCGGGTTGAAGTGGATTCCACCGGAGCTGCGGGAAGGTGGCTGGGAGATCCAGCGATCGGAGAAGGATGAGCTCCCGGAATTGGTCACCTACGGGGATTTTCGGGGCGCGCTGCACAACCACACGCGTGCTTCAGATGGGAAAGGGACTCTCGAAGAGATGGCTGCGGCTGCAGAGGATCTCGGTTGGGAGTACTTGGGGATCGCAGATCACAGTCGCTCCAGCTTTCAGGCTAACGGGTTGAGCGAAGAACGCCTTTACGAGCAACTGGAACAAATTCGGAAATTTAATAGTTCCGGACAATCATCGGTGCATATTTTCGCGGGGACTGAATGTGATATTCTAAAGGACGGCGATCTCGATTTCTCCGACGAGTTGCTCGCGGAAATGGACTATGTCGTGGCTTCCATCCACCAAGGCGGGTTTGGACAGGACAAAGATACCGTGACGCGGCGAATTATCAGAGCGTTGGAGCACCCTTCGGTGACTCTACTGGCCCATCCCACGGGGCGGCTCTTATTGCAGCGGGATCCGTATCCAGTGGATTTGGCCAAAGTGATCGACGCTGCGGCGGCGAATGGAAAGTGGATTGAGATCAACGCCCATCCGGTTCGATTGGATTTGGACTGGCGTGAGTGGGATCGCGCCCGTGACAAGGGAGTGTTGGCCTGTGTGAATCCAGACGCCCATCGGCCCGAAGGCTTGGCCCACTTGAGGTACGGCGTCGATATGGCCCGCAAGGCAGGACTGACGGCTGGAGAGATTGCGAATACCCGCAACCTGGCGGAAATGAAGAAGCTGCTCGGATGCGGAAAATAATCTACCTCCGAGCTGGTCTCGAGAGTTGAGCCGACTAGAAGCCAGCCATTTCCTTCTCAAGATTGATTTTTATCTGCTTCCGGATCTTGTCGATGTTGATCGGCGGAGTGTACCGCCGGGTCGGTTTGCCCGTTACGTCAACAGTGTAAGAGTTGGAGTAGCCGTCGATAGTCGTCGGTTGATAAAGGAAGGTGAAGTTGGACTCCGAAAAAATACTCTTCTTGGAAAGTTGGATGACGCCGCTGTCTCCGTCCTGGCCGGTGCTGACGGTGATCCAACCCTCAGAAAGCGCAGCATTGAGGATCGCTTGCTGCATTTGAAGTCGGGTCAGGCGGTCGGGCACGTTGAGGTGGATGACTTTGTTCCCGTAAATCGTCGCCGCGGGATGGATCAGGTTCGACGTGTCTGTGGTGTTGGTCGACGGTGTAGGTGTCGTCGAGCAGCCAGCCAAAAAAATGAAAAGAAAAATGGCAAAAATCGCAGGTACTTTCATACTATAGATAACTTCTTATCCACATCTCCCCATACGTAAACGTTTTTCGCACCCGACTCAGTCTGTCCTTTTGTCTTATGAAGAAAATTTTCCCATTTCTCGGTCTAGCGGTACTTCTGATGCTGCTCGTTTTTAATTTCTACAATCCCTTTACCGTCGAGGCCGAGGAGGGGAAAGGGGAGCATGTCGCCAATTTTGTCCCTGACCAGCTCACCGGTTGGGAGGTGGTCGACAAGAAGTTGGGGGAAACCGAATCGGTCGAAAGTCGCGCGGCTGCAATTCTCAATTTGGATGACTTCGTCTACCGCAACTATTCGCGGAACGGGGGGAAGGAATTTTTTGAGGTGTACGTCGCCTATTGGCCCGCTGGAAAGGCCTCGATCGTGGATGTCTCGGCGCATACCCCCGATCGCTGCTGGACCAAGAATGGTTGGGAAATTACTGATATGGAGCACCGTGTCGAGAATCAGTCCGGCGAGGAGCCTTTGTTGCCCGCCGAATGGCGTGCATTTGAGATCAAAGGAAACGAGCAATATGTCTACTACTGGCATTTGGTCGGTGGAGATGCCTACCAGTACGGAAATCGCTCCAACTCTTTCCCCACTCCCTATGCCTATGTTCGCGATTTTATGCGCTCGAAGGTGTTGGGAACAGGCGAGCAGTATTTCATCCGGTTTAACACAAATATTCCTTTCGATCAGTTGTGGCAGAATCAGCAGTTCCAAGAGGTCCTGAGTGATGTCTCAGAGCTAGGGCTTACCGTCCGGGAAGAAGACTTAAACGCCTCCTCCTAAGCGATGATCGGAATCGATTCTTTGGCGGGGAGTTTCGAAAGCCTCCTCGGTTCGCTCCTATTGCCTTTGGCGTCCGCTGCAACGGCGACAGGTGAGGAGAATTTCCCGTTCGTTCCGTTGGACGGTGAGGTGGTTCACCTCCTCTTGCTGATCGCCAAGGTGCTGGGGTTGATTGCTGTCTGTATTTTGGTCAATTGGATCGGCAAGAATGTGATCGTGAAAGTTATTCGTTCGTTGATCCAACGAACGAAGACCAAGAGAGACGATGTCTTTGTTGAGTCGGGTGCGATCACCCGGATCTCCCATGTTCTCCCCGCGTTTGTCGTCCATTTCTCGACTCCTTTTTTGTTCAAAGATCCGAAGGTCGTGAGCGTGATCTCCTCGGGGGTGAGTATCTATCTCATCCTGATCACACTCTTCGTGCTCGACGGGGTCTTGAACGCGATCTTTCGCATCTCGATCAGTTCCCCCAAGGCCAAGAATATTCCGCTGAAAGGATTTATCCAAGCCGCCAAGTTGATCGCAAATTTGGTCGGCCTCGTTTTCATCATTTCGGTACTCTTCGGCAAGACTCCGGTATATATACTGTCTGGCCTCGGTGCCCTGACCGCCGTCCTGATGCTTATTTTTCGCGATGCGATCCTCGGGTTCGTCGCGGGTATCCAGCTTTCGGTGAATAATATGGTGAGACCGGGAGATTGGATCGAAATGCCGTCAAACAATGCAAATGGCGATGTTCTGGATGTGTCGCTTACGACGGTTAAGGTCCAAAATTTCGATAAAACCATCACGAGTATCCCCGCCTACGACTTGATCGCCAAGTCGTTCATCAACTGGCGGGGGATGTCGGAGTCAGGCGGTCGACGCATCAAGCGGTCGATTTGCATTGATATGCGCACCATTCGATTCGTGGACGATGATCTGCTCGCCGAATTGAATAAGATCCAGTGTCTGCGCCCCTACCTGGATAGTCGTTTAAAGGAAGTAAAAGAGTGGAACGATAAGCATGACGTCAATGAGGAGATGCCGATCAATGGCCGACGACTGACCAATGTCGGGTGTTTTCGGGCCTATTGTGAGGCCTATCTTCTCAACGATGACCGTATTCGAAAGGATATGACGTTCCTGTTTCGGCAGTTGGAGCCCACGGATAAGGGCCTTCCCATTGAGGTGTATATCTTTACAGGGACGACGAACTGGGTTCGCTATGAGTCCATTCAGGCCGATATTTTTGATCACTATCTCGCCGCTCTTCCGCGATTTGGGTTAGCCGTCTATCAGGGACCCAGTGGTGGGGATATCGAGCGCGGGATTGTCGAGATCGCCGCCCGCAATTCCAATTCGGCGTTGGAAACCCAGTAGTCGTTCGAGGCGGGTTGGGTGCGTTTGCCGGTTGGAGGATTCTCTTTGCGGTTGCCACTGGGTAAGCTTCATCTTTTTTTAGTCACTCATGAAGAAATTCCTTTTCCTATTCGGCCTGCTCCTCGCATCTCTCGTCTCGTCTCACGCGCAAGTGCTAGGGCTTGAAGCGGGTGCTTACGGGTCTTACCTGAAGCCGAAAGATCTCGATAAGGGATATGGCGGTGGTGTCATCCTTCGCGGGCAGTTTTTAGGATTTCTTGGGGCGGATGCCCGGGTGGGTTATTTCACGTTCAGCGATCCTTCGGTGGATATGATCCCGATGGAGGTTTCCCTGATGTTCCGGGTGCCGATTCCGATCGTCTCGTTTTTTGCCGGTGTCGGGGGAGGCTATTACCAGTTCTCCGGTGAGAAGGGTTTTTCTCTCGATGACGAAGCCGGTTATTTTGGTACAGCAGGTATCGAGGCAACTCTCGGTGACATGCGCCTGTTTTTCGAATGGCGATACCAGTCCCTCGAGGCCGAGGTCAACAAATCTGGTGGTGGCTACGTGAAAGGGCAGGATATCGACTTTAGCGGGAACGGGTTCACTCTGGGCGTTACCTACTTCTTTTGATCGAGGCAGGTCTCACCTGTTGAGAATTTCCCCTCCGATGGGGTTCTATCCAGTTTGTCTGCTCACGATGGGCAGGCGCTCGAATTCTGCGCCCAAGATCGGTTCAGAGGGGCACTGTAGCCAATCTTCGAGGACGCTTGCGTAGACGCTGCGGAAATCGATTTCGTGCTTGAGATCGCCGTTCTTCGGGACTTCGAGGTGAGGCGCTGAACCTATGACCGAATCCTGAATTCCGCTTCCCATCACGAAGAGGGGTGCGGCGGTGCCGTGGTCCGTCCCTCGACTTTCGTTTTCCATGGGGCGCCTGCCAAACTCGGAAAAGGTCATGGTGACGACTTGATCGTCCAGTCCGCTGGACTCCAAGTCTTGCTGGAAGGCATTCAGCGCCCCGGACAATTCCTCGAGAAGTTGGGCCTGGCGCCCAGCTTGGTTGCTGTGGGTGTCAAATCCTCCAAGAGACACGAAGTAGACGCGGGTATCCAGTCCGCCGCGGATCATCCGAGCGACGTTGTCGAGCGACCTGGAAAGCCGGGTGTTGGGATAGGAGACTTCCGATCGATTCCGTCCGAGAATCTTTCCGATTCTCTCGTCCATCGCCAGCGCATCGAGGTAGGTGTGGCTGAGAAAGTGAGCGGGTTCGGGGGCGTCGTCCCCACTGGCAGTGGCAAAACTTTTGAGGAGGTCGCGATTGCCTCCTTTTTTCCCAGAGACACGTCCTGATGCACCGTAGACATTCAGAAATTTATCGGTGTCGTAGATTTGTGGGGGCTGGCTCGTAAGGTAGATTCCCTTCGGGTCCAAAGAGGGGTCGCCTGCGCAGGCATTATCAAAAAAACGCGAGACCCAACCAGTTTGGCTGCTTCGGTCGGAGTCCGTGGCAGTTTCCCAAATCTCCATCGAGCGGAAGTGGCTGCGGTTGGGATTGGGATACCCCACATTTTGGATAACCGATAGCTTCCCGTCAGAGAGCAGTCGGTGGAGCTCGTTGCAGGAGGGATGGAGTCCTACCAAGTCATTGATCGGTAGTACTTTGCTTTGGGGGATACCGAGAGTCGGTCGAAGATTATAGTAACGGTCATCTTGATAGGGGATGACGGTGTTGAGACCATCATTGCCCCCTGCCAATTGTACCAGAACGAGAATCGGGGAGTCTTTATCCGGCCGGGGACTGCCCGTCGCCGCAGCCCGGGTGACGAATGATGGTGCGACTTGGCTCAGTGCTAGAAATCCGAGAGCTTTCCCACTGGTTCTGAGGAACTCACGGCGGGTCGTTCGGGGGAGGAAGTGTTCGTCCATCATGATCGTATTCAGTTGATTTGATATTGAGGAGACTGAATCACCGAGAGGACGAGTGTTTCGATCTTTTCGGGAGAGGGATTGCTTTCGAGGTAGGCGCTGACCTGTTCAATGAACTCGGGGCTCGGTGGAATGGAGAGCAAATAGTTTGCCACGAAATCGATCACTTCATCGGGGGTTGTTCCCGTCTGCTCGAGCAGGAGCTCCTGGTTGACGTAAAAGGGTCTGGCGTTTGGACGGGCTTCGTCTCTCTCGACCCGGTATCTGTCGTCCGCATTGAGCTTTTTCATGGGAATAGGCTCAAATATCATGTCTGCGGTTTGCCGCCTGGCTGCGAGTTTGCCGGCGTTGATCCAAGCTTCATTCCCCACCCAACCCCGTACATTGGGAGGTTCGAACAGCTCCTGCCCCATGTCGCGAAGGTTGCGTGTCGTCCGCTGAGGCAATGGAGGTGGTTGGATTCCGAATCGCTGCAGGGTGCCAAGATAAAATTCGAGGGGGCTCTTTATCCGGGTGCCCCGGAAGTCTTGAGCGTAGAAGCCACGGCTGGAGAACAGTCTGCGCCGGAGCGCGTCGAGCTGGAAATTTTCCTCCGCCCAGAGGTCTCCTAGCAATTGCATGCGCTCGTCTGGAATAGGTTGGTTCGTCAGATAAAAGCGGATCGCCTCGGACGGAAGGTAGGTGCGGGAGGCTGGCTGGAGAAAGATGATGTCAATGACTTGGTCCCCGGTCCATCGACCATTTCGGGAGAAGACGGTCTTGTACCCGTCGTCGTAGTATCGTTCGACAAATCGGTACTCGTTGTCGTTGAGTCGTCGTCCGGTGAATGCTCGGGCCGCTTGCTTGATGTCTATCTCCGAATAGTTCCCTTCGCCCAGAGTGAACAGTTCCATCAGCTCGCGGGCGAAATTCTCGTTTGGCTTCTTTTTGGAGCTACGGTTTAAGTCGAGGTAGCGAACCATCGCGGGCTCGCGGCTGAAGGCCTTGCAGAAGTCCGGGTACGAGACGTCGGACTGGTTGGCCAGGGTGGCCCAGTAGGAACCGAGTTGTTCGGGCTCGCGGACGGTTCGTTTCCCCACCACCCAGACGTCGGATAGAAATAGCTCCCATTTCGCCCGAAAGGCGGCTTCCGGGTTGGATGCGCGCAGGAGCCACTCGTGCTCGAGTTCCATGACCGCCTCCCGCCGGACTTGGTCTCGCTTACGATTTATCTTTCTGCGCTCCTCCCGGTCCTTCTCTTGTCGGGCTTCTTTGCGCAGCACGGTAATCTCCGCCGATTTGTTTGTAATCCACTCGGGTTCCGTGAATGGCACTTCCGGGAAAAATCGATCGCAACATCCGGTCGCTCCCAGGTCGGTAGCCTCCTCCAAGTACTCCGGAGTGGCCGCGAATCCTACTCGTTCAAGAAAGTGTCGGGCTTCTTCGGGGCCCCAGTCGTCAGGATGGATTGGCTCCCAGACAGCAAGGGTGGGGATTTGCTTAAACGGCGATTGCATGGCAGTGGAACCGATATTGGTTAAATCGGTTGGCTCGCAATTCTATGGCGATTCTCTTGGCTGACAATACGAGAATCGGGCATCCTACAATTTTACGAGTGTTTCCAAAACAGCATCCGACTTTGGGAGGATCCTTCCTTACCCGGCGAACTCTTGCATGTGATGCGATGCTCCGTATTCTCTTCTTCATGGATCATACCTACAAAAAAGTCGAAATTACCGGTTCATCCTCTGTATCCCAACAGGATGCGATTGAGAACGCAGTTGCCAAAGCAGGTGAGAGCATCCGAAACATGCGTTGGTTCGAGGTCGTCGAAACCCGGGGGCATATTGACGATCAGAAGATTGCCCACTGGCAGGTGACCATCAAAATTGGTTTCACTCTCGAGGATTAACTCGCAGAAACGCCGGGTGATCGCAGCACGTTTGCGATTTTAACCATGGCTTCCGGGAATGCCTCGATGTCCATCGAGTAGTTGATGCGGATGCATTGTGATGCGTGTGGCCACTCGTCGCTCAGGTTGTGGAAAAATAGATGACCGGGGACGACGAGGACGCCCGCATCCTTCAGCTTTTCGTACAGTTCCTGGCTGTGGATTTTGAGGTCGGGAAACCAAAGCCATAGGAATAGGGCTCCGTCCGGTTCGTGGATGCGGTAAGAAATACCTGTGAAGGTCTCGCGGATGATTTCGACAGCCTTCTGCGAACGAGTTTCGTAGTAGGGGCGTACCACTTCCTTGCAGTATCGGATGATGCTGCCGTCTTCGAAGAATGGCAGTGTGAGGGCTTGGCCGATCGTCCCGTTCGCGAGGCCCACGACTGCTGTCATCGATGATACTGCCCGACAGACGGTTTCGGGCCCGATCACAATTCCGGTCCGGGTGCCGGGAAGCCCGAGCTTGGACAGGCTGTAAGTGAGAACGACTCCTTCGCGCCAGAAGGGTTCCTCTTCGCGAAAGATCATATTCGGAAACGGCGTCCCGTAGGCGTTGTCGATTATTAACAGTGCTTGGCGCTCCCGACAATAGGAGTGGAGGCGTTCAAGGTCGGCTCGGCAGAGGACGTTGCCTGTGGGATTTGTTGGGCGGGATACGCAGGCAGCTCGAATGGGCATCTCAGTGGGCAGTGCCTCGAAGTCGACGCGATAGCGGAAAAACGGTTCGGCGAGTTTCTCGATTCTGCCGGGGATCGAGAGGAGTGTGGATGGCTCTATTCCTTGGGCGGAATATCCAATGTACTCCGGAGAGAGCGGAAAGAGAATTTTTCCGTCGCGGTCTCCGAGGAGATTGAACAGGAAGAAAAAGGCAGTTTGGCCGCCGTTGGTGATGGCGATGTTTTCCGGCTTGAGATTCCAACCGTACTCGCGGTTAAACAGGTTTGCCAGAGCCTCGATGAAACGGCGGTTTCCATGGTGGGGGTCGTAGTGGCCGAGCATCCGGTCAAAGGAACTTTCCTCCGATAAAAGTGCTGCCATTCGCTCCCGCCAAAGTTTTTGCCCTTCGGGGATCGGGGCCGGATTCCCACCGCCGAGCATGGCGATCGAACCGTCACTGTGAGCTAGAGTACGACCGAGGTCGTCCATTAAGTCTTCAATCCCACTCCCGCTGGCCATTCTGCGGCCCAGTGGGGAGAATTGGATTTCTTCCTCGTGCGTTTCTTCCATCACGTCGTGAGTATGGCAAAGGTCTTTCGTTGCGGGCAACGACAATGGCCTTCTGCATTTTGTTGCTGGATAGTTGACGGGAATCGAGGGAATAGGTATCGAGTCATGTGTGGTTGCTCGTTACTTCATACTTCTCACTTTAGCTCTGTTAGCCGGTTCTCTTCATCTGTTCGGTGTAGGTGAATTGGGTAGCGGAGGATCAAATCTCGATGTAGGTCTTTCGAAGGTCGATTCCGCCGCGAAATCGAACAAGCCAGCGGGCCCCCCAGCGCGTTCGTTCTATTCAGTGAAACTGGAAGCTCTCTATTTCCCGCATGCGGAAATGGATGGAAAGGATGGGGAGCTCTCGGAGAAATCCGCGGGTGTTGAGTTCTCGTGGAACCGTTTCGCCGCCTTTAATAATTTTACCCAGATTATGGGCTCCTATACCGCAAGAAACTATGATGTAGAAAAAGCGGAGCCATACGCGGGTAGTTTTACCGAGGTGAATGCGTTTCGGATTGGGAGCACTTTCGAGCGGCCGATCGGCGACCGCTGGAGCGCTTTTGTCGTGTCGCGCGTGAGCTTGCAGTCTGCAAAGGGTACGTCTCCATTTGAGGGGTGGAATGTTCCTTTCTCGGCGGGCGTCGGCTACATGTTTCATCCAAAGTTTATTGTATCAGCGGGGGCTTTGGGGATTTTTCAAGCACAGCTGGGGACCACCGTTATCCCGATTGTTACCTTGCGGTGGACGCCGACGGATCGATTGACGATCATGACGTTGAACGGAATCCGCGTTGGCTATAAATTAGGGGAGAAAAAGGAGTGGGAAATCCTCAGTTCTGTCGTCTATGAGACTTTCGTGTTTGCGGTGACGGATCTCGAGGGATTCGACGAGCAGCAGGGGGTCGTCTCTCAAGAGTATTTTCAGGCGCGGATCGGGTTGAGCCGGAAATTTGGTCGGATGTTTGAGGTCGGGTTTTTCTTGGAAAGCCGTTTTGACCGTGAATTCGAATACTACAAAGACGATAAGAAGTTTGATGAATTCGGAGTCGATTCATCCATCGGGTTTCGCCTGGACGGGACGTTCCGCTTTTAGAGTGAAAACAGGCAAGCGTTAGGCTTCCTGCAGATCCTTTCGAGCTGCGGTTAATAGGCGCGCCATGTAGTCGTTGCACTCCTCGATCGTGCTGGCTTCGACGAGGAAGCGAAGTTTGGGCTCAGTTCCCGAATAGCGAATCATTGCCCGTCCTGCGGTTCCGATCCGAGACTCGATTTCAGTCTGCTCGGCCGTCAGGTTTATGCAGGTATTGAGCGGGTTTTTCTCCTTCACCAGTAAGTTTCCCGACACTTGGGGCAGGAGAGGGACTTCTTTCCGAAGCTCCGAGAGCGGTTTTCCCGTTTCTTGGAGAATGCGCAGGAGATAGAGTGCCGCCATCAGACCGTCTCCGGTAGTCGAATAGTTGTGCAAAATGATGTGGCCGGAGGATTCTCCCCCAAGAGAAGCACCAAGCTCTCTCATCTTGTTGGCAACATTGCGATCACCGACGTCGGTGCGAACCACCGTGCCGCCAGCCTTCTCCACTGCGAGGTCGAGCCCGCGGTTGCTTTGGATGGTGGCTACCAGAATTTTGTTTGCGAGCGATTCCCTCCGGATGCCGTGGAGGGCAAAAATACCGAGAATCTGGTCGCCGGGTACAATACTTCCCGTCTCATCCGAGAAGATGACCCTGTCCCCGTCTCCGTCGTGGGCGATTCCCAGATCGGCGCTGAGGTCCTTGACTTTTTGAGCCATCGCTTCGGCGTGTTCGCTCCCACAGTCGAGATTGATGTTGCCACCGTCCGGAGCGTTGCCGATCTGAATCACGTCTGCGCCGCGGGCGGTCAGTACTCCAGGGGTGCTGCTGCAAGTAGCCCCGTTCGCAGTGTCGCAGACGATGGTTTTGCCAGTCAGGTCCAAGTGTACAGAGAGGATCTCGGTTGATTGGATGTAGGCGGGAAGTTCCGTGCGGGCCGTGGCCGAAAAGTGGGGGCTCGTTTCGCTGGGAAACTCCACTGGCGCGAGCATGAGCGCTTCGATTTTCTCTTCCACATTTGCAGGGAATTTCGTTCCGTCCTTAGAGAATAGTTTGATCCCGTTGTCTGAGGCGGGATTGTGGGAGGCGGTAATCGCTATCCCGAGATCCGCTTCTGCTGAGCGCACGGCGTTCGCGACCGCCGGGGTGGGTACGATTCCCAAGTCGATGCATTCACCGGGTACACGACTAAACCCGTAGGTGAGATCCTGGAGGATCCTTTCGCCGGTAACTCTCGGATCTCTACCGATAACAATCCGTGGAGACTTCACTCCGAGGGAGGATCGAAGGTATCGGATCAGCCCGTCTGTGAGCCTAATGATAAATGCCCGTTCAAAGAGTGGTCCGTCGGCCTCTCCGCGGATGCCGTCAGTTCCAAAATAGCGTGTGCTCATGATTGCTTTCGGTTGAAGTCTTCGAATCGGTCCATCCACTTCGTCAATATGCCGGACTGTAATGCCGAGCGGGAGGTTTCAATCCCATGCGGAATCGATTCGGCCCGCCCACAGGTGAACAGGGCAGCGCCAGCGTTGAATAGCAGAGTATCAACAATCGGGCCCGTTTGGGTGGTATCGGCGATTTTGCGCAGAATCGCTGAATTTTGTGCCGCGTCTCCTCCTTGGATGTCTACGAGCGGCGCTGCTGTGAGGCCGTATTCAGAGGGGGCGGATGGGAACGTCTGGCCTTTTAGTCGGCCGGCACCCTCAAGGAAGTTGGCCCCGGAAACTGTCAGTTCATCGACCCCCTGGGTTTCCGAGATTTTGCAGTGAACCACCAGTGCCGATTCCAGTCCGAGGCTGTCCAGCGCTCCCGCGATTGGCGGAAGCCACGATTCGTGGAAAACTCCCATGAGCTGGTTGGCCGGTTTCCCAGGGTTAATGAGCGGACCCAATAGGTTGAATATCGTGCGCGTTCCGGTTTCCGCCAGTCGCTTGCGCACCGGCATAATCTCCTTGAATGAGGGATGGAAGGCAGGTGCGAAAAAGAAGCAGAAGTTGAACTCCTCTAAGCTGCTTCGAAGGTAGTCATGATCGCCCTCCATCGATACGCCAAGGGAAGCGATCAGGTCAGCACTGCCGCTTTTTGATGTGATCGAGCGGTTGCCGTGCTTCATCACCGGGACTCCCATCGCTGCAAGGAGGAGCGCCGTGGCTGTTGAAAAATTGAATGTTCCGCTCTTGTCGCCCCCTGTGCCCACAATATCGATAGCTCTGGGGGAAATCTCTTCGAGTTTTGGGTCTATCGCCCGTTTGCGGAACTCTTGGGCAAACGCAAATACCTCCTCCGGGCTCTCTCCCTTCCGCGCCAATTCCCGGAGAAAGGACTCCTTCGTCTCCACCGGCGGTTCACTGGAGGCAAGGGCTCCCGCAGCCTTGGATGCCTCATCAAACTCGAGTGAGACTCGAGTCGAGAGTTTCTGGGTCAGCTCAATCAGGAGGTCTGTTGTACTTGCTGGTGATGCCATAATGGATTGGGACTGATAAAATTCGGTGAATTCTTAGCGGATGAATCGTCGAATAATTCCCACTCTGCGTGAGGAGTTCAAGTTTTCCTTCCAATCCACCGTCAAGACTAATGTACCGCGTACATAATGACTATTTGTCAAAATAAATGTACCAGGTTTATAAATAGCTACTTTACTGATTCCGGTTGACGGGATGCGGGAGTCGGAAAAACTTCGAGTCATCAAGTCGACTTATCAGCAGAATCCTTCGGGAAGGGATGCCGTGTTCTGGCAGAGACGATTCTCTCCGGCGCTTCGAACCGGGGCTGGTCTGCTCAGTGAGAGAAGCGGTTGGATCCTGAGGGAAACTCGAGAGGGAGGGGTGTTTTTTGGAGAGGTGTCTCCTTTTCCCGGTCTCAACGAGCTGCCTTTGGGCTGGGAGGAGAAGATCCGGGAATGGAAGGTTTCTGGAGATCGTTCAGCTCTAGGGGAGGAGGGGGCTTTGGGATTTGCTTCTTGGTGTCTTCAGCAGTCGATTCCATTTCGTTTTCAGGTTCAATCCGCGGGGCTCCTGCAGGGGAACTCATTGTTGCCCGAAAAGTTCGATGCGAACTCAACGTGGAAGGTGAAAATTGGAATGGAAGATGAGCAGCGTGAGCGAGAAAAACTAGAGGTTTTACTGCGCCGTGCGGAACCAGGTGTTCGTTTTCGACTGGATGCGAATCAGAAGTTGGACGTGAACGGGACTGCAAGATGGTTGAATTGGATGAAGGGTCGTCCGATGGTCGAGTTTCTCGAACAACCTTTGCCCGTAGGACAGGAAGGCTTTCTGATGAAGGAATTTGGAGAAGATTCCGTCCGGTTGGCGTTGGACGAGTCCGTGAGAGATGCCCGTAGCCTGAAGCAGTTTATGGAAATGGGGTGGGCTGGAATTTTTGTGGTGAAGCCTTCCCTGTTTGGCAATCTGGACGCCCTTTATTCATTAAAAGAGGATTTCTGTCCCCGCATCGTCGTCTCTTCTGCGTTCGAATCTGGCGTAGGGTATGCGTTTGTCGCTAAGGTTGCCTCGGATCTCGGGAGTAGCCAATTCGCGCATGGGCTGGGCACGAGAGGTTGTTTTCAGCCGGATGATTTGGACGGTTGGACAGCGGGTTTACCTGAGGTTGGTGAAGTAACCGTCGGTCTGCTGGATTCTGTTTATGACAATGCTATTGGCAGATAATCTCCGTAAAAATCGGCTTTTTGCATCCGTGAAGAGTGAGGTCCAATTTCGAGAGGCATTCGAATCGGAATTGAAAGTTCATGAGAATCATCGGGGGTCTGTTTTGGAGGTAGTAGTCCAGGACTCGCGGCCGGAATCGATCGCGAAGATTCTTGCTTCCGTGGTGTCTGGCGTACCGATCGTGCTGACTTCCAGAACATGGGGAAGTTGGACTCGGTCCGCATTGGAAGAGGTTTGGGACGTTGCAGTTCGTGAACAGGGTGTACTCATTCGAACTGGAGGAAGCTCGGGCCGAGTGAAGTTCGCAATTCATACGTGGGATTCTTTGGAATGCAGTGCTGTAAATTTGGGAAGATATTGGAAGGAAGTGCCGATGTCGGCTTGCCTTGAACTCCCTCTCTTCCACATTAGCGGGTTGATGCCGGTGGTCCGTGCGCTGGTCTCGGGAGGAGTTTTGTTCGATGACTATCAAGATGTAGGAGAGGACAATTACGGAATGCGGTTTGGCTCTGTAGTTCCTACGACTCTCTATCGTGCCCTGGAGGATCCTCGACGGTGCGAATTCCTTCGGGGGTTGGATTGTGTCTACGGAGGTGGCGCCGCTTTTTCGGACGATCTATTGGTTCGAGCACGAGCTCTCGGGATTCCTCTGGGATTGGTCTATGGGATGACGGAGACCGGGGCAATGGTAGCGGTTCAGCGTCCAAGCGATTTTCTCAAAGGAGAATCAGCCGCTGTGGATCATATTCCCGGAAACCAGATTTCTGTCGCCAGTGACGGAGAGATTTTCATCGATTCAGACCAATTGTTTTACGGGTATTGGGGTGCTGATCCAAGAGCGGCTGGACCGTGGGCTACGGGGGATTTGGGTCAAATCGATGAAAGGGGAAGGTTGAGGGTCTTGGGTAGAAAAGGTCGTTTTGTGAACAGTGGAGGCGAAACGATTTCACTCGAGAGAATCGAACTGGCGGGAACCCGTTTGGATGGAGTAACAGACGCCTTTGCCATGTCGGTTCTCGATCCGGAGTGGGGGGATCGGGTACACCTTTTTTTGGAGACATCTGATTCGAACAGAGATTGGAGAGCCTTATTGAAACGCGATCTGGACGGGCCTGAGGTTCCGGCGGTCGTCAAGGTGCTTCAAAAAATCCCTCGAAATGCTGCTGGAAAAGTTGATACGGATAAGATTTTGAGCTGAGATAGATGGATGGGGCAGCCATTTTCTCTCTCTCTTCAAAGACGTCCGCGACGATTGCGGCAGAATGAGATCCTTCGGGATATGATCCGGGAATTTCGAGTTTTGCCGGAGAAGTTGATTCAGCCCGTTTTTGTTCTCGATCAGGAAAGTGCTCGTGAGCCAGTGGGCTCGATGCCGGGAATAGAAAGGCTGGGGCGTAAAGAATTTCTTGAGGAGGTTAGGGTCCTTTCGGATCTGGGGATTAGATCGGTGGCTCTTTTCCCAAAAATTGAGCAAGCGCTAAAAACGGATTCGGGGAGGGCTGCCGCTGTGGACCCGAATGGGATCGTTCCGCGATTGGCACGGTTGGTTAAGGATGCGGGGATTCCTGTGAACTTGATCGCCGATATTGCCTTGGATCCTTATACCACCCATGGCCACGATGGGGTTGTGGATTTCTCGACGGGTGAAGTGATCAATGATCCGACCGTTGAGATTCTATCAGAGATGGCAGTGGTCTATGCCGAGGCGGGGGTCGATTGGGTAGCCCCATCCGATATGATGGATGGACGTGTGGGAGCTATTCGAAAGGCACTGGATGCGGCCAGGTACGAGAATACGGTGATTATGGCCTATTCCGCCAAGTTTGCTTCGGCTTTTTATGGACCTTTTCGAGATGCAGTAGGCAGTTCGCCAGTGAAAGGGGGAGCCTATCTGGACAAGTCGACATACCAACTCTCGCCGGGCAGCGTCCGTGAAGCCATGGTTGAAGTGGCCTTGGACATCGAGGAAGGTGCCGATATCATCATGGTGAAACCGGCGGGGGCTTATCTGGACGTAATTCAACGTGTGAAGGATCAGTGTGATCTTCCAGTGGCAGCCTATCAGGTCTCTGGTGAGTACGCCATGATCCACGCTGCAGCCCAAAATGGATGGATCGATTATGCTGCTGCGAGAGACGAGTCTTTACTCGCGATCGTTCGCTCAGGGGCCGACATCGTCCTAACCTATTTCGCCAAAGAGATAGCCCAACAGTAACCGAATCCGAGGATTCTCACGAGATCAACGCTAACAATGAGCCAGGTACATTAGTGTTGACTGGGGGCGGGTTTTGCGGTGGAGTAGGGTAATGAAACGCAGGAGGAGAAAGGTCGAGGGGCAAACTGCTTATTATCATTTGATGAGCCGGACCGTAAATGGGGAGGCGTTGTTCGGTTCTCGGGAGCGGGAGGTCCTGCGTAAGATGATTTGGCAGGTGGCAGATTTCTCGGGGATTCGGGTTGTGACCTATGCTGTGATGAATAATCACTTTCATCTGCTCGTAGAGGTTCCTTACGTGGATAGCATTTCGGACGAGGAATTGGTTCGACGCTATCAGAGGCTGTATCCACATCCGACACCCTGGCAGCCGATGACGGTCGAGGTCCTGAAACATCACTTGCAAACTCGATCGCTAGAGGGGGCAGAGTTGAGGAAGATGATCACTCGTAGAATGCACGATATTTCGTGGTTCATGAAAACCCTGAAACATCGATTCTCGTTTTGGTTCAACCGCTCGAGAGAGAGATTTGGACCGCTGTGGTCTGATCGCTTTAAAAGTGTGTTGGTGGAAGGTGATCAGTGGGCGTTGAGAACCGTCGCTGCTTATATTGATTTGAACCCCGTCCGTGCCGGAATCGTCGATGACCCCAAAGACTATCGGTACTGTGGCTATGGTGAAGCGGTTGCAGGAAGTCCGATGGCTCGGAAGGGATTGTCGATCCTCGGTCGGAACTTGTCGGGATACCGGAGGACTCTCTTTGGAATCGGTTCTGAAGAGTCAGAGGGAAAGTCGTCAATCGATAGGGATGCTGCGTCGCAGGTCTTGGAGCGCGAGAAGGGAAGGCTTCCTCTGGCTACGGTGCTGCGTTGCCGAGTGCGCTATTTTTCCGATGGGCAAATTTTGGGTTCCGCTGCATTTGTGAAGAATCGATTGAGCCAGGAGGCGGATCCCCCAGTTCGGACAAGACGGCCCCATCCCATGAGGGGCGCGGATTGGCAGGGTCTCGCGGTCGGTGTCGGGCTGCGGAAAGGACTATTCAAGTAGCGAGTTCTCTCTGAACTCAAAATCCGTAGGTGTTAAGCTCCGGGAAATCCTGGAGGCAGACCGCCCCCGGGCATTCCGCCACCCTGACCGCCGCCCATCTGGCGCATCAATTTCTCCGGGTTCTTCCCCTTCATTTTTCTCATCATTTTCCGCATCTGTCCAAACTGTTTCAACAGCTGATTCACATCGCGCACATGGGTACCGGAACCATTTGCTATACGCATACGTCTCCGGCCGTTGATCAAGTTGGGTGAGCTGCGCTCTTGGCGGGTCATTGACAACAGGATCGCCTCGGTTCGAGCCATTTTCTTGTTCTCCTCATCCCCGATCTCCACGCCATTCATCCCGGGAATCATTTTCATGATGGATCCGAGAGAGCCCATCTTTTTGACTTGGCGCATTTGGCTCAGCATGTCGTCCAGGTTGAAATCTGCCTTGCGGAGCTTCTTCGCCATTCTCTCTGCTTCGTCTTGGTCGACGTTCTCCTGTGCTCTTTCGACGAGCGAAACGACATCGCCCATGCCGAGGATTCGAGAGGCCATGCGGTCGGGATGAAACACCTCGATGGCATCCATTTTTTCGCCGGTTCCGACGAATTTAATGGGGACGCCAGTAAGGCTCTTCATCGAGAGGGCTGCACCCCCTCGGGCATCGCCATCGAGCTTTGTCAGGATGATTCCTGTCAAGGAAGTCGCTTCATGGAACGCCTTGGACACATTGACAGCCTCTTGACCCAGGGCGCTGTCGGCTACGAGAAAGACCTCCTCGGGTTGGATCTTTTGCTTTAGATCACGAACTTCTTCGATTAGGTCGTCATCGATTTGGAGACGGCCTGCTGTATCGAAAATAATTACGTCACAGCCCTGTGCGATGAGTTCTTTCTCACCGGATCGAGCGATCTTCAGTACCTTCTTTTGATCTCGGTCTGAATAGATGGGGAAATTACCTTCACGGGCCAGAGTTTCGAGTTGATCGATCGCCGCGGGTCGGTAGACATCGCAGGCGACCAATCCCGGCTTCATTCCCTGTTTTCGAAACAGGCGGGCGAGCTTGGCGGTAGAAGTCGTTTTACCGGATCCGTGGAGACCAACCATCAGAACGCGCAGCGGGCGGACGCTGCTGATTTCAGAAGTTTGGTTTCCCAGCAACTCGACCAATTCGTCATTGATGATCTTGACGATCTGCTGACCGGGTGTGATCGACTTTGTGACCTCGACACCATTGCTTTTCTCGCGGACACGATCAACGAATTCGCGGACCACTTTAAAATGGACATCGGCTGAAAGAAGAGCGGACCGAACTTCTTTTAGAGCTTCTGAGGTATTTTCCTCGGTCAGTTTTCCTACTCCGCGGATATTCCGCAGGGCTTTACTCATCCGGTCTGTGAGGCTTTCGAACATATGGAGATGAGATAAATAGAGATCTGAGGGACCATTCAACCCGAAATAGGGGATGGCTCGCCTCAGTAGCGTCGCCACCTGTTGAAATAAACCAGGTACAAATTGATTTACAAAGAGTATTTTCTTTTGAAGGAGGGCGGGGAGTGGTAGAGCTAGGGAATGATTTCGGAAGGCCGGAAAGATGCTTTGATTAAGTTACTGGATGACGAGAGTCCTGTGGTTCGGCAGGCTGTTGTGGCAGAGATCCGGAATCAGGAAGATGATGGGGTTGTCTTTTTGAGGGAGGTAGCTCGCCAGCGGGGGAGCGGGATTGGTCGCCATGCGCGGTCCTTATTGGTTGAGCTGGGATTTGATGACCCTCACGGGGATTTCCGCTCATTTATCCGCTCATTTCGATATGAACTGGAGGTGGGTTGTTTTCTGCTGGAACGGACGGTTCACCCGGATTTGGAGTGGTCTATGGTTGCGGGGTTTATTGACGAAGTCGCGACAAGGTGCCGTGAGTTGATCGTCCCCGAGTCATCGGTTTTTGAGAAATGTAAGCAGCTCAATTGCGTTTTCTATCACGAGTATGGATTTAGCGGTGATCTCGAGGACTTTGAGAATCCCGACAATAATTTCATCAGTTCCGTGATTTACAGGCGGAAGGGCATCCCCATTTCACTGAGCGTTCTGTACCTGTTGGTCGCAGACCGTTGTAGTATCACGTTGGATCCGATTGGTACTCCGGGCAGATTCCTCCTGGCTAATTTGGAGGATCCGAACTCCTTCTATCTGGATCCCTTTGATCGTGGCCGCTTCCGCAGTGAAGAGGAGGTACGACAGATGCTATTGACTCACCACATTGAAGATGGGGCGGAGTATCTTCTTCCATCGACCACGGGCGAAGTTCTTTGTCGGTTCTGTCGGAATCTTGCTCATCAGTATACGTTGAAAAACGAAATGGGAAAGGCTCGCCAATTTACTGGATATATTCAGGAATTTGAAGATGTCTATGAGCGAGAATCTTCCTGACGATGTCTTCACCCTCGACGCTCTGCGCGATTTTACTCCTGTAGGTGTACAGCTTGGGGTCGTTGGTTGGCCCGTTCGGCACTCAATCAGCCCTCCGATGCATCGAGCCGCTCTGAAGGTATTGTCGACAGCGTCTCCTCGATTCTCGGATTGGCGCTATGATGCATTTGAGCTTCAGCCTGAGGACCTGGCGGAAGGAGTGGAGCTATTCCGGAAAAAAGGATTTCGGGGGATCAACCTCACGGTGCCCCATAAAGTAGAAGTCCTCCCCCTTTTAGATGAGATCGATCCCGTAGCGGCTAAAATGGGTGCGGTGAATACATTATTTTTTAAAGGAAGCCGACTCGAGGGGTATAATACAGACGGTTACGGGCTCGAAAACGCCGTGAAAGAGGCGTTCGGGCAAGGACTCACCGGACGGGATATCGTGATTTTGGGTGCCGGAGGCGCGAGTCGAGCGGCCGTGGCGCAATGCATCCACTCGTCCGCCAAATCCATTCTAGTCGCGAATCGAACATTGGATAAAGCGCAGGCCATCATAGATTCCCAGGCGGATGAATTGGGTCGTGGGTCTGCCATCTCGATGGAAGAAGTACCGGCAGCGGCCGCCCCGGGCTCTCTGATTATCAATGCGACCTCACTCGGACTATCGCAGAACGATCCTTCACCGATTTCCGTCGATGAGCTCCCGGAGGGTTGTTTGCTCTACGATATGATCTACAACCCCGCGCGCACACCTTTTCTGGAAGCGGGACTGCTCAGAGGGTACCCCATCGCCAATGGATTGGGTATGCTGGTTCATCAAGGCGTACGATCGCTGGAAATTTGGACGGACGAGAAGGTTAGCGCGCAGGCCATGCGAATCGCTTGTGAGCAGGCATTGGCGGCCCGCTAGCAATTGCGACCAGAGCGACAGCACCGTTTCTGGAGAGAGGGCATCAATCGAGAATGACCCGGGCTCCACGCCGATAGCTGATGTAGCTATAGAACCAGTCGAGGAGGACGACCACGCGGTTTCGGAATCCGACAAGAAAGATGATGTGGACCATAAGCCAAGCCATCCAGGCAGGCCAACCGGACATCTTTAATTTTCCGATCTCGGCGATCGCTTTGGAGCGGCCGATCGTAGCCATACTTCCCTTATTTAGATAGGAGAAAGGCTTTCTCTTTTCGGGAGAAACAGGGCCGTTGGTTCGGATCTCGGCCTTAATAATCTTGGTCACGTGCTTGGCCATCTGGAGGGCGGCAGGGGATACTCCCGGAACTGGTTTGCCCTTTGTGTCGACCAGATTAACAATGTCGCCGATTGCGAACGCTTCGGGGTGGCCCGGGATCGAGCAGTCTGGCTCTACTTTAATCCTGCCGGCTCGATCAAGGGGGACATCCAGTTGGCGGGTGAGGGGGACCGCTTCGACCCCCGCGCCCCATATGATTGTTCCTGCATGGAGTGTTTCCCCGGCGACATCTACCTCGCCCGCGCGAATATCCTGAACCATGTCACCGCAGCGAACCTCCACACCGAGCTTCTCGATCTGTTTGCGCGCAGAAGTCGGAAGAGGTTCACTGTAGTTACCCAGGATCTTCTCCGATCCTTCGACTAGAATGACCCGGACCTTCTTTGGGTCGATATGGCGAAAATTTCGATGAAGGACATTCCGGCCCAGTTCGGCCAGAGCACCGGCCATTTCAACGCCAGTTGGACCGCCACCGATGACCACGAAAGTCATGAGCTTCTTTTGCTTCTCGAGATCGGCCTCCATCTCGGCCTTCTCCAGCGACTTCAGGACATGAGTGCGGATATCAATCGCATCTTTCAGCGTTTTCAATCCGTGGGTATGCTTGGCCCAATGGTTATTGCCAAAGTAGCTGGTTTGAGCGCCCATCGCCAGAACGAGATAGTCGTATTCATAGATGCGGTCCCGTCCTTTCGCCCACTTCTCTTTCAGGGAGATCTCCTGGATCTCGTCCAAGTACGTCGCTAAGTCGGACCGGCCGCGTAGAATGCCCCGCAGCGGTTGTGCGATCTGGGGGGCGGACAAACCACAAGTCGCTACCTGGTAGAGTAGGGGTTGGAATAAGTGGTGGTTCTTTCGGTCGACTAGCATTGTCGTCACATTTTCATTCTTCATGCGGCGGCAGAATTCGAGACCGCCAAAGCCTCCGCCAAGAACGAGAATCTTCTTTTGGTTAGATGGGCTCATGGAAAATCGAGTTTGGATGAAAACGGTGTGGCTCGCTGCACGGGTTCGTCTCGCGCACAAGTGGGAACTATGGCGGAACCGAGGAGTTTTTCCAGTGGGCTGGCAAGTTTGTTTGTGAATTGTCGCCGAATTATGACATTGGAGGTGTGGGCATCGCTCCTGGGTTTGAGTCGGAGTGAGGCAACTGTGTAGGCAATGAAGGTGAACTTCTGTTCACTTTACCTTGCTCTTTCGGGGGAGCTTTTGCTAATAGTGAAAGAGGGGAGAAGCCTATGAGTGATGATTTGAGTGATTTTCGTAATCTTTGCCGCGAAGAGCGGCCGCAGGAACGGATGGAGCAATATGGGGCGGGGGCGCTCTCGGACGCAGAGCTTCTGGCGATACTCGTGCGGAGCGGTACCGCGGGGCATGACGTGATGAAAGTGGCGGGAGAGATGATTCGGCGGGCGGGTTCAATCGCTCACCTGGTTCGTTGGACCGTGGCGGACTTTCAACGAATTCGAGGGGTGGGACGGGTAAAGGCACTGCAGCTTGCCGCGATTATGGAAGTCGCTCGCCGGGCGATCCTGCAGACCGACCGTGATAAGCCTACTGTATTTGATGACCCTGAGAAAGTGTTCAACTTTTACCAGCCGGTGGCTGCAGGGCTCGACGTGGAGATATTCTGGGTACTGGTTCTCAATCGGAAGAATCACCTCATCCGATCAATCGAAGTCACCCGCGGGATAGCCGACGCCAGCCTGGTTCATCCGCGGGAAGTCTATCGTGAAGTGATTCGGGAGGGTGGATCGGCCGCGATCGTGGCGCACAATCATCCCAGTGGAGACCCGGCACCGAGCGCTGCCGATGTGCGGGTGACCCGTCAGTTGCGCGAAGCGGCCAACGTGTTGTCCATCTCTTTGCTGGACCACATTGTGGTAGGGAGCAAGGCGGCGGATCCGGCTGGAGTGGGCTATTATAGTTTTGCGGATGCCGGAATCTTGTGACGCTCCTCCCTCGCTCAGTCTCTTTCTGCGTCGATTTGCCTCAAGTACGGCCAGGAGAACAGGCCCGTCGAGTGACCGTCTGAAAAATGAAAACAAACCGCGTAGTTACCGACCATCTCCCAGCCGACCACACGGACTCCCGGAAAAAATTTCGGTCCATCGCCCCCGTGCCGATGGCCGAGGATATCCACCTCTCCCATATTGTCAGCGCTCGGAGACTTCTCTCGCAAGTACTCGTGAGAGAAATAAGATTCATGGGAATCGGGCCAGAGGATGGCGATCTCCTCGCCAATGTTTTCGATATTGGTAGGTGCTTTGATCATAGAATTAAAAGAAATAGAAAAAACAGGAAATCTGGGGTTGACGAGCAGGGAATGGAAACTCACTATCCACCGCTTTCGTCTCTACGTTCTACTTAAACACAAGAAACTAAACCAATCCCAAAAGGCACTTTCGCCGCCCTTGTAGCTCAGTCGGCAGAGCGCGTCCTTGGTAAGGACGAGGTCGGCGGTTCAAATCCGCTCGAGGGCTCCACTTAAATTCAACTCTAACCTGATAACAAGCACCAACCCATCTCATGGCTAAGGAATCATTCGAACGCACGAAGCCCCACCTGAACGTGGGAACCATCGGTCACGTTGACCACGGCAAAACCACTCTCACGGCTGCTATTTTGCAGACTCAAGCAGGAAAAGGTCTCGCTGAAGTCAAGAGCTACTCGGACATCGCTAAAGGCGGTACCGTACGTGACTCTTCCAAGATCGTCACGATCGCGGTTTCACACGTTGAGTACGAGTCTGACAATCGTCACTACGCTCACGTTGACTGCCCCGGGCACGCCGACTTCGTAAAAAACATGATCACAGGTGCTGCCCAAATGGACGGCGCGATCCTCGTAGTTAGCGCTGCTGACGGCCCTATGCCGCAGACTCGCGAGCACATCCTTCTGGCTCGCCAGGTTGGTGTTCCTAACATCGTGGTATTCCTCAACAAGGTCGACCTCTTGGACGACGAAGAGCTTCTTGAGCTTGTTGAAATGGAAATCCGTGATCTTCTCTCCAAGTACGAATTTGACGGTGACAACATCACTATCGTTCGTGGATCCGCACTTGCTGCGATCGAGGAGAAGCAAGAAGGTAAGGACGCGATCCAAAACCTTATGGACGCCATCGACGCCGACATCCCTGAACCGGATCGCGCAGTTGACAAGCCTTTCCTAATGTCCGTTGAGGACGTCTTCTCGATCACAGGTCGTGGTACAGTTGCCACTGGTCGTATCGAGCGTGGTAAGGTCAAGGTCGGTGAAGAAGTTGCGATTGTCGGTCTTGAAAAAGAAGGCAAAACCATCGTTACCGGTGTGGAAATGTTCCGCAAGACCCTCGACTCGGGTCAAGCTGGTGACAACGTGGGTCTTCTCCTCCGTGGTGTTGAAAAAGACGCTATCGAGCGCGGTCAAGTATTGGCTAAGCCCGGCAGCATCACTCCACACACCAAGGCGAAGGCTGAAATCTACGTCCTTACTAAGGATGAAGGTGGTCGTCACACTCCTTTCTTCAAGGGTTACCGCCCGCAGTTCTTCTTCGGTACAGCTGATGTTACCGGTATCGTAGAACTTCCTGAAGGTGTTGAAATGGTTATGCCTGGGGACAACCTCGGAATTAATCTGGTTCTCCAAAAGCCAATCGCTATGGAGCCTGGACAACGTTTCGCTATCCGTGAAGGTGGCCGCACCATCGGTGCTGGTCGTATCGCGGAAGTCTCTGACTGAGGCATTTCGGCATAATTAAGCCTTTTTTTGGGGATGCCGGGGGCGCTATATGCGTTCCCGGCATTCGCTATCCTAATCACTAAACCAACTTATTTCGGAGGGAGAATAGCTCAACTGGTAGAGCAACGGTCTCCAAAACCGTAGGCTGGGGGTTCGAGTCCCTCTTCTCCCGCCACCTTTCGAATCGCCAACCTGATGAAAAACCCATTTCGATCCATCCGGACATTCTGGAAAGAAACTGTCCTGGAACTCCGGAAAGCCTCTTGGCCTACATGGAAAGAGCTCAGGCAGTACACAATCGTAGTGCTGATCGGGGTAGCGATTTTGGGAGCTTTTATCGGCGTTTCTGACTTCTTCCTTCTCAATTCGATCGAACTAGTGACCGAGTGGGTACGCCCACTTTCTTGAGTCGCTTGATCGAATTGTAATTTTCCCCACGATTTTATCATGGTTTCCAACAGCACAATGAGCGGCCATCGCTGGTTCGCCGTCCAGACTCTCTCCAACCAGGAACAAAAGGCCAAGTTGTACTTGGACAAGTTTGTGGAAATTGAAGAAATGGGCGATCGGGTCTCAGAGGTTCTCATGCCAACCGAAACGGTGACAGAGGTAAAGGCTGGCAAGAAGTCGCAGCGAACACGAAAGTTCTATCCTGGTTATATTTTTGTCCAAATGCGTCTCTACGACGATGACGGCAATCTCGATCAGAAAGCTTGGTATTTTGTTAAGGATGCCCAAGGGGTCATCAACTTTGTTGGAGGAGAACGCCCGGTTCCCCTCAAAAAAATCGAAATTGATCGCATTCTCCAGCAGGTAAGCGACGCACAAGGCAAAGAACGCCCGAAGGTCGAATACGAAATTGGGGAAGAGGTCAAAATCAACGACGGACCTTTTTCGAACCTCACTGGGCGGATCGACGAAGTCGATCCGGATCGTGGTCGCCTCAAGGTGTCGGTTTCAATTTTCGGACGGTTTACCCCCGTCGACCTGGAATACTGGCAGGTCGAAAGGGTCGAAGAGTAAGGAATATCAATGTCTAAGAAAGTTATTGGAGAAATTCGTCTGCAATTGCCAGCTGGTGCTGCCAATCCGGCACCGCCAGTCGGCCCGGCGCTAGGTGCTCAAGGGGTCAATATTATGGCCTTTTGTAAGGACTTTAACGCCCGGACGAAAGAACAGGCAGGGACCGTCCTCCCTGTCGTTATCACTGTCTACGCCGATCGTTCGTTCAGCTATATCCTGAAGAGCCCTCCTGCGCCTATTCTTTTGAAGAAGGCTGCAGGAATTGCCAAAGGATCGGGAGTCCCCAACCGCGATAAAGTTGGTAAGGTCACTCGCAAGCAGATCGATGAGATCGTTGAAATCAAGAAGAACGACCTGAATGCATCCGATCCGGATCAGGCCGCTAAAATCATCATGGGAACCGCCCGCAGCATGGGCATTGAGGTCGTTGACTGATTCCCCCTTTCTCGAGGGAAGCAGAAGACCAATTGAAAAGAGAGAATAAGAATCATGGCAACAGCGACACGCAGTAAACGTTACCGCAAGGCAGCTGAACTCACTCCCGAGCAAGAAGCTCTGGAGTTGAAAGACGCAGTGGCGGTCCTACAAGGACTACCGAAAGCGAATTTCGACGAAACCGTCGAGTTACAGGCACGCCTCTACGTAGATCCGAAACAGAGTACACAAATGGTTCGGGGAACCGTCAGCCTTCCAAACGGAAGCGGAAAAACGGTTCGTGTGATCGCTTTCACCGAAACTCCCGATGAGGCATTGGCTGCAGGTGCAGACGAAGCTGGACTCGGCGAGCTGATCGAAAAGATCCAGGGTGGATGGATGGACTTCGACGTAGCAGTGGCAACCACCGCTGCCATGAAGGAAGTTCGTAAAGTTGCCCGTGTACTTGGACCTCGTGGTTTGATGCCAAATCCGAAGGCCGGCACGGTTTCGGACAACCTGGAAGAAGCGATTCAAGCCGTTAAGGCAGGTCGGGTTGAGTTCAAAATGGACAAGACCGCCAACGTTGCGATTGTGATCGGAAAACGTTCCTTCACCGTTGAGCAGTTGGAAGAAAACGCTACTGCAGTCATCGAGGTTCTTGGCCGCGCACGCCCGGAAACACTCCGTGGTAAGTACATTCGCGGGCTTTCACTAAGCTCAACCATGAGCCCGGCGATTGCACTTTCGCCCTCGGTTTACAGCAACTACTGATACATCCCTAGGAGAGATTTCCAATGAGACCGGAAAAAGATTTACTCGTACAAGAAGTCGACCAACACCTCGACAAATCCGAATACGTATTCCTGACAAACTACGAGCGCATCACCGTTGAAGAAACGGAAGCGCTCCGTACTTCTCTCGCAGCAGAGAACGCGGAATTTCACGTTGTCAAAAACAGCATTTTGAACCTTGCCCTGCGACGTCGCGAAAAACCCGACCTTCAGGAATGGTTGAACGGACCGACCGCGATCATCGTAGGAGGAGACAATCCTTCTGGCGTCGCAAAAGTTCTCAAAAAGTTTTTCAAGGACAAAGAGAAGGTAGAGATGAAAGTGGGAATCCTCGGTGACCAAGCCGTTGATTCGAATTCGCTTCTCGAGCTCGCCGACCTACCGGGTCTGGACGAACTCCGTGCGAAGTTCCTCTCACTACTCAACACACCTGCGCAGCGTTTCGTTACCGTGGTCAACGCGGTACCACAAAGCGTGGTCAATGTCCTCAAGGCCTACGCCGACAAGGGCGACGCCAACTGATTTTTTCCGGAGGCCATTGGCCTTTGGGAGGAAAGAACACACAATACACAACCGATAACCAAGAGTGAAGCGGATAGGGGGTAACCACCTCCTTAAACAGATCGAATTGATCGCTATCCGCTCAGGAGGTAATTATGGCAGATATCACTAAAGAAGACGTAATTGAATGGCTCAGCTCCCAGACAGTCCTCGACATCGCAGGACTCGTTAAGGAACTGGAAGAAAAATGGGGCGTTAGCGCCGCTGCTCCTGTCGCGATCGCGGCTGGTGGCGCTGCTGGCGGCGATGCACCTGCAGAAGAAGAAAAGGATGAATTTGACGTCATCCTGGCCGACTTCGGCGGCAATAAGATTGCTGTTATTAAGGAAATTCGCGCTATCACCGGTCTTGGGCTCAAGGAAGCTAAAGAACTGGTTGAAGGTGCCCCTAAGCCTGTCAAAGAAGCCACCACGAAGGACGACGCGGAAGAAATCAAGAAGAAGCTTGAAGCCGCCGGTGCCAAGGTGGAGGTCAAATAACATCGTAAGCTCTTTCTTACAGAACGAATTCCAGTCAGACCGCGCGGGTATTTCCCGCGCGGCTGTACTGTTTCTAAAAGTCGGCCATTCCGCCGGCACCTCGGATCTACGCTAACCTGTCCGCACCACAAACGCCATCATGTCTGAACGCATCAATTTCGGAAGTCTGAAGGAGGTCATTGAGCCGCCCAATCTTATCCAAAACCAGATCGACTCATTCAAAGAGTTTCTGCAAATGGAAGTCCCCCCGAGCCAACGGAAGAACGTGGGACTTCAATCCGTATTTCGCGATGTCTTTCCCATCGAGAGTTATGATGCTCGGTGCATGCTTGATTTCTCGAGCTACAAACTCACAGAGCCGAAGTATTCCGAAATCGAATGTCTGCGCGACGGCGTAACCTACTCTGTAGGGCTTTACGTGAAGTTCTCTCTCCGTGAAGAGGAGCAGATGAAGGAAGAAGAGATCTACATGGGTGAATTGCCCATGATTTCAACTCGCGGAAGCTTCATTATCAATGGCGCAGAGCGCGTTATTGTCTCTCAGTTGCACCGTTCGCCTGGTCTCTGCTTCGAGCAAGCACAGCACACCAGCGGAAAGATGCTGCATTCGTTCCGAATCATTCCGGACCGCGGAACTTGGCTCGAGGCACAATTCGATCAAAACGACCTGCTGTACGTCTACCTGGACCGCCGCCGTCGTCGTCGGAAGTTCCTGATCACTACATTGCTCCGCGCAATGGGTTACAGCTCGAACCACGACATCCTTAACCTTTTCTACGATCTCCAGGACCTTTCGGTAGTCGAAGGGCTCAAGATGGAGAACGTTTCCAACTTTATTCTCGTCGAGGATATTGTCGACGCCGATCGCGGTGTTGTGTTGGCCCGCGCATTTGAGCCGCTGACCAAGACCACGATTCGCTCCTTCGAAAAAGCGGGTATCGCCAAGATCTCGGTGATCGACACCACTTCGGACGACGGACTGATTGTTCGTTGCTTGAAGAAGGATCCGACCCGCAATGACGAGGAAGCGCTCAAAGATATTTACAAGCGCCTGCGTCCTGGCGAGCCTCCCACAACAGCAAATGCGAAAGCGTTGTTGAAGCGCCTCCTGCAAGATCCAAAACGGTATGACCTTGGACGTGTGGGACGCTACAAGATCAACCAAAAGTTGAATCTTTCGACTGACCTGGAAAACCGGGTTGTGAACGTGGAAGACATCGTCGAATCCACTCGCTATCTCATTAAGTTGAAGCGGGGCGAAGGGTATGTTGACGATATTGACCATCTCGGTAGTCGTCGTGTTCGTACTGTTGGTGAGCTCCTTGCGAACCAATGCCGTATTGGATTGGCTCGTACAGAGCGGTTGGTCAAAGAACGCATGACTCTCCTCGACCAAAGTGTCGACTCGATCATGCCGCAGAAGCTGATCAATCCGAAAGCATTGAGCACGGTGATCCGTGATTTCTTCGCTCGGAGTCAGCTCTCGCAGTTCATGGACCAAATCAACCCTCTTGCAGAGTTGACGCACAAACGTCGTCTGTCGGCTCTCGGGCCGGGTGGTCTGAATCGTGAGCGCGCTGGTTTCGAAGTGCGAGACGTTCACCCGAGTCACTACGGTCGTATTTGCCCGATTGAGACACCGGAAGGACCAAACATTGGTTTGATCAACTCGCTTTCGATTTACTCGAAGGTGAACGAGTTTGGTTTCATTGAAACTCCATTCCGTGTTGTGAAGGACGGTCGGGTTTCCGATGACGTTGTTTACTTGAATGCCGACCAGGAGGAGCCGCACGTCATTGCGCAGGCAAATTCCCAGTTGGATGACGAAGGTAATTTTGTCGGTAAGGTGACTTGCCGGTTCCGTGACCAAATCTTGGAATGTGAAGGGGATCGCGTCGACTACATGGACGTGTCACCGAAACAGGTGGTTTCCGTTGCGGCGGGGCTCATCCCGTTCCTCGAGCACGATGATGCGAACCGTGCGCTCATGGGATCGAACATGCAACGCCAAGGCGTTCCTCTCCTTCAGACGGAAGCACCGTTTGTGGGAACAGGAATTGAAGGGCGTGTTGCAAGCGATTCCAAGACAGTGATCCGGGCGGAAGCCAACGGGATTGTCGCCTCGGTGGACGCGCGTCGGATCATCATCACGGAAGACGGCGAAGCGAGTCCCAAGCTCCTTCGTAACCCGAAGAGCGACCTCAATAAGGGCGTTTACGTTTACCAATTGCGCAAATTCCTCCGTTCAAACGCAGGAACTTGCTTTAACCAACAACCACGGGTCTACAAGGGCCAGGTGGTTGAGCCGGGCACATTGTTGGCTGACGGTGCTGCGACCGAGAAGGGTGACCTCGCTATCGGTCGGAATGTTCTCGTGGCCTTCATGCCTTGGAATGGTTACAACTTTGAGGATGCGATTCTTCTGAGTGAGAAAATGATCAAGGACGACATCTTCACCTCGATTCACATAGAGGACTTCGAAGTGACTGCCCGTGATACCAAGCTCGGACCGGAAGAAATTACCTATGATATCCCGAACGTGGGTGAGGAAGCATTGCGTAACCTCGACCACAACGGTGTGATCCGCGTGGGTGCGGAAGTGAAGCCCGGCGACATCCTCGTCGGTAAGATCACTCCGAAAAGCGAAACTGAACTCGCTCCTGAAGAAAAACTTCTTCGTGCGATTTTCGGTGAGAAAGCTGCCGACGTTAAGGACTCTTCGCTGATCGTTCCTTCGGGTGTCACCGGAATCGTGATGGACGTAAAGGTCTCTACACGGGTAGAAGGTGAGCCAGAGAAGCTTTCCGCTTCGGATCGGAACCGTCAGAAGAAGAAGATCAACGAGGATTACAAGGTACAGTACGAGCGCCTGCGCGAAGAACTGACCGAGTCTCTCTCGAATATCCTTCTCGGGGAGAAGATTCCATTGGACGTGAAGAACTCCGAAACCGGAGATCTCATCATCCCTGCGAACCGGAAGATCACGAAGACTCTGCTTCGTAAGTTGGCTCAGGTTTCCAAGCACATCGAGATTGATCCTTCTCCAGTACGGATCAAGATCATGGAAATCGTTAAGAGCTTCCAAACGAAGTTCGACGAAATTGAATCGGATCGCGATCGCCGCATTTCGGCAGTCGAGCAGGGTGACGACCTCGAGCAGGGCGTCATCAAGAGCGTGAAGGTCTACGTTGCCACGAAGCGCAAGATTCAGGTCGGAGATAAAATGGCTGGTCGTCACGGGAATAAGGGGGTTGTTGCCCGCATTGTTCCTGAAGAAGACATGCCCTTCCTTCCGGATGGGACTCCCATTGAAATCTGCTTGAACCCACTAGGGGTGCCAAGTCGAATGAATGTTGGACAGGTTCTTGAGACCCACCTCGGTTGGGCCTGTAAGAAGCTCGGCATTAAAGTAGCGACTCCGATTTTCGACGGGATTCCCGAGGATAAGGTTCGTCAATACCTTCGCGACGCGGGCTTGCCCGATAGTGGTAAGAGTATGTTGATTGACGGACAAACCTGTGAGGAGCTCGATCAGGAAGTCGTGGTCGGTTACATCTACATGTTGAAACTGAATCACTTGGTCGCCGAGAAGATCCACGCCCGTGCGGTTGGTCCGTACAGCTTGATCACCCAGCAACCGTTGGGTGGTAAGGCTCAATACGGTGGTCAGCGTTTCGGAGAAATGGAAGTTTGGGCGCTGGAAGCCTATGGTGCCGCCTACACGCTGCAGGAACTGCTAACGGTTAAATCTGACGATGTTCAGGGCCGGACGAAGATCTACGAATCACTCGTTAAGGGTGATCGAAGTCTATCGGCTGGAACTCCGCAGTCCTTCAACGTTTTGATGAAGGAAATTAAGAGCCTCTGCCTCGACGTTAAGCGCGGCAAAGTAACCATGTCGCTGTAATCGTAACCGGAAAAGGAATTGTCATGAGTATGGAAGAACGAAGTGGATCAGCATCTGCTGAGCCCGAGGAACTTTACAACAGCGTATCGATTTCGATCGCTTCCCCCGATTCTATCCGTGAATGGAGTAGTGGAGAAGTTCGGAACCCGGAAACCATCAATTATCGTACCTTCAAACCGGAGGTCGGCGGATTGTTCTGTCAGCGGATTTTTGGACCTGTTCGGGATTACGAGTGCGGATGCGGAAAGTATAAAGGGATCAAATACAAGGACACCGTTTGCGAACGTTGCGGTGTCGAAGTTACCGTATCCCGCGTGCGCCGTGAACGCATGGGTCACATCGACCTGGCGGTACCGGTCACACACATCTGGTTCTTGAAGAGCATGCCGAGTCGACTCGGTCTGTTGCTCGATATGACGGCCCGTAGCCTTGAGCGCGTGGTCTATTACGAGAACTACATGGTGACCGATCCGGGCCGGACTCCCCTCGAACTGAAGCAATTGCTCACCGAGCAAGAGTACTTACAGGCGCAGGATGAGTACGGTGAAGATGCATTTGTCGCTAAGATGGGTGCAGAGGCCGTACACGAAGTTCTCGGTACGATGGAACTCGAGCCTCTCGTGGACGAACTCCACGAGCAGATGCACGCTACCCGCTCGAAGCAGATCAAGAAGAAGCTTTCGAAGCGTCTCAAGGTCATCCAGGGGTTCATCGAATCGGGCTCAAACCCGACTTGGATGGTTCTCCAGGTACTGCCTGTGATTCCACCGGATCTGCGTCCTCTCGTTCCTCTTGAAGGGGGTCGCTTTGCGACTTCGGACTTGAACGACTTGTACCGTCGGGTGATCAACCGGAACAACCGGTTGCGGAATCTTCTCCAACTGAAGACTCCGGATGTGATCATCCACAATGAAAAGCGCATGCTGCAGGAAGCTGTCGATGCGTTGTTCGACAACGGACGTCATGGCCGTGCAGTGACTGGTGCCGGGAACCGCCCCTTGAAGTCCCTCAGTGACATGCTGAAGGGGAAACAGGGTCGTTTCCGTCAGAACTTGCTTGGTAAGCGTGTGGATTACTCCGGTCGATCCGTGATCGTCATCGGTCCAGAGCTCAAGCTGAGCCAGTGTGGTTTGCCGAAGAAGATGGCTTTGGTTCTCTTTGAACCGTTCATCATTCGCCGCCTCAAGGAGTTGGGCTTCGTCCACACTGTCCGCGGTGCTCGTAAGATGATCGAGAAGCGCTCGCCGGAAGTTTGGGATATTTTGGAAGAGGTGACCAAGGGGCATCCGGTTCTTTTGAATCGTGCGCCTACGCTTCACCGCTTGTCTATCCAGGCATTCGAGCCGGTTCTCATTGAAGGTGATGCGATCCGGGTTCACCCGCTCGTTTGTACCGCTTACAACGCGGACTTTGACGGTGACCAAATGGCGGTCCACGTTCCTCTTTCGATTGAGGCCGTGATGGAAGCCAAGATGCTGATGATGGCGACGAATAACATCTTCTCGCCCTCCAGCGGGAAGCCGATTCTGACCCCATCTCAGGACATCGTACTCGGTTCCTACTACCTCTCAATGGAGCCCAAGGAGTTGCCGGAAGAGGGTAAGCATGTCCCATTGATGGGTAGTGTCGAAGAAGTGATGGTTGCGGAGGCGGAACACGTTCTCCGGAAGCATGACTGGATCGACATTCGCAATCCTGACTACGGCAAGAAGACAACCTTTGGTAAGCCGGAGAAGAAGATTCTGCGGACTACGGTTGGACGGGTGATCTTTAACACGATCTGGCCGGACGAAGTCGGTTATTACAACGAGCTTGCTCCCAAGGGTAAGCTGGGTGACCTCATCCTCGCGACCTACCAGCAAACTGGTCAGGAAGAGACGATTGAGACACTCGACCGTCTAAAGGAAGTCGGATTCAAGACTGCGACCCGTGCCGGGATCTCGATCGGGATCGATGATATGATCATCCCACCTTCGAAGCCAAAGATGATTTCTGAAGCTCGGAAGCAGATCGACGGAGTGGAAAAGCAGTACCGAAAGGGGCAGCTGACTCCGGGCGAGCGTTACAATAAGATCATCGCGATCTGGTCGAAGCTCACCGATGACATTGCAGAGGCGGTATATACCGGACTCGAGGCCAATTCGACTGTCGACAAGGTGAATCCGGTTTATCTCATGATGCACTCCGGTGCTCGTGGTAATAAACAGCAGGTTCGTCAGCTCTGCGGACAACGTGGTCTGATGGCGAAACCATCCGGTGACATCATTGAGCGTCCGATTCTTTCGTCCTTCCGTGAAGGTCTGACCGTTCTCGAGTACTTCATCTCGACGCACGGTGCCCGTAAGGGATTGGCGGATACTGCGTTGAAGACTGCTGACGCCGGTTACCTGACCCGTAAACTTTGCGACGTTGCGATGGACTGCATCACAACCTGCGAAGATGACGGAAACCGTAATGGTATCTGGAAGCGGGCGATCATGGATGGTGACGAAACCATTGTGGGTCTTGCTGAACGGATCGTTGGACGTACTTCTGCGGAAGACGTTCCCAACCCAACCGAACCTTCTCAAATGCTGGTCAAAGCTGGTGAGCAGATTGGTGAGGCTGTTGGTAAGCAGATCGAGACTCTCGGTATCGAGCGTCTGAAGATCCTCTCGCCTTTGACCACTCGTCAGCGCGACGGAATTACCGCCAAGGAGTACGGAATCAACCCGGCGTCCAGCCGAACCGTTGAGATCGGAACTGCAGTTGGTATTATTGCCGCGCAATCGATTGGTGAGCCGGGAACCCAGCTGACCATGCGTACCTTCCACATTGGTGGTATTGCGAGCCAGGTCTTGCGTGATCCGAAGATCGTCATCCGTAAGGGTGGTAAGATCAACTATTCGGAAGACCTCCGTAAGGTAGAGACCGCAGACGGGCGATATGTTGTTCTGAACAAGACAGGTTCCATCACGGTGACCGATGAGAACGACAAAGAGCTGGAGAACTACAAGATTCCAGTGGGATCGATCCTCTTTGTTTCCGATGGTGAATCAGCAGAGGCTGGAACACTCTTGGCCGCATGGGACCCTCACAGTGTTCCGATTCTTTCGGAAAAGGCCGGTAAGATTGGCTTCCGGGACATGATCCCAGGGGTAACCATCAAGCGGGAGCAGGATCCTGAGTCCCAGGGTATTACCAACGTTGTTATCGAGCACAAGGAAGACTTGAATCCTCAGGTCCTCATCCTGGACGAAGCTGATAAGGAAATCGCTACCTATGCGATTCCGGTTGGTGCCCAGATTGTGGTCGAAGAAGGTGACGATGTAGATCGTGGTGGTTGGCTTGCCAAGACCCCTCGTCAGGCGTCCAAAACACAGGACATTACCGGTGGTCTACCTCGTGTTGCCGAGCTCTTTGAGGCTCGTCGCCCGAAGGAAGCAGCTGACATGGCCAAGATCGACGGTCGTGTTGTGATCTCTGGTACCGTTCGCGGTAAACGCCGTCTCTTCGTTACGAAGAAGGATGCCGATGAAGTCGCTAACGACGGAATCACCAAGGATGATGAGGAAACAGAAGAACACCTCATCCCACACGGCAAGCACCTGATCGTCCAACCAGGGGACTACGTAACCAAGGGGCAACACCTGACTGAAGGTGCGGCTGATCCTCACGAGATGTTGGAAATTCTTGGACCGAATGCAGTTCAGGAATACCTCCTGACTGAGATCCAAAAGGTGTACCGTCTCCAAGGGGTGACTATCAACGATAAGCACATCGAGGTCATTCTCTCGCAGATGTTGCGTAAGGTCCGTATCACTGATCCAGGTGACTCCGAGTTCTTCTGGGGTGAACAAATCGACCGCTTCACCTTCATGGAAGAAAACGAACGTTTGGAAGAAGCCGGTGGTAAACCTGCCGAAGCGGAACCAGTACTGCTCGGGATCACCAAGGCATCTATCGAAACGGAGAGCTTCATCTCGGCGGCATCCTTCCAGGAAACCACCCGTGTCCTCACCGACGCTGCGACTCTGGGCAAGTCCGACGACCTGAAGGGCTTCAAGGAGAACGTGATCATGGGGAATCTCATCCCTGCCGGTTCGGGTCTCCCAGCCTATCGTCACTTGACGATCGACACCTTGGGTCTTGAGGCGGAAGCCGAAGAGTCCGAGGAAGAGACCAGTGAGCAAGCGGTCTAACCGCTACGATCTCTCGTAGAATTTTAAACAAGGCGCTTCTCCATTTCGGAGGAGCGCCTTTTTTGTGTGGAGCAGGCAGGTTTGAGTCGAACCTGATTGGTAGCCTCGATTCAGCGAATCGGGGAGCGTAGGAGCGGGCAGTCGGATAGCGGTTATCCCGTGATCTCCCCCCGAAC
>DGMY01000075.1:29675-30275 GCA_002388665.1 Opitutia bacterium UBA4506 | reverse complement strand
ATTCTGCGAATCGGGGAGCGTAGAAGCGGGCAGTGGGATAACGGCTATCCCGTGATCTCCCCCGAACTGAGTTCGGAGGCTACTGAAATCAAATGATTGGTAGCCTCGATTCTGCGAATCGGGGAGCGTAGGAGCGGGCAGTGGGATAACGGCTATCCCGTGATCTCCCCCGAACTGAGTTCGGAGGCTCCTGAAATCAAATGATTGGTAGCCTCGATTCTGCGAATCGGGGAGTGTAGGAGCGGGCAGTCGGATATCGGTTATCCCGTGATCTCCCCCCGAACCGAGTTCGTAGGCTCCCGAAATCAAATGATTGGTCGCCTCGATTCTGCGAATCGGGGAGCGTTGAAGCGGGCAGTCGGATAGCGGCTATTCCGTGATCTCCCCGCGAACTGAGTTCGTAGGCTCCCGAAATCAAATGATTGGTAGCCTCGATTCAGCCAATCGGGGAGCGTTGAAGCGAGCAGTGGGATAGCGGCTATCCCGTGATCTCCCCCGAACAGAGTTCGGAGGCTCCTGAAATCAAATGATTGGTAGCCTCGATTCAGCGAATCGGGGAGCTTAGAAGCGGACATTCGGATAACGGCTATCCCGTGATCT
>DGMY01000075.1:0-29555 GCA_002388665.1 Opitutia bacterium UBA4506 | reverse complement strand
AGAGTTCGGAGGCTACCGATAGCAAATGATTGGTAGCCTCGATTCAGCGAATCGGGGAGCGTTGAAGCGAGCAGTGGGATAACGGCTATCCCGTGATCTCCCCCCGAACTGAGTTCGGAGGCTACCGATTGCGAATGATTGGTAGCCTCGATTCTGCGAATCGGGGAGCTTAGAAGCGGACATTCGGATAGCGGCTATCCCGTGATCTCCCCCGAACTGAGTTCGTAGGCTACTGAAATCAAATGATTGGTAGCCTCGATTCTGCGAATCGGGGAAGAGATTGTTTAGAATCGCGGGAGCAGATCAATCTATGCCCCGAATCTCTGCCTCCTCAGGTTCGACTTCTGCAACTCGGTAGTATTTTCCAGACTCGTCGCAGAAACTGCCGTCTGGGTTTTCGGTGAGGACTAGTGTTCTTGTCTCTTCAGATGGTCCCTTTCGGACTTTCAGTAGTATGGGTACTACAAGAGTGAGTAGGACGACAATGATGGAGGTAGCTGCTAGCAACTTGTAATAGCTCTCATTGTCCATCTCGAGCCAGACTACACTTAGAATCTGACATGAGAGTACCACGATGCTTAGACAGGCTATCTTTTGCACCCACCTGTGCACAGGGTCGAGGTCGGGAAGAATTAGAAGAAATGCATGGGCGAGAGCTATGGCGAAGACAATGGTTGAAATAGTGATCTTCCAAAAACCCTTCTCGCTTATTTCCATCCAGATCCCACCGATCACCAAGGTCGCTGCGAGCGCAGAGGAGACGATACCGATGATGCCCAATTCTTTTGCCTTCTTACTTTCGATAAAGGCTGCACACGACATAGAGCATATGCTCGCGGCCGATATTGAAAAAGTGGTCGCCAAGACTTTCAGTTCAAATGAACCAAAGGTACCAGAGAGAATCGAAAGAATCGCTATCCCCGCAGTGAGAATGAGGAAACCAATAAACAACTTTAGAAATATACGCTTAGCTTCTTCGGGATTCATTTTGATTTTCTAGGTTCAATCGGGGTCGAAGGCTGGGTTGAATCGGTGGTTTAGGCAGCAGAGATTACATGCGTTTCATATTTTTGTACATTTTCTGCCAGTACGATCTTCTGCCAACAGAAATTCTAGTGTTCGTGATCCCAATTCTCTTTCCTGATTTTGAGTTCCTTCAGGCGAAGTCGGACTCCCTCGAAGCACTCTTCGTGGTGGGTCAACCGCCAATCTGAATCTTCAGGTTTCACTCTTTTTGATAACGCAGCTAACTATTGAGAACCGCCTATTCTGGGGTGGGGGGGCTCCGAATCAAGGCTCATTCGGGATGAGACAGGAGATGCTCCCTTGGGCCGAGGTTCCTTTAGGCCGATGGATGCCGGACTCGGTTGCTACTCCTTGGGCGAGGCCGCATCTTGCACGGCCTCGAAATCATCCTTTAGTTCAATTGCACTCTTGGCTCGCTGGAGCGATTGCTCGGAGAGTGTTTGGATCTGGACGGCTGCGTCGGGATCGATGGCTTCGAGTGAGCGGTAGGCTTTTTGCAGACGGACCATGACCTCCTTAAAACTGGCGCCATTGCGTGATATACCGAGAAACGAATCATCCAGTAGAGATTCGATCGAAATTCGGGGGGCGGACAGTCGGCCGTATGAGGTTTGGTTCTCCGGATCAAAGGTGGCTTTGGGGTTCTTCCAGAGGTGGAGAAGCCGCACAAACTGACCGATGATCTGGATTGCGGTGCCTGGATCGTTTACCGCAGGTGACAGCGCGCGACTGGCAATTTCGGAGAGTACGATAAACCCGAAACGGGGATCCTCGTCGAAGACTCGTTGCGAACCGATGCGAAAGGCATTTTGGATACGTTCGATAGTTTCCTCCGGGAGTTCCTCATCCTCTGCCTGAAGCAAGGCTATCGTACGTTCCGGAGTCACGAATGTGCCGGGGGTTACCTGGATCTGAATTTCGATTTCTGCTTCTTCTGCGATGGATTGCAAGGCATCCCAATTGACCCGCTGGAGGTAGCCAATCTTTTCGTGGGTGACCTTGCGGCCCGAAGTCTGATCGGGTAACTCGGCCGGCTGGTTCCACAACCAACTTTTGTGATAGTGCTTGATCGAGCGGGTGACCGTTTGTTCCACCTTCTCCAAGGTCATCCCCAGCCGGCCTAGCCGGGCAATCCGGTCGACCCAGCGAATGAAGGTGAGGACAACGGTCCAAAAAACGCAGAGGGTCAGAATCAGGAGGAAAAAGCGACCGGATGGCGTATAGGCCTCGTTCAGCAGGGCCAGTAGAGCAACTACGGAGAATAGGAATGCGCCGACGAAGGTGGAGAGTGCATTTTGAGAAACATCGTCGGAGACAATGATGGGGAAGGCGCGTGGTGTGGCGGTTTGGCTGGCCGAAGCATAGGCAGAGATCATCGCTCCGGCTGCAAATGTGGCGATCACCAGCATGCCCGAGGTCAACACCCCGAGGAGCATCTTTAGTGATTCTCCGGAAACCTCAGGGAAGGGGATATCTTCAAACCAAAATCCTGCGAGATAGGCGATCCATGCGGCAAAGATGGAAAGCACGCACATGGATAAAGGCCTAAACCAGAGAATCTCGGAGAGACGATTGCGGAGGTAGAGGAGGGAATTCAGCATAGTTTCGCAGTCCGGTGATCGAAGGGGGTAGGCGATCAATCGCCGCGAAGATCGATCAATCGAAAATCAGGATCACGTAGGTGGCGAATAGAACAAGATGGACGAATCCGGAGAGGGTGTTGGTGCGGCGGCTCCCGAAAGTGGAGTCTGAGACTAGGAAGGTTGCGACTAAGAGGACGATGTTGGTCGGCTCAAGCCCCAGTTCGATGAACTTGCCCGTGACCATGCTGATAATCAGCACTGCAGGGACGGTGAGCCCGATCGTTGCCAGCGCAGAACCGAGGGCGATATTGACCGTACGCTGCAATTGATTGTTCATAGCAGCCTTTACTGCGGCCATGCCTTCCGGTGAGAGAACGAGGATGGCTACGAGGAATCCGGCGAGTTGCTCTGGGGCATTCAGTGCGACGATTCCATAGTCGACGATCAATGCGACTTTCTTGGAGAGTAGGACGATGGGCAGCATCGTTAAAAGCAATAGAGCGACGTGAAACCCGATGGACCGGATCTGTAGGTCTCCATGGCCGTGGTCCTCGGGCGTGGTGTCGTTCTCGTCCTTGTTCTCTTTGGATGGGTTAAGGAAGAAGTTGCTGTGCCGAGTAGATTGGAGGAACAGGAAAACTCCGTAGAGACCGATTGAAGTGATGATCAAATAGGTCGCCATAAGGTGGGACGGTGCTCCCCCTGGTGCCGACTGAGTAAATTCGGGGAGGATCAGGCAGAGGAATCCCAGTGCGACCAAAACTCCCATGTAGGAACGTGTTCCGGTGAGGTTGTACTCCTGTTCATGGTGCCGCAGTCCACCGAGAATTAGCGTCAGGCCGAGCATTCCGTTTAGAACGATCATCACGACAGAGAACATTGTGTCGCGTGCAAGGGTGGGATTTTCCCCGCCGGTCATCATAACCGCGCCAATCATGACCACCTCAATACTGATGACGCTGAGAGTCAGAATTAAGGTCCCGTAAGGCTCTCCCAATTTGATAGCGAGGCACTCGGCATGGCGAACCACCCCGAAACTGAGCCAAAGCATAACCGCGAAGAGCCAAGCAAAGAGGCCGCCGGCAACGAAGACGCTATTAAGGTCTTTAGCCCAAGCTCCTCCTACGGTGAGGAATACTATCGTGGTGGCGATGCCTACCCATAGTGCCATCTCCGAACGGAGTATGCTTTTGTTGTTTCCAGTCGAAGCAGAACCGTGAGTCATAGTGGCAGGTTCTCGCAATCGTAAAAAAAGAGCAATCGGATTTCAGCTGAGTGTCGGGTTTTTAAGAAAACATTCGGGAGCAAATTCGGTTGAATTTTCCTCGGGAGAATAGAGATCCCTTTAAGGGAGAAGTGAGCCACTGTCCCGTAGATGCTCACGCAGAGTGCCGACATTGATATTTGCAGCTGCTTGATTGTTCTTGAGCGCCAGCCATGCCGCTATGCCTACCGCTTCACCGGTTTGGTTCATGTTGACCATGACGCGGACACCACCGAAGGCTTCTCGGTCTGCATCGAGCAGGCGGCCGCACACGAGCAGGTTGTCGGCGTTGCGGGGTACGAGGCTCCTGTAGGGAATAAAGTAGCACGCCGAGGTGTCTCCTGGATCTTGCCAACGGCGCTTTTCGGTAACTCCGTCGGGCGTAACGAAATGTTCCCGCCCATCGAGGAAACGCAAAAGAGTGCCCTCTGGAGAGTGGACGTCGACGGGATAGGTCCCGCAGGCGATGCGATCGTCAAACTTGATTCCCGACAATAGCTCTTGTGCGGTCAGTCGGTGGTGGCAGTCAGCATGCCAGGTTTCGCGAACTCCCATGGCGTGCGAGAGGAAGACCGGGGATAGGGCGTGGCCGAAGCGCTTCCTCATCATGTCGTGGAGCGCCCGGTGGCACCGCCGACTTTCGAGGATTCCCTGAGTCAGTTGATCGGCATCCGAAGCGTCGACCCCGTTCAGTCGAGGTCCGTATAGATTACGCAAATCTCCGACTCCTGCGAATCGGTTGATCCAGGGAGTCGCATTGGAACGGGGGTAGTTGTATTGATCCGCAAGATCGCTGATCTGAGGCCAAATTGGTCGCCCGGATTCCTCTTGGATCTGATTCAGCCCGGATACCATCACCTGGTAGGTGACCGGTTGGAGGTGAGAGTTCTTCCAGGCCTCAAGCTTCCCTCTGCGCAAGAGATCTCCGTCGCCCGAGGCATCGATGAAGAAACGGGCGCGGATGGCTCGCCGTCCGGATTTATCTTCAATGATTGCGGCTCGGAGCGCATTGTCCTCGCGGACCGCACCAACGCACGTGGCTTTGAGGAACGGGCGAATATTTGGGTGGTTTCGAACTCGTTCGTCGAGTTCGAGGGCGAGTTCGGTGCTATTGAATAGGTAGTAGGTGCCGCGGTCGGCTCGGGTCGATTCCAGTACTGCTTGTCGTTTCTCCAACGATCGCAGGACCTCGGCGGTAAGGCCTCCAATTATCTGGTTCCGGTCGTGAGCATCGCTGAGGGAATGCCATTCGCTCACCTGTGCCGCTACCGCCATCCCACCGAAGAGAATATTTTGCTCAACCAGAGCTACGCTGAGCCCGAGGTCGGCGGCTCGGATGGCTGCGAAGACACCCGTACACGAGCCGCCGATAATGCAGACGTCGTAATGACCCTCGATCGGGGTTTCGCGGGCGGGTTCGTGGAGGGTGTTATTCATCGCTGGCTATTCTGGGGTGGGCACTGGATCGCGACGATTGAATCCGTATAGCGCAGACCGATAATAGCATGGATAAAACCAACAAAAGCAGTTAAATAAATCGTGTGAATAGGACTAGACCTTTGGCAGCTCCTGGACTTGAGCTTTTAGAGAGGGCACTGCGTTCCCCCTTGTTGGTCACTCGAGCCAACCGCAGAAAGTTCTACGCGGGGCATGGGGCCAAAGACGAGGTGATCACGACTTGCCGCTTTATCCTTATTTTGAGCGGAGAAATTAGCTACGTCATTGAGGGGAATGAGTATCGATTCGCTGCGGGAACTCAGTTTCTGATCCCCTCTTGGTGTCGACGTTGGTGGAACGTTGTCGAGGGCGGAGTGGGTGAGATTATTTGGTGTGAGTTCGACGATGATCCGAAGGAGATCTCTCGAGGAGATTGTTTCGCGCGCAAACTGGATGGCCATGAGGTTCTCTTCGAGAAACGGTCCTATCTGCAGTTGCTGCAGCTATGGGCCGAATCGAGACGAGGAGGTTCGCAGGATGGGATCGGTCTTGAGTTGGAAGGGCAGCTCAAGTCTATGCTGGGGCGCTTTCTTCCCCGCGCGGAAATGGGGGGATATGACCGTTCAAGGCAGCGGGTTCCCTTGCATCCTGGGGTTAAGCAAGCACTGCGCTGGATCGAGGATAACTTTGTTCGGCCCGATGCGGTGAGCAGACTTGTGATGGAGAGCGGACTCACTCCGAATTACTTTCGGAAGCGATTTCGGGAGGCATTGGGGTGTAGTCCTGGAGACTATATCAAGCAGTTGCGGTTTCGGAGAGCCCGCTATCTCTTGCTGGAGACAGATTGGCAGCACAAGAGAGTCGCCGCGGAGATCGGCTTCTCTGATCCATTGTATTTTTCTAGGAAATACAGGGAGTTCTGGGGGCATCCGCCATCAGATGAGCGAATCGGTGTCGCCGCGGTGTCTCGGGCCGAGCGGTAGGATTTTGACTCAGGATGCGGAGTCACTCCCCGCGGTCTTGTTTTTGCCCGCGGTAGCGATGGTTCTCCGATACGCGTGTAGACGAGGGGATTACCGCTCGAGAACCTTGCGATGAACTGTTTTGAAACTCGGCTTCCAAAAGGCGATGTTCTCGGGCTCGAGGTAGCCGCCGTAAGCGAGACCCGGAGCGACTGCCGACCGTCGGTCGAGGATAGTTCCGGGCTGAAGGACCACATTGCAGCCCGCTTCAGCATGATCTCCGAGGATCGCACCAAATTTGCGAAGTCCACTGTTGGAGGCTCCATCGGAGGTTCGGACAGTGACAGGCTTTTGGTCGAAGCGAAGATTGGACATGATCGCTCCGGCGCCCAAATGCGCATAGTTGCCCAGTATCGAATCGCCGATGTAATTGTAGTGAGGAGTCTGGACATTGTCCATGAGCACGCAGTTCTTGTATTCGCAGGAGTTGCCGAGGACGCAGTTGCGGCCAGCGATAACATTGCCGCGGATATAGACACCCGGGCGAAGCTCACAACCGTCGCCTATCCAGGCGGGCCCAGTAATGGAGCCAAATGGAGGGAGCTTTGCTTCGCCTTCAAAAAATACCTCTCCCTCGATGTGGAGACCGGGAGGGACATTGGCCGGGACGCGTGATTTGAGGTCGGCGAGGACGGTCTTAATTTTTGGGAGCCAGAGCCAAGGTGCTTCGTCCATGGAGAACCATTGGCGAATGGGATGATCTGCAGCGAGGTCGAAGAAGGCAGAGGCGTTCATAGTCTTTTCATCCTTTTCGGGTTGGGGAGGGGGTCAACGGCGAAACGCCCCCAGACGTACTTGGGTGAGAGCAAAATGCGGAAGAATCGGTTTTCTCGTTCGCCAGATTCCATTTCCCTCCTATTGATACGTAAACTATGGAGATCGAGAGTCCTGGGTGGTTTGAAGACCTACGAGTGTTTGTCTACGGTACATTGAAACCGGGAGGGTTCTATTGGCAGCGTTTTTGCGAGGGTAAGGTTGATCGCTGGTGGCCAGCCCGCACCCGGGGGGAGGTCTATCATCTCCCCATTGGATATCCAGCCTCGGTGTTTGGGGGCGATTGCTGGATCCAGGGAGTCGTGCTGGAAATGAAAGATATTGAGGCTATGAAGGGCCTTGATTCGCTCGAAGGTTTTGACCCTTACCGCACTGTGGGAAACGATTACCGGCGACTGAGAGTGGAAGTATTCGATTTGGAAAGTGATCGAGTCGACCGTGTGTGGTCTTACGAGATGGATCTGCGCAAGATTGTCGGGCAGGGAGGAATTCGGGTTGAGAGTGGCAACTGGCAACAAGGGCTATCGACTTGAAGTAGTTCGAAGAAAAGAGGAAGCTTAGAGGACCTGATGGACTCTCCTCAAGAAAGCCTCTCTTTCTCCGATGTACGGGAATTTTTGTTTGGCCTGCGCAACCGCGGCTCAAAGTACGGGATTGGCCGGATGGTACGATTTGCCGCAGCTGCGCGGAATCCTGAACAATCTTTTCCTTCGATCCATGTAGCGGGAACCAACGGAAAGGGTTCGGTCTGTGCCTTGTTGGAGTCTGCTTTGCGGCTCGGGGGGTATCGTACCGGTCTGTTTACCTCGCCACACCTGGTTCATCTCGGTGAGCGCGTGCAGGTAGACCGTGTGCCTCTATCGGAAGGAGAGATTGCTGCTATGACATTGCGCTTGCGTGCGATAGCAGCTTCTCAGGTTGCGGAAACCGATGATGAGTATCCGAGCTTCTTCGAGTTTATGACCCTGATGGCATTCTTGCGTTTTGCATCAGAGAACGTGGATGTTGCCATACTGGAAGTCGGACTCGGCGGGCGCTTGGATTCGACCAATATCGTGGAGCCAGAGGTGTGCGTAATCACCTCAATCGGGCTGGACCATCAGGAAATCCTCGGCGAAACGATCGATAAGATCGCGACGGAGAAGGCGGGTATTTGCAAACCGGGTGTTCCGGTGGTCATGGGGAATCTGTGTGAGGTTGCTGAGGCCGTTGTACGCGAGAAGGCGAGTGAGTTGGGTTGCCGAGTCTATTCAGTAGCGGAGCGCTTTCAAAACGAGGAGCTGCCGCAGACTAATCTTGTCGGACAATTCCAGCGATGGAATGCAGCGACGGCGCTCTTGACTTTGGAGGTCCTGCAGCAACGCATGAACGTGAACCGTTCCACTATCTTAAACGCCTTTCAGCAGACCTCGTGGGAGGGGCGTTGGGAAGAGCGCACGATTGGTGAGCGATCTTTTATATTCGATGCGACCCATAACCCACAGGGGGCCGAGGCACTCGCGACAAATCTACGAAATCGTTTTGGAGCACCCCGTGGGAATGTGGACGTAATTGTAGGGAGCCTCGGTTTGGACCGTGCTTGGGCGGTCATGCGAGTGATAGCACCCTATGCGAGGCGAATTTTTGTCGTCCGCCCTTCGCAGCCACGCGCACTGACTTTTGGGGAGATGCGCAGCGTGGTTCCGAATGATTTCAAGGGAGAGGTGTTGGAGTCCTCGGTAGAAGAACTTTTTCCAGGCGGCGACATTTCCAAGGTCCCCAACGGGACGGACCCAGTGCTGCTGACTGGATCGATCTACTTGATCGGAGAAATTCTGGGACGCGTTCAATCTGCAGGGCAGGGTAGCTCTGGCGAACTGCAGGATCGAATCTGAGAGGCCTCTCCCGACGGCAGCGGTTGTTCATTTATGTTCGGAGAAAATCAGACCGCGGTCGTGACCGGAGGGAACCGGGGGATAGGGGAGGCGATTGCTCGCACCCTTGCTGCTCGGAAAATGAATTTGGTCATCGCGGCCTTAGGAGATGAGCAAAACGAACGGGTTGCGCAGTCGATCCAGAGTGAGTTCGGCGTCCGGGTGAAGACTTTGGACGTTGACGTTTCTGAAGAGGTCGGATGCCGGAGAATTTTTGAGACAGCGATCGCAGCTTTTGGCAGTATTGAATTGCTGGTCAATAATGTGGGAATCTGGGCTCATGGAAAGGTGGCCGAGTCCGATTCAGACACCTTCGATCGCGTGATGAGGACCAACCTCTATTCGACCTACTGGTGTTCCCGCGAAGCCTATTCGAGGATGCTCGCCAATGAAACGTCGGGCTCGGAAGATCTGCGGGGTGCGATCATTAATATTTCCTCTCGGGCGGGAGTCGCCGGTCTGGCCGGAGTGGGACTCTACTGTGCGTCCAAGCACGCTGTCATGGGATTGACCCGGGCGATGGCCAAGGAAGGTGCCGAGGATCGTATTCGTGTTGCTGCAATTTGCCCGTCATTGGTCTCGAAACCCGATGGACGCTTTTCCGGGCCAAAACTGATCGCTATCGAGGATGTTACTTCGACTTTGGATTATCTCTTACACCTGAGCTCGGCTGCTTGGCCGACCGAGATTGTCCTAGAGAGGCGAAAGTCTTAGGCTGTATCGAGAGCGGTCGAAGATCCACCTGTGAGAATGGCAAACCGGGCTCCTACTTTCCGGAAGGAATCCCAATCTCGCGAAGCGGCTTGCCGGCGTAGATATTGCGTTCGATTTCCTCGAGGGGAACTCCCTTCGTTTCGGGGAGGAACTTCGCTGCGAGAGCTAGACCCAGAGTCGTGAACCCCGCATAGATCAGAGTGGTCACAGTCATGCCAAGGTCCTGTTTCATGACAGGGAACAGCTGGCTGACAAAGTAATCTACTAGCCAATTAGCGGCAACGGCGATGGACATACCAATCCCACGAAGACGCATTGGGAAAATCTCCGATATAATACACCAGCAAAGAGGCCCGGCGCTGATCGCAAAGAAGACGATGTAGAGGAGGATACTGCCAAAGATCAGATAGGTGATCGTCTGGTTCGAGGAGCTGCCGGCTGTTGCCGAACTGACAGAAGGCCCCTTTGGAGTTTTGCTGTCCACTCCCTCGCTTGTTGTCTCCTGCGTGGTTGTTTGCACGCGGCCCTTGTGGATCACGGCCCCACCCACGTTTGGGAGGACATGGCGCTGGGTGGCCTGGGTCACCTGACTCGAAGAGCTATGGCTTGTCGCTGCCGACTGTTGGCTGTCATACACGTGGAAGAGGTAGGATTGTACGCAAAGCATCACTACGATGCCACTGACACCGATCATCATGAGCTTTCGTCTGCCCAACCGGTCGACCATGAAGATGGAGGCGATGGTCGCGAGAAGGTTGACCGATCCCATAGCGACCTGAGCCCACATGCTGGCTGTCTTGTCGAAGCCTCCTTCCCGAAAAATCTCGGGACCGAAATACATATCGGCATTGATCCCAGTCGACTGCTGGAAGAATTGGAGGAAGAAGCCCAGTAGAATAACGGGGAAGAAGAGTTTTCCAAAAATGCTTTTAAAAGATACCGATTCGTTGCTCTGTGTGGCTTGGTGGATCTCGCCAAAAGTTTTGCGTGCCTTATCGAGTCCCATCATCCGAATGAGAATCTTGTGGGCTGGAGCAAATTTCCCTGTTTCGATCAGCCAGCGAGGGCTGTTGGGCATGCGCAACATGCCAAAGAGGAAAATGAGGGCAGGAATGAGGCCGATCGCGATCATCACTCGCCAATTGAGATCATTGTTCGGGATAAGTGTATCCACCGCGACCCCTACAATGAACGATACCAGAATCCCGATAACGATGGAAAGCTGATACATGAAAAGGATGCGTCCCCGACTCTCGGGAGGGGCAACTTCGGCCATGTACATGGGGGTGATGACGGCAGAGTTACCAATTGCAAGGCCCATGAGGAGGCGAGCAATCACAAACACGAAGAAACTTGGAGATAGGGCGGCGAGTCCGATCCCTGCTATGAACAGAAATGCGTTGAGGAGCAGACCCCGCTTGCGTCCGAGCTTGCTGGATACTTTACCGCCGAGCATGGCGCCAAATAAAGCGCCGAGGGGAACACACCCCACCCAGAGGCCGACTAGCCCTGGTGATTGAGTGATATCAAAATGTGTATTTACGGAGTCTCCGCACGCGGCAGCAATCGATGCGTCGAAGCCGAATAGAACACCCGACATCGCGGCCACCATCCCAATGACGATGCCGCTTAGGGGTTTGAGGGAAGTAGTTTGTAGTTCGGCTTCAACTTTCCGAAGCGTTTTGTAAACGGGTTCGGGCATGTTGGGGTGAGGGGACAATTCGCTCATAGGGGTAAGAGTTTTGGGGTGGGAAACGGGAGTTTACCCAGTGAGTTTTGACGAAAAAATGATCCGGAAGCGAATCAAAATTGCCTGATCACCAGTAGTGCCCGGTTCAAGACGGATTCTTCGAGCCTCCCTGACCGAGGGCTTGGAAGGTCTTATTCAGTCTTCGGGAAAAAGGGGTTGTGTAGGTTTTCCTCGCCAGTGGTTGTTAGGGGACCGTGGCCCGGGCATAGGACGGTTTCGGAGGGGAGGGTGAGGAGGTTGTTGCGGATTGAGTCGAGTGCTCGCGAATAGTCAGCGGCACATCCGCCAACCGATCCAGCAAAGAGCGCATCTCCTACCACGGCGAGGGGGGAGGGCAGGTTCTTCAGCAGGAAAGAGGTTCCGCCGGGGGTATGTCCAGGGGTCGAAATGGTTTGGAGGTGGAAGGGCCCCGCGGTTAGGGGTTGATCCCACTCAAACGGTTCGGTGTTTGGGATCGATTCAGTAGGGTGAGCATAGACGGGACAGGGGCCAGCCTGCTGGAGAATCGGTTCGAGGACTGCCACGTGGTCTGGGTGGCCGTGGGTGAGAAAAATGGCGGACAGGTTGAGCTGCTTCTCGTGAAGGTGAGCGAGGATGGGAGCCGGGTCCACTCCGGTGTCGAAGAGAATCGCTTCGCCGGTTGGCGCTTCCAGAAGGTAGGCGTTGACCGTCATCGAATGAAATTCGCTAACAAATTGGGAGAGTCCTTGAATTGCTTGCGGTGCCGGAAGCCAGGATTTCCGGGCCGAGACAAGGAGGCGGGCGCCGTCGAGTTGGAGTACATTCGCAATGGACTGTAGCGCTTCGGGTTCGACCGCACCGGCTTTCAATGATTTGACCTGAGCGAGATCGATCCCCGCTTGGTCGGCAAGGTTGCGGTTGGTCATCCGAAGTCCGTTCTGGGCCTTGGAGATGATATCTTCGCTAAAGTCTTCGAGATGAGTGTATGGATGAATCATAGGTTAAATCGATTGAACCTCTGAAGAATCGCACGATCATGGACGAATGAAAATGGGAAAAGAACCTGCACGGTGGACAGTGGAAAAGGAGCGGGAGGTGGCTGATTGCCGGGTGTTCCGGGTCATCACCCAGACCAGTCGGCGAGAGAGTGATGGACGCGAAAGCGACTGGTACGTGGTCGACACCAACGACTTTGTCAACGTAGTCGCCGTTACCGCAAAGGATGAGCTCGTGATGGTTCGCCAATTTCGTCACGGCAGCGGAACTTTCTCATTGGAATTGCCCGGTGGCATGGTCGATGACGGTGAGGATCCACTTTCTGCTGGAGTTCGTGAGCTTCAAGAGGAAACGGGGTTTGCCGGGAAGGGCGCCGCTATCTTTGCTGATTGTCATCCGAATCCTGCGATTATGAATAATCGCTGCCATTACGTACTCGTGCGTGAGGTACAGCAGGTCGCGGAAGTTGATTGGGATGAGAATGAGGAGATGGCCGTGGTCGTTCTTCCGATGGATAAAGTGCGTGAGTCCTGCCGGAACGGTGAGATTACTCACTCGCTTACGCTAGCGGCTTTGCAGCGATTTTGGATGGACCAAAGCTAGGTCGGCTCTCCGTTCGAGAGTTTCCCGCGCTGCCTTGGGGGGGGGAGATCAAGGAGCACTGCAAGAATGCCATTGATGTGGGATGTCTCTCATGAGTAGGGCGTGATCGAATTGGATGCTACCCGCGGGAAAGGTAGTTCGATCATCGAAATAGGAAGAGCGTATGAACTCGGTCTGAAGCGCGGATACCTTCCAATCCTTGACTTCTAAATGAAGGCCCTCGAGCTGACAGGATTTCGGGCGAACCGAAAACCCGATGGATCCGGCTTCGAAGAAGCGGGACGATTCTGCGAGTGTTCGGAAGAGGGAGTCGGCGGGAAGCTCATCGGTTTCGCTAACATTGAGGTGCACCAGCGGGTCTGAGCTGGACTCATTTCCGACTCGTATGGATACGGTTTTTCCAAGGTCTTCGACGTCAAACCGTGTATGTTGGTGCTCTCCGGGGAAGATACGCCCGCCACTCAAAGAATTTAGTCGGGCGTTTGTGTCTCGCCGGGATACGAACACCCCTTCCTGCGTATCTCCTTCCTCATCCTTCCATTCGACTGCGAAACGATGGGCAGAGTTCTCGCTCGAAATACCAAAGAAAGAGGGGAGGCCCTTGGGACGTATTTCCTCTAATCGAATTAGACAGATGCCGGCGATCGAGTATCCGTTGATTAATTTTGGGGCTAAGGGAGTGGGAAGAAGGGGGCGAACGACGTCAGGGTCGATTCGATAATTCATTAGCAGTCGCCGGCGAATGATTCCGGTGATCGTAGGAATTTTCATAGTAAGGATCCGGGTTCTCGGAAGCCGCTGGCGAGATGCTTTCCATTGGCCATGCTCCTATAACCAATAGAGGTACGAGTGAGAGCAAGGCAACCTTCTCCGATAGTCGGGCCCTTTTAACCCTTTCTACCGTTTCGAGAATGGGCGCAGAGTGAGACCTTACTTCCTTCTCCGAACCAGAACGATTGGCAGTGCGATTAGACCGATCAAAAGTGAATAGCTGGAAGGCTCTGGAATCGCCACGGTCCAACTGGATCCGTTGTCGGTGATGGTGAATGATTGGGTGATCGAGTCATCCATGCGGATGAAGTCGTTGTCGATCAGGTATTCTACGTCGGTTATGGTGGCGTAGTTGGTCTTGCCGAAGGTAAGGGACGCCAAAGTATCGTTGAAGAGGGCATATTGCCCCGCCCGCATCGTCCAATCCGCAGACATGACCCCAATTATTACGGTACCCCCGATGTCACTATCGGTGGAGCCCAGGATGAGGTTGGCTGTCGGATCTGGGTCAGTGCTGCTGGAGTGGTCCCCCCAGTCGAAGAGATCGGCAGTCAATGTGCCGCCCAGTACGTTGACCTTCCAGCCTCCTGTGGCACTACCGCTTGTGCTGGGTGAAATATCTCCCTGGAATGTGCCTACGCTGACCAGACTTCCTTCGAAAATGTTCAAGCTGGCTACCGAGCTGGATCCAGAATTGGTGTTCCCGATTCTCAACGTGCCGCCCACATCAAATGTGCCGGTTGTGGCTCCGCCCGATACTCCGAGGTCACTTTTGATACTGCTCCCTGAGCCGCCTTGCGTCGTGGTTGTAAAGTTTCCAGATACGGAAAGAGTGCCGTCGAGAAGTCGCAACCCGTCGTCGAGAGTTTCCTTCTTATCCCTCAGTATAAGATCGCCGGTCTTGGATACGGTGTCTCCATTGTCGATGATCGCTTGGTCCTGCTCTCCGGGGACGCTAGCGGGATCCCAGTTGACAGCAGTGTCCCAGTCGCCATCTGTGGAGTCATTGTCCCAGGTGTAAATGGTGGCCTGAGCAGTGATCGGCAACAGCGCGCCGGTGGTCACTGCGAGAAAAAGTGGGTAAGCAGAAGAACGGGGGAGTTTCATGGGATTTGAGGGTTGGGGTTTTGTCTGTGCGTGTTGAACGGAAGACGCTAGCGAGAGCGGGCTCCTATCCTGTCAACAGCCGGGGTATGGTTTGATACTGTTTTACACAGTTTATAGATCAATGGCGATGTTACTGAAACGGTTCAGCCGCCCTTGGCGGAGGTGGATCAACGGGGTGGCAGACTCGGTGCCGTGAGAAGGCTGCCGAGAATACGAAGACGCTTTGCCTGTTCCGGAATGCCCCGTTGGTTGCGGTGAAGCTCGTCTACGAGCAGCTCAACAGCGTATTTCCCAATGCTGAGGGCATTCCGCTGAACACTGGCGATGCCGGAATCGAGGTGATCTCCCTGCATGGTAGCGAATCCGATTTCGCCGGGAATATTTAGACCGCGTTCTTGCAGTCCGGGGATCAAATCGGCCCGATGCCCTAGGATTACATCCACTTTTTGCTTTCGAGCCCAGTCGACGATCGCATCCAAATCAAGTTCCTTCACTCGTTGATACAGTAGGCTCGGATTCGATTGTTCACCCATCTGATGGGCGAAGGAGTGAAATGCTGCGCTCCAGTGGTGATTAACCCGTTGATCGAAGTGATCGTCGAGAATCAATCCCGGCCGCCTGTACCCCATTTTATGAAGTCCATTGAAGACCGCGATGATGGTCTCAAAGTTGTCCTCGGAGATGTTGTGAATTTCCGGACTGGCGAGACCTTGTCCGATACTTACAGCGGTGTATCGCTCCCAGTTCAGTCGGATCGTAGCGTCGGGAGGGAACGGAGACCCGAGTAAGAGTCCGCGTATGCCTCTTGCGTAGAGGATCCCGTCCAGTCGCTGGTAGTCGATTCCCATCTCCACGGGGTCAAATGCGTCGACAGTATAACCGAGAGCGAGCGCACCCGCTTGGGCACCTTCGAAGAACTTTCTGTTGGTACTGTGAGGGTCCTTGGCCGCTTTATCTACGCCGTATTGGAGGTAGGCGAGCGAGGTGAGCTTTTTGTAGTTACTTGGGTGCCGATTCGCGCAGAAGGCTGCGACCAGCGGATTGCGCTGATAGCCCTGCCTTCGCGCTTCGTTTTGAACCTTCTCCCGTGTGGTTACCGGGATAGAGGGGTCGTTTCGCAGTGCGATCGAAACGCCGGATATCGACATGCCAAGCGCTTTGGCAATCGATTTGAGTGTGGGGTTGGCTGGTTTCTCGTCGGGGGATGACATCGGGCAGTGGGGTTCGCCCGATTATCCATGAAATCAAACCCGATGGAATAGAATTTTGCCGCCATCCAGTATTTGGCGGATCGCCCCGGAGGGGGGGGCTACTTTGTCAGATCGACCTCAGGGGCATCTTTCCACAGAGCCTCTAATCGGAATAGGTCGCGCATTTCTTCGGTGAAGATGTGGACGACGAAATCCACGCCGTCGGTAACGGCCCAGCCGCTCTCAAAGTCATCTTTGTGGCGGGAAACCTTGCCGGGGCTATTGAAGAGTGCCTTTTCCGCGGAGGTGCATAGTGCCCGAATGTGTGGAGAGGAGGTCCCGGAGCAGATGACGAGGAAGTCGGTGATCGAGGATTTGCCTCTCACGTCCAGAATTCGCAAGTCGATTGCTTTGCGGTCTTCAAGGGCTTCGACGCATACTCGAAGCTCTTTCAAGGTGGGGGGATCGATGGGCTCTTGGCTCATCGGCGCGGTGCGTTGGGACGGATAATCATTGATGGGAAGACTTGGAAAGGCAGGGATTGAAGTCAAGAGCGGGGATAGGTCGGGACAGGATCGTTCCAATCGACTTCGGGATCGCTTGCGCTGTAGGCCGTAAGGCACATTGTCTCTTGCTATGCAGAGAAGAGAGGTGCGGCCGGAGATTCTCGATACCTTGGCTCCCGATGACCCAGGGGCGGTGGCCAATCGTCGTGATTTACGATTTCTCAACCGCTTCATGGGCAATTGGTCCTGGATCGCACGGCAGGCACGGAGGCATCTTCAGCAAGGGATGCGCGTTCTTGAGGTCGGCGCAGGGGAGGGCGATTTGGGGTTCTATTTGCGGAGAAACGTCCCTGACCTGGTGCAGGCAGATTATGTCGGACTGGATTTATGGGGGCGCCCGAAGGACTGGCCTTCGGAGTGGGATTGGGTGCAGGAAGATCTGTTGACTACCCCATTTCTTCCGAGACCGGATATCCTCATCTCCAATTTGTTGATGCACCAGTTTGAGGATGAGGTGTTGGAGGATTTGGGCCGTCGTATTGCCCATGTTCCCGTTTGGATCATAAACGAACCGTGGCGGGTTGGATATGCGGTGTGGGGACTCGCGGCGATGCGTCCGTTTGGTTTGCATCCAGTTTCCTGGCATGACGGGAGGGTCAGCATAGGAGCCGGTTTTCGTGGCCGTGAACTGGCAAGTTTACTGGGCGCAGATGGGAATGGAAGAAGGTGTCGGATTTCTGCCGATGTGCGAGGTGGCTATCGGCTCTTGTCGTGGCGGGAATGATGCGGGCGGTCACAATTGTCGGGGGAGGCCTGGCGGGGCTGTCCCTTGGGGTGGCTTTGTCGCAGCGAGGAATCAAGGTGCAGGTATGGGAGGCTGGTGCGCTGCCCAGGCACCGTGTGTGTGGCGAGTTTATCTGCGGGGTTGAGCAACAGACACTGGAGTGCCTTGGGGTCGCCTCCGAGTTGTCAGACGCTTTGGTGCACCGAAGGGCGACTTGGTATGATGCCAATGGGCGGAAGATCTTTGCCGGTGAGTTGCCGAAAAAGGCGCTGGGCCTATCGCGATTCGCTTTGGATTTGCGTCTGGTCGAAAAGATTCGGCGGCTGGGTGGGGAAGTTCTTCTCGGTGAACGGTGGCGTGGGGACGCGACGAATGAAGCGGTTGTAGTTGCCTCGGGCCGTACCGCGGAGCGGACTCCTTGGATGGGCTTTAAGCTCCATATTGCAGGAGAGTTACCACCGGATCTGACGTTGTTTTTGGGGCCGGGCGGCTATGTTGGATTGTGTCCGGTAGAAGGGGGACAATGGAATTTGTGCGGATTGTTTCGCAAGCGCCCTGAGGTGCGGGCCGGGAAGGAGGAGATCCTTCGCTCCTATGCAGAGGCCGCGGGGATGGGGCCTGTCGAAGAAATCCTCTCACGATGTACGGTTGAAGGTGGGAGCGCCGCTGGGGTGGCGGGTGTTTCTTTCTCGCTACCTCGCGGGGTAGCCACCGAGCTGAGGTTGGGCGATGCGTGGGGCGTCATCCCGCCGTTTACCGGAAATGGAATGTCCATTGCTTTTGAATCTGCTGAGTTGGCCTTGAATCCCATTGTCCGGTGGTTCAGGGGCGGATTCTCGTGGGATGAGGTGGTTCGTGAGGTCGAGCAAAGGCACCGGAAGCGGTTTAATCAAAGGTTTCGGGTGGCCAATCTTGTCCACCCGCTTCTGATGAATCCGCGGAGTCTCGGAGCGCTGGGATACTTGAGCCGGGCCCGTTTGCTGCCATTTCGTTGGCTGTTTGGGCTAACCCGTTAAAAGGGGTCGGGTCGTCTCCCGAGCCACCAGTTGCTCGCGACAGGGGTCGGGTGGTGTTGGGGCTCGCAGCCAAGAGGTTGGCAGACCAGGGGCGCGCTAGAGCGCCCAGCGGGCTACGGGCGGAGTAATTCGAGCTCCAGTACTGTCTTCTGGGCCAAATCCCGAACCATGGTCGGTTTCGTTTGGTCGACGGGATTGGGGAAGGCGGTAGTGGGGGCAGAATAGACTGCTGAATTGGTCGAAACGACTCGATCTTCTGCGAGATCGTTGTCGTTAGAATCGCTACTTGAGAGAGAGATAATGGCGGATAGTGAGATTCGCGCGGATATTGGCTGTCCTGTATCGGTTTCGAGGTAAGCGATCGGTTGTTCCTCGAAATCAGTTAAACGGATGTAGGCTACCATATCCGCGTCCGCCGGGTTCGATACCAGCCTCAGTAGGCGGCTCTCCAGGATTCCCTCGCGGAGGGCCGATTGGTAGAGTGGAGCAACTCCCGATACGAATGCTTCGTTTTGAACGGGTTTGAGGTAAATATGTGCGATGTGGGAGTCGGGAAGACTGCCTGTTTGATAGCTCGCGCACCCAAACATAAAGACTACGAGGAGGGCAAAGGGAGCTATCGATAGAGAGAGTTTCATAGAACAGAGCTGTCGCAATCGGGTGTGGCCATCTCCCACGGGTTTCGGCTGGAAATTAGTAGCCGTCTCGCATCACCCCATCACTCTGGGCTTCTTCGAGTTCGATTGCCTTCCAACGCTCAACGAAGAAGTCATTGACGGCACTCGGAATATCGTTGCTCTTAAGTTTAACTTTGAAGCGTGGTGGCTTTTTGCCGGCATCCATCCGCTCGAGTCGTTGGCGTGCAATGTCAGCGGCCTCTGTTTCAGGTGCCACCGTGATCGTTTCGTTGTAGAAAACGCGGGCGGCTTCTTCCTCGTGCCGGTTTACATAGTAAAATTCGGCGATGATGAGTTTGCTTTGAGCGTAGACTTCACTGACCCGCCGCAGGCCTTCTTCGGCCTCGTTGACGTATTGGCTGCGCGGAAAGAGGATTAGAAAGTCTTGGTAGTAGTTGACCGCCTCAAGGGTTGAGCCCTGATCGTACTCGGGGCCCTGAATCAGGCTGGCGAATACCTGCGCCATCGCAAAGTAGGCGTCGGGAGTCAGCAAACTACGTGGGTAAAGGGTGATGAGGCGGTCCAGGGCATCGATCGCGAGCTCTTCGTCTTGCCGTTGTTGGGCGATCAGTGCGATGTTCATCAGGGCCAGAGGAGCGTAGTCGCTGTACGGCGAATTTTTGATCACAACCTCGAAATACTCCATCGCAGTATCAGGATTGTGCCCGCCGAACCCGAGGAATCCGCCTTTGCCCATCCCCATAAAGGTGGTTGCGATCTGGTATTGATTGGCGATTACGGCATCAAATCGTTCGTAGCCCGGGTAGCGGTTGACGATCTTCTGGAAGTGGGTGAACGCCTCTTTCAGATTTCCCTGCTTCATTTCAATTTCAGCTGAGAGGAAGAGGGCGTCCGCAGCGAAAGGGGTGTTTGAGTAGTCGAGAAGAATCTTGCGGAGAGCCTTTAGTGCGGTCTTCGATTTGTTCTTCTCCTTTGCGTCGAGCGCCGTGGCGAACAACTGATCGGCGGCGTCTAGTTCGGCAGCAGTGGGGACGGAGTAGTCGACGTTTGCGTCGCTACGGAACCAGTCCATAAAGCCGAACGTTGAGCTCTGCAGTAGCAGAGCGATGAGAAGCGCTGGTAGAAATTTTGTCACTTTGGTGAATTCCATTTCATAAGAGTAGAGCCCCAGGTAAGCCCAGCACCGAATGCGATCATCAGTACATATTCGCCGTCTGCGATGCGGTTGGACCGAATGGCCTCATCCAGGGCAAGAGGAACGGATGCGGCTGACGTATTCCCGTAGTTCTGAACGTTGTTCGGGAAAAGGTCGAGGGAGAGTTTCAGATGAGAGGCGACACTCTCAATGATCCGGATGTTGGCCTGGTGCGGGATGACGCAGCCGACATCTTCCAAATTGACATCACATTCTTCGAGGATGTCGTTGGCGCCTTTAACCATCGCGCGGACCGCTAGCTTGAAGACCTCGCGTCCATTCATTTTCAAAAAGTGCTGACGGGCCTGAACCGAATCGACGGTTGAGGGGATTTGAGAACCGCCCCCGGGCATGTGGATCAATGGGGCGTTCTTCCCGTTTGCCCCGAGTTGGACTCCGAGGAGTTCGCCGCCCCCAGCAGTTTCATCGCGGCTCAGAACAACTGCGCCGGCCCCGTCTCCAAAGAGAACGCAGGTAGCGCGATCTTCCCAGTCGATGATGGAACTGAGTTTTTCGGCCCCGACAAGAACGACGTTCTTGTACTTGGGATTGGCCATGAGAATGCCGCGGGCCGTCTCGAGTCCGTAAATAAAACCGGAACAGGCGGCATCGACGTCGAAAGCGGGGATAGGACCGAGTCCGAGCTTGTGCTGGACGATACAGGCCGTTGACGGAAACAGCATGTCGGGCGTGAGGGTCGCAATGATCAGAGCATCGACTTCATCGGGCCCGATTTTTGCCATCTCCATCGCCTTGCGGGCGGCCTCCACTGCCATGTCGCTGGTCACTTCGCCCTCGGCGGCGATTCGACGCTGGCGAATACCCGTGCGAGTCACGATCCATTCATCCGTGGTTTCGACGAACTTCGACATGTCGTCGTTAGTGAGAATTTTCTCAGGTGCGTAGGAGCCGGTTCCGCGCACATAGATGGAAGGACCATGATTGGACATACGTAGTCTACAGTGGGGTTTTTTTAGGAGGATGCCACCTCTTTTTCGGGTCCGTTCGGCGAATCCTTATTTTCTTCAGGATTCAGTACCAACGAGGCCTTTTCAATGTCTTCGCGGATATGCTCGGTCATGTCGTTCTTCAGCGCATTGGCCGCGACGCGCAGAGCGCCGGCGATGGACTCTTCGTCGGAAGATCCGTGCGCTTTGAGGACGGGAGCCTTGAGACCCAGTAGGGGTGCTCCTCCGTATTGGGCAGGATCGAGCTGGTGCTTGATCTCTTTGTAGGCGCCCAGGGAAAGAAATGCTCCGGCTTTGCGGATCCAGTTGGCCGAGAGCTCGTCCTTCACGTAGCCCGAGAGCATCTTGAATAAAGATTCGCAGACCTTGAGGACGATGTTGCCAGTGAAGCCGTCGCAAACGACGACGTCGACGTGGTCTTCAAATACTTGAAATCCCTCAATGAGCCCAGCGTAGTCGATGACAGAGTCGAGTTGTTTGAGGAATTCGTGGGATTCGTGGATCCGGGCGCTGCCTTTTCCTTCTTCTGTTCCGATGGTGAGAAGGCCTACGCGTGGCCGCTCTTTTCCAATCGCGACTTTGGCGTAGTTCGATCCGAGGATCGCATTCTGGCACAGTTGGAGTGGGGTCGGTTCCGGGTTGGCCCCTGCGTCGAGGAGGATGAATCGACCCCTGCGTGTGGGGATGATGGTGCCCAGTGCAGGACGTTCTACCCCAGGAAGGGGGCGGATGCGGAGAGTTCCTCCGGCCATAAGAGCCCCAGTGTTGCCGCAACTCAGTAGCGCTGATGCTCGACCGTCACGAACGAGGCCGAGTGCTTGAACCATGGAGGAATCCGGCTTGCGGCGGATGCCGACCAAGGGCTTCTCCTCCATTCCTATTACCTCGGAGGCATGGTGGACTTCGATCCGCTTGTCGCTGGAGATCCCAGCTTTTCGGAGAGTCGGGAAAAGAATGGATTCGTCGCCGACGAGAATGATCTCGTCAAAATTGGCTTCGAATTCGGGATCTTTGAGGGCACGGGCAATCCCCAGCGCGAACGCCTCCGGTCCTCGGTCGCCTCCCATAGCATCTATGGCGATCGACCGCGTTGTGGCTGCCCCAAACATTTCTATTGAACCGGCCCGTGAGGCGGGGCGGTATCTTGGTTACTCTTCGATGTCGAGTACCTGACGTCCGCGGTACATCCCGTTGGACGGGTTAATGCGATGAGGCATGTAGGCGCTGCCGTCGGTCGTGTCGAGAGCGAGGAGAGGTGCCTTGAAACGGTTTGCCCCACGGCGTTTGCGGCTGCGTTGCTTGGACTGTTTGCGCTTAGGTTGTGCCATTGTCGTTCAATAATTAAAGTTCTCTATCGGGAAAAGCGGTGAAGTAAGTCTGGGAAATGGTGGTTTGTCAACCATTCCTGCATGCAGTGTGGATCCTTTTTGTGAGTGCCTCGAGGATGAGGGGATGGTCGCCCAAGAGACGGGTGGCTCGAATATCGAGGTCGGGAAATTCTTGGCGTGCCGCCGCAATAATGTCGGCGACGTCGCCTCCTTCCCCAGCATGGCGTCCGGGCAGTAGGAAGAAGTAGCAGAGGATGAGAGGGTTGCTGTGGAGTTCAGGTCGGCGCAGCGCATCGGCGAGGAGCGGGGCGGTGAAGTCGTACTGCGTTCCTTCTCGCCGTTCCATTGAAGCGGGTAGGACACAGCGAACTCTGTCGTGCAGAAAGGCTTGGACTTGGGCCGCTACAAAATTGCGGATCTGAGCGGCGATGGGATAGGGACTGCCGTGGTCGACCAAGATAATACTCGGTGGAGTCGTATCCGTCGGTTTCATTAATTCCTCGATGCGTGCGGCGCAGGCCCGGGCGAGGATTTCTTGATCGGGCCCTGTTTCTTCGAATAGAAAGGGCGCCGTGTGGACCACAAGGCTAGGGCGCTCTTTGCAAATTTCAGCGAGCGCCTTGTCGAGCAATTGGGCGATTGCCCCGCCTTTGGCGAGGAAATAGGGGAGAATTACTACTCGGCGGTCGTCCTGTACCTCCCCGGAAAGTAAGTGGTCCCTCAGGCGAAGTGCGGGAATGCCGCCCAGTTGCTCCTGAGGGATGCGGTTGCAGTGCGCGAGTGAGGCTGCCTCGACTTGTTGGCCCGTGCGTGTCGCCAATTCTTCAGCCGCGGAGCGTAAGGCGAGCGCGGATGAGGCACGAATGGAGCCGTTATCCGTGAGGAGAAAGAGGGGGGATGAGTCTCCCCCGGCACTCATTCGGCCGAATCTTGCGCCGACTCAGCCGCTGCGGTTGTCGGTTCGACAGGGGCTTGTGGCTCTGTTGTGGTCTCAACTTCAGCCTCGATGGTCTCGCTCGGAGTTTCTTCCAAGACTTCCGTAGTGGTTTCTTCCACTACCTCGGGAGCTGCTTCGACTGACACGATTGAAGCCGCTTCTTCGGGAGCGGGAAGCTGTGCAGGGACCAGCGCGGCGGCCGGTGCTGTCGGGGCAGTGGGCTCGACGGTGTTTTCGCTGTCGTCAGCGGCTTCTTCGGTCACTGGGATCGCGACACGATTCTGATAGTAGTCGAGCTTTCCTTTCCATAGACCGACTTGGTCCACTTCATCCAATTGAGCGGTCAGATCTGCGAATGCGGATTGATCTCCCGACTCAAGGGATAGAAGGGCAAGGAAGTAGATCGCCTCAGCGCGTGAAGCGGGAAAGAGGGCAGTGTCATTGGCTACCGCTGAAAGTACTTTCCGAGCTTCTTCGGCATTCCCTTTTTCAGCTTGGGAGATGGCGATGCCAAGACGGGCTTTCCCTTCGAGCGGGTTGCCTTTTAACGCGCCAGCGGCAGTCGAATAGAATTCGATGGCGCGGTCCCAGTCTTCTTCGGCGAAGGCTTGGTTGGCGGTTTGAATCGCTGCGACCCCTCCCAGGGGATATCCAGAGTTTTCCTGCGCGTAGGCTGCTAATTCGTCGGCGACGACTGCATCATTGAACTCGACTTGGATCGTCTGTTCCTGCGAGTTGCGGTAGGCGCGAAATCCAAATACTACGCCAGTCCCGATTACGAGAATGAGGGCGCCGATGATGAGGCCCCGGCCATTCTTTTCCCACCAATCGTGGAGAGGATCGCTCAGAGCACCGTCCGGATGGTGCTGTTCTGGAGTACTCATCGGTGACTTTTTAGGGATGGATGGCGGTTCGGATTCTTTCATGCGCTACTTTAAGAGTCAAAAGCTGTATCAAATAGGCCATAAAACATTTGTCATTGCCTCTGTGCAACCATGAACCGCCCAAATTTTTAGTGGAGCTTTGGGGTTTGCCGATAGGTCCTTCACCAGTAGGCAGTCGGTTGGCACCGCGCATCGGTGATGTTCTGGATAGGTTTCTTGGGGTCGGCTCCGTTGCGCTCTGACTGATTTGGAGCGTTTTTCGGTGGAATCCTCTCGTCAACTCTCGCCCGAGGCGCTTACTAATTTCTTCCATGGAACTGGTTTTTCTCGGAACAGGAACGTCACAGGGGGTCCCGATCATTGCCCAGCCGGAGGGGTTGTGCGATTTGGATAACCGGCGGAACTGGCGGACGCGCTCGTCGATTCATGTGCGCATGGGAGAGACCCGGATTCAGGTGGATGCTTCGCAGGAGTTTCGTCTCCAATGTATTGAAAATGAGATCCCCGCAGTCGATTATTTTATCCTGACCCATGGGCACGCTGATCACATTCTCGGGATGGACGATTTGCGCCGTTACTGCGATATGCGCGGCGGAGATGCGCTACCAGTTTACGGTACTGATGAAGGTTTGGGCCGGGTGAAATCGATTTTTCCCTATGCGGTTCGCGATAAGGCCGTTGTCAAAGGGTATCCAGCCTTCGCACTGAAAAAGATGCCGCCCGTTTTGAATTTACCCGATGGGAGCGTGTTTTCCACTCTTCTCCCTCATGGTGCGATTGAGGTTTTGGGTCTGGTGTTTCAAGAAGGGGACGCACGGATCGCCTATTTTACCGATTGTTCCACCGTGCCGGACGAGGCCCTCGAGTTGGCCAGAGGAGCCGATGTGGTGATTCTCGACGGGTTGCGCCAACGCCCGCATCCATCCCATATGACGATTGATCAAGCCGTGGATTTTGCCGGAAAGATCGGGGGTACACGCAGCTTCCTTACTCATATGACTTGCACCGTGGATTACGAAACTGTCGGCGCTCAACTTCCGGAGGGGGTCGAGTTGGCCTACGACGGGCTGCGGCTCGAGGTATAGGTCGAAGGCCGCTCTGAAGCTGCCGTTGTTTTGCCGGGTTCTCTATTTCGCCAGGAAATTTTGAGACAGGGGCGTAGTGGGCTTGCAATTTTCTGCAAAGGGCAAACTCTCCTGTCTCTGTGGATAAAGAGATCCTCATCGGCCTGACATGGGTCATTTCTCTGGGCACTTTCGCTCAATGGTGCGGATGGCGGTTTCAGATTCCGTCCATCCTGCTTTTGTTGACCTTTGGTCTGATCGCTGGACCGGGGACAGGGTTACTCAATCCGGATTCTCTATTCGGCGAGCTGGTCTTTCCCGTGGCGTCAATTGCGGTCGCAGTGATCCTTTTCGAAGGGGGACTCTCTCTCAACTTGAAAGAGTTTCGAGAGAGTGGATCGATTATCCTGAGACTGATCACGGTGGGTGGGCTGATCACGTGGGTTCTATCTACGTTTTTTGCTTACGTTCTCCTCGACCTTCCTCTCGAGATCGCCTCCTTGTTCGGGGCCTTGTTGGTCATCACCGGCCCTACGGTGATCGGACCCATGCTTCGGCAGATTCGACCGAGAGGGCGAGTGAGTCACATCGTGAAGTGGGAGGGGATCCTGAACGATCCAGTCGGTGCGATCCTTGCCGTTCTGATTCTCGAGACCGTTTTAGCGGGCGGCCTGGAGGCTGCACCAGGTACATTTATTCATGGGATTCTCATCACTCTCGGTGTTGGAGTGATCGGTGCAATCCTCGGCGCGTTTATCCTGATCTTTGCGATGCGGCACCGCTGGCTGCCGGATTATTTGCACATTCCTGTGACGCTCTCGGTGGTGATCGCGTTGAATTCGGTCTCCAATCTCTTTCAAGAAGAAGCAGGTCTGGTGTCGGTTACTTTGCTCGGAATTATTCTGGCCAATCAGAGAACCTTCCCCATCAAGCATATCATCGAGTTTAAGGAGAACTTACAAATTCTCCTGATCTCAGGTCTTTTCATCGTGCTTGGAGCCCGGGTAGAGCCTGAGACCCTCTTCCAGGTGGGATGGGAAAGCCTTTTCTTCCTCCTCGCATCGATCCTGATTGTCCGTCCGCTATCGATCGTCGCATCGACGGCGGGTTCCAAGCTAAACTGGAAGGAACGCTTTTTCCTAATGCTGATGGCTCCGAGGGGAATCGTGGTCACTGCGTTGGCATCTGTCTTTGCCTTTCGCTTGAGCCAAACGGGTGACCCCAACGGTGAGCGTTTGTTCGCCGAGATCCTCTTCGTCATTCTTGGGACTGTCTTGTTCTATGGAATCGCTGCCTCCGTTTACGCGAGGAAGGTGCAGATCGGATCGTCAAACCCGCAAGGGCTGATCTTTGTCGGGGCGCACCCATGGGCGCGGATGCTCGCTGTTGCTCTGAAACGGAACGGGATTTCAGTCGCTTTGATCGATTCTAATAAGAATCATACCGAAGCGGCGAAAACCATCGGGTTGGCCTCTTACCAAGGAAACATTCACTCTTCAGAATTTATGGAGGAGATCGATTTTTCCGAAATCGGACGAGGTCTCGCTGTCACGGGAAATACCGAGATTAATGCTTTTGCCGAGTTGGCATTGGGCAAGCATTTGGGCAAAACCCATGTGTATCATCTGGCTACGGGAGAGAGTTCCAACAAAGCCCGTGGCGGTTCTGCTGAAAGACAGGAGAATATCCTCTTCGACTCGGCCGCGACTTTCGACTTGATTGAGCGGGAGTTCTATTCAGGCGCGGTGGTCCGGGAGATCCTTTTGAAGGAAGACTGGGATCCCGAAAAAGCCAAAACGTTTGAGGGCTTTTTATTGCCACTCTTTTCAATCGGAGAATCGGGGCAGTTGCGGGTATTTTCCTCGAGAAGCACTTTTGTGCCTAAGGCCGGAAGTAAGGTTTTGGTACTCCACCGCAGCGATCCCAGTGCCCGAAAAGCCAAACCAAATCAAGAAGTAGAATCGTAAATGAGCAACGAACGAGGCGACGCCGAAGCACGAATCGAAGAGCTGCGGAACCGGATCCGCGCGCTCGACAAAAAATACTATCAGGCTGCGGATCCTGAGGTTTCGGACCGCGAATACGATCGCCTGAAGGAAGAGCTCGTCAGCCTTGAACAAGACGTTCTCGGAGTGAATCCGGAGGACTCACCAACCACTCAGGTGGGAGACGACCGTTTGGAAGGTTTCGATAGTTATCGTCACCGTGACCCTATGCTCAGTCTCGACAATACGTACAACCGGGAAGACCTGTTGGCTTTTGATCAGCGATTGAGAAAGCGTTTCGAGGTCGAAGAATTGGATTACACTGTCGATCCCAAAATTGATGGTTTGGCAATCAGTTTGACCTACGAGAAGGGAACTTTGGTTCGCGCGGTGACTCGGGGTAATGGAACCGAGGGGGACGACGTGACTGCCAATGCTCGCACAATTCAGACCTTGCCGACCCAGCTGAAGAGTCAAAACCCACCCGACTGGATAGAATTGCGCGGAGAGGTCTATCTCACGAACGATGAATTTCTCAGGATCAATCAAGAGAGGGAGAAAAGAGGCGAACCGCTCTACGCAAATCCCAGGAACTTGGCCGCGGGAACCATCAAATTGCTCGATAGCCGACTTGTCGCGCAAAGAAAGCTCGCAATAGTAGTCTACGGTCTCGGGTTTTGTGATCCGGACTCGATCGGAAGCCAAACCGAACTGCAACAACTCATCCTGGAGTGGGGACTGCCGGTTGTTGAACGATACTGGACTGTCTCGGGAATTGAGGCAGTGTGGAGATCCATCGAGGAACTCGATCAGATGAGGGGCGAGTTTTCTTATCCCACCGACGGCGCTGTTGTGAAATTGAATCAGCGATCCTTGCAACGGGAAGCTGGCCGCACAGCCAAGGCACCCCGTTGGTCCATCGCATACAAATTTGAGACGGAAAAGGCCGAAACAACATTGCGAAAGATCGGGCTGCAAGTGGGAAGAACCGGAGCAGTCACCCCAGTAGCCCATTTGGACCCAGTCGAACTAGCCGGAACGACAGTGGCCAGAGCGACCCTGCACAATGAGGATGAAATTCGCAGGAAAGATATTCGCGAAGGTGATTGGGTCCGGGTGGAGAAAGCAGGAGAGATCATTCCTCAAGTGCTCTCTGTCGACACTCAGAGGCGAGGAGAGGATTCGGCCCCCTTCGAATTTCCAACCGAATGCCCGGCCTGCGGATCGTCTCTAAAACGACTGCCGGACGAGGCCGTCTGGCGCTGTCCCAACGCAGCAGGTTGCCCCCCCCAGGTACGTCGAAGACTCGAGCATTTCGGTTCTCGAGCCTGTATGGATATCGAGAACCTAGGCAAAGCCGTGGTCGATCAACTGGTCTCCAAACAACTCGTCCATAATATAGCGGATCTATATCGCCTAAGAGTAGAGGACCTTATCCGCTTGGAGAAGTTCGCTCAAAGGTCGTCGGATAATCTAGTTCTCGCAATTGCGGATAGTCGAAAGCGAGAGGTTTGGCGCCTTCTTCACGGCCTGGGCATTCCCAATGTCGGTTCCGGAACAGCAAAAGATTTGATTCGTGAATTTAGGAGTATCGATGCACTGGCAGCCGCAAATGAAGAGACCCTCGAAAAAGTTGACGGAATTGGCTCAATTTTAACCGCAAGTATTCGCACTTTTTTCGCCGAGCCTAAAAACCAAAAACTGCTAGCCGATCTGCGCGAATTAGGACTGAATTTTTCAGAAGAGAGCGGGGAACAGAAGGAGGAAGAAAAGACCCTGAAAGGAATGACCTTCGTCCTCACCGGAACCTTACCCAATTTTTCAAGGACACAAGCAACGGAATGGATCGAAGCACGAGGCGGCAAAGTGACTTCCTCGGTTAGTAAAAAAACCAGCTATCTAATCGCAGGAGAGGAAGCCGGATCAAAGTTAGCCAAGGCCCAAAGCCTAGGTGTGTCCGTAATCGACGAAGAAGAACTAAAATCCCTAGCCTGATAGATATTCGATTTCCGACTCGAAAACCGGACTCTATAGATCAGACAAAATAGTATTGACGGAGACCGTTAGGAAGCGGTAGTTTTGGAGCATGAGTCGGAGACGAAAGGTATTGGGGGAGACTGCTTATTATCATTTGATGAG
>DGMY01000037.1 GCA_002388665.1 Opitutia bacterium UBA4506 | reverse complement strand
GCAGCTTTAGCAAACGTTCGCCGTGCAAGGGGCAGTCTCCATGGCTGCGTATGGGCTGACGCGCAGAACGTTCGCTGAAGCGTCACGCCACAAGAATGCCACTCTCGTAGCGTGCAGCTTTAGCAAACGTTCGCTGTGCAAGGGGCAGTCTCTACGGCTGTGTGTGGGCTGACGCACAGACCGTTCGCTGAAGCGTCACGCCACAAGAGCGTCACGGCATAAATGGTTTTTCCCGTAGCGTGCAGCTTTAGCAAACGTTCGCTGTGTAAGGGGCAGTTTCCACGGCTGCGTGTGGGCTGACGCACAGAACGTTCGCTGAAGCGTCACGCCACAAGAGTGCACTTCCACAAGAGTGCACCTCACCACAAGAGTCGCGCCCTTCTCCCTGGGTCCTACCCGTTCCGCCGGCGGCGGATCATCACCAAACCTGCTGCGGCACCTGCTAGGAGGAATGCGCTGGTGCTGGGTTCGGGGATCATGGCGCCTGTGATGGGGTCGCCGAATCCTACTACCCATTTGTCGATGTCGTAGCTGGTTCCGTCTTTGTTGAACTGGACGGTGTTGACCAGTGGGCCGCTGCCGAGTCGGTCGCTGAAGGGAATGCTGTAGGCTCCGTTGGTCGTCGCATCGAAGATGACTTGCGCCCACTCGTTGTAGTAGGGGTTGGTGGGTTGGATTTCGTCGAAGGCTTGCATGGGGTCGATTTGCCACCATTCATAGCTGGCCATTTGGTCGAGCGCGGTACCGTCGATTTCGGTCGTGCTGCCGAGGAAGCCCATGAGAATCGCGGTGGTGATTTCGCCGATCGCCGTCCGGGTGAGGGTCAGGTTTGCCAGGTTCTCCGCGCTTCCGGGGGTGCCGGTCACGGGGAATGAATTGGTCAGGTTATTGGTGGGGTCTTGGACGAAAGCCGCCCAGTCGTACCATCCGCTTCCATAGGTCACTTGGGTGGCCAGGCTTGAGGGGACTGCGGTTTGACCGTAGATGATGGAGTCCACTTTCTCCTGGTCGCTGCCGGAGATGGTGATGGTCGCGTCGGTGTAGGTGGTTCCAGGTGAGGTAACGCCGGAGGAGTTGTCCTTGACCTGCGTGGTGATGTCTCCGGTCAGGATGATGTCGCCGTCGGAGTTGACCGCGGAGGTCAGTTCAAAGGTGAAATTGTAGTTCGTGCCATTCGTTCCGTCGGACCCGTTGGTGTTGAAGGCGTTGCTGTTCTGGATGTCGTTTGTCACCCCGCTCACGTTGACGCTGTCGATGTAGCTCTCGAAGCTGGGGAAGGGCGGATTGGTCGTGTAGCTCGAGGGCCCTACGAACCGGCGCAGGGCGCCGCCGTCGGTCACGGCACTGGTGGGAGAGACCGCATTCAGTGCGTTGGCGACTTGGGCGGTGGTTTGGTTGAATCCCGTGCTCTGCAGGGCCGTGGTGCCACCCATGTAGTCCGAGGAGTAGCTGTCGATGCTCATCGGAGCGGTGAAGTAATTGATGTTGGTCAGGTTGCCCTGGTCACCCGCCCCGCCGGTGCGAGTGATTTCAAAATTTTGATAGGAGATGTTCGCCCCGGGAGTTCCCTCAAAAAAGGAGGGTGAGGCGGTGAGGTTAGAAAATGCATCCCCGTAGCTCACAAAGACCGCCACGCTGCTCACGCTGTTGATGGTGAAGGTGCTGTTGGCCACGTCGGACAACTTGATCGAGCTGGTCAGGTGGTTCGTGATCCCGCCGGGACTGTCGAAGGTCACCGATTGGAGTCCGGTTGTCGTATTCGTATAGGTGACGTCGAACGGGGTCGCCCCGCCGCCATTGTCAAAGGTGATCCAGACGTCGTCCGTGTCGTAGTTGGCCGCGTTGTCCTGGAAGACCAGATCCAACTGAGCGTGAGCGCTGAGGCCGCTGAGGGCCAGTGCAGAAAGGAGAGAGATGGATTTCATGGGCCGAAGGACGTAGTCGTTAGTGGGTGGTGAAACTGTTGCTGAGCGTGAGAGCCAAAGGCAGTGCATTCTATTCCCGTCAAATTGAGAAAGGGGGAATCGCCGAAGGGCCGCAATCCTTTCAGCCTCTCTGGGTACCTGATTTATGAATTTGTCGCAATAGATTTACATTTAACGGCTGCTCCTTCGCCGTGGCGACCGAATTCGATGCAGGGAGGAGACTGCTGCCCCATTCTCAATCCTTCCCCGTGGGGCGCGCGATTCAGGGATTTGGACTTATCTGAATTTGAGTCTCAATTGCGGATTTTTGTAAAAAAGGTTGAGCCGGTGCTTTGGGGGTGAAGGACGGGCAGCATTGTGATCGGCGATTGGGGCTTCTCTAAATTTCCTCTCGTCAGTTTGTTACGACGCTGAAACATTCCTCTGGGCAGCCTAATTCTCTCGGTAGAAGCGCTCGGGGTGAAGGCCATTTTCGACTTGCTATCAACCCCCAAAACCCAGAAAGTCATGGCAAATATCGACATGTTTATGAGCCCAACACAGTCAATTTCTCTTTTTCTCGGAGCCTCTGCGGCGGTTCTTTCTTCTCTTTCAGCCCAAACTTCGGTTTCGACCGATCCGGTCGGGGCGATAAAATTGGAGGTTCCAGCTGGTACAGATGCGTTGGCTTCGGTGCCTCTACACGGAGCCCCGGTGTTCCAAGGGGCGATAGAAGGTTTCTCCGGTTTCAATGAAGTTGAGTTCGCTGAAGGAGTCGGGTGGACGGTGGACGAATTTGCAGATAAATATTTTGCTCTTGTTACTAGTGGCGAGATGGAGGGTGCGTTTGCCATCATTATCGAGAACGGAACAGACTCTTTGACTCTCAGCTATGTTTCGGAAGATTTTGATTTGGGTGAAGCTGGCGGTGTTCAATTAAATGATCGGATAAGTGTTATCCCTCTATGGACCTTGGGTACTCTATTTGAAGGTTCCGATGTCCCCAATGGATTGGAAGTTTTGTTTTATGACCGAGCGCAAGTAGGGGTGAACAATTCTCCGTCAAATGTTGTTGAGTACTTCGAAGGGCATGGTTGGTACTCTGGAGCTGAATTTAGCGATGGACATCCTATTTATCCAGACGAGTCATTTGTTGTGCGTACACCTAGCAGTGCAGCCTTGGAGCTCGTTGTTACCGGATCGGTCATGGTTTCGAAGTTTCGATTTAACGTAGCATTAGTTGATGAATTACGAGAGCAGGATATTCGCATTTCTACTCACTTTCCCGTGCCGATTGAGCTCTCAGAGATTTTTGACGAAGCTTCCGTGTCCGAAGGAGACCAGTTGTTCTTCTACGATACGGAGCAAGTTGGTGTGAATAAAAGTCCGTATTTGATTGCTCGCTACTACGGTTCTTATGGCTGGTATGCTGGATCTGTCGATATGAACGATCATATGTTAAGTCCAGGAGATGGGCTGGTTTACAGAAAAGCTGTGAATGGAGTGTCTTCCTCTGTCGTTTCAGTTCCGTCGCCGCTGGGATCAGAGTCAGAGTAGTATCTAATTGTTAGTTTTTATTTAGAATTATGAAATTGAAATCGAAAATACTAGTCTCATTCGGAGTCGTTTGTGCAAGTTTTCTTTCCGCCCAAAGTGTCACGTTGCAGGTTGACACTTTTGGATTTGAAAATGAAAGCAACGTTGTAACAGACGGCATGGCATGGGGCATTGTGATTGATACGACAGGATCAGGATTTGCTGATTTGGAGAGCAGTTTGCTTCTTCCCATCACGGCTTTTCCCGTGAATTCGAGTTATGTTGAGTTGGATGTACAATCTGGAGATAGCGGCTTGTATTTTTATAGAGCGGATACCGACACAGTTGCGGGTCCACCGCCTTTCAGCGGAGGTTATATTGGTAATGTACAGGTGCCAGTCGGAGCTGGAACGTCTACGCCAGTGGATTCGGGTCAGTCTTATGGGCTAATTTGGTTTTCAACCAGTTCAGCAGATGTGGGCGATAGCTATGGTTTTTCTGATCTTGGACTTGTCTTGCCTGCTGCGGGTAGCGCGGTAGACATCTCCGCTTCCGTTACTGCAGGTGCCGCCGACCTGACCGTCGTTCCTGAGCCAGAAGCCTACGCGCTGATCGCTGGTGTTCTTGGGTTGGGCTTGGCGATGATCCGCCGCCGCCGCTAAAGACAATTTATCTTTTTTCAAAAACGCTCGAACCTCACGGTTCGGGCGTTTTTTTTTGCGTGCGCGGGGAGAGTGAGGCGCCGCGGAGTCCCGGAGGTTGATTTGCTCTCATCATCGGTTCGAGAGTTCAAAGACCCTCTGGTGGCGGGAATGGGTTTTCCAGGGAGGTGGTTGGGATCCTGTCCTCGAGAGGTGGGTGTTGCCTCTCCGTTCGTACGGATTGCCGTCCGTATCGATCGTATTCTCGGATCGTCGGGGGGACTGGCCCCATTGCAGTGCCGCGGGTAGTCCCGGGTAGCTGTGGGGAGTCGGGAGCGGTGCTCTTCCCGGGCGCTACTGGAAGTGTGGTCGGTCCAATGCCCTGGGCGCTTGCAGTTTTGGTCACGGGAGGGCGCGAGGTCTTGTCCTGCGGATTACTGTGCGCCTGGTGCCGGCACTTGCCCTGATGGGGCGATCGCAGGGCCTACCTGCCGTTGCTCTTGGGATCGAGGAGGTCGCGGAGGCTGTCGCCGAGGAAGTTGAGGCTGAGGAGGGTGACGGCGAAGAGGCTGGCGGGGAAGATCAGCATCCACGGGTAAGTTTGCATCCGCTCAGCGCCTTCGTTGAGGAGGACGCCCCAGGAGCTGTGTGGGGGCTGGACGCCGAGTCCGAGGAAGCTGAGGACGGACTCGAGGAGAATCACGGTGGGGATTGTGAGCGTCGCGTAGACGATGACCGGCGGAAGGGTGTTGGGGAGAATGTGTCGGAAGAGAATCGTGCCGTGGCTGAGTCCGAGCGTGCGGGCTGCGTCGACAAAGGGTAATTTTTTGATCGAGAGCACCTCGCCGCGTACGATTCGCGCGGTCGTGAGCCACTCAACCGCACCGATTGCCAGAAAGAGGAGTAGGAGTGATCGGGGGAAGACCACCATGAGAAGAATTACGAAAATGAGAAAGGGGAGGGCGTAGAGGATGTCGACAAACCGCATCATGAGGGAGTCGAGCTTGCCGCCGATGTAGCCGGCAACGCCTCCGTAAACGATGCCGATGGTGACCGAGACCAGGGTGGCCGCGAGCCCGACCGCGATCGAGAGCCGTCCCCCGACGAGCGTGCGGGCGAGGAGGTCTCGGCCGAGTTCGTCGGTTCCGGCGAGGAAGCGAATTGGGGAGGTGTGGACTTGGTAGTAGGTGGCAAACTGTTCCGGTGGGCCGGGAAGGGAGGAGAGCCCTTCGGGGAGTTGTTCGGCGGCTTGTTGGAAAAAGGCCTCGACCGATTCCGGAAGGATCCAGACCGGGCGTATGGGGCCGCCACTGGTTGAGCGGATGATGGGGGGGATCTCAATCCAAACGATGGAGGGCTCGTTCGCGATGTCGATGCCACTGCCAGGCAGCTCGAGAGAGAGGCCATTTCGGATGAGCTGCTGGGCGCGGGTTTCGTCGATGAGCCGGTCGGGGGTGTCGCTGCCGGCGGGTGTAAGGTCGTAGATGGTTGCGAGGGGGGCCGTGGCACCGAGGGAGAGCCGGGTGGTGTTGGGCTCCTTGATCCAGAGCGCAGGTGCGAGCCAGCACAGGGCGGTGATCAATAGAAAGACGCCGAGGGAGGTCGCAGCCGGTGGGCTGGTCAGAATGCGGCGGAGGATGCCCGGAGTCGGGCGGATGGAGGGGGCGTCGGTCATCGGCCAAGATTCTCCCGAATGCGTGGATTGAGTGCGGCCTGCAGGAGGTCCACCAGAAGATTGAGCAGGAGGATGAGGGCTGCGTAGAAGACGACCAGACCGAGCAAGAGCGGATAGTCCCGGTCGATCGCCGCTTCGATGAAAAATTGGCCGAGACCGGGAATGTTGAAAATGGTTTCGATGACGAAGGAGCCGGTAATCATCCCGGCTAGGGCGGGGCCGAGGAAGTTGACCACGGGGAGGAGACTCATGGGTAGGGCGTGTCTCCAGAGGATGCGTTGGGAGGATAGGCCCTTGGCCCGGGCAGTCCGGATGTAGTCGCTGCGGAGCGTCTCAATGAGCCCGGAGCGGGACAAGCGGGTGATGAAGGCCGCGTAGAGGATGGCGAGAGTGAGCGAGGGCAGGACGACAAAGCTCCAGGGCGCAAAGTTCTCGCTGAACTGGGCGGAGGTGATCCAGCCGACCGAGGGTAGGACGCCGAGCCAGCCCCCAAAGAAGAGGGCGAGGAGGGGGCCAATCACAAAAGTGGGCAGGCAGATTCCCACCATCGCAAATCCTGTAGCCGCCCAATCACCCCAGCGGCCGTGGCGCATTGCGGCGAGGGAGCCCAGAGGAATCCCAATGGCGAGGGCGAGGAAGAAGCCGGGCAGGGCGTAGGCGAGGGTCGTGGGAAAGTGAGTGCTGATGATCTCGGTGACGCTGTACCCGGAATGGGAGTAGGAGTAGCCGGGCTCGAGTCGCAGGAGGTTTCCGAGGAAGCGGAGGTATTGTTGCCAGACCGGAAGGTCGAGCCCGTAGAATGCCACAATCTCCTCGCGGCTGGCTTCGGGGATCTTCTTCTCGTCGGAAAACGGATCGCCTGGGGCCGCCCGAACGAGAAAGAACGTGAGGCTGGCGACCACAAAGAGGATGGGGATCGATAGTAGTAGGCGTCTGACGAAAAAACGAAGCACTCTTAGATACGGTGGCGGGCTTCTTGAGCTACCGCTAGAAAAAAGTGGGTCGGCGCCCCGGTTGGCGAGCGGTGCGGGGCGCGCTCGGCCGGAGGGTTGTGGCGGTCTGCCGTTGGGACCGCGCCGGTTTTCATTTCGGGAAGGGGAAGGCCAATCGGGTGTCGAACCAGCAGGGCCGGTTTTCGCCGGGGTGGATGCGGGTCGTCATGCGGTGGAAGGCCCGGAAGGTTCGATGAGTCGGGGTGGCGGGCGCGATCTGGAACTCGGTGACGCGGCGGCCGCCCATCACCCGCGAGTCGTGGATCTTGGCCTCGAACCGGAGGTGGTTTTCGGGCTCCTCGTGGGGCTCGCGAAAGAGAAAGGCTTGGTCGCGGATCACAACCTCAACTTCGCCGGATTGGCTGCCGGCCGGGGCGGGCCACTGGCCGATCTCGGTCTGGACTTGGCCTTGGACGATTGTGCCGGGAATGCTGATCGTTTCCCCAAAGAACCGGGCCGAGAAGGGAGAGGTCGGCGAGAAGTAGAAATCTTCGGGCGAGCCTTCCTGGACAATTTCTCCTTTGTTGAGGAGGAGGATGCGGTCAGCGAGTTGAGCGGCTTCTTCTCCGTCATGGGTGACGAGGAGGGTGGCCGCCCCGAGGCTCTGGAGGACTTCGCGTGTCTTCTCGCGAACGGAAAAGCGCAGGTTGATGTCGAGGTTGGAGAAGGGCTCGTCCATGAGCATCAGTTGCGGTCGCAGGGCTATGGCCCGGGCCAGGGCGACGCGCTGTTGCTGACCCCCGCTGAGGGTGTGGGGAAAGCGGTCCTTCGAGAGGGAGAGACCCACCCGCTCCAGAACCTCGGTCGCCCGGCGGTAGCGCTCCTTGGGGGCTACTCGTTTGAGGCCGAAGACGACATTCTGGATGACGGTGAGATGGGGAAAGAGGGCGTAGTCCTGGAAGACCATCGAGATCGGTCGCTGCTCGGGCGGCACGACCTGGCTGCCGTGGGCCACGCATTGTCCCGCGATGTGGATGCTTCCGGTCTCGGGCGACTCCAGCCCGCTGGCGAGCCGGAGGATGGTTGTCTTGCCACAGCCGGAGGGGCCGAGGAGGCAGACAATCTCACCCGGTTCAATCGAAAATGAAATGTCCCGGACGCTGCGGGTTCTACCGTAGCGGTGGGATAGTCCGTCAAAGCGGAGGGCCTGGGCGTCTGTCATGATTCATCAAAATACCAAAGAGAGGATTGGGACGACTCTAGAAGATGTCCAGTGCGAGATAATGCACCCGCACGGCGGGCGGAAAAACCAGGTGTGTAGCGGGCGGCCATCCCGATCCTCAGTTCCCGTTCTTGCGGGAGGAGGTCATCATCCGGCTCAGGATGAGGACGGGAGCGAGGCCAACGAGGATGATGAGGAGGGCAGGAGCTGCGGATTCGGCGAACCGTTCGTCGGACGCCTGTTGGTAGATGTGTACGGCGAGGGTGTCGAAATTGAAGGGGCGGATGATGAGGGTGGCCGGCAGTTCTTTGAGGACTTCAACAAAAACCAGGAGAGCGGCTGCAAGGGTACTGGCCCGGAGGAGGGGGAAATGGATGCGGCGCAGGATGCCGACGGGCCCGGCACCGAGGGTGCGGCCGGCTTGGTCGAGGGAGGGAGAGATGCGGGTGAGACCGGACTCCACCGTGCCGATGGAGAGGGTGAGAAACCGGGTCAGGTAGGCAAAAAGAAGTGCCGCCAGGGTCCCGCTCAGGAGAAAATCGTGAGAGAACCAAGCGGTGCTGGCCCGGTCCGTCCAGCCGAGGATGAGGAGTACGCCCACCGCAATGACCGAGCCGGGGATCGCGTAGCCCAGGGACGCTATGCGGGCCGCTGTGCGTGATATCGCGCCGGGCGCGAGCCGGACGTTGTAGGACAGGATCAGGGCGAAGAAAACCGACAGGACTGCGGTGAGGGAGGCGAGGACGACGCTGTGCCAGGCCCATTCCAGAGAGTCGATGACCGACGGGAGGAATCCGGCTTGGGTCGCGGCTTCGACAAGGATTCCCAGGGGGATGAGGAATCCGATGACGACCGGGATGAAGCAGACGAAAAAGGCAAAAACCTTCTTCGGGCGGGAGAGGTGCCAGCGGGGCAGTTCCTGCTGGCGGTTTGTGGTGTGGAAAAAACGTTTCCGCCCTCGGCTCAGCCGCTCAAACACGACGACGAGGAGGATGACACCGAGGAGACCGGCCGATAGCTGCGCGGCGGCGACGGGCGAGCCGAGGCCGAACCAGGTGCGATAGATCCCGGTCGTAAAGGTATCGACCGCGAAGTAGTCCACGGCCCCGTAGTCGGCGAGCGATTCCATGGCCACGAGGGCGATTCCCGCCGCCAGCGCGGGGCGGGTCAGGGGGATGGCGACCCGGCGAAAGGTTTGCTGGCGCGATTGTCCCATCGTGCGGGAGGCGTCGAGCATGCAGACCGATTGCTCCAGAAAGGAGGCGCGGCACAGGAGGTAGACGTAGGGGTAGAGGACGAACGAAAAGAGGAAGATCGCGCCGCCGAGAGACCGTATCTGCGGGAACCAGTACTCGCGGGCACCGAGCCCGGTCCAGTCGCGGATCATCGTCTGCAGCGGCCCGCTGAAATCGAGAAAATCCGTGTAGGCATAGGCGATGAGGTAGGTCGGCATCGCCAGGGGCAGCAGGAGCATCCATTCCAGGATCCGTCGACCCGGGAATTGATACATCGAGATCACCCAGGCGGTGAGAAGGCCCACTAGTCCGGCACCGATACCGGCTCCGGCGGCGAGGAGGACGCTGTTGCGGACGTAGAGCCCGAGGACGGTTTCGCGAAGATGGGTCCAGGTGCCGTCGCTCCCGAGAACGGGGCTCGCGGCGATGACAAGGACCGGTGCCGCAATCGCCAGCGCCAGGAGGCAGCCGATGATCAGCAATACCGCCTTGGTCGACGGTCGTGCGGGGCGGCGGAGCGATTCGGGCGCAAACTCAGCCCCCGACGATGGGTCTCCCTGAAAGGAGTTCTCCCCGGCGGGCAAATCGTGGGATCGACTCCGTTGCGGATCCGAGGGATCAGCGCCAGCCGACACGGTCAAAGATGCGGATCGCTTCGGGGTTGTTTTCTCCGATTACCGAAGAGGGTGTGTCGTTTTCTTCGAAGACGAAGGTTTCGAGCACTTCGGGGATGGTCGCGTTTGGGTTGACCGGGAACTCGGCGTTGCCCAAAGCGAGGATTTCCTGCGCTTCGGGGGAGGTTAGGAATTCGAGGAACTTGATCGCCGCCTCCGGATGAGGTGCGCCCTTGACCATTCCGGCTCCACTGATGTTTACGTGGGCTCCGCCTTCGCCCTCGCCTTGGTTCGGGAAGAAGATGCCGACGTTCTCAATGACTTCGAGGTCCTCGGTTTTGTCCGAGAGCATGAGGCGTACGTAGTAATAGTGGTTCGCTACGGCGACGTCACCGAGGCCGGCGGCGACTGCTCGAAGCTGCCCCGTGTCGTTCGACTGGGGCTTGCGCGCAAAGTTTTTCACAACCCCGGCGGCCCACTGCTCGGCACCTTCGGGGCCTTCTTCGGCGATGATCATGCCGAGAAGTGACTGGTTGTAGACGTTGGAGGAGCTGCGGATGAGGATGCGGTCCTTCCACTCGGGGTCTGCCAGGTTTTGGTAGGTCGAGAGGTTCTCGGGATCGACTCGCTCTTTCGAGTAGAAGATGAGGCGGGCGCGCTTGGTGATCCCAAACCACAGGTTGTCCGGGTGGCGGAACTCGGCGGGGACGGACTCGATCAGCACTTCGGACTCGGCCGGGGCGAAGATGCCCGCTTGCTCGGCGGCCCAGAGGCGGCCCGCGTCCACGGTGATGAAAATGTCGGCCGGGGATTTTTCGCCTTCGGCTTTGATCCGCTCCAAGAGGGCGTCTCCCTTGCCGTCGACCACATTGACTTCGATCCCGGTGTGTTCCGTGAACTTCGCGTAGAGCTCGTCATCGCCGGGATAGTGGCGCGCCGTGTAGATGTTGACTTCGTCGGCGTTCGCGAGGCCTGCCGCGAACGGAAGCACCAGGAAGAGGAGACTGCGTATGGTCATAGTTAGGAACGAGTCTCAGATCGGGGAAAAAGTCAACGGGATTGGTGCTCCCCACCGAGTCTATTTGCCGCCTACAAGCTCCTCCCGCCTCCGTCCGACCGTGAATCGTGATGGGGGAATTTTGAGTTGCGGTGTGGTGAAAGTTGAGCATCGTTATTCCTATGCGTAAAAGAGACGCGTTTACCCTCGTCGAGTTGCTCACCGTGATTGCGGTCATTGCAATTTTGGCAGCAATTTCCTTTGGAATCACCACAGGTGTCTACCAGCGGCAGGCCCGGACAGAGGCCGAAGCCGAGCTGGCGGGGATCGCCACGGCGCTGGAATCGTATCGAAAGCAGTACGGTACCTACCCCATTACCTCCGATGAGGAGGAGATGCTTCAGGCCTTGGCGAATCGCCTCAAATGGGTCGATGAGAGCACCACGGAGGAAATCGACTCCGGGCGCCCGTTCCTCGATCCAGGTAAATTCGATGTCTCCGGCTTGAGTGACGGGGATGATTTTGACGGAGATGGTCAGTTGCTCGTGGATCCGTGGGGCAACGAGTACCAATACGAGTTCTCGGTCGGGAATTCCTGGAAGCGCTTCGGGTACGTCCTGTACTCCAACGGCCCGGACGGGACCAGTGTCGCCCCCACCAATGGAATTATCGACAAAGATTCCGCTGCGAACGCTGACAATATTTACATCGGAGAATAGTCGGAGAATTTAGCTATGAAAAATAACAAAAAAGGATTTACCCTCATTGAACTTCTTACCGTGATCGCGATTATCGGGATCCTCGCGGGAATCATTATTCCGTCAGTTGGCGGTGTGCGGAAGGCGGCGAAAAAGACCAAGACCAAGGCGATGTACAGCCAATGGGCCTCCGCGATCGAGCTGTTTCGCCAGGACTACGGCTACTACCCTTCGTTTGAATTCCCTCAGGCAGAGGATGGCGATTTCTACAATCTGCTCACGGGTGACCCTACCAGCACTCTGAACACCAAGAACATCCGCTACTTCTCGTTTGCCGATGATTCGATTGCGGAAGATTCGGCTTTCGGCGTTACCGACGGACAAATTATTGATGGCTTCGGTAATCCCAATATTGGGATGGCAGTCGACTCCGACCGCAACGGTGTCATCGAGGAAGACGAGTTGAATGGCGCCCCCGGTGGTAGTTCGGAAATTCGCCAATCGGTCATCTTCTGGTCGGATAACACCAGCAATACCGCCGACTTCGAAGAGGTATTAAGCTGGTAAAGCTTTGCGACTAACTGGCTTGAGTTTCCTCGCCGGATTGATCTCACTGTAACGAATGACCAGCGAGAAGCGTTCCTATGTGGTGCGCCGTTCTTCGATTCACAACCGTGGCCTTTATGCCAAGGCGGATATCGAAGAGGGCGAGTACATTATTCAGTATAAAGGGGAGAAGATCTCGAAGGCAGAGTCCGAGCGCAGGGCCTTGGCTCAAGAGGCGCGGGGTCGCAAGAACGGCTCGGGGCAGGTCTACATTTTTGAACTGAATAAACGCTATGACCTCGACGGAAAGACGTCGAAGAATCTCGCCAAGTACGCGAACCATAGTTGCGAGCCCAATTGTGAAGCCGTCAATTATCGGGGCGAGATCTGGTTCGTCGCTCTGCGCGATATCGAAAAGGGCGAAGAACTGACGTTTGACTACGGTTATGCTCTCGAGAGCGCACTGGATCATCGCTGCCGCTGCGGTACGCCTTCCTGTATCGGGTACATCGTGAATGAGGCAGATCGCCCGAAGTTGAAAAAGATGCTTCGGAAAAAGAAGAAGAAAACAAAGTGAATCGGATTGAACCCACGCCCGTTGGCTGGGATTCTCTCGGATTGATCGTTTGATGATGTCTCCTGATTCTTTACAGCCGGAAGTTCGACCAGATTCCGGATCCTCGACTTTGCCCGATTCGGAATTGCCCCGGAAGCGGGTCTTGGTGCTGACTTCAAGTACCGGGGGAGGGCACGATATGCGGGCCCGCGCTCTCAAATCGTGGTCGGAGACTGAGGATGGCCGCAAGTTTGGCCTCGAGGTGGAAATTCATCAGGCGCTGGAGGATACTCACGGGCTCTACGGCTTCGGGGTGAATCTGTACAACCGGATTCAGCAATTTTGGCCGAAGCTCCACCATATCTATTTCAATTTCCTCGAGCACGCTAGTCTTCACGATTCGGCGGAGAAGATTTGGGGCCGGCATCGCTTTATCGAGCGGGTGCGCGAGGTGCAGCCCGATTTGATCGTGAGCACGCACGCCCACTTGAATCACGGCTTCTTTGAACTGGCGAAATGGGCTTTGCCGGGTCGAAAGGTGAAGTGCGTTACCTATTGTGGGGAACTTTCGGGTGGATACGGGTTCAGTCGCCACTGGGTGAATCCCAAGGCAGACTTGTTTATCGGTGCTGTGGAGGAAACTTGCGATGCCGCTTCGATCTACGGATTGAACGATGCGCGCAATTGGCTCGGGGGCTTCCTTCTCGATCCGTCCTTTTATGCCCCCGCTCCAACCGAGGAGGAGCGCGCAAAGTATTTGAAGGAAGAGTTTGGTTTCGATGGAGACCGATTTGTCCTGGTCCTCGGGACTGGGGCCAATGGCGCCAATAACCACCTCCGGGCGCTGAACTCTCTCTACGAAGCTCGCGTCTACCCGCAGGTCATTGCTCTGTGTGGCCGGAAATCGGAAACGATTGAGGAGATCAAGGCTTGGCAGGAGGAGCATCCTTTGTTGCCGGTGCGACCGATTCCCTACTATTCCGAAATGAGCCGCCTGCTCTCGGCCGCCTCGGCTGTGGTGGCTCGATCGGGGACGGGGACGACTTCCGAGGCGATTTTGTCCCGCTGCCCGCTGATTTTTAATGGGATCGGCGGCGTGATGCCCCAGGAGTGCATTACTGTGAAGTTCTGCCGTAAGAACGGGATCGGGACTCTCCTCCCGCGCACTCACCATTTGCCGTCGATTCTGCGCGAATGGATGCAGGAACCGGAGTTGCGGGACCTCGTGGTCGCTTCGATGGACCGGGTGCGTCCCCATCGGCATCCGCTCGATATCTTGGGTAAGCTCAGGAGTTTGGTCGAATGATTGGCGAACCTCCCGTGCCGCTGCCGTCCGTATGCGCCGGATTGTTTTTTCGGGGGGTGCTGCCGGCGTTCGAGGATTATTTGAAGTTCGATCAGGGGGCCCAAAAGATTCTCGGCTCGATGGAGGGCGAGGTGTGGTTCACCAATCGCGATGGTTTGAGTGCCTGTCTCCGGTTCGAGAATGGTAAGGCGTTCTGGTCGGAGGTGCCCGAAGGGAAGCCGAAGGCTCACCTGGATCTGGGGTCGGAGGCCAATACCGTCCGGTTCATTCGCGGGGGCGTTGCCATCCCACGGTTGAAGGGCGGCTTCCTGCGACCTGTCTTTTTGTCGAAGCTGCTGCGGCTGTTTCTTCGGTTTCAAAAGTATTTGAAGCCCCCCGCCAAAGCGCTGCAGGACCCCGAGTTTCGCACGCTGCATGTGCGCCTCGCCCTGGCGGTCGCGTTGTTTTCCTTGGCCGAGATCGGTCGCGAGGATGCCTGGGCGCGAAAGATGTTGGAGAGCTGCCCAAACGGGACCATCAACTTTCGGGTCGAGGGTGAAGATCTTACGGCCAGTATCGAAAAGGCGCCCGGGGGATTGTACCCGCGCCGGGGGGCGGATGCCTGCCTCGAGGCCGATGCAGAAGTGATTTTTGCCTCCTCAAAGGTGGCGATGGAGATTTTGACTCAGAAGAGCGACTCCCATGCGGCTGTTGCTCTGGGCGGGATTCGGGTCGAGGGACTGGTGCCTTTGGCCGATGGGATCAACCATGTGCTGGACCGTGTGGCCAGGTATTTGCCGAGTTGAGACCGGGCAATTGAGTCGGCGACTAGACCGAGCTGGGCGTGGAGTCCAGTTTCCCGGGTTTGCGGCACCGGCGGAAGAGGCCGTACTTGAAGATCGCGTACAGGGCCCGTACTCCGTCTTTCCAGCCAATCTTTTTGCCTTCCGCGTAGGTGCGCCCGTAGTAGGAGATGCCGACTTCAAAGATCCGGACGTCCAGGCGCGCGGTCTTGGCTGTGAGCTCCGGCTCCACCCCGAATCGATCTTCCTGAATGTAGATTTGCGAGATGACCTCCCGGCGGAAGACTTTATAGCAGCACTCCATGTCGGTCAGGTTCAGGTTCGTAAACATGTTGCTGAGCAGGGTCAGGAAGCGGTTGCCGATCATGTGCCAGAAGAATACTACGCGGTGCGGGCCTACGCCGGTGAACCGAGAACCGAATACGACATCAGCCTGACCTTGTTCGATGGGGAGGATCAGCCGCGGTAATTCTTCGGGATCATACTCAAGGTCGGCGTCTTGGACCGCCACGATGTCCCCGGTTGCTTCGCGGAAGCCCGTCCGGAGGGCCGCGCCTTTCCCTTGGTTTTTCGTGTGATAGCACTTCTTGAAGATTGGATCGTCGAAGCCCTCTTCCAATAGGGCGCGGGTTCCGTCGGTCGAGCAGTCATCGACCAGGATGATCTCGCGAATCTGTAGCGCGCTGACGGCTCTCAAGCGCTCGACGATGGTCGATAGGGTTTCTTTCTCATTGAAGATCGGGACGACGATCGAGACTTCCATGGAGAAAGAATGAGAATCGATGGGTGGGGAGACCAGCTTGGAAAGTGGCGGAAGTTGGTAATGATCTGTTAAATCCCTCCCGCGCGGCTCTCCTGTGGCTCCGCTTTGCGCGTCCGTTCAATCGCTTCAGCTCCTCCGGTCGTTCTTTTCTCAAACCGGACCGAGGGAAGGGGGGCGCCGGTCGAAAGTTCGACCGGCGCCGTTTCCCAGGGCTCTCGTAAGAACTTCAGGACAGTAGGAACGTTGCTGCCTGAAGCTCAGTGGATGAGAACCTTGCTTTCATTACAGATAGGATTGAGTCTCTATATCAGTGAAACTGAGTCTCAAAGTCAATGGATTTCTGGGGAAAATTTTGTTTTTCCTCAATTCTCCGGATGTGGGAGTGGTTTTGCGTCCGGGGCACAGAAGATTCTTGCGAAGGGGAGGGCCGCTGGGCACTGTCAGAGGTTTTGATTTCGCTCTAAATGTTTCGCTCACTCACCGGATCTCTAGGACAGTCGAAGCTCGCTGATCGTCTAAAACAGTGGGCTTCTTCGTTTGCGCGCGAAGATGAGGAGATGGAGCCGCTGCGCTATGTGACTGAGGACGAGGAGGGCGATGAATCTGCGCTGGATCCGAATGAATCGGTCGCGAGGGAGGTCGTCGAGGAGCCGGTCGATCCCGCGAAGGAGCGCGAGGAATTTTGGGCTGCCGAATGGCGCCGCATTGAGGGTTGGAGCGAGGAGCTGTCGGAACGGTTGACGATCCGCGAGCAGCGAAAGGCTGACCATGCCCATTGGATCGCCGAGTGTATGGACCGGGTGAAGATGTCCCTGGAAAGTTCGACGGTGGAAGACGCGGTAGGCGAGTCGCCGGAGGAGGCTGCCCCCGAGAGTTCGGTGCCCGAGGCGATCGAGAAGTCTGCGGCGGAGCCCGTCGTCGAGGAAAAGGCAGAGCCAGTGGATGGCTACGAGCACGGCGAGGTCGACGGTTATACGATCCCCCCGGTCAACTATTTGCGCGCCGCCGATCCTACCGCTGATTCTGGTATGAGCGAGGAGGAGATCGAGCAACAGCAGGCTGCCCTCCAGGAAACTTTTGATAATTTTGCGATCGATGCGCTGGTGTGCGATGCGACGGTGGGTCCGAGAGTGACTCAGTACCGCGTGAAGCCGGGGTATGGGGTGCGCGTTGAGACCATTGCGAATCTGGACAACAATATCGCCCTGGCGATGAAGGCGAATGCAGTCCGGATCCAAGCGCCGATTCCCGGAGAGCCGTATGTCGGTGTAGAGGCTCCAAATCCACGGAGCCGTACGATCACTCTGCGGGAGGCGTTGGAATCGCCGACTTGGGAGGCGAGCACGGCGACCCTGCCCATCGCATTGGGAATGGATATTGCCGGGCAGTTTCAACTGTGTGACCTCGCGAAAGCCCCCCACCTGTTGATTGCCGGTGCGACCGGAAGCGGAAAGTCAGTCTGCATTAACAATATTATTCTTTCGCTACTCTATCGCTTCCAGCCGGGCGAGTTGGAGTTGGTTCTTGTCGACCCGAAGCGTGTGGAGCTGGCGATGTACAAGGAGTTGCCGCACTTGATTCATCCGGTGGTGGGCGACCCCAAGCAGGCCTGTCAGGCGTTGAAGTGGCTGGTGCGGGAAATGGAATCGCGCTACGAAATTATGGCCGAACGCCGTGTGAGAAACCTGGCTGGCTATAACGAAAAGGCGCGGAAAGAGGGCTTTGCCCCAATGCCCTATATCGTCCTCATCATTGACGAGATGGCCGATTTGATGATGACCGCCAAGGATGATGTGGAGACCCCTCTGGCCCGCTTGGCCCAGATGTCGCGGGCGGTCGGGATTCATACGATTCTTGCGACCCAGCGCCCGAGTGTGAACGTCATCACCGGCGTGATTAAGGCCAACTTCCCAACGCGGGTGGCCTTCAAGGTGTCATCACAGATTGACAGCCGCACCATTCTCGATGGGAAAGGCGCGGAAACTCTTCAGGGGAAGGGCGACATGCTCTACACCCCTCCGGGTCAATCGCGGTTGCGACGGTTGCAGAGTCCGTTTGTCGACGATGATGAGATCAACCAGATTACCGATTTTATCCGAGAGCAGGCTCCCCCGCGCTATCGTGTCGAACTGATCGCCGAGGATGCGCCGGGAGGTGCCCCGGATCTGGAGGGGGATGAGAGCGCGGATCCTCTCTTGATGGATGCGCTTGCGGTCGTCGCCACTACGGGCAAGGCGAGTACGAGTTATTTGCAGCGGAAGTTGAAAGTTGGATACAATCGGGCTGCGACGCTGGTTGAGGAGCTCGAGGTGCGTGGGCATATCGGTCCGCAGGTGGGCAGTTCGCCCCGCGAAGTTTTTGTCACTCCGGATGAATTGCCACGCTGATGCAGCCTCCGAAGACAGCAGACGACTTGTTGGCCTTGATCCGTATGGAGGGGCCGGAAAAACTGGCGCGCCGGTTCCGGAAGCCTCCGATTCCGAGTAAGGTCCTGTTGGGACTGAGCCAGTCCAATCCCCCTCTCGAGGCGTGGGTGTTCCTGACCAACTATTCGTTGACTCCGAGTAGTTTGCTCGAAGAGATCGGAGGGAATCACGCGGACTATCCGGCAGAGGTTCTGGTCCCGTTGACGCAGAACCCACGAACTCCTCCAGCGATTCTGTCTCAGATGTTGGAGCACAATTCGGTCGATGTGCGTGAAGCGGTTGCGAAGAATCCAAACCTGCCGGGGCGGGATGTCGAGAGATTGCTGACAGAGAAGCAGCCCGAGGTCTGGCGAGCGCTGGCGACGAACCCATCGCTGAAGTTTCGTGCTCAGTCCATTCTCGCGACCGAAGGGGATCCTTCGGTCCGCTTGGAACTGATTGGGAACAAATCCCTCCACCCGGATTTGATGGTCGCCCTATCGGCAGATCCCAGCCCGCTCGTTCGCCACACGCTGGCGGCCTCGGCGCGAGTGGATGACGATATGCTGCTGTTTTGGGCAGATAGCGATCACGAGGAAATTCAACACGCGTTGATCGAGCGCTCCTCTTTGCCCAAGGAGGTGTGGAGCTCGCTGGCGTTGTCGCCTCACCCGTCTGTACGGGTGGCGGTCCGGGAAACGAGAAAGTTGGATGAGGTCGAGTTGTTGAACTTGAGTCGGTCGGACTCGGTCGATGATCGGGTCTTTGTTGCGCAGGGGCGTAAGGTCGCTGCAGGTATACAGCATGAACTGGGGCAGGACCGCGATTCTGCGGTCCGGGCCGCGTTGGCCGCGAACCCTTCCGTTTCTCCGGAGGTGGCCGAGTTTCTCGTGACGAGTGAGGACTTGAAGGCTTGCTTGGCGTTGCTGGAGAATCCGAAGATGCCGGAGGCGTTGTACCTGGAACTGGCTTGGCTCAATCAACCGTGTGTAACGGCGGCTCTGGCACAAAATAAGAAGACGCCGGAGGAAGTGCTGCAGTATTTGACCAATGAGAAACTCTCGGCGGTTTCTCTGGCTTATCTGGCGATGTCGCGTCGACCCGCCATTTGGCTCCGTGAGGAGTTGGCCCACGCGTTGGCCCGCCATGAACTCGCGACTTTCCGCGCCCTCGCTGCGACTTCGCACCAGCTCTCCGAGCCGATGCGCAATTCGCTGCGCGATGATCTGTCTCCCCGGGTGAGAAAGTTGGCGCTGGCCTACCCGGCCGCAGCCCGGCCCAGTGGTGAGCCTCTCCCCGTGAATGCTCTCGAGAAGTGCTTGGAAGAATTGAACCAAATTATCACCGGAGAATTCCGTGTGGCTGAATTTACTGAACCCGAACCTGTTGAACCTAAACCCGTAGAAGAAACGGAAATACATTATGGCGAAGAAAACTGCGAAACTGATATCGCTGGATCGTAACGACATCATCCTCGGAGCGGACGCGGAGACCATCCGTGCCGCACTGGAGGCGCGTGAGCAAATCGACGTGCTTTTGGCTGAGCGTGCAGAGGCGTACCGGAAGATTGCTGAGCTGGAAAACCAGGTGGATGATCTCCTCGGCGAGGATGGGGATTTCCCATTTCCCGAACCGGAATTGCCGGTTGCGAGCTTTGGTGCGAAGCCAAAACCCGCAAGAAAACGGGTGACCCCCAAGCCCGCCCCCGTGCCAGCTCCGAAGCCTGAGTCGGTAGAGGAAGATGACTCGGATGACTCGTCGGAGTCCGATCGCGAGTCCACTGATTCCTAAGGTTTAGTTGTTGGGTTTTTGCCCGTGGATCTAAGCATCGAGCAACGCATCGAGCTGGACCACCTCCTGTTGCAACGGGAGGCGGCGTACGCGCGTGTGCACAGGGCCGAGGCGGAAATCCAGAAAATATTTGGCGGTGACTACCCGCTTCCCCCGCCGCCCGAAGAGGTGGCTTCCGGAGGCAAAAATTCGGGTGGGCGAAAGGCGGCCGCCAAGAAAGTGGCGCGCAAAGTAGCGCCCAAGTTACGTCCTCTCGATTATGACGAAATTGCCTATCGGGTGGCATTTTTGCAGCGAGGGCGGACGGTTCAGGAAGATCACGTCGATCGCAAGGCGCTACAATCGTTACTCAAGAGTGGCGCCGCCGGACGCGTACTCGTTTCGATCGACATTCTCCGTTCGGGTGGGGATGTCGTTGAGAGGGTGTACGAGCCGGAGGGGTAGCCCGCTGAGTGTCGAAGTAGGGAAATTTAGAGCGATTGTCTGCGGATTAGCTGGCCCTGAAGGCGAATATGGGAAGCGGGCCGTTCGGGATCTTTCATCCGTTTGGCGAGGAGTTCGCAGGCGGTTTCCCCAATCAGGTCGGTGGGTTGAGAGATCACGGTAATGGACGGGGTGACCAAGGTTGACCAAGGCAGGTCGTCAAAACAACCAAAGGCAATGTTTTGGCCTGCGTCGTTCAAGGCTTCGTAGGCACCGGTCGCGAGGAGTGCGCTACTACAGATCACTGCATCTGGCTCCAAACCTTCCCTGAGGATGGAGGCCATGGCTTGACGCCCGTCTTCCTGAAATGCCTTGGGCCGCTTGATTGCGACGGGTTCCCGATTGTTCGATTGCAAGGTCGAGAGGAATCCATCGAGTCTTTCGTCAGCTGTGAAACTGTCGGCCCCGAAAAGACCGCAGATACGACGGTAGGGCAGGGTGAGCTCGGCGAGTTTTCCGGCCGATTCCCGGTTGTCGATGAGAACAGAGTCGAAGTTGTGGTGCAGTTGCCGGTCTACGGTGACCAAGGGTATGCCTTTCGCCTGGAGTGTCTTTAAAGACTCTAAAGCGTGGCGGGTTGGCGAAATGATCACTCCGGCTACTTTCTCCTGTAGCATCTGTTCCAAATAGTGGGTTTCGCGGTCAGGATCTTCGTCAGTGTTGCAGATGAAAACGTGGAGCCCCCTCCTATTGGAGTAGTTTTCAATGGCGCGGGTCAGCTTCCCGAAGAATGGATTTTGAATGTCTGAGATAATCAGAGCCAAAACCCGCGAGTGCCGCTCCCGCAACCGTTGCGCCACGCGATTGGGGCGGTAGTTCAATTCTTTGATCGCTTTCTCAACCTTTTGGCGGGTCGATTGCGCGATGTAGCCCTTGTTGGACATGATTCGGGAGACGGTGGCGGTGGAGACTCCGGCTCGCTCGGCGACATCTTTTATACTGGACATTCTCGTGACGGAAAAAAGCGGTGAATCTTGGTTTTTAGGGCCAATTTAATTAGATTTAAGGAAACGATTACATGAATCGAGCCGGGGTTCAAGGCATTGATGATATGTAGTTTGTGGAATCGTGGGTGAGGAGAAATTGAGAAAAAGAGCAAATTTTCTTGCATTTTATGTAATCGATTACATGTTGGATTTAGTTTTAACCCCCAGACCCCAGAGACTATGTTGGAAATTACCCTATCGGACATTCGCCTCGGTTGTTCCTTTGGAACACGAGAAGAGGCAATCGCTGCAGTGGCAGCTTTGTTGGAGGAGCTCGGTTCGGTCGAATCGGGATACGCAAAAAGTATGTTGGCCCGAGAGTCTACTGCGAACACTTATCTTGGCAACGGAGTGGCGATTCCTCATGGGCGCCCCCAGGAGTCGGGACTGATTCTCGAAACCCGGGTGGTCCTGGTCCAGGTTCCGGAGGGAGTGGAATGGAAAGACGGCGAAACGGCCCACTTGATCTTTGGGATCGCGGCCAAGGGCGATGAGCACATCGGCCTACTCGGGAGTCTGACTTCGATCACCTCCGACGAAGCGCTGGCCCGAAAGCTCGCCAAGACAGAGAGCGCGGAGGACATTGTCTCTGCCCTCCGCTTCTCGGAAGCGACCGCACCTGATTCCGCTGCCGAAGTAAACTTTGAAGGGGAAAGGACCGTGGTCGAGTTTACGAATCCGCGCGGATTTCACCTCCGGCCCGCGAGCCAGTTGGCTCAGGCAACTGAATGTATGGATGGGCGAATCTCTTTGGTCGTGGGAGGGCAGGAGGCAGACGCCCGTCGTCCCATGAGCATTGTTGGATTGGGGATCAAGCCGGGAAGTCAGATCGAGATTCGGTCTGATTCCCTCTTCGCCGAAGACCATTTGCGGCAGCTGAGTCGCTTGGTCGAATTAATCAATGACGAGCCTCAGGAACAGCTGGAGGATCTAGGTACTGTCGCAGAGTGGGCACCGGTAAGGCTATCAGAGTCGCAAGTCCTAGAGGGCACGATGGCTGCGCCGGGTATCGCGGTCGGCCCGCTGATCGTCTGGAGAGACAAGGCTATCGAGGAGAGAACCCGGCAGCGTGGAGACGATGATGCGGAGCGGGAAGCGTTGCGGCTCGCTGTATCCCGTGCGGTATCGGCTCTTACCGAACTCTCAGGAGATTCACAGATGAATCAGGTTCAGCGCGATCTGTTGAATGCACATGCTGCACTATTGAGTGACGAAGTGATGGTTCAAGACGCAGTCGATCGAATCGATGAGGAAACTGATTCTGTTCAAGCCTGGAAACAAGTCATCGATGAGAGGGCGAACCAGCTTGCACAGGTTCAGGAGGCCAATCTCGCTCAGCGTGCGGTCGACCTGCGTGACGCCGGTTCGCGGGTGACCCGGGCTCTGGTAGGTGCTGATGAAGACCGGCTGACCTGGGTTTCTGAACCTTCTATCCTCGTTGCCAGGGATCTCGAACCTTCTGAGGCCGCTCAGTTGAGCCAGTCCAAAGTATGCGGGATCTGCCTCGCTGAGGGTAGTCCAAATGCTCACTCCGCTATCGTCGCCCGGTCACTGGGAATTCCCATGATTGTCGCCGCAAAAAGTATCTTGGAAGAGGTACGTGATGGAGATCCAGCGATTCTCGATGCATCGGGGAATCGGCTCATCCTCGATCCTTCCCCGGAAGATCAGGATTCCGCCTGCCAAACATTGAAAGAAATTGATCACGAACGGAAGCGTGCTTGGTCCGACCGCTTTAAGCCGGCGAAAACGATCGACGGGTGCCGAATCGAGATCGCTGCCAATATTTCTCGGGTCGCGGAAGCCGGGGATGCGATTAATAGCGGGGCAGAAGGTGTCGGTCTGGTGCGGACCGAATTTCTCTTTCTAGATCGAGAGCACGCTCCTTCTGAGGACGAGCAATATGAGAGCTACCGTGGAATGGTAGAGTCTCTTCAGGGGTTGCCAATGATTCTTCGGACGATCGATATCGGTGGCGATAAACCGGTAAACTACCTCGGTTTGAGTGAGCGGGATCTCTCTTTCCTCGGTTTGCGAGGAATTCGAATTGGTCTAGCTCGGCCCGATATTTTGACTACTCAGTTGCGGGCGGTGTATCGCGCAGCGAAACACGGTCCGATCAAGCTTCTGTTTCCCATGATTGCGACTTCCAACGATTTTCGTCGCATCCGCCATGTGGCGGAGGAGGTGCGCCAGGAGGTGGGTGGGCCTCAACTCGAACTCGGAGTCATGATTGAGGTGCCGTCGGCCGTTGTCATGGCCCGGGAGTTGGCCCGTGTCGCAGACTTTTTCTCCGTCGGTACCAACGATCTGACGCAGTACGCTATCGCGGTGGATCGTACTCACCCACTTCTTGCCAATAGAGCAGATGGGCTCCATCCGGTCGTGCTCCGACTGATCGACCAGGCGACCAAGGCTGCTCATGCCGAGGGTAAGTGGATCGGAGTCTGTGGAGGCATCGCAGCGGATCCAATGGGCGCGCAGATCTTAGCAGGTATCGGTGTGGACGAGCTCAGTATGCCTCCCACTCTCATCCCGTCGATTAAGGAGACTCTTCGTTTGAGACAAATGAAGGTTTTGAGGGAAAACGCCCAGAGGGCGCTCGAGCAAGAGGACGCCAGAGCAGTTCGGTTGCTGCCTTTACTGTAGAAATCAAAAGAGGACATCGATCATGGAAAATCTAGAATTTATTACGGTTACTCTTAACCCGGCGATTGATCAGACGATCTTTGTCGAAGACCTTACTCCAGGCGCGGTCCATCGAGCGAAGGACTCGCACCGACAAGCAGGGGGGAAGGGGATCAATGTGGCGACTATGCTGTCACTTTATGGAAAGTCGGTTGCGGTCACGGGATTTCTTGGGGCCAGTAATCCCTCGATCTTCTCGAAGCATTTCAAAGAGTATGGGCTGAGGGATGAGTTTATCCGGGTTGGTGGAGAAACACGAACAGGTATCAAAATAGTTGATACGAACTCTAGTGAAACCACCGATATCAATCTATTGGGGCCGTCGCCGTTGGAGACTCAGCAACGGGATCTGGTTGATCGGATCCAGAAAATTGCCAAGCCCGGAATGTGGGTTGTCCTCGCCGGAAGTTTGCCTAAAAACGTGAAACCGGAGTATATGCGAACTTTGATCAAGGCCGTTCATTCGGCTGGTTCATTGGTAGCGGTAGACTCGAGCGGTGAAGCTCTCGCTACAGCTATTGATGCGGGGGCGGATCTGGTTAAGCCCAATGTCGACGAGCTCTCAGAGTATCTGGGCGAAGACCTGACCGAGTTTTCCTCCGCTGTGGCGGCCGCGAAAAATCTGCATCGGGAAAAAATTCCCAATCTTGTGGTTTCCCTCGGAGGCCAGGGTGCTCTCTTCCTGACCCCGGATGCCGAGCTGATGGCCGGCGCTCCAAAGGTAAAAGTGATCTCTACCGTGGGAGCCGGTGATTCGATGTTGGCAGGCGTCCTCGCTGGAATCTCTCAAAAGTCTAGTCCGGCGGATTGTGCTCGGCTGGCCACCGTCTTTGCCTGGAGTCGATTGCAGATGCTTCAACCCTATTTGCCGGGAAAGGACGTGATTCAGCGGCAGATGGCGCAGATTCCCATTCAACCACTGAATCGTTCTGTCCGGTCGACATCGGTTCAGAGGATTTCCGACCCCAATCGCAACTAACCTCACACTCCTAATCCCTAATTGTTGCCCCCTATGAAAAACCTAAAAATCGTTATTGAAGCGGATGAGATGTCTCCGCTGAAACAGTTGGCGGAGTCTGCTGTCTCTTCAGATCTGGAAGGCCTCGACATCCGTTATTCTCTCCTCTGCGTGAAAAGCCTGGACCTGCAGGCGATCATTGCTGGGTTGATGCCGGAGGATGATGCGCTTGTTCTTGCCTCTCGCGGGTCTTTGTCGTTCCCCGACACACTGTCGATTCCAGCGGTTCGGGTCACCCCGGCCGAGCTCGTCCGTGATACCCGCAAGGTGCTCTCCGAGGTTGTTCCGGAGCTCGCTGAAGTGGCTGAGCCGGTGACGACTGAAAGCGGCGAAGATCAGAAAGTTTCCCGATTCTTGGTCGGAGTTACTTCCTGTCCCACCGGTATTGCGCATACATTCATGGCGGCCGAGGCATTGGTTCGGGCCGCGACCGCCAAGGGGTATACCATAAAGGTGGAAACCCGTGGATCCGTTGGGGCGAAGAATGAACTGACTGAGGAGGAAATTGCGAAAGCCGATGCGGTCGTAGTCGCTGCCGACGCCAACGTTGAAACGACGCGGTTTAGTGGGAAGCGACTTCTTGAGACAGGAACCAAGGCCGCGATCAATGATGCCGGCGCTTTGATCGATGAGGCATTGAGTTTAGAGGTTGATAGCTCCCAATCTTCGGAGTCAGGTGCGTTGAAGCGCCCGCCAAAGAAGCAGAGGACGGGTGCGTACAAGCATCTTATGACCGGTGTTTCTCACATGCTTCCTCTGGTCGTAGCCGGAGGGCTTCTCATCGCTCTCGCCTTCGCGGTGGGGGGTATCTACGCCGGAGAAGAAGAAGGGACTCTGGGTAGTGCTCTGATGCAGATCGGCGCCCAATCGGCCTTTGCCCTCTTCATTCCGGTGCTGGCGGGTTACATCGCATTCTCAATTGCAGATCGTCCGGGGCTAACCCCTGGGCTCGTTGGGGGAATGTTGGCCGTTCAGGTCGGTGCGGGCTTCCTCGGAGGTTTGGCGGCTGGCTTCCTTGCGGGATATCTGGCCCTCTGGCTGAATCGCTCCATTAAGCTTCCCGATAGCCTTGAGGGGCTGAAGCCTGTCCTGATTCTCCCGCTCCTTTCCACCCTCATTGTCGGTCTGGGAATGATCTACGTGGTTGGCCCTCCAGTGAAGGTTGTTCTCGAGGCAATGTCGGGTTGGCTAGGGAACATGCAGGAAGGCAGTGCGATTACCTTGGGACTCATCCTGGGTGGTATGATGGCCTTTGACATGGGCGGGCCGGTCAATAAGGCCGCTTACACTTTCAGTATAGGTCTGCTCGCTACCGATATCACCGGACCCATGGCCGCAGTAATGGCGGGCGGAATGGTTCCGCCCTTGGCTTGTGCCGCCGCGGCAAATATTGCACGCAGTCGCTTTACCAAGGAAGAACGGGAGGCCTCCAAGGCGACAGCTGTTCTAGGTCTTTCTTTTATCACTGAGGGCGCGATTCCGTTTGCAGCAGCCGACCCTCTTCGCGTCATCCCTTGTATGGTGGCGGGTTCGGCTGTAACTGGTGCTCTTTCAATGTATTTTGGATGCGAACTCATGGTTCCACACGGTGGGATCTTTGTGATGCTCATTCCGAACGCCATCGTGAATGGTGCGGCTTACCTCGGGGCAATTGCGGCTGGTTGTATCGTTGCGACCACAGCGCTTTGCATCGTGAAGAAACCTCTGGGCACTGCCGCAAAGGAAGGGATGGAGCAGTCTTCTGCTTCAGTCGTGTGACCGTCTAGTTCCCCTAACCCGACTCACTTTTGTCCAATCGGGATCTAGTTTCGCAGCCCTATCGCTTCGAACCGGATCCTCCCCACAACCCCAAATCGAGAAATGGCAAAATTGTGCCAGCTCTTACTATCACCAATACCCATGAAAAATAAATACCCCACAACCCTTCTGTCATCGGCTTTGCTCGCGGCAGCTACTACGGCCTTCGCCTATGAGAATTATGATCCCTATGAAAAGGAACCTTACAGTGACCGCTTGACCGGGGACTGGGGAGGGCTCCGATCGGAGCTTTCCGGGCAGGGTATCGAGTTCTTCGCGTACTTCAATGCGATCTACGCGGGCAACGTGGACGGAGGTCTTTACCGGACCAGCGATTTTGCCAGCGATACTTTCTTCGGTGCGGAGTTCGATCTGGAAACCATGCTAGGTTGGGAGGATACCGACTTTGTTGTATCAGGAATCTACCGCCAAGGAGACGATTTAACCGAGGCGGTAGGTAGCCAATACAGTGTAATGCAGTTGGTCGGTGGCCAAACCATATTTCTCTACAACGTTACTCTGGAAAAGCAGTTTCGTGATGGAGACATTTCGGTCAAAGGTGGACGCATGACCGCGACTGATGATTTTGTGGGATCACCGTACTATAGCTACTCGCTCAATAACGCAGTCAATGGGCAGATCCGTGCCGTGCTGTTTGACGGTGTGATGACTTCTTATCCATTCGCGGTATGGGGCGGTCGTGTCCGGGTCGATGTCGCTGAGGATAGCAAGGTTCAGGTGGGTCTCTTCCAGCTCTCCCCGGATATGTTTGATCCCGACAAACATGGAGTCGATATGGGGATTGGGAGTGAGGATGGTGTCTCCATCTTTGCCCAATACGATTGGACGCCTGATTTGGCAGATAAGCCGTTTCGCTTTTATGCCGGTCTGAATCAGACTTTCGGATACAACATGGATCAGTTCAATACCGACAGCACTACCAATGAGTTTATCCGGTTTTACGGAGGGACAGATTATCAGGTGTACCGTGAACAGGAGGGCAGCGACGAGGGTCTGGTACTCTTTCTCACTTTCGCCTACACCGCACAGCAAGAGGTGGCAATCATGCCCATACAAAGTAGCATTGGGGCGAACTACAAGGGGCTCATCCCTGGCCGTCCCGATGACCGTGCCGTCGCCTTTTTTACCTACGGCCAGTTCAGCGATGATTATTCCGATGAGCTCGTCGCCGGAGGTGGCAGTAGTGTAGATAATGAGATGGTTCTTGAGACGGGGTACCGTATCGCGATTACAGACTCAATCTACGCGCAACCCGATGTGCAGTATGTCATCAATCCGGGTGGTACAGGCGACATCGATAACGCAATCGTTCTCGGGGTGCAGTTCGGCGCGAGTTTCTGATTTCCGCGCGAGCTATTGCTGGCAAAAAGATGATTCACCTTTCAGTAAGAGCGCTGGAAGGGAGATGATGACGAGGAGTTGTCTCTCACAAAATTAAACCCCGGAACTGTGGATTCAGTTCCGGGGTTTTTATTTAAATTCAGACTGTCGCTAAACAACTCAGGATTCCGTAGGAGATTCTGCGGGAGGGCTGTAGTTCTCCGGGAAAATCGGCCACGTTTCAGGTTTGGGCTCCTTGCTGTTCGTTTCCACAGCGCCGCGATCCGGACCGGAACCCGCAAAGTCGTCATTGAAGTTGGGGATGCGCTCTGCGTCGTCGTAACCAGGTGTCCCCGGTGCGGGCCAGAGGCGGCCATCCGGTGCACGCTCATAGATGGGTGCAGCGTTGATCCCGTTTTCTTCGGATCCCGGGCGCGCCTTCACCCGACCGATGTAGAGGTCGTAGTCGTAGTCGCTGGTGGCCGTTTCTTGAACGTCCTTGATCGCCCAGTCCGAGTCTTTCCGGAGTTGGAGGATGTTGTTGCGGCTGGTGATGTTCTCCTGGTGGTAGCTTTTGTTGGTGAATGCCAGCCCCGATTGAGCTCCGCTGGAGGGCTCGTGGTATCCCTCGAACGCAGGTGGTTGGAGGGTCGTGTTGTGCATGAGGAAGATTTTGCCCTGGGTATAGGTGAGCTTCGGATTTCCCAGTTTGAGAAGGTAGTGCCCGCGGTAGTCGTTGGGTTCCGTTCCTTCGTGTTTGCGGGAGACTCCGTAGATGTTGCGGAAATAATAGACTGGTCCCAGCGAGGTTGTCGCACCGCCAATGGCTCCGTAGGTCATGTCGATGTAGTTGTTCCACACCCGAACATTCATGTTCGCACCTTCGATCTCGAGGCCGTCGTCCCAACAGTGTGAGACGTAGTTGTTGTAAATGTCAGTGTCGCGGTTAGGGAATCCACCGAAGCTGAAGTTGGCGTACTCGCCCATCGCGTCATTGAACATGTGCTCCATGTCGGAGTAGATGCGGTTGTTGCGGATGACGTACAGCCCTTTGCCGCCTCGGAAGGAGATCGCTTGTGGACCTTCAGGGTGCTTGCTCTTTGTACCGGGTCGTTTTTGATTCCAGGAATTACTGTCACTGCGCGGGTGGTGCATTTCGCAGTTCTGGATGACGACGTTGTGCAGCTTCTTCGAACCACTGTAGATTGCCGAATTCAGGTTCTTCGCCTGGCCGCTTTCGCGGGTTTCTCCCCAGTTGGAGATGTCGCAATCTTCAATCACGATGTGGTTGACGTCGCCCAATACGATGCCGTGGTTCTTGCCGCCTTTCATGGTCAGTCCGCGAACAATGACCCAGGGAGCTTCGATTTTGATGTTGGCTGCGGCTTTGTTGTCGATGTCCCACTCGGTGCCGGGTTCGGCTTCGTAGAGTACGTAGCCGTCGGTCTCGTTGCCGCCTTCGGTGATCGTGTACATTTCGCTTTGGCTCTTGGGAAGAGTCACGGTGCGGGCGATTTTGAAATCTTCATCCCAGGTCGTCACGTCGAAGACTCGTTCCGGGCCCTCTTGGAGTTTCAGGCGTACTTCGTAGGTGGTGCCGGCGTCGAGGTAGACGATGCTGCCGCGATACTCTGCGGTGTGCTTCGCAGCGCCCCCGGGGTGCTCGGTCGCGTCGAACCAGAGGGGGAGGGCTTCGTTCCAGTCGGATTCTCCTTTCTTCCGGTATTCAGTCGTGACGCTGCGGCTCGCCGTTCCTCCGGTGGGTTTCCAGTAGAGGCCGATCGAATTAAAGGTCGGGACAGCGCGTGGTCCTACTTCTTCGCCGTTGTGGGCGAGTGGTGGAATCTCGACGACACTGACGTTTTGGAAGGCCAAGGACGAGCCAACCGCTTCTTCTTTTTGGTTCCAGCGTAGGAGGATTTCTACGTAGTCGACGTTGTTCGTATCAAATGTCTTCTCAACGGTGGTCCATTCTGCTCCCTTGCTCCGGCCGGTGCTGTTGCGATCCAGTTCCTTGCTGTTCGCATACCGTTTGATCTGGAGGAAGGCCAAGCCGGATTTGTCGCTTTTGATGTCGGCCGTTAGGCGATAGCGCTTGTTCGGGTCCAATTGGATCTTTTGGAGAATCTCACCGTATCCTTTGGCGGATTTGACGATGGTTACTTCCATGCCCCCTTTGTCCGATAGGGGATGGACGTCCTGCTTGGATCGAACCGTCCATGATGCGGGCTGACCGTCAGACCACGTTTCGAAGTTTCCGTTTTTTATGAGTTCGCTGCCAAACGCCCAACTGGATAGGGCGAGAAACAGAGTGAGGGTTCGGATTATGTTCATAGAATTGGGTTGGGATTTTTTGAAAAATGGGCCCGCTGAGACGGGGTGGGGGCATCGGGGTTGCTCGGGGCAGGGGGGCCGCCGATGAAAAGGAAATACGCTAGGGTGAACGGATTGCGGAACAATGAGACCTTCATTTATCCTATTAAAATGGAGGAAATTTGGGCGGTTTGCTCTGGAGGGATCGCTTTTGGGGTGAGGAACAAGGCCGCTTCCGTCCTGGACGCGCCGGTCGAAGTAGGAGAACCGAACCGCAGGGGGAGTGGGTGGCCGATCAGAGGGCAGACTTTCTATGGTCCAAACAAGGAAGAGGGTTCCTCGTCGGCCGTTTAACTTAGGAAGCTCGGCGACGCCGGATGAGTTTCACTCCGATGGCAATCACTCCAGCGAGGGTCGCGGAGGAGTTGGGTTCCGGGATCACTTCAAAATAGGCTCCGCCGTTGGCTTGATTGTCGAGCGAGGTGGTGCGGTAGAAGGTTAACGCGTCCGCCTCGCTGCCGGTGTTCGTTGTAATTCCAGAGGTGAGTAGCACCCCTACGTAGTCAAAGGTAGTTAGGGAGGGGAGAATCGAGGAGACGTCGTATGACGCGACTCCCGGAGCCGAAAATTCAGTGGAGAGGATCGTTCCCGCGTTGCCTGTTGCGTTGTTGGCGATGGCCGAATCGTGGAAAGTGGTCGCTCCGATGGCGCTGGTCGTTCCGTCGTTCGTGCCGAAGAGGATCGCGGTTACGTCTTGGCCAGTGCCCAGGATACTGCTGTAGGCAATATTCAGGATGATCTCGCTGGCGGCCGCAATTTCTGAGTCGAAAGCCGAAATGTCGATCAGGATCGCAGACTCAAAAATTGTGTCTCCATTGCTCGAATCACCGGCCAATAGTGCCGAGTCGTTGCTGTTGGGGAATGACCAGGTAACTCCGTCGTTCGATGAATCCATGCGGTCAGCATCGCTGTAGGAGATGATGGTCTGGCCAATTGCGGGTAGGCTCGAGCAGGTGAGGGTCAGGGCGAGGATGGGCGAGAGTTTCATGCGGATTAGGTGGGCTGTTCCGGTTTCAGTGTCTTTGGCGATTGGTGGCAACATAGACGATTTAACCGGCTTGGAAAGCCTATATTTGATGTGTAGAGTCGGGGGGTGCCAGGCCTATTACACGGAGTTCGCCCGCTTGGGTGCGGGCGATTCAGGGCCGTGATCCGCCGGCGGATCTCCGGTGGTGCACCAGGGGGCAATCCATCCTTTACTCCCAGAATCCGATTTCTCTATGTTAAAATTTGCTTTAGGGCACTGAGATAATAGCTTAACCGATTGTAAATTCGATTGTTCGGGGTAAAATGGGAGTATGTTCTCATCCTGAAACGGAGTTCACGCAGTGCTCATTGCGAACCTGGTGTCCTCTTTCTACCCGCCCGTCCACTAAGCCTCCGTGTTAGATCGCCCCCCTGACCGATAGATCCTATATATTTCAATTTACCAACCCCAAGGAAACTCATGTCGTCTACCCTGCACATAGCAAATCGACGCGATCCCTATCGTAATCCTATTCCCAAACAGACCGTTCAAGGGGATGCTGGGTTCGCTCTGGTTATTTCACTTTCCCTCATGGCTCTGATGGTGCTCGTCTTGATCGTGCTGGGTGCCTTGGTCCAGACGGAGGTTTCCACGGCGACTCGATCCAAGATTCAGGTGCTGGCGCGGCAGAATGCGTACATGGGGATGGTGACGGCTTTGGGCGAATTGCAAAAGTTTGCGGGCCCTGATGCCCGGGCCACTGCGAGGTCGGATATTTTTGAGGGCCCTGATGGCTTGAGCAGCTCAGTGTTGAAAAACCCGTATTGGCTCGGTGTCTGGAATGCCCAGAATGAGGACGGGACGGTGAAGGATGCGGGCGATTACAAAGCTTGGAATGCTCTCGATTCGATCGAAAAGATCGAGGCGTCGAACTGGATTGTCAGCGGTAATGCGGGCCTGGATCAGTCCGACCCGGATTATTGGACTCCTTTGAGTGACGTTCCCGAGGACGATACGACGGTGGTTTTGGCCAATGAGGCCCCAGCCTATGACGTTCCCGAGGTGCGGGTGCCCAAGGTGGCACTTTCCGACGGGACAGCGGACGCGGGTCATTTCGGTTACTGGGTCTCCGGCGAGAATTCCAAGGCGTTGGTCAACTTGTACGACGCCGACTCGATAGGAACATCGGATGAAGATATTCTGAACCGTTCGTTCCAGATTGCGAATCGCACCGGGGTGAACTTGGTCTCGGGTCTCGAAGATTACGATCCGGAAGCCGATAGCATCGAGAAGGTCGTGAGTTTGCGTCCGGGGTTACTCGAATGGATGCCGGATGATAGTATCGATGCGGCCGAACTGGCGCGGGCCCGGGTTCATGACCTGACCACTGTGTCGAAGGGGTTGCTGGTCGATGTGAAGGACGGCGCGTTGAAGCGGGATTTGACTCAGGCGTTCGAGATCGAAAATTCCTTCGAGGAGACTTTTTCGGCCCACTACAATACGTACGTGCCCGAAATGGCCGCAGTCTTTCCCAACCAACTCGCATCGGACGAGGCGGCTGCGGACCCGATGACTCCGGAACCTTTCTATTTTATCGAGGACGAGATCATGAGGAATTCGGACGGTTCCAGTAAGGCTGGCGGACCGAATTGGGGAATTCTGAAGAGCTACTACCAGCACTACTGGCCAGCTTCGAACCTGAACGATAACTACGCTCGTCTCGGCGCCACTCGGACGGACCCGGATCGAGGCACTTTTCGGATTTTCTCGTCGCCGCGTGCTGGAGCCGTTCGCCACGCTGACCCTCGAAAGAGTGGGGGCCTTCCGTACCAGTACTGGTCTTCCAATAGCCATAACGACGGAGATAACTATCAAACGACCAGTTTCATGACTCCGGTTGTGTCGCAGATTTTCATCTCGTACGCCCTTGAATTGTTGGAACCCGATGGTGGTGGCCCCAAAGTCCCCGTTTTGACTTTCCGGCCCGTCATTTCGATGCTCAACCCCTATAACATTCGGTTGGGAACCACCGACTACGGTCTCTCATCGACGTTGAATCCTAAGATTACCATGGTTCTCGACTTGCCGGGTGGGAAGCAGACGGTGGAGTTCTATCATCGTGAGCTGAATGACGGGAATAAGCAGGGGTCCCTCAAATTGAGGATGGACCAGAAAACGATTCCTCCGGGTGCAGTGCTGCACAATGCCTTCAATGGGTCGCCGTTTGGTGCGGAAGAAAGTTCCGGAGGGACCGATTATTTGAAAGCGATTTGGGACCAGGTCGGTGGAACCCGGTACGTGCTGAACGATCTCGTCTACGGCGGAAAAACGATCAATCCCGAGGGGGCCAGCCAAAATGGAGCCGTCACTCCCGCCGAAACGTCGGCCTATAAAGAAGAGAGTTGGCACCCGAAATGGGGGCTGACTACGCAAGAGAGAGACTGGTTGGAGGAAGCCGTCGTGAATGACTCCCCCATCGACATTTCCATTTCATACGAAGAATTTGGTGATCTTCGCGCTTGGTACAATTCGTCGAGTGCGGGTGAGGGGTTTTATAAGATTTCCAAGGTGTGGCGGTCTGGCTCTACAGATCAACCGGACTCCATCACCAAGAGCTATGGGACAATTTCAGGAGCCGCCCTTCAGGATTCGTTCGAGACCATTTCCATCGTCTTGCGCTCCACCGAGCGCCAGGGGGGATCCACTTCCGATCTGGATCCGTTGCGGACCCTTATCGATGTGAATGCCCGGGCGATTCACGGGAATTCCGAATGGGACGGCGATAGCGGTGCCAGTCGTTACTTGAGCATTTTCGATGTGGAGCCCCTCGGCCAAAATCAACAGGAGCCTGAGAGCTACACCGATAGTGATACCAATTTGAAGCACGGTTATTGGGGAAATAGCATCGAGGCGACGGGACAAAGTAGTGTCGTTCTCTTTGAGCGTCCTCGGAAGCCTCTTTTATCACTGGGGCAGTTGCAGCATGCGAACATGAGCCGGTACCAGTTTGACCCGACTTATGCAGTGGCGAACTCTTACGCGAATGTGAGAATCCCCATGGAGGATATGAAGATTTCGGATTTCGGGGGTACTTCCGATCTGACTTATTTTGATTTGTCGTACATGGTGAATGACCGGATGTGGGACGGTTTCTTTTTCTCGAGTTTGGACATTCCGTATTCCGACACAAATCGAGCCGCCTTGATCGCTTCGTTGGAAAACACAACGGACCCCGATCTCATGCCGATGCTGAATCCGAGGATGGAGTTTACACCGTCTGACGAGTTCTTCGCCGATCGTTATCGGAAGATTGTCATCGAAGATCCAGCTGATCCGGATTTCGCCACGGCAGTCTACCGCTCGGCTGTAGAAATGTGGGTCAACGGAGCCTTTAATGTTAATTCGACTTCGGTTGAGGCGTGGAAGGCGGTCTTGTCCAGTAATCAGGATCTGACTTTCCCCGTCTACAATATCGACGGATCCAATATGAATGTCTCCGAGGACGGCGTGGTCGTTTCGAGGGTCAATCGTCCATATAACCGAGGCTACGTGGCCAACGACTCCTCGACCTCAGATGAGTTTTGGAAGGGGTACCGAATCCTTTCTGAAGCTGAGATTGAGGATTTAGCCGAATCGATAGTCGATGAGGTTAAGTCCCGCGGACCATTCCTCAGTCTGGCTTCATTCGTGAATCGACAGTTGGTCGATGGCGAGAAGGGGAAGAAGGGCGCCCTTCAGGCCGCGCTCGATAACCCGGCTTTGGGTTCCGATGTCTCGAGGGCGGTGAACACCATTACCGATCCGAACCTCGAAGGAGAGGCCGTCACCACGTTTGACGAAAACGACAACTTCTTGGAAGCGAATCTCTCTTCCACCGATCGCAGCAATATGGGCCTGCCTGGATATGTTCTGCAGAGTGATATCCTCCAGCAAATCGGCTCATTTCTGACGGTGCGGTCCGATACTTTTACCATCCGCGCCTATGGAGATGTCGTTGACCCGTTTACTCAGGAGGTCAGTGGGCAGATTCTTTGCGAAGCGGTGGTCCAGCGTAAGGTCGATCCGATCGAAGATCCGGCCGCTGCGGGTACCGAGATGGAAGAGTTTATCAAGCCGACCAGCCAGTTTGGACGAGGGTTTGAGGTTGTGTCGTTCCGTTGGTTGCAAGAACAGGAAATATGAGAAATTTAGGAAAGAGCTTTTTGCCAGCGATTTGGGTAGCGGTTTGCGTCCTCATTCCGACAGGAATGTATGGACAAGGGCTGGATCAACCGGAAGAGAGAACCTATCGGTTCAATGTCCTCAGTTGGAAGAGTACGATTCGGGATATTCATTTCCGCGATGGAGATGGAGAGGAGTTTTCCCTCTTCGTCCCGAATGGGTCGCCTTCCAAGGTCTTTGAGTACCGCGGGATCGGTCCGATCGTATTCTATCGCTATGATGGGGTGGATGATATGGGGGAGCCGATCGAGCGACCCGTGGCCGTCTACCGTCCAGCGACTGCCGCTCCACGTTTGCTGCTGTTCGTTCCCGATACCACGAACCGCGCGGAACGCTACCGGTTGCTGCCCATCGATTATGATCCCGATTCGATTCCGGATGGATCCTATCGCTTTCTCAATCTCGCCCAGGCGCCCATTTTCGTGAAGTTTGGGAGTGATACTTTTCAGGTCGATCCGAGAGGGGCCTATACTGAACAAAGTGACCCGGTCGCCTCCAAGGGAGTCGATGTGGCGATCGCTATGCAGCAGTCAGACAGCTCGCAGGATGTGAAGGTCGTCTATTCGTCCTCATGGACGTTGAAGGCAGGTCGCTCCGCCTTTGTCTTTGTGACCAACGAGCAGGGAATGCCGGGCAATGTAGACGTCAAACGAGTCTACTTTTGAGTCGAGACAGGCCGGAGTGTAGGTAGCTAAAATACTCCTCAGTGGCCGCCGATAGATTCGGTGCGAATCTTGTCTGCGTGCTGGCGAAGTAGGGTTTCAGGATCCCACCCGTTCTGGTCGCAGAGCGCCGCCAGTTCAAAGAGCCTCTTTCCCATTTCGGCTTTCGATGAATCGGGGAGTTGCTTTGGATCAAATGAAGGGACGGGTGGAAGGTGTTTCTTCCGGAATTTTTTGGCAACCGCCGCCGCGTAATACAGCGAGGGTAGGCGTGGAGGAAGGTCTTTGAAGAGGGGTTCCTCGGTGATCCCTTTCGCGGCCTTCTCCTCCGCTTTGATTTGATCCCATTGGACGAGAATCTCCTCCGTGCTCATGTGCCCGGCGTCCGGGCCAAACACGTGGGGGTGACGGCGAATCAACTTCTCGTTGATCCCACGAGTGACGTCGTCAAAGTCGAACCTTCCTGTCTCTGAGGCTATTTCGGCATGCATGAGAATGCTCAGCAAGAGGTCGCCAAGCTCTTCCTCCAAGAGCGGATCGTTCTTCTCTTCGATGGCTTCGATTACCTCTGAACATTCCTCAATCAAGCAGCTGATGAGGGAGTCGTGAGTCTGCTCACGGTCCCACGAGCATCCGTCGGGAGCTCGTAGTTTTTTAACCGTGGCCCGGAGTTCTTCGATGGCACTCACTGGCGAATCTCTCCTTTTCCGAAGACTTCATATTTGTAGGTGCACAGCTCTTGGAGGCCCATGGGGCCGCGGGCGTGGAGGCGGTCGGTGGAGATGCCCACTTCCGCCCCGAGACCAAATTCAAACCCATCGGTGAAGCGTGTGCTGGCGTTCCAATATACGGTAGAGGAGTCCACGCCGCGTAGAAAACGTCGAGCCGTGGTCTCGTTTTCAGTGATGATCGAGTCGCTGTGTTGCGAGCCATACCGGTTGATGAAGCTGACCGCTTCGTTCGCGTCGGAGACCATCCGGATGGATAGGATCAAATCGAGATACTCAGTCGTCCAGTCCTCTTCGGTCGCCGGTTTGTAGTTGATGCCGGCGTGAGAGAGGAGGGCGCCGGACTCGGTGTCGGCGCGGAGTTCTACGCCGGCGGCTCGGAGGCCCCCAGCGATCTCAGTCAGGTGCTTCGCGGCGAAATCCCGGTGGATGACGAGATTCTCGATGGCGTTACACACGCCAGGGCGTTGGCACTTTGCGTTGAGAGTGATCTCCAGCGCCATGGTTGGGTCGGCCTCGTCGTCCAGGTAGAGGCTGCAGATTCCTTCGAAGTGCTTGATGACGGGGATCGTTGAATTCTCTACAACATAGCGAATCAGCCCTTCGCCACCGCGGGGCACGATGCAGTGGACGTCCCGGTCTTGCTTTAACAGGACGCCGAGTGCGGCCCGGTCCGTGGTCGGGATGAGCTGGACTGCGTTTTCGTCAAACCCTTCCAGTTCCAGCGCTTTGCGGACCAGTGCTGACAGGGCTTTGTTGGAATGAAAAGCTTCTCGGCCTCCTCGAAGGATACAGGCGTTCCCCGACTTTAGGCACAATACGGCGCAGTCGATTGTCACGTTTGGGCGCGATTCGTAGATGATTCCCACCACCCCGATAGGTACCCGCACTTTGCGGATGTCGATCCCGCTGGCAGGTGCGAGGCGACCGATCTCTTCTCCAACCGGATCGGGTAGAGCCGCCACTTGGCGAACGCCTTCTGCCATTCCGGCGATCCGGGCAGGGGTGAGCGCGAGTCGATCCAGTAACGCGCCGCTCAGTCCTTGCTCGCGGCCAGCTGAAAGGTCCTTCTCGTTGGCCGCAGTCAGTTCTTCGACCGACTCCTCCAGTATCGTAGCCAGGCGGGATAAAACGGCGTTCTTGCTCGCGGTCTCAGCCATAGCGAGGCCGTACGAGGCCTCGCGAGCCTGACGAGTGATTCGCTGAACGATTTGCTCCAAAGATTCTGGTTCTTCAAACATGGTAAGCGGTTACAGTGTGACCGAACGGCTAAGGGTTCAATCCGTGAATTGATTTTGCTCCGCTCGAGCGACTCCGGATCGAGCGGCATCTTCTTGGAGACAAAAAAGGCGGCACCTTGCCGGTGCCGCCTGAGTAGTTAAAATGGTTCGTTCGGTATTAAACCGTACCGAAAATAGTCTTTCCGGTGGAGCAAAGATCTTCAGCAGCCTGCATGAGACGGTCTGCCATATTCTTTTCGCCCTTCTTCAAGTAGCTACGTGGGTCGTAGGTCTTCTTGTTTCCAACTTCGCCATCGATCTTAAGCACACCTTCGATGTTCTCGCAGACGTGGGTAACGATCGGGCGGGTGAATGCGTACTGCGTGTCGGTATCGATGTTCATCTTGACCACACCGTACTCCAGAGTTTCACGAATATCGCTGAGCTCTGAACCGGATCCACCGTGGAATACCAGATCCATCATGGCTTCATCACCGTATTTGTCCGTGACGGCTTTCTGGCCATCGCGAAGGATCGTTGGCTTCAGTTTAACAGCTCCGGGCTTGTAGGCACCGTGGACGTTTCCAAAGGTCGCCGCAAAGAGGAAGGGACCGATCGGGTGAAGTGCTTCGTAGACTTCAACCATATCCTCAGGAGTGGTGTACAGCTTGTCGATCGGAAGACCGGAGGTGTCGTGGCCGTCTTCTTCTCCGCCAACGCATCCCGCTTCGACTTCGAGGATGATGTCGAGTTCCGCACATTCCTTGAGGAGTTCCTTGGAGATTTCCAAGTTCTCTTCGAGGGCGATGACCGATCCGTCAAACATGTGAGACTGGAAGAGAGGCCCCTTTCCATCAGCAATCCGCTGGCGGGATGCCTCGAGAAGTGGCTTCAGGAATCCGTCAACCTTCTCCGGATGACAGTGGTCGGTGTGAAGAGCCACCAGAATGTCGTACTTTTCAGCAAGGCGGTGAGTGGCTTCCGCCAGAACGATCGCGCCAAAAGCAGCGTCACTCACGTTCAATCCCGATGCGAACTGGCCGCCTCCGGTTGATACTTGAATAATGCCGTCAGACTTCGTGTCTGCAAATGCCTTCAAGGCGGCGTTGATTGTGGTAATCGATGTCACGTTGACCGCAGGATAGGCGTAGTTGCCTTTCTGCGCGGCTTCGATCATCGCTTGGTATTGCTTCGGTGTTGCTACTGGCATTGTGATTTCCGGTTAGTAGTGAGAATTATAGATTGGTTGGTTTAAGTGCAATTCGCGCTGCCTCCCCCCAAAATAGGACAGGGCAGTCGCTGGAGTGGACACTATTTGCTGGATTTACCTTGGTTCGCGACCGCGTCCATTGCCTTCTTAACTTCCTCAGGGTCCCCAAGGTAGTAACTCTTCAAAGGCTTGAGATCGTCGTCCAATTCATAGACCAAAGGCATCCCGGTAGGAATGTTCAGCTTCAGAATCTCTTCTTCAGAAAGATCATCCAAGTATTTTACCAAGGCTCGAAGAGAATTCCCATGGGCCGCAATTACCACATTCTTCCCAGACCGGATTTCCGGCGCGATCGACTCATGCCAATAGGGAAGAAAACGGTCAACCGTATCCTTGAGGCATTCGGTCAATGGCAATTGCTCCGGGTCCAAATTGCGATACCGGGGATCATTCCCAGCAAATCGCTCATCATCCTTCTCCAGTGCTGGCGGAGGAACATCATAGCTACGCCGCCAAATCAATACCTGATCATCACCATATTTCTCAGCAGTCTCCGACTTGTTTAACCCCTGAAGACTCCCATAATGACGCTCATTCAACTGCCAGGCCCGGCGAACCGGAACCCAAAGCATGTCCATCTCATCAAGAGCAATCCAAAGCGTACGCATGGCCCGCTTGAGAACAGAGGTGAACGCCAGATCAAACGCGAACCCCTCCTTCTTCAAGTAATAGCCAGCAGACTTAGCCTGCTCGCGCCCCGTGTCAGTAAGATCAACATCGGTCCAACCGGTAAACCGATTCTCCAAATTCCATTGGCTTTCGCCATGCCGCAGAAGTACAAGTTTGTGCATATTTATCAGGTTCCTTTCCGTGATTCCGCTCCGCAGAATGAGTGAAAGGAGGCACCCCTCGCAAGCCCCAAGTGAAGATGATGAGTTTTTAATAGGACAGTCCCAAAATGGTTGACTTGGGGGCTTGGATGGGGGATGTTTGGGTATGGCGCGGAGGAGACGAAAGGTACTGGGGGAGACTGCTTATTATCATTTGATGAG
>DGMY01000014.1:69172-85058 GCA_002388665.1 Opitutia bacterium UBA4506 | reverse complement strand
CTGGGGCGGTGGATTACGGCTTATTGCAACATAACCCCGATTCACAGAATCGAGTCTACCGATTCGTAGCCTCCGAACTCGGTTAGGGGGACGGCTGAGACAACTAATTTTGATCTGATCTTTGAATAGCCTTCCTGCGCAGCGAGCGAAGTGATCGCGCTATACGACAAATAATTTAAGTCAGATCTCTATCGATTCTCCACATAGAGGATTCTCATTGGCTTGGCGGCAGATGGAGAATACCACCCCGGAGGACGGTTCGATCCACAACGCGCAGACCTGGCCCCGATAAAACCGCACTCCCCAACCTCCTGTTCATCAATTTGATGCACATCCCAACTGGACAACTATTTTAGATCTGACCTATGAGATCGTGCAATCTACTTGCGATGGCGGAATGCTATCTCGAGTTCATGGACGGCTTTTACTCAGCCGTTATTCGGGGCGGATCACGCCTCGATCAGCCGATGAGAAAAAACCGGACTGGCGATGAGCTAGTCCCAGGGCTGCTACCACTGCCGTTTCGGTGCGGAGGATTGACGGGCCCAAGTGCCTGCGCCGTACCGGAGAATTCCGGATGATCTCCTGCTCGCGCGGCGAGAATCCACGCTCACTTCCCAAAACCAGGGTCCCTGGCGCGTCGGGGCCGTCGCCCGCCTCACCGAGCAGGCAATCTCCCAGATATGGGTCGAGAATGGAGGCAGGTAGACTGGAGTCGATCTGCTCGAGTGCCTCCCCTATGCCCTCCACCATCGAGACTGAAGGAAGAGCGGTGTGGAACCCCTGCTCCAGCCCCTCTTTCAAGAGCCGGTCAATGGACTGCGCGGACAACGAGCGACTCTGGGCATATCCAGACGGTGTTCTGTCCAGTACGACCAATGAAATTTTGCGAACTCCCATTGCGGCAGCCTGAACGATTATTCGACGGGCCTCGGCGGGGCGGGGCAATCCTATGACCAGGTCCACTGCCGGAGACTCATAGACTGCAGCCTCCCACCGCACCTTCCCGACAACCACCGACCCGTCGCCCTGCTTCTCAAACTCTCCGATCCCACGCGGGCCCCGAACCACTCCGAGACAGATCTCGGGGCCAGCCAAGCGAAGGATTGCCTCCGTGCGAGGATCATCCTCACCAAAACGGTATTCGGACTGGAGTTGGTCGACTAGGAGAAGGTTCATCACTCACACGTACGCAGAGGTACTCACTGAGCTGCTCCACTACCAAAAAGGAGGCCCTTGATCCACTCCTTCAACTGAATCACCCCATCCATCCCCACAGTAAGGAGCAGGTAGATAATATAGGCGTAGAACGCTGCTGCCAAAATCCCCAGCAGAAACGAACCGATCGCGGCGAGCCCGTCGTCCTCGGAAATCGAGACTCCGATACAAAAGATTACAATCGCAGGACCTGTATTCGTTAGCGGAATCGGGAGGGTCATCAACAAAGCCATACAAAGGACGACGACGCCGAGAAAGATCCGCCCACCCAGCGTATTGATCCAGCGCATTCGCGGTCGAACCACCTTCTCGGTAAAGTGTAGAAATCGATTCGCGGACCGAACCATCTTGCCCGCAAATTCGCGAGAGACCTCTTTATCCAACGCCTTCTTGGGCAACCACGGAGTCGTACGACCCGCGATCATCTGTATTCCCAGCAGCGCCAACAGAATTCCAAACGGAGTACTATAACCGGGCGCGGGGACCGGCAAAGCGCTTGGAAGAGACAAGACTACCAATAAAATCCCGAAGCCCTTGTCGCCCACCCGCTCGACCATTGTGCGAATGCTCACAACATCGGCGGGCCCCTCCACGAGACTGGCCAGATTGTCGGAAAGAGTTTTTTCAGGTGATTTCATGCAAAAATTGGTTACTGTTCAATATACCCGACGGATTCGAACCGACAGTCAAAGCTCAAAAACGGGGGATTTTCGGATATTTCTCGCCTAAAATGAAAATACATCCAGATAAACCGTTAAAAAGGCTTGCCTGTCCTCCAACCCCACCCTTTTATCTACCGTTTTTCCATGAAAGCCACGATCCAATCCCAAGGCCGCCAGTTTACCGTTTCGGAACAGGACGTTCTCTTCCTCAATCGCATCGACGGAGCCGATGAAGGTTCCAACGTCGAGGTCCGCGAGGTCCTCATGGTCGGCACCGGAGCCGATGCCCGCGTTGGCACTCCGTATGTCGACGGAGCAACGGTAACACTGAAAGTTCTCGAAAACAAGAAGGCCCAGAAAGTCACCGTCTTCAAAAAGCGCCGCCGTCAAGGTTACAAGCGCCGCAGAGGACATCGCCAACACCTCTCCGTGGTTCGCGTGGAGAGCATCCAAGCAGGAAACTAAGGAACTACTACTCATGGCACACAAAAAAGGACAGGGAACTTCCCGGAACGGTCGCGATAGCCAAAGCAAGCGCCTCGGGGTTAAGAAATTTGGTGGTGAAGCCGTCGTAGCCGGCAACATCATCCTTCGTCAGCGTGGCACGAAGTACCACCCCGGTGATTCCGTAGGAATGGGTCGGGATTTCACTCTCTTCGCCCTCAAGGACGGGACAGTGAAATTTGACCGCGAGCACCGCAAGGTCTCGATCGAGGTATAATTCGTCGCGAATGCGCGTGAGGGCCGACTCGTTTCGCTCCTCCGCCAAAGAGAAATTTCTCTAATAGGCAGTTCGATCTGTCATTCAAAACGCTAATCAATTTTCGCTACCAAGCTCCGGATTTCGCAATTTATTGCGGATTTCGGAGCTTTTTGCGTCAAAATACGAAAATATTCTGCAATCTCGACGTTTCCTGTTTGCATTCGTTCTTCGACTGAGTGGCACTTGTATCCACTATGTTCGAGGAAAATACCAAACAGGATCTGAGTCGTAGGCTAGGGATTGGCGAGTCCCCTTTTTCAAAAAAGGATATCGCGGACTACGTTAACTTGAAACTGGAGGCCCTCGGGGGTCACGGGTTCAACGATGACAAGGCATCAGCCGTCATGGGTCTGGCCGAACCATTTCTCCGCAGTGTCAAAGCGCGGACTCATCTCGCGGAGTCTCCTCTCCCCCCGGTAGACCAACGGATCCAGAATTTCCTAGACCAACTCGCCGAACACGTCGGTGAAGAAACCGCGGCCCTACCCCGCGAGACGCTCATTCTGGATCGTCATGGCTTGGCCCGCCAGCTCTCGCTGCCCGGCAACGCCGACCATTTCAAGAGCTCCATCAGCGACAGCTACCGTGTTGCCCAGGGTGTATTGCACAACCCAAAGAGCGACCGCCGCACGACAGCAGGGGTATTTCACGTGACCGATTGGGGTCTTCCCGTTCCTGCCGACAAGAAAGCAGTTCCCCCAGTGACAGCGCTCCGCCTTTTCCGCGCAGCGATGAACCCACCGGACGAGTTCCTGATTGTCCCTCTTACTGCCAACCAGGAAGAAAAGTCCTACTGCTGGGCGTCACTGCTTCTCCGCCCAACCGTGCGTCCCGAGGTTCCTGGCTACTCTCCGCGCAAGTCGATGGAGGTACGGTTCTTCGCCCCCGGCGTATTGAGCAGCAACCTCGACTTTGTCGAGTCGATCTTCGGCAACGCCGGCGACCCCTTCCTTCCCGAAAACGACTCTGCCCTCGATATTGAGGGATGGTCCGGCCAAACCGGTTGCGTCATTCTGGCCCCACACCTCGGACGGCTGACCAAAAAGGAACTCGGGCTCCCACCGATTTCCGAAGCGACCGAACGCCAAAAGCGCGACGGAATGTGCTGGGAAAAGGAAGACGAGCTCTACAACGACGGGACCGCCTTCAAAATCACTCTCCGGACCACCGACGGGCTCGTTGTCACTGCCATTTCTGACAGTTATTTCGGCTACTCCAAGAAAGAGGTCAAGACACAGATCAGCTTTGCAGCCAATCTCTCGGGGCAGTCCGAAGAAGAGCATGCAGGCGGCGCGTTGGTCTTTCCAAGCTACGACCTGGGGGAAGAATACACACCCGGGTCCCAAACACCCAGCAGCAAACATTCGTTCGAAGAAGTGAAGGAGCTTTTCTCCTCCAAGATGCATTTCGATCCGAAGGGCTACGGGGTTGATGCTCGGTTTCCCGACATCATTTACGTGCATGAATCCACGCGGATCAGCCTGGAAGAGCAGCTCGTGACGTGGACAAACGACGGAAAAGAAGAGAGCCTCCGCCTGGATCCCGACTGCATTTACATCTATCCGTCGGGCTACCAAGTCCGCATGATCAAACCAGCGGAAGGGCGTCGCTGGCGGTTGCGCGGGACCAATCCCGAGGCCACATTCTGCCACAAGCCGTGTACCGTCTCGGGCGGCGGAAAATCGGAAATCTCCAAATCTCTTGAGGATGCGATCATCAGCGGCCCTGTCTTCGTCTCCGATTTCAACAGCGACTTCCAGTTCGCCCAAGAGGTTCTAAAGCATGACTTTAGCAAACGTTTCCGCGACGACTCCCGCAATCGCAAGAACGGCCGCAGCATACTGAGCGCCGAGCGCTCACTCGGTTCTGTCATCAAGCTGCTGACCCCGTCGGAGATCGACTACACCGACGAGTACAACAGCTGGCTCAACACGATCCCGCAGAACGTCAAGGACCTCGTACTCATCATCAAGCGATTCTACAAGTCGGACTGGGGCGAAGACTGGCCCGAGCGCTTCTCCGTGGATGTCGTCGATGGACAACCCGGATACGAGTTGCGCTATCGCAACAAAAAGCTGGTGACCCAATTCCTTCGGGTGGGTTACACAGAGGATGGCTCTTGGAGAACATTCGGACTACGGAAAGACTTCCTTCCCGCCTTCAAGATCTCGCGCGAAGACGACATCAGTGCCAGTACCGTCGTTCCGACTCAAGCGATCACAGGCCTATCACCAGAGGTCACCAACGATTCGATCAAGTTTACGACCAACTGCGAATTCCGCTTTTTCCAGCGCCCCGATGACGCGATCATCCGAGGCTACGACAAGCAGGCTGAGTTCGACATCACACGCGACGACGTGTTCCTCTCGAACTACCACCCTCTGACTCACGAGGAAGTTGAGGAACAGATTAACGATACGATTCGCTTCGAGCAATACACCAAACCAGTCCGCGATCGTTTACTCGCCTTCCACAATGACAAGAGCGCGGATTTTTGCGCGTCGTCTGCCAACCCTCGTATCGTCGACGGGAAGCTGACCAAGAACCCACGCTACCTACAGATCCGGCCGGACATCGAGAACGAGAAAGGCAACTACGTCTCGGTCATAGCAGCGCGCCTGGCGCGACGCCTACCCGCAGATGTAGTTCCTCAGTTCCCGGTCAACTCCGTCCTGCCCGGGCATCGAAACAATCCACCCGACGCCGAGAATGGGATCCGCGCCCTTTGCGCATTCAACCCGATCCACTATTTCGAGCTTCCGGAATTGTTCATGGAGTTCACCGCGAGCTTGACCGGAAAATCACCGTCGACAACAGGCGCGGGCTCTGAAGGGGCATTGACGAAGGGTCCATTCAACGCACTTCTTCCGGTCCACGACCTGAACAACGCACTGGTCAGCTTTATCCTCTCGGGATATCCAGCATTCATGACCTCCGCGGGCTACGTGGGTGCGAAGATGCGAGTCGACCACGACATCAGTCTCCTCGTCCCCGAAATTTGGTCACGCCTCTCACCCGAGGAGCGCGAACCAAGCTACATGCTCAAGGAAGGATTCCTCGAGAAGGTCGAGGATTTTGATCACAACGGTGAAACCATCCTCGGCAGCCGACTCGGTTACCGGATCACTGCCCGGTTCGTACGGATCGTCCTCGGTCGCCTCTTCAACAATCCGACCTCCGTCATCCCGAAAGAGATGCTCGAACCGGAATTGCAGGACAAAGAAGCGTATGTGGACAGCATCCGCAACATCGTCGAGGCCCAGCAGGGGGTCGCTCACAACTACTTCGAAGACGGATCAATCGATCTGGCCTGCCCTCCCCTCAAAGCACTCCTGCACATCATGAGGGACGGCAACTACGAAGGAAAGACCATCGACGATCCGGAAATCCGCAGTCAGTTCACCCGTGAGTCGCTCATCGCGTCGGATTGGTACCATGCCCGACTCGAGAATCAGGTAGCCTTCGAACGGAAGCATTTCGAGCGCGTAGCCGAGTACATCGGCCACAACGAAGAAAACTCCCGTTTCCTCAGCAGCCTTCCTGCAGACGATCTCGAGGAACGGCGAACGATCGTCGCCTCGGAGCTCAAGAAGATCAACGACACCGACTACATCAAAAAGCTGGTCGGCACCCTCGGGTGCGATTTCGCAGCTGACTGAGCTGACTGACTTCTTTCGTTTACTTTCCAAACCTCCCCCGAATTTCGGGGGAGGTTTTTTTTATGACTGAGTGGGCGGCCACCCCCAGATCACCAGTGCACAACAGCCCTTCCCCGGGCACCAATACCAGCGAGGACGGCCATCTGATCAATTCCTCGATAGAGAAAGGGCAAGAAACTCACCTCCACCCGACCAAACGGTCCATGAAACGGGACGAATCTCCGAACTGGCAGGTTCTTGCGGGTCTTTCTTGCCTAGACGCCGCAAACCCATTGAATGTTCCGGATGTCCACAGAAGAACAGACCGTCTCCGATAACCAGCTGCGTCAGGTTCGGATCGAGAAGCTGAACACTCTACGCGAAGCGGGAATGGACCCGTTCCGCGCGAATGCGAGCCAGACCCACACCTCGAAAGAGGCGATCTCCCTGTATCAGGATGAACTCCCGGACGAGGAACAAAAGACTGTTTCCGTCGCCGGCAGGATCGTCGCCTTCCGCGTAATGGGCAAAGCGACCTTTCTCAAGCTGTTCGACCGCGACGGCAAAATTCAATGCTACGTCCGCCGCGACGAGATTGGCGAAGAGGAATACGCCCGTTTCAAGAAGCTGGATCTGGGCGACTTTATCGGAGTTACCGGTAGCCTCTTCCGGACGAAGTCAGAAGAGATCACCGTACGGGCCACCTCGTATGTTCTCGTCACCAAGACACTCCGTCCCCTTCCTGAAAAGTGGCACGGCCTGAGCGATGAAGATCAAATTTACCGTCAGCGCTACCTCGACCTCATCGTAAACGAAGAGTCCCGCAATCGTTTTGCGCTGCGCAGCAAGATCATCCAGGAGATCCGCAAGTTCCTCTGGCAGAGAGACTTTATGGAAGTGGAGACACCCGTCCTCCAATCGATCCCCGGGGGAGCATCGGCCCGCCCATTCAACACCCACATGAACGCGCTGTCCTGCGACTTCACCCTGCGGATCGCGCTTGAGCTCTACCTCAAGCGTCTTTTGGTAGGCGGAGTGGAGCGAGTGTTCGAATTGGGCCGGGTATTCCGCAATGAGGGAGTCTCCCGCCGGCACAATCCCGAGTTTACGATGCTGGAGGTCTACCAGGCATACACTGATTTCCGCGGAATGATGGAGCTGGTCAAGAGCCTCATTCTTCACCTCTGCCAAGAAGCTTTGGGAACAACAACCGTCCTCCGATACGACGGTACTGAAATTGATTTGGCCAACGGTTGGAGCGAGCGCCGGTACAAGGATCTCATCATCGAGGCCACCGAGTGCCCTGACTGGTTCGAACTTTCCAAGGAGGAGAAGCTCAAGAAGACGACTGAGATGGGCATCGAAGTCGATCCCGAGCTCGAAGATTTCGAAGTCACGAACAACGTCTTTGAGAAGCGGATCGAGCCCACTCTGATTCAGCCCACGTTCGTCACCCACCTCCCCCGCCAGCTCATTCCTTTGGCTAAGCTCAGTCCTGAAGACGAAACGACAGTCGAAGTCTTTGAACTGTGCATCAACGGGCAGGAGATCGCACCCGCCTATTCCGAGCAGAACGATCCCCTCGCTCAACGGAAGATGTTCGAAGAGCAGGCAGGTGAAGAAATCCAGAAGGTCGACAACGATTTCCTCGATGCACTCGAGCACGGCATGCCGCCATCTGGTGGTATGGGCATCGGCATCGATCGACTCGTCATCCTCCTGACCGGAGCCGCGAACATCCGCGAGACAATCCTATTCCCACCGATCCGCCCGACCGAGGGATAATCCCGACCGTTCGGCGAAGGGTTCGCCACCGATTGCCTTACCCAGGAAATTGTCCCGGCTAAACGCCGTGTAGGCAATGGCCGCGCGGGCTCTGCACCCTCCCCCGGCGAACTGATTTGATCGAGACGCCCCACCGCCTCTCAGCGAGCGGGTGAGACTACTTGGTTTGGCTCTCGGCCTCTCCAGCTGGGATGTATTCTTCCAGCTCAGAGCGGAAGCTTCCAATGGTGGCTTCACTTTTGAGCTTAACCGGAATCATGCGGTCGTCGTTCGTGATCCAGACATCGATCAGGGCCCCTTCGGGCCTGGCAAAGATCGCACGCACACCCTTGAAATCAGCAGTCACCCGATAGGTTTCAAATTTTCCAGCGGGAGTCTTGATCTTCTCCGGCCCTTTCACCTTGAATTCGGCTTGATCGATGACCTCACCGTCCGTCACCCAGGCTAAATACGTCCCCGGCTTCAAGGGCATAGCCCCGCTGCGAAAAGCGAAAACGATCGACAGAGGATCGTGGGTCAGGGGCTGCAACTGCAACGGAGCGCGGACATCCTGATTCCGTACATATCGAACGGTACCCTCCTCCCATTCAAATTGCGTTTCGTGAAGGTTTTCGTTGGCCAGCTCATCCCGCGAATACCCGTGAGACTTTTCTACCGAAGCTGGAAAATCACTGGCAATCACCGTGTGAAAATCGTGAACCCTCCTCATAAAGGCATTTGCTTTTGCCTCTAGAGTAGCTCGCAGCATCTCCTCATTCTCTTCGGATGGATCGAGCCGAATCTCGACCGATCCCACCGCAAAATAACTCCAACGCAACTCGTAAATTGCCTTCTCGCCTACGACCGGCTGCACCCCTTCCGCCGACTGGGACGCTCCGTTAAGAGAAAGTCCGACCAATAAAGGGAGTAAGGAAAATAGGTACCGATAGGGCATTTATGCTAGTAAATGGAGAATGTTCCGAACTGCGAGTACGGATAGAAAAAATCGAAAAGGCTCCGAACTAACGGCTCCAATCCAACATTCTCTTCAGAGGAATGTAGGCCTGTTTCCGGATCTCCTCATCCATGATGATCTCCGGCTTACCGTACTTGAGCGCATCGCGAACCCCTTCGATGGTGTTCATCTTCATGTACCGGCAGTAGTTGCAGGCTCCGCGATCGGCGGTTCCCGTCCGATAGTCCCCACAGGCCACCTGCTGTGCTGGCGCGGCGATAAAGCGCTTCTCCGGCACGTCACGGCGCAAGCGATGCAGCATGCTCGACTCCGTCGCTACGATAATATCCGTTCCTGGAAATTCTCGGGCGAATTGAACCATCCCCTCGGTGCTGCAAACATGATCGGCTACCGAACGGACCGCATTGGTGCACTCGGGGTGAGCGACCACGGGCGCTCCCGGAAATTTTTCTTTTACCCGCTGGATCGACTGTACCGTGAACAACACGTGCACATAGCAGCTACCCGGCCACATCCGCATCTGACGGCCCGTCTTCTGGGAGACCCACTGCCCGAGGTTCTGATCCGGCACAAAGAGGATCTCTCGATCTTCCGGCACCTGACTGACGATCTTGGCGGCGTTTCCACTCGTGCAAATCACGTCGCACAAAGCCTTCACTCCCGCCGAGCAGTTGATGTAGGCAACTACGTAGACATCCGGGTTCTCCTCCTTGTAGGCAGCGAGTTTCTCTGGCGGACAGGAGTCCGACAACGAACAACCTGCGTCCATATCGGGAAGGAGCACCTTCCGGCTGGGGCTTACGATCTTCGCAGTCTCGGCCATAAAGTGCACCCCACAGAACAAAATTTGATCCGCCTCGGTCTCCGCCGCTTGAAAGGCGAGGCCGAGAGAGTCGCCCAAATAATCGGCTACCTCCTGAATCTCATTGATCTGATAGTTGTGCGCGAGAATGACCGCATTCTTTTCCTTTTTCAGTTCAAGAATTTCCTGCTGAATCTCACTCAATCCCTCGCTCCGCGTATCGGGTTCGACCACGTAAGGAGTAAAGTCTGTCTGCGTCGCTGTCATGAAACGGAGAAACGAAACACAATTTTTCGAAAAATACCAGAAGGAAGACTGATTGGGACTTCCTTCCCCCTATTGAACTGTGTTTTGCTTAGAGCCATGGCCGCAATTCCGTTCATCCTCCGTCTCCTCGCCGTTGCCCTCGGTCTCGGATTCGCGCAATGGACCTCCGACGCCGTTTCCTTCGACAGCGGCATCAGCTTCGGCTTTGCGATCCTTCTACTCAGCCTGATCATCACCTTATTGAAGCCGGTTTTGGTCATTCTCATGCTGCCTTTCGTCGTTCTTACGCTGGGAATTGGACTATGGGTGGTCAACGCGCTCCTAGTCGCGCTCACCTCCAAGATAATTCCCGGGTTCATCATCGCCGGCTGGGGAGGAGCCTTTTGGACGGCGCTGTGGGTGAGTATCTTTACGATTGCCGCCATGACCATCACGGGGAAGAGAGACCAGCATTTCGGGCGGGTCGTCATTCGAAAACCCGGGTTCGGCCGCTCCGGCACTTCCCACACAAAGATCCCTTCCAAATCAAAGAAGGACGACGACGTCATCGACATCTAATCGAGGCATCGGCGCGAATTGATCAGCAGATGACCTTGCGTTTCCCAGGCTTCCCGTTGAAAACTGCACCCGGGATAGACTGATTTACAATTTCACATATTCTAGGAGTACACATGAGCAAAGAAACTACAAAGTATGATCTGGTTGTCATCGGCGGCGGACCCGCGGGATATGCAGCCGCTATCAAAGCTGGTCAGCTCGGCAAGAAAGTTGCCTGCGTAGAAATGGAACGCGCTGGAGGCACCTGCCTGAATTGGGGATGCATCCCCTCGAAAGCGCTCCTGAAGAGTGCAGAGCTCTACCAAAACATGCTCCACTCCGAGGATTTCGGATTCACTACCAGTGAGATCACCATCGATTTCCCCAAGGTGATGAAACGCTCCCGCAATGTCGCCGACCAAATGGCGAAGGGGATCGAATTCCTTTTCAAGAAAAACAAGGTCGACTACGTAAAGGGCAAAGCCCGAATCGACAAAGGGAACAAAGTCGTTGTTTTTGAGGGAACCGACAAGGGCAAGAGTCTCCAGGCCGACAAGATCCTGGTCGCCACGGGTTGCAAGGCCCGCATGATCCCCGGCGTTGAACACGACGGAGACCGTATCATGACCTCCCGCGATGCGCTGGCCATGACCGAACAACCCAAATCCATCGTCATCATCGGTGCCGGTGCCATTGGGGCCGAATTTGCCTACTTCCTCAACTCGCTCGGCACGAAGGTGACCCTGGTTGAGATGCTCCCGAAGATTCTTCCTGTTGAGGATGCGGATTCATCCGATGCGGTAGCCCGCGCCTTTAAGAAACAGGGGATTGACTGCCGGACCGACACCAAGGTCGAAGATATCAAGGCCACGAAGACTAAAGTGACCATGACTCTGACCAAGGGCAGCAAGTCCGAGAAGGTCGAGGCCGAGAAGGTTCTCGTCGCAATCGGAGTCCAGGCCAACACTGAGGGTCTCCTCGGTGAGGGCGTTTCCTTCGACTTGGACCGGAATTACATCAAGACCAACGACAACTACGAGACCAGCGTGAAAGGCGTCTACGCCGCAGGTGACATCATTGGACCGCCATGGTTGGCACACGTGGCTACCTACGAGGCGATCCAGGCCGTTCGCGGGATGTTTAGCGATCACAAGCCCGAGAAGGTAACTCTCTTCCCCGGCTGCACCTACTGCCAGCCTCAGGTCGCCAGCATCGGCAAGACCGAACAGAAGCTCAAGGAGGAGAAGGTCGACTACAAGGTTGGCAAATTCCCGTTTACCGCTTCGGGTAAGGCCGTCGCAGCAGCACACTCGGAAGGGTATGTGAAGGTACTGGTCGATAGCAAATATGGTGAGATCCTGGGCGCGCACATCGTCGGTTCGGACGCGACTGAATTGATCGCAGAGTACGGTTTGGCCATGAAGGTCGAAGCCACTGCCGAGGAGATTCATGACACCATTCATGCTCACCCGACTCTCAGCGAGGCACTGATGGAAGCTTCCGCCGCAGTGTACGGCGAAGCGATCCATATCTAGTCTCCCGCTGCGGGATTCCGCAGGGACAGGTCAGGAATCCGACTCTACCCTCTTCGATGGTGCTCTTCCGCGTCATTCGCGGAGGTCGTCACAGGTCGTGGTCTCGAGTTAGCGGACGCCGTTTGATTCCGAATCAAGCGCTCGCTCATCGTCGCCTCCAGACCTCCCCTGCAGGCAACTCCATCCCCTGAGCAACGAGCATATCCACGCAAATTGCTCAGGGACGGGCGTGCCCGCTAGGACAGCTGCCCGCGAGTTAGGTCCACTTCCGTAATCGCCCCTACCAGGTCCAGTCGGGATTGGATACCGGCTCCAAAGCTTCCATTTCTCCACGCCAATTCTTCAACAAGGAATGAAGGCGTTGAGTGACATCGGGCCGACTGCCTGAGAGATCGACGGTTTCCCCGATGTCATTGCGCAGGTGGTACAGCTCCCGTCGGCCGTCTTCGTAGAATTCAATCAGCTTCCAATCCCCCGCTCGAACGGAACTTCCGGGAGTCCCCCCCTGATTTCCATAGTGCGGGTAGTGCCAATAAATCGCTTCCCGATCCAGGTCGCCTGCCCCCGTTAACAGGGGCGCAAAGCTCACTCCATCACAGTGCTGATCCGGCTGCGACTCGACCCCAGCCAGTTCCAACAGCGTGGGATAAAAATCCGGGCTCGTCACTGGCTCCCGACAAAGAGTGTTCGGCTGAATCACACCCGGCCAGTTCACAATCAACGGCTCTCGCGTCCCCCCTTCATACATCCACCCCTTCCCCTCGTTGAGAGGAGCGTTGCTGGTTGGAGAGCCCTCAGCCGTAGCGAGCCCTCCGTTGTCAGAGGTGAAGACCACGATCGTGTTATCCAACTCCCCCTTCTCCTCTACGGCCTCGAGAAGCCTACCAATATTGGTGTCCATACACTCCACCATTGCCGCATACTCTGGATCCGACTGAATGAGGCGCCGACGGACCCGCCGATTGACGCTTTCGCTTTTCGGAAAAACTTCCCCTTCCTCAAAAGTCTTCGCTCGATCCAGCCCCAAACTACGCGCCTTTTTCTCATATTTCTCCACGAGATCGGGCTTCCCTTGAATGGGGGTATGCACGGTGTAATACCAAAGGTTGAGGAAAAAAGGACGGCTATCCTTCGACGCAACCAATCCGATCGCTTCATCCGTCAACCGATCCGTAAGATACTCGCCGTCTGGACCGTTTTCCAGATTGGGAATGTTCCAGGGGCTAAAGTACCCGTCGCTGGGATGTCCGTGATGGCACCCGCCTATGTTTACCTCAAATCCGTGCTGTTCCGGCCAATATTTCTCGTCGCCCAAATGCCACTTCCCCACATGCCAGGTCGAATAGCCGCTCTCTTGCAAGGTAGTCGCCAGCGACTTCTCCTTGGTATCCAGAAACGGGACATAGGGCGCATCGATGAGCCGCGCACGGTCCTGCTGCCCTGGGTTGTTGACGTGAATGTAGTTGGTCAATCCAAGCCGCGCCGGGTACTTCCCACTCAAAATACTGGCGCGCGTCGGAGAACATACCGGACAAGCAGCATAGGCGTCCGTAAATCGCATTCCACCGGCGGCAAGCCGATCAAGGTTGGGCGTCTCGTAAAAACTACTCCCATAGGAAGAGAGGTCCGTCCAGCCAAGGTCATCAATGAGTATAAAAATGATGTTGGGTTGTTTTTTCATTCGGTCTTTTGAGTTCAAATTTAATTCGCTGCCTCCCGCATGGCTCTCACCAGCTCGGCCACATCCACCTGAGCGCTCGGAAAGAAACCAGTCACAAGGATACCCTCCCCACCCTCAGATGGTGCTACGTCGGTCAACACAGCGATTCGGCGCACATGCGAGTATACTTGTCCGAGATCGTCGACGACCCCGCCACTGTGACTGGTCAACATCTGACGAGCCGCCTCGCGGTTGATCTCAAGCCCTTTCACTACGGAGACAGGAGCCGCCTCCACCATCGATTCAACCAGCTCCTCCAAACAAACTTCTCCGGCCCGACGAACGAGAGTCCATGGATGAATCAAATCGTCCTCGATTACGGAGCCCAGCGCTCTCATCGCCGGTGCAGTCTCGGCCACTACCTTGTCCAGGCATACGGTGTTGCTAGCATTCGCACGCAACAACATCGCCGTTACCTCGAACCGGGAGGAGAGAGAGCTCAACGACGGGCGATAGCGTCCCAAGAAATCAATGCCCGCTCGCTCCGACCTCGCATAGTCAGCAGCCTTGCTGCCGATACGATACCCCTGCTCTCCCTTGCTCAGCATGCCGTGCGCACAGAGAATCCTTAGGATCTTTGCCACGGTCGAACGACCGATTCCAGTACCCTCCATCAACTCGCTGAATCCCACCGGACGCGATTCCCCCGCCACGTAATCCAGAATCCGAAACGCGCGGTCTAGTATCGAGTCTGCAACCTCCTCGGTTTTCATATAGATACCAATAGTCTACTTATGGCGACTTAATCAACTAAAAGTGTCAGCCGAACTCTTCTGGGAAGCGGCCAAACTTTTCTAACAAATTCGTTCGCCTCATCTACCGATTGGTCGCTATAAAAACCTACCACCCCACCAAGCGAAATTTGATGAGCAATAATTCGAAAGAGCGTCAAAGTCGTAGCGAATTTGTATTCAAACGTCTCGAGCAACGGATTCTGTCGTGGAAGTATCTCCCTGGGCACCACCTGAAGGAAGATGAAATCTGCGCGGAGTTTAACGTCAGTCGTATTCCCGTTCGCGAAGCACTCAGCCGCCTGAGCCAAATCCACCTCGTCGAGCGAAAGCCAAATTTTGGCTGCACCGTAAAACGATGGACCGTCGATGAACTGACAGAGTTCTATGAACTCCGCCTGGCCCTCGAAAGTTATGTCGTAGAAACCCTCGCACGGGAAGGAGTCCCTGAGAACGCCTTCACCCCGCTCGAGGAGGAGTGGCGTCAGCACCGGGATTTTTCAGAGGAAAGCGTAGTCTCCGGCATCGATTGGAGCCGGCGGGACGAGAACTTTCACATCACGATCTGTCAGGCTCTTGGAAATCGGCAAATTTTGACGACCCTGCGCGATGTCAACGCACGCCTGAGGTTCCTCCGCGTCAAAGACATCAACTCCCCGGAACGGATCCGAATCAGCAGCAACCAGCACCTTGCGATCCTCGCAGCAATCCTCTCGGGAGACTCGGAAACGGCGAAACGAACCCTGCGAAAAAACATCTACACCGGAAAATCCAACGTCGAGTCGTCGCTTCGCGATATTCTGATCGAGGCATATTCCAAGTCAGCATAAATCCGCCAACTCCACCCTCCGACCGGCAACCGTCGAGACAGCCGTTTCGGTACACTGATTTTCGCCGGGGATCTGGACCCGGAAACTTGCCGCCATTCCGACGGTGGGGAGTTGGAAGTTTGAAGTTCGAAGATGGCTCGAGAACGGGGCAACGGGGCAACCGAAAACTGGCAACTGTGGGGCATGGCTTCAGCCTTGCCCGCATATGCAATGACAACGCTACCGGCCGGCCCCGGGGAACGGCATGCGATGAGGCTCCCACAGGCCAGTTCGAATGGTGGGCGCTAAAGCAACCCACCCACTGTGGGGCATGGCTTCAGCCTTGCCCTCCATTGCCAAGACAACGCTACCGACCGACCTCGGGGAACGTCTGCGATGAGGCTTCCTCAGGCCGGCTCGATTGGTGGGCGCTGAAGCAACCCACCCACGGTGGGGCATGGCTT
>DGMY01000014.1:41721-68906 GCA_002388665.1 Opitutia bacterium UBA4506 | reverse complement strand
CATGGCTTCAGCCTTGCCCGCCTATGCCAAGACAACGCTCCCGATTGGCCTTGGGGAACGTCATGCGACGAAGCTCCCTCCGGCCAGTTCGAATGGTGGGCGCTGAAGCAACCCACCCACTGACTGAATGACTGAGAAAGGTTCAATTAAATTTTGGGATGGAGGTAGTGGCCTTGAAAAGACCCGAATCGGAGTAATACTTTTGCAAGACGTTACAATAACGAATGAGCCTGACACTGGGGCATTTCCGCAAGGGCGACGCGGAGCAGTCGTACTAACCCAGGACACGCAACCAATCCTACCTCCCCATGAAGAGAAATATCCCACCAGTCTTACTAACCGAGAAGCGATTGGGTTCGTTGCGCGACTCTGTTCGAACGAAAAGTGAACCCACCCTGGCCGCTTGGGTTGAAGTCCTTCGAATCGCCGAATCAGAACTCGACCGCCCGGCTCACGTTCCGGAGGTCTGGCAGGTGCCATGGTATTACGTCCAACCAGAGGAGCACAACCGGTTGAAGAATGTCCTCCGCGACGATGCCAATGCCTCGTATGCGCAAGCGCTGGCCTATCGAATCACCGGAGAAACGCGCTTTGCACTGTCTGCCATCGAACGGTTGAACAGTTGGAGCACCCAGCTCAAGTCGATGAAGACCGAGGAAGACTCGACCCTATCTTTCAGCAACTTGTTCCCCGCCTTCATCTTCGCCGCGGACATCCTCCGCAGAGATGCCATTTGGGCAGACTCCGATAAAGCGGCCTTCTGCCAGTTTGTCCGTCAAAAGGCGCTGCCCATGAACTGCATGGAGAAAGAGAATAACTGGGGAAATTGGGGACTGACACTGGCCACTGCATGCGCCGCGTATCTCGAAGATGAGGATCTATTGCAACAATGCGCTTCACGCTGGAAATTTTTCATTGATACCCAGATCGCCGAAGACGGCCACCTGCCTCATGAAGTGAACCGGAACGAAGGCCGACACGGGATCTGGTATTCGCACTTTTGCCTATTCCCCCAAACACTCGCAGGTGAAATTCTCCGGGTGAATGGGATTAAAGTCTTCGACTATGAATCGCCCGAAGGAAGGTCTCTACGCGACGCATGCGACCGCCTCATTCCCTGGATCGAACGACCGGAGACCTTTCCCTACTGGAAAGAAGAACCGGAACGATTGGTACGGGTGGATTATTTCAGCTACTTCGAAATCCTTCGCGTCCACTGGCCTGACTTTCGTTGCGACGGGCTCCTAAAGAGCGCCCGACCGATGAGCGCAGAACATTCGGCCCCCTTCCTGACCTTCACCCATGGGATCGAGCTAGACTCGAAGGGGTAGGCGCTGGCGGCTGGAGCACTGCTGCCCCACCATACCCGAATTACCCATTAGCTCCCCCCAATTCGCGTCATAATTCCTCCGGCGGGAGGCGATGAGGCCTCAGAAGACCTCACCCCTTTCAGGGGCATGGCTTCAGCCTTGCCCGCCGATACCAAGACAACGCTCCCGACCGGCCTCGGGGAACGTCACGCGATGAGGCTCCCACAGGCCAGTTCGATGGTGGGCGCTAAAGCAACCCACCCACGGTGGGGCATGGCTTAAGCCTTGCCCGTCAATGCCAAGACAACGCTCCCGACCGGCCTCGGGGAACGTCATGCGACGAAGCTCCCTCAGGCCAGTTCGATGGTGGGCGCTAAAGCAACCCACCCACTGTGGGGCATGGCTTCAGCCTTGCCCGCATATGCCAAGACAACGCTCCCGACCGGCCTCGGGGAGCGTCATGCGACAAGGCCCCCTCCGGCCAGTTCGATTGGTGGGCGCTGAAGCAACCCACCCACTGTGGAGCATGGCTTCAGCCTTGCCCGCCTTTGCCAAGACAACGCTCCCGACCGGCCCTGGGGAGCGTCATGCGATGAGGCTTACTCAGGCCAGCTCGATGGTGGGCGCTGAAGCAACCCACCCACTGTGGGGCATGGCTTCAGCCTTGCCCTCCATTGCCAAGACAACGCTCCCGGCTGGCCCCGGGGAGCGTCATGCGATGAGGCTCCCTCAGGTCGGCTCGAATGGTCGGGAGCTGGCAGTGGGAAGTTGCTAGTCTCAAGTCGCAAGTCGGAAGTGGGAAATTCGAAGATGGCTCGAGAACGGGGCAACGGGGTGGAGGAAACTTGTCGCCCTAAATTCGGAAGGCTGCCCAGAGAAGAGAAAAAAGTGATTTTCAAAGCTGTAATGCGGGTCGATTTCCGGGGCGTTTCCTCCCTACTCGTTTCAGACCTACTTTCACACTTTACACCCTTCTAACAAACCGTATGCTCCGAAAAAACATGCATTTGCTTCGATTTCACACGGTTCCTCCCCCAAGAAATACCCGAGATTTCCCCGCCCCATTGCCCTTTCACACCCGCGGGACACATTGCAAACCAGCGCGGATTGAGGGAACGATCGGATGAACCGCGATCTTCTCATCGGCACCAAGAACCCGTCTCCCGAAACCAACGAAGTGGGACCGCAACTGTCCGACCCACCATTGTATATTCCCCCATTACCACCGGAAGAAATTGTCCGGTACTACGAGAACTCAACCCATTGTCCCCCCCTTCCCACCGATGAGCGAACACCCCGTCAACAATGCCACACGCCGATTTACTCAGTAAGCTATACAACTTGAAGCGGGATCGTGGCTCGGGCTGGGAGAAACCCTACAAGCAATAATACCAATAGAATGAGAACTAAATGCCTCTGAACACTCTGGAGTTGAAAATGTCTTACCGAAGCGGGATCGACAACATCGTCGATGCCTTTCTTACTCCGTGCCTGAAGGAAGCCATCAGTTATAAGCGGGCTGCTGGCTACTTTACCAGCAAAGGTCTAGCATTGGCAGCTCGAGGCGTAGCCAGCTTGGCCGCAAGAGGTGGGAAACTTCAACTGGTCGTCTCTCCACATCTCGAAAGTGATGATGTATCAGCCCTTCAGAAGGCCTTGCATCAACCCAGAGAGATCCTGAAAAGCATTCTGTCGAAAGACCTTAAAGAGCTTGAAGATCGCATAGAGAAAGACCGTCTAAATGCCTTGGCATGGCTAGCGGCATCACGATTACTGGAGATCCGTATAGCCCTGCGAGTCAATGAGAAGAATCAGATCTGCCGTGGCCTATATCACGAAAAAGTAGGCATCCTAACCGACCCAAAGGGCAACCAGGTCGCCTTTTCTGGATCTTCAAACGAAACCGCAGGGGGCCTATTGGAAAATTTCGAGTCGATCGAAGTCTTCTGCTCTTGGAAAGGTGACGAAAAACGCATTGCAAACAAATGCCGGGATTTCGACGCTCTCTGGAATAATGAAACCCGAGGACTCCACATCCTCGAATTTTCCGATGCCGCAGCTGAATTGCTCGAACGATTTCGGGATCCGGACAATCCACCGGAGGGAATTGATATTCACAAAGTAGCGGAAAGCCCCCCCAAGAGCGGCTTTAAAGCACCATCGTGGCTTACTTTGCACGACTACCAAGAAGAAGCCATTAAGGCATGGCTAAAGAATAGGGGCAAAGGCATCTTCGCAATGGCAACCGGGTCAGGCAAGACCCTAACTGCTCTCTCACTCGCCTGTCGGGTCGCGCGCAAAAATACACCCATGATTATAGTCGTGATCTGCCCTTTCATAAACCTCTGCAAGCAGTGGATAAGAGAAATTGCTGCCTTCAACCTCCGCACCATTCCATGCTTTGAAGGGAGGCAGCGATGGGAAAGTTTACTCACCGAAGCCTACCAATCGATCTCTGCCGGATTAGAATCATCTGTGGCGTTGGTCACTACCAACCGCACCTTCCAATCTCCGGCGTTTCAATCGCAACTCCGGATTCGTGTTCGCTCGCAACACCACCTCATCATCGCAGACGAGGTCCACAACCTGGGCGCGGCCAGGATCCATAAATACCTCCCGGATGAAATTCGCTTACGTGTCGGGCTTTCGGCCACCCCCGAGCGCCATATGGATGAAGAGGGCACGCAGGCACTTTTTGATTACTTTGGAGATATCATCTCCGAATACCCGATCGAGCGGGCCATTGCCGAAGGCCGCCTCTGCCCTTATTACTACCATCCGCACATTGTTCAAATGACGGATGACGAGGCTATCGAATACCAGGAGATCACAGAGAAGCTTGGTCGATTTTTCTCCAATGACAAAGATAGCGAGATAGGACAAGCAGCCATGAGCCTACTCATTCGACGATCGCGCTTACTTGCAGGAGCCAAGAACAAAATCGATATTCTTAACGAGGTGCTACGCAAACTCCCTGAAAAGCCTAGGAAAGCCCTCTTCTATTGCGGTGATGGTCAAACAACCGACAAAATTGCCGACGAGGAAGTGCGCCAGATAGAGGCCGTATCAAGACTACTCGGACAGCAACATGGTCTGCGAGTCCGCAATTTCACCTATCGGGAAAAATCAATTGAACGAGAGGAGATCCTCCGAGATCTTGGCAGTGGCTTCCTCGATGGCGTGGTCGCGATTCGCTGCCTGGACGAGGGCATCGATCTGCCGGACCTCCGGATAGGCTTTCTCCTGGCCAGCTCAACCAATCCTCGACAGTTCATCCAGCGTCGCGGACGCTTGCTCCGCCATGCGGATGGCAAGGATTTTGCGATCATCCATGACTTCATTATCGAGCCGCCTGACTTCGGCGGATCACTCAGTGATGACGCCTATAATCTGGAGCGGCGCTTCTTCAAACGTGAGCTAAACCGAATTCTCGACTTCTGCAATACTGCCGAAAACGGTCAGGCTGCATTAAGCGCTCTCAAAGGACTCAGGCTAAAATATAATATTGTTGCCTCATAATCCTGAGGATAGCTCTTCTTATTCTTTCCTTATGCAACTGAAACTCTTGACTTCGGAATAACGCGAATGGACCTGCAAAGCCCAATTGTCCGTTTTAAGGAACCTTTAAACGCTTACATATTGCATTTCTCACGTTTTCCGCTCGGAATCGCTGATGCCGTTTCCCGAATTCCCAGCAATCAGGCTGGAATCTACTTCTGGTTCCGCGCGTTCAACTATCCGAACCAGAGAGAAGGCTTCTCCAATGCGCTAAAGAAAGATCTTGATTCTCCAAAATTCCCCACAAGAACAGGCCAGGTTAAGCCCTATTTTGAAGTGTCAATAGGCTCAAGTTCAGGCATATCCAAAGGAAAATCCAATCAACTGGACAAAGCACTAAAGCAGGATACTTTCCGGGATCATCTCCGGAACCTTCTGAATCTATCGGTCATCTTCCAGGCACCACTCTACATTGGTAAATCTAAAGATATCCGCCAGAGGGTTGAGAGCCATCTGAGTGAGGCTAGTATTCTTCAGGACCGCCTCTCTCAATGTAACCTCGACATTGAACAAACGGCCCTTTTGGTTATGCCGATGGAGGAACATATAGAACTTGGGCTTGATGATTTTGACGATGAATTACTTTATGAGGAAATATTTTCCCGACTTTTCAATCCACTACTAAACCTAAGAATAGGATAAGAATGACCACCTCAATCAATGACGGTTCAACGGGAAACGATGCCAATTTCTCGCTACTGGGAAATACCGACGATGAAGTAAGGGAATACAATAAGCCCTTATACGGAGCCCAAGGACAATTTTCGCTAACTCCAGGAGTAACGGTTCCGTTCTTCTCTACGCTCATGCCTATTGATCGAGTTACATCTGAACTTAAGACGCACGAAGAGGTAGCACCGTCCCTAGAGAACACCTATACACTGGAAGAGCTTTTCCAGCGTCAAATCGATATCGACCGAGTCCGTTCCGAAATTGTTGACGGTTATCTAAAGGCTCACAACAAGCTAAAATTCTTCAATAGCATCACCGTTACACTCTTCCCCAAGGACATTGCGGGCAAAATCACACCGTCATTCGAAGATTATCCTAACAACAATCCCGAGATCCCGGCAGAAGGAACCAGCGAATTCGATAAAAACTTCGCGCAATCAAACTGCGAAAGAATAGTTTTCGGTGGTGTTCAATATGTTAAGACTCGGGTGGCAAATCTAGCTCGTCTCCGCTGGGACCGAAGACGGGCTGATGCAATGGCAGTAGATGGGCAACATAGACTCATTGCTCTCAAAAGATGGTTTGAGGACAAGAACAAGGAACTAACTGACCTCGAGAAGCCCACACGGATATCAGTTATTTTCTTACTCCTTCATCCTAACGCCGGCTTCGAACGTGCGTCACACGATGCGAGAGACAGTATCAAGGGAATCGCTAGAGAAATATTTACGGATCTAAATAAGAACGCAAAGGAAGTCGATCTGGCTACGCAGATCGTTCTCGATGATCGAAGCCTTGAGTCTCGCTGTGTTCGGTCTCTTGTCACTTCATCGACATGCGAAGATAGCGCCACTTTGCTCCCTCTCTCTCTCCTAAGGTGGCGTGAGGCAAATAACCGATTCGATCAAAAGCACTTTCTGAACTCGCTGGTTAACCTCCATCTGATCGTAAAGGACCTATTGGATCTTCAAGTGCCAAGCAACCCAATGGATCCAGGGAAGGTTAGTTCTTACATCAAAAACTTGGAGAATTGCCTCGGTGATGAATATGACGGCCGAAAGTCTCTACGTGTGAAAAACAAGACACTGATCGATGCATACGCATCGGATTATTTCGACGAAGAGGCCGACGATCCCAATGCTCCGGTTCGACCATTTATCGGGATACCACCGGCATATCTTCCAGTAGCTGTCGAAGGCTTTAAGCAGCACTACCGGCCGTGGATACTTTCAGTACTAAGGGATTTCAAGCCATACAAATCCCTTTTGCAATACGCACGTTCCGAGAATCTCATTGAAGGCCAATTTTCGCAATATTTGTCCCAACCATCATCAGCTCGAACCGAGCTGATGAAGACCCTAGAATCGGAACACGGGGACGATTGGTTCAAGACAATTGTCGGCAGACACCAAGTGAAGGTCCAAGAGATCAAGGCAACCGGGGATTCAAACCTCGGTGAACAGTGGGCATTCAAAACCATCTTTCAAAAGGCCATTCTGAGGTTGGCGAAAAAGATCTATTTCCAAACGCCTCAAGAGATCGAGCGCTTGGGCAGTGTCGAGAATTTTATCGAGTTTCTCGACGGCCTTTATGAACGCGATATCTTACGGGTACTAGCACCGCTCGAAGGAGAAACCCACAAGTTCTGGACATTCATTGCCGTTAATCCAGGGAACCAGAAAATCAGTGTCTCATCCGCAAGCGAGAATCGGATCGAGAGTTTTCTCCAAGTTGCTTATGCCGGTCTTCGGTTCGCCCAACACTCTGAAAAACCAATTTTGGAGAAAGCAGACGATGTATCCATCACGCCAAGAAAGGTTTTCAGTGATATTAGCACCCAGGCCTCACACCTTGACTGGAGAGCCTACAATGCTTGCAAGTCTCTGACTGACATCATGATCGACAAATCAACGATGATCGATTATGCGCTTGGCGAGAAAGTCGAAAACGGGGAAATCGAGGGTGTTCAGCTGGATAAAAAGAAGAAAGAAGTCGGGCGAAATCGTATCATAGCTATGCTGTCCCAATGCTGGCTTCCTCCCCAATCAAGGCAGGTAACTCAGAACACCGAAAGTAATGAGGTTGATCTTATATAAATCGAAAAGAAACCACTTCTGTGGAACCAGAAAAACTACAGCACTACGTCAAGGTTATTGAGAAAACCAGCAACCTCAATCTACTTCCCCTTGACTTATGGAATGATTTCACCGCTGGAATCAAATCCGACTATGACTTCCTAACAGTTTCGTTCGTAGCCCGTCATCTGGGTCTTTATTGGCCAGAATCCGAACATGGCTCCATTCTGACTGTGGCCGATTGCAAATCATCTTCGATCCACACAGTTCTAAATCGGAAGAATACGAGCAAGAGAATGAGCGCTACTATTCTCCGGGTAATGAGCTTCTTAGCTGGGAATCCAGTTTTTTCTTCTTCGGAGCAAAAGTCTTTCTTTTCTGACCTTTTACAAAAATCACCGGAACCAGAGCTATTCCCAGAAGAAATGTGGAAAGCCTTGGTGCGAGAAATCAGGCCAAAATCTCATTCACTAACTATCGCATCACTAGCTGAAAACTCAGACCTCTATTGGCCTCGCACGGGGCTCTACGCCAGCCTGACAGTCAAGCAATGTTTAAAACGGACGATCAAAGAACTTCGGGAAAAACGTGCGATGGAAAGGAGAAAATTAGGGACTATACTTAATGTGTTGATTATTTTGGCGAGCCAAGAAGAAGAAAAGGAACCAGAGGTCCAGCTTTCATATCAGGATTTTGCTATAAGGTATAAAACGCTCGAATCCTATCCAAATGATTTATGGAAACGCTTGATAGGCAAGATTCGGCCCGATTTTCATTCTCTTCCAATTAAGACTTTATCAAAACGAATTGGACATCATTGGCCACGAACGGGAATCTATGCCGATCTAACTATCGGAGAGTGCCTAACTCCCTCAATCAATAGCCTATTGGAGCGCGGGGGAATGGGCCAGATTAAGTTAGAAACTATCCTTCACTGTCTGTCATTTCTAGCCGACAACCCCGAAGACTCGCGACCCGATGGAATTCAGACAGCAAACGAAAGCTCTGAAGAACAAGGCGCCTTTCCACTGGACCAGTCATACGACTGGCAGACTTTAGCGTCCGAACGCTGGAGAGAAATTATCGAAAGGGTCCCACCTGAACATCATGAACGACCCATTCAAATACTAGCGAATGACCTCGGCCTCCCTTGGCCTGAGAAGAACTGGGAGTCGTGGAAGATCAAAGACTGCGTTGATAATAGTTTTCAGGATCTGTCCAAGACCCGTGGAGTTGGGAAGAAAAAACTCGAAACTATTTTCCGAATCCTAATTCATCTTGCTGGATTGGTCGAGAACAGTCCTGATAATGCCAAAGAAACCGGGATCTGGCACCATCCGCTCATTTCCAACCTATCGGATCGCGAACGGGAAGTTTTCGAAATGAGGCTATTGACGGCCTACGAGAAGCCAACCCTTGAAGAGCTTGGCAATAAATTTGAGGTCACACGCGAAAGGATCCGCCAATTAGAAAAAAAAATCCTGAAAAAAATTTCGGCGTCTGGCCTGAAAGACAATCTTCACGAGAATCTGAAGACATACTTGAAATCCACGTTAATCCCCAACTATGAACAACGCCTATATCTGCTCCGAGATGAAGTCCCCGAGATCGTAGCTTCTTTAGAATCAGAAATAGTTCTCGCGATTGCTCTGAAGCACAAGAGCATCTACCAGCTTCTGGGATCTGTGGCCACTAAGGCACCCAACGGATGGTTCTTTGGCCGAAAGATAGTGTACACTAAACTCAGTCGCAATTTTAAGAAAAAGTTGGGCGAACGACTTCCCCTACCCATTATCACGTTATCCCGCGATTTCGAGACAACCCCGGAGGATCTTGTAGCGGTTGCATTACTCGACGGTATCGCCACTCCCTACAAGAACTTTCTTTTGCCGGAACGTGCAGGCAAAGCGGACTCAAGACGAGCGATTCGTTGCTACGATAAAGCTCACAGGAGCGGCCAATTCTTTTGGCCTTTGGATGAACTGATTCGTGAGTCTATCAATAACCCCACACACAATGAACATAGAAACTACCGACTCTCGATTTTACGATGCCAAAGGCTTTTCCTAACCACTCCTGCATATGTGACCATAATGCATCACCAGAACTATCTCGACGACGAGGCTTCACCCATGACAAGATTTAAAAGCCTGACTCTCGAAGCGGAAGCTGAAGACAAGGAACAATCAAACTCCATCATCCTAAGAAGAATTCTCGAAGAGCAATGGCCGATAACCGCTGACCGACTTTGCGAGCTTTCAAAGCAAAAGGCTTACCAAACAGGCATCCCGAGGGGCTCCCTTTTGCAGATTTTTTACTCGTTGCCGGATTGCATGCGTTTAGCTCCGGGAGTTTACGGGCCAAAAAATTTTGAAGATAGTCCAAAGCATGTGCTGAGAGCACGAAGACTTAGCTTGAACAACAATAATCTACGAAGCTATTGCTTTGCAAGGAGATCCAGCGAGGACTGTGAGGAGATCTTCCCATTATGGGATTTAGAACAAGAGCAGATGTGGTTTCGGAAGATCCGAAAGAAGGCCGAGGACGATCCGCTTCTGCGAAGCTTTGTTTCGATTGCGAGGCAATCAATGTGGCCTGAGAAAATTAATTCCGAAGCTCGCCAACTGTCTGAAATGTCTGTGAACGCAAAGTTCGTGATTGAACCAAGCTGGATCAATTCTCGCACCTTCATTACTCCTGATTTCCCAGCGACGATGACTGCACTTCGCTATGCTCGCGAAAAAGGCCCCCTCTCTTGGATACGCGCAAATCACATTACATGCTCTAGGCAACTAGCCAGCGAATCTGGCGTTAACGTATTAATTCTAGGCCTCGCATTGGGCCTTCTTGATCGAAAAAGGCAGGCTTGGTGGAAACCAGTTCCACCCTCAGAAAAGTTTGACGAGCACTGGACAGAGTTAGAAAGCCTATTTCTGGCTAAAGAATTGCCAACTTGGCACCACCCAGAACTCAAGGAACGAATATCAAAGGCAAGTGCCTTCGCCGCAGAACAAAGACTTGGATTTGTCCGGTCAGACAGCTATGACCAGTTTATAAAAACGCTATTCAACGAAGAAATAGAGTAATGAGCACAGAACATCCCAAAGCAAGTGAAACACCACCCGGACCGAGTAAGCGCGTAGAGGCTATCTTCAAAAGCGCGAGCGAGGAACACAAGGAACTAATCCGCGAAATCCTCAAGGAGGAGCGTGATGTGCAGCACATGAGTCGCCGCTCAGATATTCACACTAAAATATACGACCACGTGCGTCGTTTGATCAAATGATATTGGAACGACTCGTCATTCGAAACTTTCGCCAGTTCAAGGGCGAACAAGAGATCATCTTTTCCGATAACAAGGAGAGGAACGTCACCCTAATCCACGCGGAAAACGGCTTTGGCAAGACCACCCTGCTTAACGCCATCCTTTGGGTCCTCTACGGCTACAAAGGGCTGACCCCGGACTTCGAGGGCAAGACCCATCTCATCCACAATGGCATGGCCCACAGCTACCGAAAGAAGCCGAACGAACTGGAAGCCATGGTGCACCTCACCTTCAGCCACGACGGCGCTCGCTACATGCTCTCTCGTGCGATCAATCTGGCGGAACAGGAGGTCGACCCCAAAAAGGACAGGATGAGTCTGGAAATCCTACGTGATGGCCAAACCTTCAATCAGGACCGGCCCCAACATCGCATCCAAGCGATCATACCAGACGGCATTTCCAAATTCCTCTTTTTCAACGGAGAACGGATCGATGAGCTAGGACTAGACAAGAATCGCGGTGAAGTTACGAGTGCGATTCATCAGATGTTGGGACTCAACCTTCTCAAGAGAGCCACTGAGGACCTGAACCATGCGAATGTTCGGGGCAAGTTCCGCAAAGAGCTCGCCGATAATACAAGTGACGAAAAACGTGACCTAATTACCCGCCAGGAGGAACTTGAGATAAAGCAGATGTCGGCCGACAGCAATCTCTCGACTGCGCGGGAAGAGATTCAGGCTATAGACGATGAGATTAAAACGCTCGAGGCAAAGTTGGCCGCCAATAAGGAGACTCACGAACTACAGGCCAAGCGCGCTCAGCTTCAGCGCCAGAAGGAAGAGTTCGTGGCGCAAGCCGACGAGGTCAATAAACGCCTGGCAAAGCTGATCGCCGAAGACGGCTATACCCTCTTCACCACCGAACTGGTAGCGAAGGGTAAGGCCATAATGGAGGACCTGCGGTCGAAGAATCAGATCCCAGCACCAGTCATTGATACCTTCCTGCAACAGCTCCTCGACGAGGGCACCTGTATCTGCGAACGCTGTTTGGACCCCGGCAGCCCTGAATACGAAGCCGTTAAAAAGAAGCTCTCTGACGCGCCGAACCAGGACTTTAACAATGCGGTCAGCGCGCTGGACCATGCCATCGGTATTCTTGAAGGTGTGGCGGAAGCCACAGGAGAGAACCTGAAGCAACTGACGCGAGAACGGGCTGAGCTAACTCAGCGCATCCGCACCATTGAAGGCGAGTTGGAGGACATCCACCAGAAGGTCGGGAGAAAAGACGATGAGAAGGTCAAGGAACTCGAAGAAAGTCGGCGCGCTAAAGCCTTAAAGCGCGATGAACTCACTTCCCGATGCGGCTCTTTAAAGAAAGAGATCGAGATTATCTCCGAAGGAATCAGTAAATTGCAAAGCCAGATACGGAAGATGGAAGACCAGGAGGACAAGGCCGCGCAGGCCCAACGTCGGGTCGATGCAGTAGAGGAATGTGGCCGCATCGTCGAAGAGTTGCTCCAGGCGGAAACCGAAGAACTACGTCCCCTACTCAACAACGAGATATCGGAACACTTTAGCAAAATCATCGACCGCGATTACCGAGCTGAACTCTCAGAAGATTTTAATCTGCGTATCCGCAGCTGGGTCGGCAGTGAGGATGATGAACGGATGGAACAGGACGTCGCCCTTAGCACTGGCCAGCGACAGGTAAAATTGCTTGTTTTTATCGCCAGCCTTCTGGCTTTGGCTAAAAGACGCTCGGAGGTCCCTACTATTTTGAAGGGTACTGCTGGAAGTGAATATCCGCTCGTCACCGATGCGCCCTTCGGGAACATAAGCGTCTTCCGCGAGGGAATTAGCCGCTGGGTGCCCAATCTTGCCCCACAAGTCACTATCCTGCTGACTCCAAGCCAATACGATGGTGATGTGGAGAAGGCCCTGCGCGAGACCGGGCGTGTAGCCAAACGCTATTACCTCGCCTATCACGGGCCCAAAAACACGCTACGGCAGGGTGCCAACGCCCACCTGACGGTCGAGGGCAAAGAATATCAGCAGTACTTTGAGGCTGATGAGGAATTCACTGAAATTAAGGAGATATGAGTATGAGACGTATACAGCGAGACAAAATACATGAAGAATTCATTCAAACCCTTATATCAGGTGAACAGGCGATCTTCCGGGAGATTTGGAGGGTATTACTATTCGCAGCCGCACTTGGTGTAAAAAAAGGTAGTAGAAGACCTCTCGAAGATGTCGATACCGGTAAAGCATTTCCCGAAAATTATTTTAACACACCTGGATGGAAGGGGTTCCTATATCTATTGGGATTTTTAGACAACGAAACGAGTGAACACCTTAAAAATGATGAAAAAGAGCAAGACAAGCTAATAACCGCATTTGAAGAATACGCCAATTTCGGACTTCATGAAATGTCTAAGATTGTCACCTCTTCATTCGATTCCCTTGGACAAATAGCGGAATTAATATCAGAAAACTCAAAATCCGAATTAGAACCCCTGGATTTAAGCGATGACGAGCTCTTGTAAGGCCAGCAATAAACCGCCGGCCCTAACCAACCAACAAACAAACAGCTGATTATCAGATACTTGTTAGTTCTTCGGCGTGACTAAAGAACATCTTGCGTGGCAGAAACGTTGGGGATTCCGCAATTAAACCCATCTTTCCACAAAATCGGCTATCGATCTGGTTTCTTGACCAGAAGCCAAGTAGGAAAGCCCACGATGCATATGAGCTTTCAAACAATTAGAAGCACCCTCTGAATCAACATCAAAGCCATCTTGCTTGGTTCGAATCGCTACGAGGGAACTCAGAGTATCACCTTCTTCTCCGGAAAACACCTTCCAAGTCATCTCAACGCCTCCGTCTAGCTTTTGCTTCACTAAAGGAGGAGGTGTTTCCTCACTAAGAGAAAGGCAAAGCGCCCAACGGCATAGGATATTCCAGTTTTCAATACCAGTATGACGACGAATCTTCACCAACTGGTCACGTCCTTGCTTACTAATACGAACGGTTTCGACGGGAGGTTTCATTACTTTTCAAAATATCCGGGTTTCATAGTGGTTCGGCCGGCCTTTTCGTCATGATCGAGCAGATAATGGCGGGCCACGGCGGGCCTAAGTTTTTGGTGATAGCCGTCAACGATTTCCTCGTCGGTAGAAAGGAGGAGCACCTGATGAGATGCCTGCGGGAAGTAGCGTTCAACCAAATGGGAGCGATGAGTGGAATCAAGTCGTCCCAGGGGCGTATCAATCACCGTGGGGATTGGGCGACCGGAAGCCCTGGCAAGCCCCCAGAGCATAGCGGTAGCCAAGAGTTGTCGCTCCCCTGCCGAAAGCCTGTCAAATGGCAGAACAGTCCCCCTCCGATCCTGTAGAGTAACCTCGAAGGTTTTCGGATGAATTTTCAGCCCGTGCACCAGGTCTGTTTTGCGCAGCAGCTGTTGAAAGGACTCCAGCATGAGTGCTTCCATATTGGCGACATGACGAGCGATCACCTTGGTGCGGAAGCGGTCGAGAGTTTCCCGCACTCGTTTGGAATGCTTCAGCATACGCTGGCGATCATCCTCAGCAATCCGAGCCACATGATCCTTTTCTCCGAAGCGTTCCAGTTGTCGCGTGGCTTCATCGCGTTGTCGCTTAAGCGCTTCCATCCGGACATCCATGGCCTCGATCTCTGCCATTATCTCCACATGAGCCTTGCGCGCGGCGTCCATATCGGTTTGGTAGCGTGCGATCGCATCAGCCTCCGGAACTCGGCCTAGCTCGGATTCGATTCGAGCGATCTTCTCTTCCAATTGACGAATCCTGGCGACGCCCGCTCGGCTGGCCTCGTATGCTCTGAGGAGCACGCGCTGCTGCAAATGGGCGATATACGGACCGAGATGAGGATCCGCATCGAGGATCGGCTCTAGGTTAGCATTCTGCTGCCGCTTACTACGATCCTGATCCAATGCCTGGCGCACTTTCTTAAGAGCAACTGCATCCAACTCCGCCAACTTCAGTTCCTTGAGTAGTTGTTCATCCCGCTCAATAAGAGCATCGACAAGTATCCGGTTTTGACGGATCTCCCCATCCCTCCGAACCTGGACTTCCACCTCATCGAGCAAATTCTCAACCAACCGTAAGGGCAAAGGCCCCGAAGCAATCTCTCGTAAGCCAGCTTCGGCCTCAGCCTTTGCAGATTCCAGTTGCTGCAGCTCCCGCTCCAACTCCTTCCTCTTGACGAAAAGATCCCCCCCTTCGGCTTTAAATCGATCTTCTTTTGCTTTCGCATCTCGGGCCAGACGCCCTGCTTCATTCGTCAGGCGACCACGTTCCAAGGCGAACTTTTCCAACTGCCTGTCAAACTCTTGCAGATCTTGCTCTGCCTGCTTCAATTTCTTTGCTGCTTCCGCGTCGAGAAGATCGGATTTTTTCCGACGCTCGAATGTTTTGAGGTCTCCTTCCAGACGATCCACGAGATCCAACCCTAAGAGAGAGCGAATAGCCGTGCCAAGAATTTGGGCGGCATTACTACCCTCAGCGAGTTCCTTGATCTGCTCCCCATCGAAAAAGAAGAGGTTCGAGATCGATACAGGAAGATAGGCTTCAACCACTTCATCCCAGTGCTCTGTCAAAATAGGATCTGGCTCTCCATCGCGCGAAACGTGGACGGTTTCCTCGATTCTACGCAATCCTTCTCGCCATCTGCGTTGCAACTCGAAATAGTGGAGCTGCCCTTCCATCATGCGGCGGAAGCGCAAGACAATGGAAGAGCCTTCTCCCGCATCACCGCCCCGGTGGATGCATTCGCGCAAGTAGTTGTCATAGGCCATTCGGCCCGTACGATTGGAAACCTTGGCTTTCGATCCGTACAGAACCAGAAGAAGTGCATCGAGTAACGTTGTCTTCCCCCCTCCATTCATCCCCCCCAAAAGCACCACCGGCTTGCGGCCTACGGGCATTAAATCTGCCTCATTGACCCCACCATAAACCCCGAAGTTTTCGAGACGTATTGATTCGAAAATCATACCTTTATTCCTTCTTTTCCTCCATCCTCGGCAACGATGTTCAAATGTAGAATTTCGTTTTCCCGACGTTTTCGATCCTCTGCGACTTGATTCGCCCGACTTACCGCATCGGCCTCGTCATCGTAGAAATGCTTCTTAAAGGTCTTCTCCAGCTGCTGGTAGAGGCCAGCGCGCCGCGCCGAGCTTTGCTGCTGGCGGGTGGTCGAAAGCAATTCACGGGTCAGTTCATAGTGCAAACGGCCCTGCCCGCAAAGTTCCTTGAGTTCCGCCATCTCAGCCGCTCCCAAAACCATATCGTCATCAAGAGACTCGCCCGGATATGGCTCGCCGGCCTCCTCTTCGTAAATGCCCGGAAGAAGATCCTCCAATTCGTGCTTATCCACCACCCAAATTCGCCGAATCTCGCGCAGTTCGTCCAACGTAATCAGCTCAATTCCACGAACTTCTTCCGGCCCTTCTTCACGAATGTAAGTCTGCGCCGCCAGCAACTTACGTAGCCATCTCTCTCGGGATTCTTGAGTATAGGGGCCCGGGATAGCCTTCCCATTAGCCATCAACTGAACGGCCCCCGTCATGCGCCGAAAGTCTCGCAGGTGGTGATCGGATCCATTTTCGTCCGTCTCCGTATTCTGCCTAAAATCCAAAGCGTTGCGAAGCTCGAGCAAAGGCATCATCCAATCCTTCTCCGCATCGTTTTGAATCATTGCAGTCATGGATTTGTCCTTCTCGACCAAGGTACAAACCCAACAACCAAAGCGTGAATCCCCACAACTCGGAGTCGAAGAGTCCACCACCAAAGGACACTCGCCATCGGCAGAAGCACCCGCATACATCCCAAGCAAATCCTTATTGGTAATTCCCCAAGGATTCTTCTCGCGAGTCAGATAGTGCCACACGTCGTCGTTTGTCCAATCTTCAACCGGCGAATAAATCAAACATCCTGCCAATGTCGCACTCGGACTCAGATTATCGCGAACTCGGTATTGGCGATTCTTTGCCATAACTTTAGCGCGAGCACTACTCTCTGCTTTCCTTACACCGAGACACAAAATCGCTTCACCATTATGTGTCACCACTTCTGATATAAAGCGATTGGATGGCTTTATCTTCAGGCGTTCCGTGCACCAACGAAATTTATGTCTAGGCGCAGGATACCCACGACCGATCAAATTCACCCAAAAAGATTCATCGGTTTTTGGCCTCAAGATTCTGGGCACAAAAGGCATCTCCAACTCGGCTGCTTTTTCCCGCATCGCCGCGTGCGAGCGTTCAACCCAGGCCGAAACAACGGGATTCTCGACCATGGTATCGGTCGAAATTACATGAACCCTCTTCGCCCGCAGTTCTACGGGCAGTTCAAGAATTGCATTCCAGATCAACTGCAATACGGCAGAGGAATCTTTTCCCCCTGAATATCCAATAATCCATGGAACCGCGTCGGCCAAATAGAGTTCACGAATTTCCTCGCTCAATCCCTCGATCGTAGCCTTAAAGCCGATCGCATCAAAGGCAGACTGCCGTCGACCGGATCCGGTTGCCGTCTCGCTATTGGCTTTTTTCGTCTGACGACGAGTAGTCTTTTTTACCGCCATAATTTTATTAAATTTCTATTCAAAAAAAGCGTTGCGAATTATGCTCCCAATAGGGCGTCACAAAGAGAAAGATTCCACAGATACCGTGCCAACCCCATCTGATCACTATCGCCTTCACGAAAGGCATCAAAGCGGATTTCGAAAACCACACGAGAAAAAGAATCCACAAATCGATTTTGTATCGATTCATCCTTCAAAATTCGTAAACGCACAGTTAGGGGAAGACTCCTCTCCTACGGCGATGCGGCAGTGATGAATCCCAGTTTTTTTGTGTCTCGACGCATCCTTTAGCGATGCAAGTATCCCAATCATATCCTCCCCTTTTTGTAAGCATCTTCGATACGCTGCTCGTCTTCCTCCAAAGGCAAACCGAGCACCGATTTGATCACGTTAATCGTTAAAACGACATTATTGCTAGCCTTGGTAATACGCCCTCCCGTCATGGCCCGCCCCTCCCAGAGCTTGGCGTTGCTACGCGACCAATCGATACTTCCAAAAGACTTGAGACGTTTTTGCCAAGACTTAGGATATTTGCGAATTAACGCATTCCCCACTTTGGCCAATGCTTGCAGAGCAATTCCGTGCGAATGGATATAGCCCTCGCGCACCTCACTTGAGAGCATTTTACCGTCCCGCACTTGTGTCCAAGCCGGGAATTGCTTCGCAACTGCTTCCCAATAGTTTCGCACAAAATCCGCGTCTTTTGTCAGATCGCCGGTGGCAAATCCATCAACCAGATCCGCACAGGCATTGTAGAAAGCAGACAATGTAAAGAGCTTGCGAGAGCGCTTAGCCAATGAAGATTTCTCCATATCGACGATATCGCGAAAAACCTCTGACTGCATCACGACCAGCTTGGCCAGCTTCGCTTTGTCATTGCGGTGATCGTAAAGTAGTCCAAGCGAGCGACTCGGCCGAATCGCGTAGCGATTAAGATCCGCAAACATTTGCTGGCAGCGCTCCAAGCCGATATCGAGAAAGAAAACAACCGCAATGGTTTCGTAGGCAAGCTCCGGCCTCTGCTCCAATGCTTCGATAATCGAGGCACGCCTATGCTGACCGTCATTGATAATGAAACGCGCCTCCATCAGAACTTCCAGCATTCCCAGCTTATCCTGCCCATCCATAGGCGTGAAGCTCACCTCCGAATCAATCGAGACAGTCAGCGCCGAGAAGACATAATCATTCGGATTATCCAACACATAGCCGGCAATCTCAGGGATGCGCGCTTTGTTGATCGTTCGTTGTGCACGTAGCTCAGGCGGAAGCTCATCTTCATCAAATATCGAGATCTGGCGCAACATACGAAGCGTCCACATCGCCACATAATATTCACGCCCGGCCTGGAGACCGCGGATCACGGGAAAACTGATAACTGGCTCGGTATTCATGGATTCGATGGAGGGAAAGTTTTGATCACAAAAGCGTTTTCGGTGTACTATGCTTAAAGTTTGTCATTCAATAGAGATAATTTCATTTTTGTATGTCAATAGATTAACATACATTCGCATAAATTTATTATGTCTGTTCCAATTTACCTAGACTGCAATGCCACGACGCCAATAGACCCGTGCGTCCGCGACACTCTCTTGCACTACCTTGCGGAGGAGTATGGGAACGAGGGCAGTCGAACTCATGAGTACGGATCACGCGCCAAGCAAGCAGTTCAAAAAGCAAGAGACCAGGTAGGTGCAGTGGTCGGCGCAAAACGCGATGAAGTGCTCTTTACCAGTGGTGCCACCGAGTCCAACAACCTGGCCATCCTAGGGCTAGCCGTAGAAGGCAAAAAAAAGAACCTGAATCACATCATTACCACGACCATTGAACATAAGGCCGTTCTTGAACCCTTGGAACAAATGGAGCGGGAAGGATTCGAAGTGACACGGGTGGGTGTCGATTCGTCCGGTCGCGTCAATCCCCAGGAGATCCTTTCGGCCCTCCGACCAGAGACCCTTCTGGTCTCCATCATGCACGCCAATAATGAGACGGGAATCCTCCAACCTATCCTCGAAATCGCGGACGAGCTTCGAAACCACCATGCATTTTTCCACTGTGATGCAGCCCAGGGGTTTGGGAAAGAATTGAAGGAAATCTCCAACCCCCGCATTGATCTTCTCAGTATAAGCGGACACAAGATTTTTGCCCCGAAGGGGATTGGGGCGTTAATCGCCCGCAGGAGGGGATTCAAAAAAGTGCCGCTAACCCCTTTGACCTTTGGCGGCGGACAGGAACGCGGCCTACGTCCCGGAACGTTGCCGGTGCCCCTCATCGCTGCTTTGGGACAAGCAGCAGAAGTTGCCTCAACAACGCATGAGGAGCGAAGAAAACGCTGCAAACATATAAGAAAATCAGCCCTCAAAGCCTTCGCTCGCCTCGAACCAAAACTTACCGGAGACCAACGGTATGCGCTGCCTCACGTGATCAATCTATCGTTTCACGACATCGATTCAGAAGCGCTAATTGTCAGCCTGAAAGATCTAATCGCAATCTCCAACGGATCGGCCTGCACATCAACAAGCTACACCCCAAGCCACGTTCTTCTCGCAATGGGAATGTCCGAAGATGAAGCCAACGCCTGCATTCGAATCAGCTGGTGCCACATGACTGAAGAAGTAGATTGGAATGCCATCGCCGAACGGATTAAACAATTGCTCTAAAAAAGTCGATTCGTATAGTAATTCTAAGAGATGAGAAAGATCCTCCTAGATGCCGACTTGGCCGACTACTTTACTCAACACGAGAATTTGACTGGCGAATCGCCTTCCACCCTCATTCGGAAATTAATGAGGCGACCAGCAAAGGAGGAACCCAAACCTACAGAAAGAATAAAACCACTGGTCGCTCCACCGGAAATCGCCACGGAATCCTATTCTGAGAAAATCGTCTCGACTCAAATCACGAAGTCAAACTCAGTTGTAAGGCCTCCCGGAAAGAGCCCAACCAGAAAAGGAATCCGCACAACACTTGGGGCCAAAAATACGCTCCAGACTTTTCTCGGGATTTTGGCGAAACTGTACAACCAACACCAAGAATCTTTCCATTGGATTCGCCGGGTAAGGGGTAGAAAAAGGATCTATTTTGCAAAGGAGAGAGAGGAATTCGAAGCCTCTGGAACCAGTACCTTTCAGGTATCAATTCCCGGAACTCCTTGGTGGACAACATCAAACACTTCTACAAATCGAAAAATATCGATCCTCAGGGAAGTTTTCGAGGTGCTTGGGGTTGCTATACCTCAACAAAAAGAATTCTTAGAGAGGCTCACCCTAAACGATAAATCCAAAAATATACCTTTCCCCGACTTGACCGACGCCGATCCCGGGAACAATGACGAAGAGCACGAAGACCCTCTGATGATCTAGCGAAGGCGAAAGCACCAAATATTCACCCATAAAATTCTTTATTTTCCAGGTGCTGAAGTTCATCAGAATGGTCAAAAATCCGCAGCCATTGGTTCCGAAGAACCATCTTTATCCTGGTTTGCAGAATTGGCCGATTTTTTCCTTCATAGTCATCGTAGATCATCAGCGACAATTTACCGCTCGCTAGATGGATTTTGATGAGATCGATTTCAGATAGATCACCGTAGATCCACTGCCCTAACAGAGCATAGATCCGAAGGACTGCTGGGAGCGAACCGATCTTACGGCGATGAAAGGTAAAGTGCTTTTCGATAGGATCTTTCAGTCCGAAAGATACTGATTCGAGGGCAATCTCCAACTCTCCAGGATCCCCAGACGCAAACAGCAACGAATCCGCCTCGGCTTGAGCCAAGTCATAATGGCCCCAAAACTCCTTAATATCCTTGAGTATCCGCGACCCTAGGTCTTTGCGCCGAAACTTTTTGCGAAAACGTGTCATGGCCAGATAGACCAGCACATCTTCTTTTCGCATTCTTCTCGCCTCAGCAAAAAGAGCCTGTCCTTTTCGCTCCAAGAGCATTTCGAATGCTTTACGGCGAGACCCAGCAGCATTGCGAAGCTCCGCCCACCCGTCAAATTCGTCTTTCTCCGGGATGCGACCGTATTCAAGAAGTGCTGACCAAAATTTCTCGAAAGTAGCCTTATGAAGAGCATACCGAGACACCCTTGATTCTTTCCTCTCTTTGGGAGGAGTAAATCGAATCTGCGTGCTGATCTCGGACCAATCGAATCGGCGCCTTACCCGTGCTGCCGAAAAAGATTCGTGCTCTTCGCGATCGCGAAAGACAACGCAGATTCCTGGAGCCAACGTCACCGGTTCGACCTCAAGAGCACGCTCGATCAATCCTTCCAGCTCCCCTGGTTCAAAAAATTTTTGGAATGTGCCCAAAGCCGTTAGAAATCCATCTCTCCATTTCCTTTGGTGCGCCGCAGTTTCTTGCCCCCGAACAAGGGTGGAAACAATCAAGACGCACCTAGAAAGTTCTCCTGCCCTTTTCAAAACCATAATCCTTTCATCAGGATCCTCGATCACATTAAGGACATAGCCGAGGTTCACCACTTCGGCTTTCTTAAGGGGTTCGTCCGACAAATAGGCCGGATCCCATCCCGCCGACTCGTAACCCAATTGCGCCAACGCCTGAACATCGACTCCACGTCCGCACCCGTAGTCAAAAAACGAACGACCTTCACGCAAGAGTCCGTGCTGCAAAAGAAGTTTTACCGGGCGAGACAAATCTTGCCGACGTATGGCAGTTCGATGCCGAAGAATAGGAGCAGCTTCCCCACTCGGAGTGACTTCGCCCTCTGAACGCCTCGAATCCTGAATCAACTGATGCCCTTTCAAGGAAAAGCCTTTTTGCCGCAACAATGCTTCCCAAAACTGCTTGGTTCCAATGCGCTTCGTATCGTCAAGGAGGCCGACACTCTCCTCAGCCTTCGTTAATTCTCGAAAGACGATCCAGCGCGGATCGTTTTCATGAAGAAAGGTTTCCTTCCGATGAAGAATCGGAGGGTTGGCCCGGTTCGAATAATCCGTCCGAACAACCCGCCCCGTTGAAAAGTTTAACTTGGTTGCGAAAGACAGTGAAGGATGCGGATCTTCGTTAAAATCAGGGTAGAGTAGAAAAGTTATCGCTCTTTCCCGCGTATGAAGTTTCAACAAGTTCCAATTCGACGGAGGTTTTGAAGCTTCTGCAGCCCTACGGATTTCCTTCCCTAAACTCTGAGATGCAAACCTTACCGAACTTCGAGCAATGTATACCGCACCGGGCAATTTTTTCCCAAATGGCAAATTTTGGACAAACGTCTGCCAATCTTGTAAATTCATGGAACATTGGCATTACGAGAAGGTCACCGTATAATTTCAACTAATTTACAAGGCAATAGGCCCGATCTGATCCCCGAAAAACACCCTTTACCATGAACCGCAAATCCTTCGAGACCTACCTCTACCGCGACAACAAGGACGGGAGCGGCAAGGCCAGCTCTTACCTCAAGGCGTTGGAGTGGCTGCATAAGATGTTGCAGATTGAGGCCTATGGCTTCGAGGATGCGTTGGATCTATGGTCGGTTCATTCGGTGGAGCGGTTGATTGCACTGCGGGAGCGGGTGCTGGAGGAGCAGAAGAAAGGAAGTGGTAGTCCTTGGGTGGATCCGAGCATCGCACAGAGTTACCTGGCCAAGGGTCATTGTTCGGCGGCGTTGACGCAGCTCATTGAATTCCTGCCGGAGTATGAACACTCTCAGAAGGCCTTGGAAATCTTCAGAAACCATCAGGGAGACGAGTCGTCGTTGGTCGAAAAGCTCAACCGTCTCGAGCCGGAAATCCCGTCAGATGCGGTGCATGACCCCAACTCGAAAGACGGCCGAGATCGGCTGCGCGAGGTTAAAACTCGCCTCGGCCAAAAGGCATTTCGTGAGGTCATAATGGAGATCTACCAGAATCGCTGTGGTCTGACTGGATTGGGTCTTCCCGCCCTCAATCGGGCCAGTCACATCATCCCCTGGGCAGAGAGCAAAGACACCCGTATGGATCCACGAAACGGAATCTCTCTCTCCGCCACCTACGACGCCGCCTTTGATCGGCACCTCATCACCTTTGATGAGGAATATCGACTCGTCCTTTCAACCGAGATCAAAGAGCGGGTGACGGGCGAGGTATGGAAGACCTTTTTTGGGGCCTACGAAGGCCAACGGCTCCACCTTCCCCCGCGTTACCAGCCGAGTCAGAAATATCTCGCGGTGCACCGGGAGCAGATTTAGGCGCGGAGAGCGCGGAGGGAGATGCGGGGGAATAGTCGAAAGTTTTAAGTCGTGTGTCGCAAGCGCTTTGGTGGTTGGGCTAGACCGATCCCAGGGGACGTGGGCGAAGGCGACTGGGTTCTGGAGGGAGGGTCTACTCCAAGCTGAAAGCGACAATCGAACGGTTTACTGATAGATCCGGGTCGCGGACGGAAAGTCGCTCTTCGGAGACACCTTCCATCTCTAACAAATACTCCCGTACCACCTCCACTCTGGCCGCCATTAGTTCGGTGGCGATCGGATCGGTTCGAGCTACTCCGGGCAATAGATCGCCATTCTGGTCCGACTTGGCCGAGGTTGACGTTGCGTCAGCTTTCACAACTGGTTTGTACTTCCGATTCTCAAAGAGTCTACGACCTTTCTCCGACTTGCTTTTCTCTCCGTCCGCACCTTTCGTTTTCGAACCGGCTGACTGGGGATCATCGGTCAACGCCAGCAAATCTTTGTTCGAGAGGCTTGGGGTTATCCCAAGAATCAATTGCGGTCTCTTCTGCAGGGCGCTACCGAGGGCTTTCAGCTGCTTAGTCATCTTGGGCGATAGCTCAGAACTGCCAGGGGCGAACTCGACCTTCGACAGGTCTGCATCCGAACCGACGAGGCCTGAGAGCATCGAGAATGGCGAAAGAGCCACGCTGCGGATTAACCCGACGACAGCCGTACGGATAATCTGGCCCATCCCGATGCTGGGATCATACAGGTCACCGGACAGTGGCAATTTTAGCTTCATGACGCCATCCGATCCCTTCAAGAGGGATATGGCCAGGGACAGTGGCAAATTCATCGCATCCGGGCTATCCACCGAGTCGCCGAGCTTCATCTGTTCTATCCTGATCGCATTACTCGCCTTCATGGTACCGTCATTCACCTGTAGATCGGTGTTGATGGTAAACCAACCGCTCCCGATCTTTCGGCCTACGCTCTTGCCCGTGTAGGGAGACAGCACCGGAAGAGAGAAATCAGTGAGTGACATCGTCATGCTCGTTTGACTACGGGGGTCGATGAGATAGGCAGATCCGGCCATCTTAAACTCGCTGCGATTCACAAGAGCGCTGATGGAGAATTCGGTGACTTCCTCCTGCCCCAAGGTGATGTTCTTCACATCGACTTTAGCGTCGGCAACGTCGAGTCGAAAGTTTGGCTGAATTCCTTGATCAATCATGACCAAGGAGCCCTGATCTACCGAAAACGATGCAATGTGGACATCCAACGGAGCGTCCACCGGCCCTGCTGCTGCCGAGTCCACCGTTGCGGGCTCAGCGAGCGTTTCGTCCGAGGCAACAGCTACTTCAGCTGCGGGAACCTTCTCCGGATTAGGCGGCGCCGACCGGGTCAGCACAGCCTTGGGCGCGGTGAGAGTCACATCTCCCATACTCACAGAGAGAGGCTCTGACCTTGCCGACAAATCGGTAAAACTGAACGATTGCCACTCCAGCTCGACGGCATTTTCTCCCGACAGCGCCACGGAAAAGTCCTGTACGGAACCGTCACCACTCAAGTGGTATCCGGACTCTACATCCCCACTGAACTCACCTGTATATACAAACGTACCCGAGCCCACCTGGGTCTCCGCCATCGACGTTCCGTAGGCATTTGCCAGCGAAAGGTCTAAGGCCTCTACTCCCAACACTAGGTCCATACCAGCCACCGCCGGAGTCAGCTCACCGCCCACGGAAACCCGTCCGGTCTCGCCGACCTGCAGCCGTAGATCCAGAGCCACTGGCTTGGAGAAATCGGATGAGACTCCTTTCAGCGAGTATTGCGAGATCACCAATCCGATATCGGCCCCACCGGGGACCAAGGAATCTACCCATTGAATACGAAAGTCTTGAATCGAAAACTCATCCAGAGAGAAAGCCACTGGCAGTGCCGGGATCTCGAAAGAGCCATCACTCACCTCGACTTCCGCTACCTCTGCCACTTCCTCTACCTCTTCCACTGCCTCAGGTTCGGAGATGGGGGCAGCGTCGGCCAGGACGAGAAGATTGAGCAAGTTGATCGCACCTCCTTCATCTCTGCGCACTCCGAGCACACCGCTATCGACGAAGACCCGATCGACGTCGACTTGCATCGAGTTGTAATCGAAGCTAAAGTCGGCCACCCCCGCTGAATTGAGGACGAAGAACTCGCTGGAATCCTCCCTGCCCACACAGCGGACATTCGTCAAATCGACTGATCCATCGCTGACCTTGAATACGTTCTCCAAGTCCCCAAAGTTGATCGCATAACTAAACTGCATGTCGTAGGTCGCACGCTCCAAATCGAATCGGATCAGCTTTTCGAAATAGGGAAAAAATTGTCCTAGTCCAAACCCCGAAACTTGAATGGTTCCGCTACTGGCAAAAGGCTGGCTCGTGAGCTCACCTTTCCACTCGAACTCCGCCCCTCTGTCGGTTTTAGCGAGAAAATGCATCGAGTTATCGGCCCCGGAATCCACCTCTGTCGTAAAATTCTCCAAGCGGAAATTGATCGGCTCGACTCTCTTCTCGAAAGGAGTCTCGTTGGTCACATCGCTAAAGTGCATCGCACCGTCTTTGATCTCGAGAAGAACGACATAGACTTCCGGAATCTCCATAGAATTCAATAAGCTGGCGAAATCCTCCAAGCTCTGTGGCGTTTCTTCATCGGGCTCGATCGACTCTTCCTCCACCTCTTCCTCCTGAGGACTCCGCAAATAACTGATCCGGGGGGATTCCAGGCTGATTTCGTCGAGGACCGGGAAGAACTTGTACAACGTCCTCGCGCTCAAGTTAACCGTCGCCCGTTCCACCTCGAGGGTCCACTGGCCCGCGGGGTCGCTCAGATTCAACCCTTCCACCTGAACTTCCCAGGTAAACGGGTTGGCTTTGACTGTCGCAATTACTGCGTCCGGTGAGACGTTGTCTCTGAGGGCTTTCTCTCCAAAGTACTTCAAAACCAGCGGGAAGATAATGAACCCAAATACCGCGTAGCAGAGCAGCAGTACCGCCATAATTTTCAGAAATTTTTTCATTTTCATAACAACTCGGCGTCATTGGATTTTCGCCTGCGCCTCGACTTTTGCTCATTCGACATGCCCGGAGAAGGATGGACACAACATTCTCGTAAAAGGAAAATGGGATCATGCAGAGAGGCGGATACACTGCCGAGTCCAAAAAGGAAGAGACCAAAATTAGCGCGCAAAATGGGGCAGGATAAACCCCGATTCAGAGAATCGAGGCTACATTCCGTAGCCTCCGAACTCAGTTCGGGGGAGTGGCTGGGAGGTGGAATACTGCTTATTGCGGGATAACCCCGATTCAGAGAATCGAGGCTACATTCCGTAGCCTCCGAACTCGGTTCGGGGGAATGGCTGAGGAGGTGGATTACTGCTTATTGCAGGATAACCCCGATTCAGAGAATCGAGGCTACATTCCGTAGCCTCCGAACTCGGTTCGGGGGAGCGGCTGGGGAGGTGGATTACTCCTTATTGCAGGATAACCCCGATT
>DGMY01000014.1:0-41418 GCA_002388665.1 Opitutia bacterium UBA4506 | reverse complement strand
CCTCCGAACTCGGTTCGGGGGAGCGCTGGGGCGGTGGATTACGGCTTATTGCAGGATTACCCCGATTCAGAGAATCGAGGCTACATTTCGTAGCCTCCGAACTCGGTTCGGGGGAACCGCCGGGGAGATCGAAACTAACTAATCGACCTCTCTACTGACTGGCTAAATGAGCCCGCCACGAACCGAGTGCCGTAATGTCTTTCGCACCTTCGACTGCACAAGATTCGCCGATAAAGCCGACTTCTTCGCGACCGCCGATGAGTTGAATCTTTCCCAAGCCGAGAGGCTTGCCGATGCCCTTTAAGAATGTCCCGACGTTCTTCAGAGGAAGCGACCAGACCTCGACCATGATTGTCGATCCGCCTTCCGGCTGTCGAACGAGCGCCGGGCGGGCGGGTTCTCCTTCCATGGCGTACAAACTATAATAGGCGTCGGTCACGGTTTCTTCGACGAAGACAGCCCCCAGATCAGTGAGCTGATGATTCAAAGGTAGCCCTTTCATATGGGCGCCACAGACGACAATCGACAATCGCTCCTCACTGCTGAGAGCGGTGGGCTTCCCTTCGCTCGGAACCGGTGAACCGACTGCGCCGGCGGTGAGACCGGTCTTCGCATGAAACTTCGCTCCCAACTCAAGGAGATCGTAGTCGTGAAAGGCTGGAGCGAAAAAGGTGACGCCATGGGGGAGTCCGTCCGGGCGCATGCCACAAGGTACGGCCAGCCCCGACAGGTCCATCAGGTTCATAAAATTCGTATAGGTCCCCAAGCGGCTGTTCAGAGTCACTGGATCGGCCTCGACTTCTGCAATGGTATAGACCGTCGGACAGGTCGGGGCCATAATGGCATCGAACTGCTCCATCACGACTCCCGCCTTCTGGCGCAGTTCCTGGATGCGGTAATGGGTCTTAAAGAAGTCGAGCGCTGAGTACTTGTTCCCGCCCTCGATAATCGAACGCGTCACCGGATGAAGAATCTCCGGGCAATCGTTGAGGACATCCTCCAAAGCGATATAGCGCTCCGCAAGCCATGGACCTTCGTACAGGAGTCGAGCGGTCTCTGAAAACGGCTCAAAATCAATCGGAATCACCTCATACCCCAAACCGATCAAATGGTTTACGGCATCGTCAAAGATTCTCGCCGTAGCCGAATCTCCGAAGAACTCCAACTGGGACGGGAGAGGGACACCAATCTTCATCGTTGGAGCCGAACACTCAGGCGGATCCATCTGCCGGGAGAATCCATCCTCCACGTCAAACTCGGCTGCCACGTCAAACACCGTGCGCGCGTCATCGCAATTCAGGGCAAAGACCGAAATACAATCCAAACTCTTGCAGGCAGGAATGAGACCGCGGTTACTGAAAACACCCCGACTCGGCTTCAAGCCCACCAAATTGTTGAGAGACGCCGGGACCCTGCCGGAGCCCGCTGTGTCGGTTCCGAGCGAGAAGGAAACCATCCCCGCTGACACTGAAACCGCGGAACCCGAGCTCGATCCACCCGGGATGTAGTCGGGATTGAATGAATTGCCAGGGAAGCCATAGGGCGAACGTACGCCCACTAGGCCCGTTGCAAATTGATCGAGATTGGTCTTTCCGATCGGGATGGCTCCGGCCGCGATCAATCGATCGACGACAAATGCCGACTCACTCGGAAAATAGCCGTACTCTTCGCAGGCCGCAGTCGTTCGCAGGCCCTCCAAATCGATATTATCCTTGATCGCAAAAGGAACCCCAAAAAGCGGAAGATCCTCAATCTTCTGCTCACTCAGCTGCTTGGCCCGCTGTAGGGATTCTTCGCGAGAGACCAATGAAATCCAGATCTTCGGATCTCCGGATTCGATCCGGTCATAGATCTCGTTTACCATATCTTCAGGAGAATAGGACTCCTCGCTGAAGCGTTTATGTAGGTTAGCAATTGTTAGATTGATAGGAGAATCTTCCATGTTTCCGAATTCTAGAGGGTTTTGATGAGGAGGAGCTGTTGTCCGGTTTTCACAGAGGATCCCTCCTCAACTAGAACCTGACCGACCGTCCCACTGACAGTGGCCACTACATTGATCTCCATCTTCATAGCCTCGAGTATAATCAGTGGATCTCCCGCTTCAACCTGATCTCCCTCATTCACCACAAACTTCCAAACGTTCCCGTTGATCTGACTGGTCACCGCTTCATGCCCCTCGGGGAGCTCGACCTCATCGGGCGCCGGTGCTTCTTCCCATGTTTCATTGGCCGAAGCCTGACCCGCCTCCTCCCATCGCTCACGCTCTTCCTCGAACGCTTTCTTCTGGTTCGCCTGGAAAGTCGCTATTGAGTCGGCATTTTCGGCGAGAAATTGATTATACTTGGCCAGACTAAAGGTTTCGGTCTCGATTTTAATCTCGTACTTCCCCGAGTGAAAATCCCGGCGCATCTCGACCAGTTCTTCCTCCTCTACGGGGAAAAAGCGGACCTGGTCAAAGAACCGGAGGAGCCACGGCTTCCCTTCCTCGAAAGGACCCGTTTCCAAATATCGATTCCAGATCGGCAGGGATTGCCCGACCAACTGATAGCCCCCCGGACTATCCATCCCATAAATGCACATATAGACCCCGCCGATTCCCACGGTACCTTCGGCAGTCCAAGTTCGCGCAGGGTTGTACTTCGTAGTGAGGAGGCGGTGGCGCGGATCCACCGGGACAGCCGCTGGCGCACCCAGATAGACGTCCCCCAGTCCCATCACTAGATAGCTGGCATCGAACACTATGTTCTTCACCTCCTCCTCGGAGCTCAACCCGTTGATTCGCCGGATAAACTCAATATTGCTGGGACACCACGGGGCATCCTTTCGCACGGACTTTTCGTACTTACGGACGGCCATCTGGGTCATCTCGTTATTCCAACTCATGGGCAGATGGATAACGCGGGTAGGAATCTCCAGCTCATCAACTCCCGGCAACTCCTTCTCGGCTTGAAGAAGCATCTCCATCAACTGGTTCAATGGGAGAATTCGTGAGTCGTAATGCAACTGAAGCGAACGGACTCCCGGCGTGATATCTATCAACCCCTGAATCCCTTTCGCCTTGATCCAATTCATCAGCGAATAGATCCGGAACCGAAGGCTCAAATCCAGGACTATGGGTCCGTATTCGATCAAGAGGTACTTATCTCCGCAAGGGCGATAGGTCACGCGAACAGGATTCTCGTCCTCGGTCAATAGTGCCTTAATGCAGGAGCCACGGTCAGTGGACGGTGCAAGAAATGGAGTGTGTACCGCGCGATCCATTTTCGTAATCGCTGCATCTTGCTCCCTCTCGAGGACATTGGCCTCCTCATTCGAAATGGGAGTAAAGTGTACCGAGTCACCGGGCCGAATCTGACCAATCATCCAAAGGTCGGCTTGCACAATCGTTACCGGGCAAACAAACCCACCCAGGCTCGGGCCATCCGGACCTAGAATGATCGGCATATCACCCGTAAAGTTGATCGCCCCCACCGCGTAGGGATTATCGTGAACATTCGAAGGGTGGAGTCCGGCCTCACCACCGTCACTCCGCGCCCACTTGGGCTTCCCCGGAGCAATCAGGCGGATACCCGTACGAGCGGAGTTGTAGTGAACCTCGAAATCGGACTCGAAAAACGCGTCGATATCCTCTTCTTGAAAGAAGTCGGGCGCCCCATGCGGGCCGTAAGTTACGCGGATGTCCCAGCTGTTGGTATATTGGGGAATTGAAGACTCATCGATCTCCTTGGTATCCGACTCGTCCGTCGAAACATCCTCGGTCAGATGCAATACGTCACCGGCAATAAGAGTTCTTCCCGCGTGGCCGCCAAATTGGCCCATGGAGAAAGTTGATCTACTTCCGAGATACTCCGGAACGTCAAATCCTCCCGCCACGGCGAGGTAGGTTCGGCAACCGACCTCACCAACGCTTCCCATTTTCAAGACAGACCCCTCACTCACCGAAAAAGGCTTCCACATCGGGACGGGCATCCCGTCCAACTCCACGGGCATTGCCGCCCCCGTGATGGCCAAAAGTGCCTTCTGGTTAAAGCGCAATGTCGGACCACTCAAGGTAATCTCCAATGCCGGTGACCCAATCTCATTCCCCAACAATCGGTTGGCCATGCGAAAGGCGAGACTATCCATGGGCCCCGACGGTGGGACTCCAATATCCCAGTAGCCCAGTCGACCTGGGTAGTCCTGGATGCTAGTCTGCGTACCCGGGACAACGACATCCACGGCCGTCGTCTCGTACTCAAACGTCTTTAGGAATGCCGTGGTGATCTTCCCCTCTACAAACGTATCACTTTCAACAATACGGCGAAGGTACTCCAAGTTTAATTCGATGCCGTACAGCTCGGTTTGATACAGAGCCTCTGTCATCTCGGCAATTGCTTGTCCACGGTCCGATGCATGAACAATGACCTTCGCCAGCAAAGGGTCGTAGTAAGGGGTGACCTCCGTACCGGTCGCGACCCAAGTATCGCAGCGCACGTTTTCCGGGAATGAGACCTGCGTCAACACTCCCGAAGACGGTTGATAGTCCTTTCGGGGATCCTCGGCATAAATCCGAACCTGGATGGAATGGCCACTGACCGGGACCGCATCCACACCGTCGGTAGGATCTTCACCGCCGGCAAGTCGAAGCATCCACTCCACCAAATCGATCCCGGTGACCTCCTCACTCACGCCATGCTCGACCTGGAGACGAGTGTTCACCTCGAGGAAATAGAAGTCCTCGGTATCGGCATTGACCAGGAACTCGACCGTTCCTGCAGATCGATAAGCGACTGAGCTGGCAAGCCGGCGAGCAGAAGAGGCCAGCGCGTTTCGAAGCTCCTCCGAGATGCCCGGCGCCGGAGTCTCTTCGATGACCTTTTGATTACGGCGCTGACTCGAACAATCGCGCTCCCCCAGCGTGACGATGTGCCCCTTACCGTCGCCGAACATCTGGACCTCTACATGGCGGGCCCGACTGACAAACTTCTCCAGGTAGATGCCAGCCTGACCAAAGTTGGCCTGACTCAAGCGTTCTACCTCTTCAAATGCTTTCTCGAGAGCACCGGGTTCTTCACACACCCGCATACCGATACCACCACCGCCGGCGACGCTCTTGAGGATAACCGGATAGCCGATCTCCTGTGCTTTCAAGATCGCCTCATCGGCGGATGAAAGAAGGCCTGTACCCGACAACATGGGCACATCATTCTTCTCGGCGAGTTCACGAGCAGTGTGCTTGAGACCAAACTTCTCGATCTGCTCAGGTGTCGGCCCGATAAAAGCGATCCCCGCGTCCTCGCAGGCCTGCGCAAAGGCCAGGTTTTCGCTGAGTAGACCGTACCCGGGGTGAACTCCGTCCGCCCCACACTCTTTGCAAATTTCGATAATCTTATCAGCTTTGAGGTAGCTCTCAGCGACCGAAGCCGGCCCGAGGCAGTACGCTTCATCCGCCTCCAGAGCATGAGGTGCATGCCGATCTGCTTCGGAGAACACCGCCACAGTCCGGATGTTGAGCTTCTGACAGGATTTAAGAACTCGGCAGGCGATCTCGCCCCGATTGGCAATCAGTACTTTCTTCAACATAAATTTTTATACCTGTAGATGGGTCGTAACGATCTCGTCCGTCAGCTCCTCGATCGATCCCTTCGCCATGACCATTCCCCGGTCCATGACGTAGAACAGATCACTGACTGATTTCGCAAAATCGAGATACTGTTCGACCAACAGGATACTCATCCGCCCAGTCTCGCGGAGCATCTTAATCGTGTCTTCGATCTGATCGATGATGGACGGCTGAATCCCCTCGGTGGGTTCATCGAGGATGAGAAGCTTGGGACAAGTGAGAAGAGCCCGTGCGATGGCCAGCTGTTGCTGTTGCCCCCCGCTGAGAACGCCACCCTTGCGCTTGAGCATATCCTTGATGACCGGGAAGAGCTCATAGACGAAGTCGAGCTGCTCTCTTGCGCGGTCACCATGAACGATGATCGCCGTCTGGAGATTCTCCCAGACGGTCAAAGTCGGAAAGATATGGCGGCCCTGGGGGACATAAGCCAACCCTTGCCGCGCACGCTTCTCGGGAGGCATCGAGTCGATCCTAACACCATCCAACGTAACTTCCCCTTCCGTCGAATCAACAAGGCCGTAAATCGACTTGAGCGTGGTCGTCTTCCCCACCCCATTTCGCCCCATCAGTGAGACCACCTTGCCGGGAGGAACTTCCAGATCGATCCCTCGAATGATGATCGATTGATCATAATAAGCTTTTAGGCCCTTCGCGTTCAAAACCAGCTTTTCGCTGGATACCTTCGTTTCCGCTACCATGACTCGCCTTATTTTTCGTGTTGCCGGCCCAAATACACCTCGACCACCTTGGGGTCCGACTGCACATGATCAATCGTCCCCTCCCGGAGGATTGAGCCCTGATGGAGGACGGTGACCTTGGTCGCAATTTGCCGGACGAAGACCATGTCGTGTTCGATCACAATGAGACTGTGTGAACCCGCAAGGCTCAGCAGCAATTCCCCGGTTCGTTCGGTCTCCTCGTCGGTCATTCCCGCGGCCGGTTCGTCCACTAAAAGCAGCTTCGGCTCCTGCGCCAGAAGCATCCCGATCTCCAACCACTGCTTCTGCCCATGGGAGAGTGAGCCTGCGATCAGACTCCGTTTCTCTGTCATTCGAATGGTCTCTAGAATCTCGTCAATTCTCTCACGGTCGGCTGCCGACTCGCGGTAAAAGAGCGCGGCAAACGCACCGCGGTTTCGGTTCAGCGACATCAACAAATTGTCGTAAACGGTGTGATCTGAATAGACCGATGGGGTTTGAAATTTCCGGCTGATCCCCAGGCGATTGATCTGGTACTCCCTCATCTTGGTCAGAGCGACCCCCTCCCCCGGGCCGAACTCGATGGTCCCGGAGTCGGGACGAATCCGGCCAGTAATTAGATCAAGGAATGTACTTTTCCCTGCACCATTGGGACCAATGATCGTCCGCAGCTCTCCTTTATCGATATAGAGGTTGAGGTCATTGATCACCTTGAACCCGTCAAAGCTCTTGTTGAGCCCCTCGCAGGTCAAAATGAACTCTTTCTTCTTGGCCTCGGCCTTTTCCTGAGTCGACATAACAATCAAAATTTTTGATACGGGAGGTTTAAGCCTCAGCAGCGGCCTCTTTCTTTTGCTGAAAACGGAACCGATGCTTGCGATAGAATCCTTTCAGCTGTTCGGGGAGACCCACGATTCCATTTGGCATGAAGAGCACCACGAGAACAAAGAGCGCTCCCAGGATAATCAGCCAGTATTCCGGATAGTGGTAGGTGCTGTAGCTCTTCAGCCAGTTGACGAAGATCGCGCCGATCACCGGCCCGAGTATTGTCGCCCGACCGCCGACGGCGACCCACACCACAATCTCGAGTGATTTGCTCGGACGCATCTCCTCCGGATTAATAATCCCGACTTGTGGAACGTAGAGCGCGCCAGCAATACCCGCCATGATCGCAGCTACTACGAAGATAATCAGTTTGTAAGTAGTGGTTGAATACCCCGAGAATCGCACCCTGTTCTCACTGTCTCGAATCGCGCGTTGAATTTTCCCGAACTTGGTTTTCGTCAGCCACCAGATCAGAAAGAGGCAGAGGGACAGATACACGGCCGAGATGAAGAAAAGAGCTCTCTGTGTCGATGGAGCGAAAATCTCGTTCCCCAGAACCGTCTTAAAATCGGTGAATCCATTATTCCCGCCGAAAGTGAAACTATTCTGGAAAAACAGCAGACATGCGGCGTAGGTCAGCGCCTGTGTAATGATCGCAAAATACACTCCCTTGATTCGAGCGCGGAAGGCGAGAAAGCCAAAAACCCCAGCCACAATTCCGGGAACAAAGAGAACTGCCAGCAGAGAGAAGCTCAGACTCTTGAAGGGGATCCAGTGCGCGGGGAGCTCTTTGTATCCCAAGAACACCATGAAGTCCGGAAGGGCGCTCTTATATGCCCCCTGCTCGCCGATCATCAGCATCAAGTGCATACCAAAGGCATAGCCACCAAGGGCGAAAAACAGCCCCTGCCCCAGGCACAGCAAACCTGTGTAACCCCACAAGAGATTTAAGGACACCGCGACAACCGCGTAGCAAAGGTACTTCCCCCACAGGTTGAGCTGATAATCGCTGATGTGAAGGAAGGACCCTTCCGACCCAAAGAGATTGAGCGCGGGCATGGCCACCACCAGGAAGAAGGTGACTGCGATGATGCCCGCAAGTGAGCGTTGAGTTTCGCTGAATTTGATCATGAAATTACGGTCTCGTACTAAAAATCAATCCAGGCTTCGGCTCTTTGAAGGAAAGAGGCCACCGGGTTTCCACTGGAGAAAAAGGATGATGGCCACGAGGACGCAGATCCTGCCCATCACGGGCCCGAGCAACGGCTGCAAGGCCTGGTCGGTGACACCGATACCAAGTGCGGAGATGACCGTTCCCACGATGTTTCCCACACCGCCGGCCACGACCACCATAAAGCTGTCCACGATATAGCTCTGGCCCAAGTTCGAGCCGACCGATCCGATCTGGGAGAGAAATACACCGGCCAATCCGGCTAATCCCGACCCAAAGGCGAAGGTCATCATCCGGACCCGGTTGATGCGTATCCCCATGGCCGCGGCCATTTGCGGGTCCTGCATCACTGCCCGAATGGATAACCCCATGGGTGTCTTCGCCATCAGGAACCAGGTACCGAAGACAATGAGGATCGCAAAGCCGATTACGAAGATGCGATTGAATCCAAAGGTGATGTCGAAGATCTCGACATTTCCGAGAAGCCAGGACGGGGAGCGAACTTGTCGGTTTGCCGCCCCAAAGATCAGCCGGAAACCCTGTTGGAGGATCAGGGAAACTCCCCAGGTAGCCAAAAGAGATTCCAAGGGACGTTTGTAGAGAAACTGGATCACCGTACGTTCCAGGATAAACCCGCAAAGGGCCGCGGTGAGGAATGAGAACGGAATCGCGAAGAGGAAGTAGGTTTCCAGCGCGAAGGTAGATTCGGAAAAGAGGCTATAGAAAACGGTTTGGCTGATGTAGGCCGAGTAGGCCCCGACCGCGATCATCTCACCGTGCGCCATATTGATCACTCCCATCAAACCGAAGGTGATCGCCAACCCCAGTGCTACAATCAGGAGCACTGCCCCTAAACTCAGGCCCCGAAAGCAAGTGCCCACAAAGTCAGTCCAGGAAATGTAGCTTTCGATCGATGCGATTGAAGCGGTAAGCTTGGCAAGTTCCTCCTCGGAAAAGGGATGCGTCGCCAACCCATCATTCAAATCATGGCGCAGGTTCTTTAGCGCGTCCAAACCGGCAATCGAGTTTTCGTCGCGCAGTAGTTGGATCGCATCCATCTGTCCTTCTTTTGTCCCGTGGGACAGCATCGAAACCGCAATCCCTTCGTTCAAAGCTTCAATGACTGACGGCTCAGTCTCGGTCTCTCGAAGTAGGATCAGTTTGGGAAGAATATCATCATCTCGCTTCAACCCCAACTTCAGCGCGGCATCGGCTCGTTCCTGTACATTGGGAGTACTCAGAGCAAGAAGATCAATTGTCATGGTAAAGACACGACGTGTTTTGCGCGATGGACGAGCCATCTCAAGAGCGGCTGGATCGAAGGATCCTGCGGCCATCTCCTCGCCGTCGATCACACGAAAATAGGTGGGGGTACCTCCCTCTTGCTCGGGTTCGACCTCCAACAGGGGAGTCGGCGCTGCGGAGCCGTCTGCCTCGAGAAGAAAGATATCACCCCTCTTCCAGGCCTCTAAAAAGTCAGGTACCAGGGTCGAGGCTGTCGTAGACAAGCTTTCCACCAAGGCGGTTTGCTCACTTCCTTCGGCTAGGATCGCTTCGACAAATATCTCTCTCGCCTGGGTGTCGTCTGCACTCAGCTGGGATACGAGAAGGAAGAGCGCCGAAATAATCAAATTATGAAATCGGAATAACATTGGTTGGGCTCTCATCGGATCGAAGGTTGCTGAAGGAAATTTTATCGCGTGGGAGTGAGGAGGCCCATTGGGGGGAGCGGGCCGCCGCTCCGACTCCCCCCGTTGGATACCTCCCGGATTGTTCATCCGGATTCTAAACAACTAATACTATCAGTATCTCTGAATTATTCCTCAGAGAAGGTGCCCTTAAGGAAAGGTTCACCGTATACCTCGTCGAAGGATTCAATCACTTCGAACTGACCACTTGGTAGTGTCTCACCGATGTAGACGTTCTTGGTCAGGTGGTGGTTCTCCTGAGTTGTGACCGTACCGCCGGGTCCGTCGAAAGAGATTCCACTTTCGAGTGCTTTGACAACGCTATCGACGTCGAATGTACCGGCCTTTTCAACCGCCGCTTTCCAGAGGTAAACTCCGTCGTAGGAGAGAACCATAGGACTGCAGGTTACGCGGCCTTCGCGCTCGATACCGTCCACGTCAGCGGTCGCCAGCCATTCCTGAAAGTTGGCTACGAACTCTTCGTTTTCTGGAGTGTCGAGAGACATGAAGTAGGTCCAGCATCCCAGTTGACCGACAAGGTCCTCAGCTGGAAGACTGCGAAACTCATCTTCAGAGAGACTGAAGGAAACTACTGGAACTTCCTCAGCAGTCAGACCAGCCGCGGCATACTCTTTAAAGAAAGCCACATTGGAGTCACCGTTGATGGTGTTAATGACCGCAGCGTCTCCACTGGCAGCGAACTTCTTGATGTCAGCCATGATCTGCTGGTAGTCGGTGTGACCGAACGGAGTGTACGTTCCAGCAGAGATCACCTCGCCATCAGCATCGCGGCGAAGACCTCCACCAATGTTCCGAAGTGGAACACCCTTGGACAGTAGGTACTCGAGCAATACGAGGTTGGTGGTCTGCGGGTAGACGTAGTCCGTACCAATCAGGTAAAACTTCTCACGCCCCTCTTCGAGCAGGAAGTCAACGGCAGGAATCGCCTGCTGATTGACCGCTTCAGCCGTGTAGAAGATATTCGGAGACTGCTCCTCACCTTCATACTGCACAGGGTAGAACAACAGACCGTTGTACTCTTCAAAGACAGGGAGAACCGATTTACGGCTCACCGATGTCCAGCAACCGAAGACTGCGGCTACCTTGTCCTGGAGAAGAAGCTGCTTCGACTTTTCCGCAAATAGCGGCCAGTCGGAAGCACCATCCACCACGACGGGCTCGATCTGCTTGCCGAGAACACCACCACTGGCGTTGATCTCGTCAATTGCGAAGAGCAAGACGTCGCGGAGTGAAGTTTCACTGATAGCCATCGTTCCACTCAGTGAGTGGAGAATACCGACTTTAACGGTGTCATCCTCTTCGGCCTGAGCCTGTAGGCCCAGGAGCGCTCCGGCGGACAAGATCGCGCCCGCTCGAACTCCGCGAAGGAATTTCATAAGTGATTGATGCATATTTTCTAAGTTGTGTTGTATTGAGTTCTGTAGGTTTTCAGGCCCGACCGTAGGAGATCGGCGCTGAAATTGTTGCAAGATCCGCTGGATCAGAAATACATTCCAATACCGATGTTGCCGGTGAAGAATGTTTCGTCCGGGTTGCCGGGAACGGTATCGTCAGGTGTGTAGTAGAAGTAGACACCGCCGTGTACGTTCCATGCGCCATAAGCTTCCGAGATGAAGGAGAGAGGGAATCCGAACTCCGGTCCGACCGAAACGTAGGTCAATCCTGCGTCGCCGCCGTAGTAGTCATCAGTGTTGAAGGCGATGTTTGCACCCAGTGAGACGTCGAGGCTCTCGTAAGATGTTCCTTCCGAAATTCCGAATACCGCAACTGTACCCGTGTCTTGGTCACCGTTACCGTCGATACGGTTGTGGAGTATCAAGGTCGGATTCAAGAAGGTCGCGTAGCTCACCATCAGGTCGAGGATACGCTCAGCGTCTCCGGCGTAGATCCACTCTTGGTAGGTGATCTCAAAATTCCAGTCGCCAGTCGCATAGCCAGCACCGAACCAGAAATCCACTTCCTGAATGTCGTCACCAATGCCCGACTCTGCCAGGTCGTTGATGTCCATCCAGATTCCGCCAAAGAGATAGAGCTCCTCCGTCAATTGAGCCGACAATCCGAGGGATGGTTGGAACAGAAAATCTGCGTCCGTGCCGGTTCCCCAGACATCCGCACCGTACGAGATAAAGTGCGTATTCACGTCGAGACTCAATGATCCACTAATCGCTGAGCCCACTGCAGGTGCTTCAACCGGTGGAACATCTTCCAGTGAAGGATCCCCAGTCATCTCTTCAGTCTGCGCTGAGAGTGATACCGCCCCACCGAGAAACAGCGAGACTGCCAGCCATTTTTGAAGCCTTTCGGCCGAGTTTGTTGTCTTCATTTTCGTTCTGTTGTTTGGTTTGTTTTCTGTGTCAGATGATCAGGACCCGGCCGATTCCGCCGGACCATACAGCCACCTTCATGATTGTATACAATGTTGTATAAGCAACGGGTGTGCCAGTTTCGGAGTTCGCCGCCAAAAAGGCGGATATCGACTTGGATTCGTGGAATTTTGGCATTTGAACCGGGAACGGGGTGCAGAAATCACCACCTGCACCGAAACTGGGGACCGAATTCTGCAACATTTATGTCACAGCCGGACGTAAAACCGCCTCTCAAGCGGCCAAGGAAGGGGGTTTCCCCCATATTAACGAATGACAACCCCAGGAAACATGGAGAAATCACTCACCTTTTTCCTTTTGTTCCCCCCGTGAAATGGATTTTTTAGGGACTGTGGTAAGAATGCGCAAAAGATCGAAAGAGCCGGAGGACTTCCAGATGGCTCCCATGATCGATATGGTTTTTCTCCTTCTCGTGTTCTTCATGACGGTGAGTAATTTGGCCCAGGCCGAGAAACGGATTAAACTCGATCTACCCGAGAGCAATGAAGCGGACGTCCCGTCAGAGCTCTCGGACCGAAAGACCGTGTCCATCGATGCGGAGGGAACGGTTTACTGGGGGGCACAGCCGATCGAGCTCGACCAGTTGGCGACGCAACTGGAACCACTGGTCGCCCAAACACCGGACCTACGGGTACAGGTGCGAGCGGATCGAATCACAGAATTTTCGGATATCAAAGAGGTTTTGAAGTCCTGTGCCGAAGCGGGTGCGTACAACATCATCTACTCCACCTACCAATCCAACTAACCTCAAATGGCATCCATTAAAAAGAAGGCGCAGCCCAAGCCGGAGATCCAGATCGCACCGATGATCGACTGCGTGTTCCTCCTATTGATTTACTTCATGGTTTCGGCAACCTTGGAGAAACAGGAAGCGGACCTCTCTTTCGAGCTACCGGGGACCGTCGAACAGAACGAGCCGATCGAGCTGCCGGATGAGCAGATAATCGAGATCCGCAAGGACGGGCAGGTGGTCGTCAACGAGTACACCTACGACTCGCCGGAATCCCGCCAATATTTGGAACTAGCAGCGATGCTAACCCGATTCAAAGAAGCCTCGGACGCCAACAAGTCCGACGCGATCGTCACCATTTCTCCAGCCGACCTCGCGCTCCACGAGAGTATCGTCAAGGTCATGGATGCGATTTCCATCGCGGGGATCGAGTCGATCAACTTCGCGTTGGCCGAATCCGGGGGCGCCTAAACGGCGCAGATCAGTAAGGGAGCCGAGCGACGAATCACTCGGGCGAACCGCTATCGTCATAGGTGAAGATCGGCTCATCCTGATCTTCCTGCGCTCTCAAATTCTCCTGGGTGATTTGCTCTTCCAATTCATTGGCGTGATCCTTGCCATCGAGTTCCTGCACCAGAGGGCTGGTCTCCATACCGTATTCCCGGCTAGAGGTACATCCTGCACCAATGAGTCCTACAACGAGAAGAAGAGAAGCACTACGGATCATGCCGAGAAAGCTGTCGCGATTTTGCGGATGGTGCAAGATCTTCGTTCTCGAAAATATTACAAATAGAATGGATACCCTCCCGGAGTCCGCGGGTCGTTGCGGAATAGGGACCCCGAGCTCTCGGATTGGTTGAGTTGAATTCCGCTCGCGGGAGATCAATCCTCCAGCAGATCGACGAGAGAATCCCAATCCATGATCGATTTGGACTCCCCTTCCGTCTCAAAAAGATCTGCCAGGAGCCCTCTTTTTTCATCCTGCATCCGCAAGACTTTCTCCTCTACGGTCCCGGCACCAATCAGCTTGATGGATTGGACCTTTCTGGTCTGTCCGATGCGATGCGCCCGGTCAGTCGCTTGGGCTTCGGCCGCCGGATTCCACCAGGGATCGTAATGAATCACGGTATCGGCACCAGTGAGATTCAACCCGGTACCACCCGCTTTGAGCGAAAGAAGGAAGACCGGAATGCTCGAATCTTCGTTAAATCGGTCGACAAGGTCCTGGCGATTTCTCGTGGATCCATCCAAATAGCAATAGGAGATCCCCTCAGCTTCCAGGTCCTTACGCAACCAACCGAGGGTTTGCGTAAACTGCGAGAAGACCAATGCGCGGCTTCCACTGTCGATCGTCTCGGCCAGTATCTCCATCAGACCTTCCGCTTTGGCAGAAGCTTCTCGAGGCAGAGTTTCGTCGAGAATCCGGGGCTCGGCTGTTGCCTGACGCAAGCGCAAGAGTTCTTTCCACAACTCCGCAGTCATTCGACCACCCTTTCCACCTGCCGCCCGAATCCGGAACAAGCTTTGCTCAGTGGTGCGACGAATCTGCTCGTAGAGTTTCTTCTGCGCATCGCTCAGGGAAACAAATCGCCTCGACTCCCACTTCTCGGGCAGATCGGTGAGCACCTCAGACTTGGTCCGCCGCAGGAGGTAGGGCTTCACTTTCCCGAGTATAATCTCACGATCACTCGTCGCCCTCATTCGACGGCCACCAAGAATGCCCGGCAAGGCAAACTGGCCGATCCCCACCAGGTCCGTGACCGAATTCTCAATCGGCGTACCAGTCAGCGCGAAACGGGACTCCGCCTGCAACTGGCGCATGACACGCGCGGTCTCCGTACCGGGATTCTTGAAGTTTTGGGCCTCATCCGCGATGATCGTCGCGAACTCGGTTTTGAGAAACAGCGCCCGATCGGCGCGCAACGTACCATAAGAGGTCACCACAATCTCGCCCGAGCCGAGCCGGTCAAAATCCAAATTGCGAGACGCCCCGTGATAGGCGTGCGCTTGGATACCCGGCAAGAATTCGCCGGCTTCGCGGACCCAGTTCTCGACCAAAGAGGCGGGGCATACGACCAGAGACACTTTTGCGTTCTCTGAATTTGCGAGACCCCCGAGAAGTCCTAAGCTCTGTACCGTTTTCCCCAGCCCCATCTCGTCTGCCAGCAACCCGCCGAGACCATTCCTGTGAAGATTCCAAAACCAAGCCACACCGACCTTCTGGTATCCGCGCAATCGCGACGCCAGCTCTGAAGGGAGGTCGGGCAACTCCACTCGATCTGGATTCTGTAGCCGCTGAACACTTTCTTTCCATGCAGCCGGAGACACCCAATCGGGATCGAGCTCAACCAGTGCTTCTTCGATCGCCGAGAGTGCTGGACCCTTCACCCGTACCTTGCGGGAGGTCCGCCCTTTCTCCTGAACCCCAAACAGCTGGGCACCTTCACCCGCGCCGCGCGCCTTCTCCTGCAACCTTCGGGCATCGGCCACCTTTTTGGGGTTCACCAGAAGGATCTTCTTTCCGGATTCGATAAAGCAATCTCCTTTGCGCACTGCAGCTTCGACCTCCTTCTCGGTCGTCCCCTTCCAGTCCAACGATACCGAAAACTCACCACTATCACCCGCAACTGCATCCACGCGAATCTTCGGCTCCAGAGGGCGAATCTTCTTGGTGCGCTTTACGAAATTCTCCGTAGGCTTCAGGCGCCAGCGGCTTTCGATATCGTCACCGTACAATGCAAGGAACTCCAAAACCCGCGTTCTGTCGCGCAACCACCATTTGCGATTGGAGGGTTCGAGCTTAAACCGATCCATCTTCACCCGCTCCCGTACTTCCTCATAGGCGGAGTGCTCGCGCGACGGCAGTTCAATCGCGAGGAAATGTTCGGATCCATCAATCGTTCCCGCAGAAGAAACCATTCTCTCCTCTTCCGGACGCCGACGCCTGGTTTCCTTCGAAACCACCTTCTTGGCGACCTCAGTCTTCTTCTTCGCCGCAACCGCTCCCGCGGCCCGATCTGCGATCCAACGGAGCGGGCTGGAGTCCTTCGCGAGAAACCCGTCTTTCCCATGCATTCGAAAAATAGACTCGTCTCCTGCCATCTCCAATAAGACAGACAAGCGTTCCAGCGACAATTGCAGCAAACTCCCCGGCCAACGACCACACCAGTTCTCCAGCATCCATAGTACGCGAGCAGCACCCTCCGAAAAAGAATACCCACAACCGCGATCCAGTCTCTCCGGCACAATCTGATCAGAATCGACCTGCAACTCGAGTTTGACCATGGCCTGCCCGCTGCGCTCGATAGCGGATTCCAAATTTGGGGGCAGAATAAGATTCGGAACCAATTTTGGCCCATTCTCATCCAGCTGAAGCCCACTGGCAGGACCTGTCTGCGACGATGCTTTCATAGTAAGGAAATGAACGCTTACGGATCTTCGGACAAGGGAATTTCGTCTCTACTTCTCAGAATCAGCCGGTCGTAATTTCAACCTTTCTGACTCAACGGTTTATTGCTAACTTCGACCACAACTCTTTTCACCATGGCCAATCCCCAATTCTCCGACGAACCACGCACAATCGAGCCCTCCAGCAACAAGTTTCGAATACTGATCGTGGTCGGCTTCGCTCTGATCCTCCTTGTTGCCATACTCTATATTCCCCTCTTCAACTCATGGCAGGAAAGACAATCCCACGAGGCAATTCGGGGACAATACCAAGGAGCAGTTTATTCGATTCCAATCGACAACACCGAAATCCCAATGGAGCTCGCATGGGCGGGACCCCAACTGGCGATCGTACTGCCACAAGACCAGATCCCCCCGGAAGAGATATCAATCGAGATTGAAGGCAGTTTTGGGAACGAGGTCCTCGGATGGAATGAGGAGTACTCAGTTTACGGGCCGACTCAGGCCAGGATGGATCCGTCAAAACACTACAAGGTTGAGATCATTATTACAGCTGATGACAAGACCCTGTGGGAGGGCAAAAAATGGGCCTGGGGCGTACACTCCCACGAACATCATCACTAATTCATCCTACCCACTTTCACCGCATATCAAAAGTCGCCGCGTCCGACGGAATCGCAGCTAACGCTTCAAGAGCGAGGGGCAGGCCGTTCCCCGAACCGCAATGGCTACGCTTGGGTCAGTAGGCTCTCTCTTCGTCGTAATGTGGATTCCAATACCCGTTCCAATCGACAGGCCCGAACCATCCCACTGAAAACATCGAGTTATCGTCTCCGTACACATTGTGCTCGATGGACGCCTCATTCGGATCTTCAAAGGTGACATGGCCATCGGCCCAGGCCACCAGTGCCTGTCCTTCGAAGCGGAAGTGAACCGTTGGCGTCATCACGGAGCGCAATCGGCCACCACTGGACACCGCTCGATAGGGTACACTATCTCCCGTCTCGACCAGCCCCCCACCCTTTACGAGAGCGGTCGAAGTAAACATGACCACACGTGCGGGCTCCTTGACATAGAATAGCCGACTCCCCTGCGCCCACCACGCAGTCACATCGTCGCGGGATGCATTCCAATCCACCACCGCATCCAATTGAGTCGGATCACCGCCGACATAAGTCGAATTGTAGCCATACCCACCCGTACCTTCATCGAAGGCGACACCTTCTTCCGACTCCACATACTCTTCCAGCACGGGACAAAATCGAACTTCGCCACCGTCCAGGTACTCACTCAAATATCCACCCTCACCGACAAAGGTTCCATTGACCCGCTTTCCGTGCCATCGAATGTTGTCGTATATATCGGTCGACGGCGCAAAGCGTCCGTGATCAGAAGCATACATCTGGTTCGCCACGACCAACTGGCGAATGTTACTGCTGGATTCGGCTTTGTGCCCAGCATAGCGTACTTTCCTCACCCCTACGACAGTCACCGCTACCAGGATGCCAATGACGGCTACCGCAACCAGAAGCTCAAGCAGCGAAAAGCCCGTCCTTGGCGAACCCACTTCTATTCTCTTCCCACGGTTCATTCCAGAGGCTCCAGCCGAATGCGATAGAAGCGAGGCCCGTCCACGAGAAATGGTAAAAGAACAGCCACTTCCTGCAGCACACCCACACTTGCCTGATCTCCAGCCCAGTTGACTTCGACCCCCTCCACTTCCTCCGGAGCGACTACCGCCTGTTGATTCAGCGGTCCGAAGGTAGCGATGGCATCCCAGGACTCAACATCGACCAGATCATCGGTTACCTCCACTACATAGAGCAGATCAGCAATCCGCTCATCCCGCCGAAACCACAATTTCATCTGATCCCCTTCGTCACTCTCGAGCCAATACGCGCTCTCTCGGTCCGCCACCGATGGATCCAATCGAAAGGCATATTCCATCCAGTTGGGATATCCATCCTTATCACCATCCACGTCGGGATCGGTTACACCGGCTTGCGCCCATTGATCAAAAGTCATCCCCCGGCTAATGACGCCCACAGCCTCGATATCAACTCCCCCCGATCCGTAGGTGGACCAGGGGTCGTAGATCGGATTTCCCAAACTGTCGGTAAAGTCCCCGCGACCTGGAATATCCACGATCTTTACGTAGCGAATTTGATCGAGATCAACCAATCCATTCACAACCTCCGCCTCTCCGAGGAGATCACTCAGATCGAATGGAGTCCCCCAACTTCGCTGGTATCCATTGAGGTGCTTTCCAACCAGGTTGTGGACCAACGTCGGGTCAATCTCCCCATAGGAGGAAACAAACGACTCCGTTGTCGATACACTGGGAAAGCGAACAAAATTGGTTCCGTCGCTCGACACTTCCACAAAGGCCAATTCACCAAACACTTTCGCGACGCCGTCGTCGTTTACGGTCCACGCCACCAGGGCATTCTCGAATACCGCAAAATCCGCTCCCGATAGATTCTGAATCGGCTCGGAGAAAGATAGCGTCAGCTCCCCCGGATCCACCCCATCTTCAAAATCAATATCCTCCATATCGCCGAGAGAGACTACGTCATAGGCGTCCCCTGTCACCGGACCCAGCGCGAGGGTTGGGAAGCGCCAAACCGGATCAACAGTTGGATAGACCGGCCAGTAGGAATCGACTTCATCCGCCCATCCCAGGAAAAGCCCGTTGACAGAGTTCTCAAAGGCCTCGTCCTCAGACCCGGCCGCCGGGACTACACCATCCCCCAAGGGGCCGACGAATCCGGGAATCGGTGCATCAAAGGCGTTCTCGTCGTCTGAGAATCCAGCCGAGTATGGCTGCCCCCATACACCCATGTGTACCCCGAGGGAGATAAGCCCGAAGAACACTAGCCGTTGTGCGCGTTTTCCAATCATACTGAAGCGAGCCGTCTCCGCCGGAAACCGACCGTGAACGCAACGGCCGCAAGTACTAGGACCCCAGTTTCTGCAGGTTCCGGAACGGGTGTAATTGCATAAATGCTGTCACCATCGGACAGGTACAGTTCGCTGCCCTCAAACACGACCTCTCCCAATCGACCAGTGGAACTGGCAATCTCATTGAGCGCCAACACGGACAAACCATCCAGATCGAATTCCACAAGCAGCGAGGGACTACCGAAGTTTGTCAGAGTCAGAAAAGCATCTCCCTCGTTGTCAAACGCCAGACTGGTGCCGCCGTATCCCGCATAGTCAGAAGCCCAATCATAGGCCAACACTGCATCGGCCACCGCAAGCGCATTGCTCACAGGATCGCTGATCGCATCTGCAACCTGGACCGCTGACCACGCATAGAGAACCGAAGAACCGTAACCGCTCGCGTAATACAAATTACCCGCCGCATCAAATTGTAGAGGTCCCGCTCCCCCGGCCACGCTGCCAATCGATACGGGGCTCCCCGAGAGCGCACCACTCGAATCCGTTGTCGCATAAGAAAGTTCCGTATTCACCCAATCCGAGGAACTCACCCACAGGGTGTCCGGGTTCGAACTGCCACCGGCGGCCAGCGCATAGTTCGAAGTCTCCTCCGCAGACCCGAGAACCTCCGTTGAGGTATTGTATCCCTGGATGTAGAAATTTGAAGTGCTGTAGTTAGAAGTGCTGTAGTTAAAATACACCGTCTCATTCACCGAGACCACACTGGCCCCCGCAAAGTAGCCACTCGACGGTGGTGTATAGAGATTCGTAGCACTCACTCCATCCCAGCGATAGAGCCCACCCAATCCATAGGACGGGGTAGATGTCATGTAATACAGCGCCCCATCAGATCCCTCCGAAAAAGCAACAATCGCATCACCACCGGTCGAATACACCTCACTCGAAGTGTACCCACTCGCGGTACTCAATTGGCCCATGACAGCGGAACCCGAAAAAATCATTCCTAGGCCTACGACCGCGCGGATGCCAGGAATGCATTTCTCAACTGGCAACTTTTTAGAGAGAGAATCTCGAACATACATGGCGCCAACCTGACCTTACTGGCATTCATATGTCAATAAGGTATATGACCTCTCCTTTGATTCCGCATCCACGCTCGCGTCAAAAAAATTACTCATTCATCCTTGAAACTCATGAGATTGAATCCCATTTTCTAAAACTTCGACCGACTAGAATGTGATTCCAGCTCGGTCCTAACGAGAAACATCAGCAATATTTCTATGACTCAAGCAACGCCACCGACCTCCAGCAGCAACAAGATCCAGGAACAGTATCGTGAGATGCTGGACTCTGTCCAAAGCATCCAACTGGCCACAGTGAATGCCGATGGCTTTCCGACGGCCAGCTACTCTCCGGCCCTGCTCGACGAAGACAACAATTTCTACATCTACATCAGCGAGATGGCGGACCATACCGGAAATCTGATGAATAATGGTCGCGCGGCGCTCATGATCATTGAAGACGAGAAGACCGCCGATCAACTGTTCGCACGCAAGCGGGTTTCCTTTCAGGCCAAGGCAGAACACATCGCGAGTGATTCACCAGAGTGGGAAAAGATCCTGGATCTCTACGTTGAGAAGTACGGTCGCGTCGCTAGCCATCTGAAATCAATGGGCGACTTTCACCTGTTCCGGTTGGTTCCCGCCAACGGACGATTGGTTGTTGGATTTGGTCGCGCCTATTCGATCAGCCCCGACCTCTCCGAGGTGGAGCACCTCAAGGGTGAAGGCGGACAAGGACACCGTCCGGAGCGCTGAGTCGATCCCTCCACCTTTCGCGCCTTTCTTCGGCCAATCCATCGCCGAAAGTGCGCACTGCCATGGACCCGATGATTCGGGCCTCAATGATAGCAATTTCCAGGGCCTTCCTCCACGGGAAGGTCCTTTTTTGTGCTCCTGACCCAGCAGAGCCCCGGCAATTAGAGGTTCTTCTACCCAACCACACCGTGTACTACTAACCCTCAAAACCACATGATATTGGGATGACATAATCCAGAAGCACTATATCTAGTGTTTCATGCCACAAAACGACAACGCTACTCTTCCCCTCCCTTCCCTCGCTCAGGAGACTGCCGCAGTTCGCCTGCGCGAACACTCTTCTCAATTCGATTCCGTCCAGAAACGGGATGGCCGCACGGTTCGCTTCGCCCCCGATCGCATCGTCCAGGCGGTTCACAGCGCGGGAAGATCCACCGGCGAATTCGACGAAGATCGAGCGGTTGATCTAGCGATTCAGATTCTCGAACACTGCCAAAACTCTATCACACGAAAGCAGATCGCGGTCGAAGAGATCCAAGATGCTGCCGAAGAAGTTTTGCTGAGATCCCCGTACCGAAAGACCGCCAAGGCATTTATCCTGTATCGCGACCAGCAGGCGCGCCGCCGGAAACTGGCCAACATCTCTACGACCGATTTAGTCCAAAACTATCTGAACAAGCTGGATTGGCAGGTTCGCGAGAACAGCAACATGTCTTATTCGTTGCAGGGGCTGAACAACTATATTGCGTCCGGAGTCAGCGAGAGCTTCTGGCTACACGAGATCTATTCCCCGGAGATTGAGGGCGCACACACCGGCGGGGATCTCCACATCCACGACACCAACCAGCTCAGCGTGTACTGTGTTGGATGGGATCTCTACCAACTCCTTCGCGAGGGCTTTCAAGGTGTACCTGGGAAGGTCCAAAGCGCTCCGGCAAAGCATTTGAGAAGCGCACTCGGTCAGGTTGTCAATTTCTTCTACACCCTACAGGGGGAAGCGGCGGGAGCTCAGGCGTTCTCCAGTTTCGACACCCTGCTGGCACCGTTTATCCGCTACGATGGATTGGACTACAATGAAGTGAGAGATATTCTCCACGAGTTCCTCTTCAATGTGAATGTTCCGACTCGCGTAGGATTCCAGAGTCCATTCAGCAACATAACTCTCGATTTGGTCTGCCCCAACCACTACCGCAATCAACCCGTACTGCGAGGAGGCGAATTCACAGATGATGTCTACGGAGATTTCCAAGCCGAGATGGATCTCTTCAACAGGGCCTTCTTTGCCGTGATGACCGAAGGAGATGCCAGCGGGCGTCTCTTTTCCTTCCCCATCCCGACGATCAACCTCACCCAGGATTTCGACTGGGAGAATCCGAACCTGACTGGCCTTTGGGAGATGACCGGTAAGTTCGGAATCCCCTACTTCTCTAATTTTATAAACTCCGAACTGAGCCCCGACGATGCGCGGTCGATGTGTTGCCGACTCCGAATCGACAATACCCAGCTCTCACACCGCGGAGGTGGACTCTTCGGCGCTCATCCTCTGACGGGTAGTATCGGAGTCGTCACGATCAATCTCCCCAGGCTGGGCTTCCGATCGAAGACCTTCAAAGAGTTCCTCAGAAATCTCGCCAGACTGATGGACCTCGCGAAAGCGAGCCTCGAAACCAAGCGAAAGCTGCTCGAAGAGCTCACTTCTGCCGGCCTCTATCCCTACACTCGATTCTATCTACGAGAGATGAAGAACCGCGACGGAGTCTATTGGAAAAACCACTTCTCGACCATCGGACTGGTCGGGATGAACGAGGCCTGCCTGAATCTCCTGGGAGAGAATATTGCCTCCGAGAAAGGAAAGCAAATGGCGGAGGACACCCTCACCTTCATGAGAGACCGCCTGACTCAATACCAACAAGAAACGGGTAGCCTCTACAACCTCGAGGCCTCTCCTGCCGAAGGCACCTCCCTACGCTTAGCCCTCAAAGACCGCGAGGCCTTCCCGGGAATCCTTCCGGCCAATCCCGCCGACGTGATGAGGGGAGCGGCTCCCTACTATACAAACAGTACCCACCTCCCAGTCAGTCACACCGATGACCCATTTGAGGTACTGGACCACCAAGAGGAAACCCAATGCCTCTACACGGGCGGTACCGTCGTTCACCTCTTCCTCGGTGAGCGAGTCAATGACCCCGCAGCAGTGCGTGAGTTTGTGCGTACGGTCGCAGAGAGCTACCGCCTTCCCTATTTTTCACTTACACCTACATTCAGTATCTGCCCGAACCACGGCTACTTGAACGGCGAGCAGCCTCATTGCCCCCACTGCAACGAAGAAACGGAGGTCTACTCAAGGATCGTGGGGTATCTCCGCCCGGTCTCCCAGTGGAACGATGGGAAGCAGGCAGAGTTCATGCGCCGCCGCAGCTACCGCTTCGACTCTCAGCCGAACAGTAGCATTTCCAGCGAGAAACCTGACCAAACCTTGCTCTTCGCGTAAAGGCTATGAACTTTGGCGGACTACAGAAAAACTCGCTCATCGACTTCCCCGGAGCGCCAGCCGCTGTGGCTTTCGCTCAGGGTTGCGGATGGGCGTGCCCTTACTGCCACAATTCCAGGCTGATTCCTGATCGGTGCGAATCACCGATCTCAGCTGAAGATGTAATCCAATTTGCCTGTCAACGTCCTCCGCGGGCACGAAATTTGGTGGTGAGTGGTGGAGAACCCACTCGCCAGCCGGACCTTCCTGAATTCCTGCGGGTCGCCCGCCAGCACTCTCTCCGCCTCAAACTCGATACCAACGGTTCAAACCCGCACATGCTCCAGCAGGTCCTCGATCACGGTTTGGTTGATTACGTGGCCATGGATGTGAAGGGCCCCCTCCCCGACTACCGCAGATACAGTGGTAAACGGGAATGCGCTCCAACAGTGAAAGAAAGTATTCACATCCTCAAATCCAGCCGAATTCCCTACGAGTTTCGTACTACAGTCGTCCCGAACCTCCACAAAACGACCGATATCGCTCGACTCGCTCAATCGCTGGAAGGCGGGAGAGTGCTCTACCTGCAGCCATTTCGCGCCCAACACGCACTCGCTCAAAGCCTGCGCAACAGCCCAGAGCCCACCCCTGCGATGCTTCAAGAGTTCTGCGATGTTGCCAAGCGCTTTATCCCGGTTAAGATCAGAAGCTAGTGCAGTAATTCCGCACCCCAAAGGTTCCTTTCGCTATGCACCGACAATTCTGTTCCTCCGCCGCCATAACCCAGCTGCCGCACGGTCTCGCATAAAAGGCGAGTATCCGACTTATCAATACTACCCCCTCGTGCTCTGAACATGAGACGAAAAACCGTTTGACCAACTCACCGACAACCCCGTTATAATTGCACCATGTCCGAACACAGCGAGCCCAGTTTATCCGACCAACCCAACCTCATCTGGATATTTGGTGACCAACACCGGGCGCAGGCTCTCAGTTGCCACGGAGATCCCAATGTGCATACGCCCAATATCGACCGACTTGCGCACGAGGGAATCGATTTTGCCAATGCCGTCTCCGGCACTCCACTGTGCACCCCCTTCCGCGGTTCTCTCCTGACCGGCCAATACCCCCATAAGGCGACTCCCGGCCACGAGATCCCTCTCCCAAGCGATGTTCCTACAATCGCAGAGCCTTTCAAAGCTGCCGGATACCGCACTAGCTATTTCGGCAAATGGCATCTTGATGGCCACAAAGAGCGAAACGGTCGCGGTGCCTTCCATGAGATTCCTCCAGAACGGAGAGGCGGATTTGACGACTGGGTCGGCTACGAGAACAACAATAGTCCATGGGACAGCTGGGTTCACGGGACCGGGATCGACGGTTTCGAGCACCTTGACGGGTTTGAATCCGACGTCCTCACCGACCGGTTCATCGAATATTTGAAAGATCGTGGCCGCGAAAAAAAGGAGAACAAAGGCAAGCCGTTCTTTGCCTCTCTCTCGGTCCAGCCCCCGCACGACCCCTATGTTGCTCCTGCGGAATGGATGGGACGACACAATCCTGCCCAACTTCAACTGCGTCGAAATGTTCCGCCGATCCCTTCCGTCGAAGACAAGGCGCGTTGTGATCTAGCCGGATACTACGGTGCCATCGAAAATCTCGACTGGAACCTCGGCCGCATTCGCCAGTGTCTTTCTGAACAAGACCTCGATCGCGAGACGGTCATCATATTTTTCAGTGATCACGGCGATATGCACGGCAGCCATGGCCTTTTCAAAAAGACCAACCCTATGGAGGAGTCGATGCGAATCCCTTTCATCATCGGAGGCGAGGTTCCCTACTACGGTCGAAAAGGACGGTCCATTAGCAGCGTCCCTCATCTGATCAATCACGTGGATATCGCGCCCACTTCACTCGGACTCTGCGGCATCACTCCACCGTCCGAGATGATGGGTACCGACTACTCTTCCTGCTTCAATCCCAACCGGCCGGCACCCGCCGAGGGGTTCCCCGACAGCGCCTTCGCTCAACTCGTCGTTCCCACTTGTCATGGTGAGAGTCCCGACCGTTCATGGCGATGCATCGTCACCACTGATGGCTGGAAGTACGCGGTGACAGAGAATGGCCCCTGGCTACTCTACGACCTGAAAGAAGATCCCAATGAACTACGGAATCTTGCTTTCGCATCCAATTGGCGAAAAAACCGCAGCGATCTTCACGAGCGACTCGCCAACTGGATCAAAAAGACTGACGATCCTTTCAATATGCCCGCGGAGGCATAACGACGTCTTCCTGCGGGCTATCGCAGGTCTTTCGCGAATCTCCAGGCAAGTATCCGGCTGATTTTCTGACCTTGGCTCATGGGAATCTGCCGGAGTTCCGCGACTCCTGCTCTCTCGAGAGTTCTCTCCAGAGGCTCAATGTTTTCCTTTCGGGATACCAATGAGGTAAACCATCCCACTTGAGACGCAAACTCGCGGCTTTCTTCAATCATCCGCTGTAGAAATCCCCTCTCGCCTCCATCGCACCAAAGTTCCTGGCTGACACCGCCAAAATTCCGGATTCTTCCCTCTTCACCAGAACGGGAGGATCGCTTCGCCCCCGACTTTCCGCGACTCAAATTCACCCGCTTTCGACGATTCTCGGAATCGGCCTCCTCCGCCGATCCAAAGAATGGGGGGTTGCAAATGGAGAATGTAAATCGATCACTCGACTTAATGACCCCGCGAAAGATGTGTGACGCATTCTTCTGTAACACGAACCTGACCTTATCGGTCAAATTTTGATTCGCCGCGACGATTGCTCGCGCATTCTTTAGCGCCTTTGGATCAATCTCCGAGGCGACAAAACTCCAATCCAATAGCTGGCTTCCCACGATGGGATAGATGCAGTTCGCCCCAGTGCCAATGTCCAGCACCCGAACCTTCTCCACCGAGTCGCTCTCTCCGATCAACTCTTGCAGCGAAAGAACGTAGTCCACTCTTCCCGGTATCGGCGGACAAAGATACCCATCGGGAACTCCCCATGAGGTAATTCCATAGTGGTGCGCCAAAAGGGCTCGATTCAGTGTGGTCACAGCAGAAGGGTCGCCGAAATCAATCGTCGTTTCCCCACGGGGATTCTGAATCTGGAATTTTGCCAGCTCCGGGCAGGCTTCGACCAATGCATCAAATTGGTAGCGACCGTTGTGGGGATTCTGTGGGTGCATCTCGGCTCACTCTGATCTCCGGAATCAGAAAATGCGAGCCCACCTTGCGTTTCCGGTGTTTGAATTTACCTTCCTCACCTATGAGTAATATCAATGCACTCGATCTCTCGAAAGAGTTTCCTCGCAGCCCCCGCAAGACTTTGGGCGGATACGTTATCGCCGGCCGAACCCTCGATAAGTGTCGTGCGGAAGTCGCGGGAACCCTCGACGAATATCATTTCAATTGCCCTCTCGACCAACTCTTCTTCGATTTCACAGGAATCGACGCCGAGAGCTTCAAGGAGTTTGTCGCAACCGGCGCCAACGATGAAGCCGTCGCTGAGTGGATCCGACAGAAGGCCAAAGAACGCTCCCGTGAGGAAATCATCGAATGGAACAACGACCTTCGCTACAAGAGAATCTCTGAGATGCCCACGAATCTTCAGGTCTTCCTCGAAGACTACATCGCTGAGGTCATTCCCGAGGGCAAGGTGGTCTACCACTGGTTCGATGTCTACGATATCGAAGAAGAACGCATCTAATTAGATCCTGTCCATTCCGGATGGAGAGTCTTTGCCCATCGGGCTGTCACTCTTCCACTACCGATTTTCCCAGGAGGGGGAGCGAATACGCTCCCCCTCCTTTTTTGTCCGCACTCAACTGCTGGGTCGTCTCGGGCCCTTGCACTTCGGCGGGAGCTTTTTGTATCAAATATCGATCCCCAGCCCGAGCGAAACGGTCACATCGTTCTTATCCGGGGTGGTCCCGTCCGATTTCTTGGTGGGCTCCTCCACTCGATCGAACTGCAGCATGATGAAGACGTCGAAGATGCTATTCAACTCGTAGTCCAGGGAGGTCACCACGTGCTGGGTGTACAATCCGGCGTCACGATCTGTGAGTACACCTTGATAACTCAGGACAAAATCCAAATCGCTCGTAATGTCATAGTCGATGTGGGTCGAAAAGATTCCCGCCGCGCTCCCAACCGTACGGTCAGTGCCCGCCTCGACTTGCGAAAACTCAGTGTATTGATAGGCCGGCCCAACTTGCACCTCCCAATCAAATTTCTTCGTATCCACGATCTTATAACCGATTCCAGAACCAATCGTCACCTGATTGCGGATGTTCTGAAAACGGTCTGAGTAATACTCTCCATTGACCACTCGCAGGAACATTCGTTCATCAAAGAAGAAGTCGTAATTTGCACCCGCCCGGTGATTGTTCGCCGATTCAGTGCCATCCGTCTTCGTGTAGTTCCCCAAGTAATCCATATGGAACCGGGAACTCACCGTTCTCCGGGTTGCCGCCAAGGTCGTAGTGTATCGGGTTTCATTAGTATTCCCGCTTTGGAAATCCAGTCCTAGGCGGCCTTTGATCTCCCATTTATCCACTTCTCGGGTCGTCTTCGGAGAGATGGATACCACGGTGCTCTGAGATGCACTTTCCTTCGTTTCCGGGAAGTAGATTGTGCCACTCTTCACAATCACTTTGCCGAAGTGGATGCTCCGGTCGTTCAGTCGGACTCCTACGGGGTGATGGAAGTAGATTTGCTGGATGTCCCCCCAGTCGATCGTCAGGTCCCCCAGCACATCACTGTCGAACCCTACCGAATCCTCGTACATATAGGAAAATTTCCCCTTCAGCCACTCGCCTGAGGTCAACTCGATCCAATCAAACTGCCCATCCTTGCCCATCTGAGGAGGTGCCCATTCGCCGCTGCTTTCATCCTGTGCAAATGCGGGTACTGCTGCACCTATCAAGAAGCATAAACAGAGCCATACACATTGCCTCCACACCCTAAAAACTCGCCGATACTTTTCCAACACCTTCATCCTTCGATGATGCTACGAACCAGCCTTTTCTAGAAGCAAGTACCGATGTTCAAATTCTATTCTTTTCCGCTTTGATGAAAAGAATACGCCACAGATCCCTTCAATGGCGCTGCGAGCCCGTCACCCACCGAGAAGCCAAGCCATTCCTATACCAACAAAATTTGCCCCCGCATATCCAAGGGTCCCGCACAATATAATCGGTACAACCATCGGATTCCAACGTTTCGAGATGGCCATGGCCGCCGCAGTAGTGGGGCCGCCACAATTGGCATTCGAGGCCAACACGATCTCCCTTAGGTCCAATCGGCAGAACTTTCCCGCGATCAATAGAACCGCCAGATGGACGCTGAGAAGAATCGCGAGAAAGGCAAAAAGCATCGGCGCAATACGCAGCACCGCTCCTATGTTGGCCGAGAGTCCTATCACCACAAAAAAGACCTGCATTAACGCCATTCCGAGTTCTCGATGTCCGCGAACCGATCCAATCCACCTCCTACCCAATGTCGCAATCGCCACTGAGAGTATGGTAATGACCAACACTCCGGATCCCGCAAATGGAAGGTACTCGCCGGCCCAAAGCCCCACCGCACAGATCGTGAAAGAGACGGCAACCGCAGTCGCCAAACTACTGGCTGTCACCGGGGCCTCTTGGCTCCTTGCCGCCAATGGGGAATCAACGGGATCCTCAATCCCATCAGTACGCTCCGGAAACCAGGCTCTTATCCATTTGCAAGATGGCAACCAGAAGAGAATCACAAAAAACAACGCCATCGCTAGGTTATCGGCTGCGGCTCCAGCCGCCAGTAGGCCGCTATCGCTCTCCAGTTCCAACGCCTTTGCTGTAGCCATGTAATTCACACTACCTCCAATATAGGAAGCAGTCAGGACACTCGCCATTTTCCAACCTTCTGCGCCCAGAGGAACCAATCCATACGCAACCAAAGCACCCGCTATGGTTCCTATCCCGCCGATAATAAATGCGATCAGCAGGGGGCCCGCTTCCTTCAAAATCTTTCGCAGATCCGCCTCTAGCAATAGAAGCGGGATCCCCAACAACAGGAGCCAATTCCACACGAAATCATACGCGGGCGAGGTATGAGGCACCCACCCGCAATTTGAAACAACGATGCCAAGAAGGATGGATATGACCGCCCCAGACAGGTAGGCCCCGAACCGAGTCCGCTCTAAAACGAGCCCCGCAACCGCCAAAAAGCTCATTACCGCCCAAAGGGCCCATTCGTTCTCCGCACCAATCATCAAATTTCCGTTTACAACCTATTCTGCCCACTTTGGACAAGGCTATTCATCCATTGGCGAAACCGAGCAGTCAAGCCACGGTAACTTCAGGCCGGACCCGAGAGCGAATCACCCACCACCTTTTACCTTCAAGGCCACCGCCTCCAGATGATTGAATAGCGTGTCTGACATGACCGGCTTGGAGATGAAATCAATCATTCCGACATTTCTACATTCTTCGCGGACAAATTCTGTCAGATCTGCGGACAAAGCGATGATCGGAGTACTTTTATTTAGACCTTCATCCCGAATGCCCGTCGTCGCTTCGAAGCCATTCATCAGTGGCATGTGAAGATCCATTAAGATCAGGTCAAACTGCTCTTTTTGGGCAAGTTCGAGCGCCATCTCCCCGTGTATCGCGATACTGGGGACTGCACCAAACCGCTTGATTAGCGCCTCAATGAAGATCTGATTGCTCAAATCATCCTCCACCACCAAAACTTTGATCGGTACCGGCAACTTCTTAAACATGAGTTTATCCTTACGTTTCGGCAAAATGGGTTTGCGGTTGGTTTCCCTCTTCAGCGGAAGGACAACGGTGAAACAACTCCCCTTACCCGGAGTACTTTCCACGTCAATGTTTCCTCCCTGGATCTGAACGAGTTTGTGAGTGATCGCCAATCCCAGGCCCACTCCAGAGTACCGGCGTGAGTACGAACTGTCGGTCTGATAGAACGCTTCAAAGAGTCTCCCGAACAAAGAGTCTTCGATTCCAATCCCTGTGTCCCGGACTTGAAATACAAAATCAGAATCGGCCCCGTTCTCCTTTGGTCTCTCGCCAATCGTCAACGACACCTCTCCTGAGTTCGTATACTTGCAGGCATTGTGGAGAAGGTTGGACAGAATTCGAACCAGCATGTCTTCGTCTCCGAACACCTCCAAATCACGGTCAATCGGTTGCATGTCGTCATCGCCATTTTTCAGAGAATACTCCAAACCGACGCTGTCACAGCGGGTAGATTCAAATGCCGCTTCGCAGACCTCCCAAATGTTGAAGGCAGTCTCACCCGGCAGCGTCAATCCTCGGTCAAGCCGAGTAAATTCCAAGATCCTCTCGATCAATCCCATCAAGCGCTCCCCTGATTCGTACACCGTATCGAGCATCTCCAACTCCTCTCCCTCGGCCTCTTCTCTCAACATCGAGGTGAAGCCCAGGATGGGATTCATGGGCGTTCTCAGCTCGTGACTCATTACGGCAAGAAATTCATCTTTGGCCCGATTTCCCGCCTCGGCATCTTCCTTGGCGGCCAACAACTCCTCAAAGGCGCTCTTTCGCTCTTCTTCCCTCTTGATGTTTTGTAGGGCAAAGCCAATGTCGTCGCAAATCTCACTGAATAGGCTCTCCTCCTCCCCGGAGATGTATATTCCCGCCGAGGTTTCAATTGAGAGCACTCCAAAAACTTCACCTTGGCACTGCAGCAAACCGCAAAACTCCAGAGACCCTTCCGCTTCACCTTCCACGACCGAGTGAACCACACACTGCTCTCTCGTCAATAAATCGAATTTGGGAGGAACTTTACCCACACTCAAACCCGAACCCTTGCGTTTTCCAGCTCTGTCGTTCGAGAGTTCCGAGAATTCTGTGACTTCTCCGTCAGAATTGACGAGAGAACAGCTGGCGTGGTCGAACCCCCGGCCTCTAACAAAAATCCGGGTAGCATGGCGGATTAAGTCCGATGCGGAGTCCTCACGTACAATCAACTGGTTCACTTCCCGAATGGAACGCAACACCGTCGTCAGATGCTCCAGCTTCTTTCGATCGCGACGACGGCCCGAGACGTCCAGGGAACTGGAGAAAAACAACTTGTTCCCGTTCTCATCCCGGCAGAGTCCTGAATTTACCAGTACCGTGATGATCCGACCATCGCGCCTTCTGGCTTCAAATTCCCCCTCGAAGAACCCCTCGGTTTCGACTGCCTCAAAAATGCGCTGCGGCATGTCTCGATCCACCCAATGATCGCCAATCTGGGTTCCAATGACATCATTGGCAGAATCGTAGCCCCACATCCGCAGGAACGAGTCGTTGACATATAAAAATTGTCCCGACTCATCAACAATGTCGAAACCACTGTAGGATTTCTCGGTCGCTGTCGAAATCATCTCCAGCCTGGCCTTCTGCTTCCGCTCTTCCGTGACGTCTCGCAATACCCCTGCGAGGACTTCCGGCTCACCATTCTCATCTCTCTCCAGGCTTCCGTAGACTGCTAACCAATGGACGGATTGGTCGGGCCATATCGTTCGGACTTCGAAATTGTGAGGCTCGCCTTGCTGAATGCTCCGAAGGGTTCGCTCCGACCACATTTCACGGTCATCCGGGTGTATGCGCCCCAACACGAATTCAAGCGAGATCTCTTCGTCTCCCTTCTCAAGGCCCCAGATCCCAAAGGTCTCTTCCGTCCAGAAGACTCGTCCAGTCTTTATTTCCAAACTCCAGGTAGCTACGCCGGACAAGTGATGGGATTGCCTCAATCGATTCTCACTCTCTCTCAACGCCTGCTCCGCTTCCTTCAACTCGGAAACATTCGTCCACTGACAAAGCACGTGCTCCAGCTCACCATTCTTTCCGAGAATCGGGTTCAGCGAGACGTCTATATACTGCTCTCTCCCCCTATCTTTGAATTCCTCGCTGAATTCTTCCGGCTTCCAGTTCAAGGTAAAGCGGGCCGGTATGCCTTTTTCATAGACCGCTCGGACTCGGTCCATCAACCCTTCCCTCTGAAGATTTGGATCTTCTAAGGGGTTATAGAATCCTACGATCTCCTCTTCTTTTAAGTTCAAGGTCGTGCAGAGTGCAGAATTTGCTAAAAGTACCGTACCTTGAGCATCTGACACCCACAAGGGGATCGGCCCTCTTGCTACAATCGTCTCCAAGAACCTCTCACGTTCGCGTAGCCGGTCGTCTGCATGGTATCGATTAGTTATGTCATGAAAAATCAATACAACTCCTGATACCGCGCCCCCCTTCCCCAATACCGGCAAAGCTTGATCGACGACCCGATATTCCTCCCCCCCTCGGGCGAGGAGAAGCTTGTGGGTGGGAAGGCCGAGAATATTTCCCTTTGCCAAAACTTGATCAACTGGACTCTCGATGCTCTCGCGAGTGTCGGCCTCAAGAATCCGGAACACCTCGTTCGTATGCCGCCCAATTGCCTCCTCTTTCCTCCAACCAGTCAATTTTTCCGCTACCCGATTCAGATGAGTAATCACTCCTCTCTCGTCCGACGTAATAAAAGCTTCGCTAAGTGAATCTAATGTGATGCGAAGATTATTTTCTCTCGTCTGGACCTCCCGCAGCTCTGCCTCCAGCTCTGCGATCCGTCGTCGCGCTTCCGGCAACGACATCTCATCACTCAAAAATGATCCACCCATAAGAATACAATACTTTTAAATGGGTTTCCGTTTTCAGTAAATGATAATTTTTTTACAGCAGCTAAGAGAATGCTCTATTTTCGGATCGATACACTGGTTCAACCTCTAACTTCCCGCTCAATTCATCAATAAAACACCACCGGATCCGATATTCCGACTTCCGACACTCTCCCGATCCACCATTTGCCCCCGATGACACCCATCCGTCGATGCCGATCGATCCACAAAACTACAGGCCTTGCGTCCGTCAGAGTGCGAACACGGTACGAATCGCCGTCTCAAGACTGTCCTTATCATGCCCCTCCGAGGTTTGCCAACGTGCCGCAACATACCCGTCCGGACGAACCAATACCGCTCCGTCCGACTCGATGCCATACAGTCCCAACATCTTGTTCGTGTTCACATCGATGGATTTTCCAATCGATTCTGCTCTCAGACGGACTCCTTTGAAATAGGTAGTTTTTAGATCCTCTGCAGCGCTCTCCCACGATCCACCGTCGGGTCCGGTAACTAAAACAAAATTCTGCCCCAGCATATCGATAATGGAACTCTCACCGTTCGGACCTTGGATCGCGATATGAGGAGCCAGATGTCCCGGTCGTGCAGTCGGCGTATAATCATTGACCGGATCTTCCAGCACTGGGACTCCCGTCCCGTCAGCTACGAACGCACCGCACCCGTAGGTTAGCCCTAGATCCAGTCCCGCTCCACTACCGGCCCTCCGTGAATGCTGGATCTTACTCTTGGCTCTTTCCCAATCCCCAGACATCGCCAGCCCAATGATCTCGAAAACTTCATCGGCGTTGCCTTCGGCGTTCGCAAAAATGAACTGAACGACCTCCATCCGCTCCCGAACATAGGTATCAAGCAAATCAGGCGACGCCTGCCCATGAACGACCGCAGCAAGTTTCCAGGCAAGATTTACAGCGCTCTGCAGTCCCGTATTCATTCCAAGACCACCGGCCGGGGACAGTCGGGCCGCCGCGTCCCCAGTGAATAAAACCCGCCCCGCACGCCACTCAGAAGCGACTTTAGGACTCATCGCCCACGGGCTGATGCTCATCACTTCAACGGGCACCTCGGGTAGCCCCGACACCTCTTGGATAATCTCCACAAACTTTTCCGGAGAATAATCCTCCGCCGATTCCCCGGGCTGTAGAAAATGGTGCATCAACCATTCATCTTTCCCGTTCACCGTGACAATCAATTCATAATACTCATCATCAAGCAGGCTATACAGCAAGGATTCGCGTCCTTGAATTTTTGGGGAGTAATCTGCTCGGAAATACACATTCAGAAAGTTACCACGGTCCCCCGGACCTTTCGTCTCGATTCCCAACCTTTCACGAACCGGACTAGCCGCACCGTCTGCGGCCACAATCCACGATCCTTGAACCCGTTCGGCGATTCCAGTATTTCGGTCCTCAAAAGTGACTACAACTCCATCGCCACTTTCCACAGTATCGAACACCCGACTATTGAAGCGAACCTCTGCCAACTCTTCGTGCGCCAGCGTGTCTTTCAAGACCGCTTCGATATGAGGCTGCGGACAACTAAAGGGTGAACACGGAGAATAGCTGCGGTCAAACTCAGCCACTGGCGACCTCCCAAACTCTTCGCCCACAAAACTGCGCATCCATACTTGAATGAACCCTATCGAAGACCGGATATCCTTCTCTAAAATGGCTTCCAGAAGTCCCAGTTGGCGGAAGATCTCCGCCGTCCTCCGCGTAGTCCCCATCGCTTTGGGGTGAAAGGAAATATCAGGGTGCTTCTCCAAAACAATATTCCTAACCCCGGATCTAGCCAAAAGAAGCGAAGACAAAAGACCACAAGGGCCGCCTCCAATGATGACAACTTCGGTATCCATCGATCCACTTTAGTCAAATTTGATTGTCCCATCAAGGGAAGTTTAGCGCCTTTAACGGCAATGAAACAATGAGTCCGCAGAGTGGATTGTATAAAATTGAATGAGGTGCATATCGAGCGATAGAAGCAAATCCCTCCACGACACCCCTTGATTGACAGTAGCTCAAATAAGAATATTCCAATAGACAATGAAACGACACCAACGCACCTTCCACCTCCTCTTGGCTCTCTGCTTATTCACTGGCATGAATTCCGTACACTCTCAAGAGAGCCAGGAGAAGGCCCTCCCCGGATACCTGCCAGGTAGTGGTATCACTCCGGATGAGGTCGATAAAATCGTCGAGTGGGGGTTGCAGGAGTTCCATTCACCCGGGGCATCGGTTGCCATCGTTAAAGATGGCGAAATCCTCATGGCCAAGGGCTATGGTATCGCAGATACCGATACAGGGGCTACCGTGAATAAGGAAACCCTGTTTCAACTGGCCAGCGTCTCGAAGACATTTACCGCCGCCGCATTCGCCTCTTTGGTTGATCAAAAATCTCTGTCCTGGGACAAACCGGCAAAAGATGTCTTGCCGAACTTCGAAATGTATACTCCCTACTCGACCGACTGGGTTACCGGGACTGATTTCCTGGTTCATCGAGCTGGTTTCCCCGGCTTCTTCGGCGATATCTTCGACCACCTGGGACTTTCACGGGAAGATATCCGCCACAGACTCCGCTTCGTAGAACCAGGCTACTCGTTTCGCGATCATCCCGAGTACTCGAATATTGGTTTTTTCCTAGCAGGAGAAATGGTGGCTCAAGCCGGCAATGACACATTCGAGGAAGTCCTCAAACGAGAGATCCTGTCGCCCCTCCAAATGAATGTCACAGGCAAGGCGGCAGATCTTTTGGATTCCGACTTCTCCGCGAACTTTGCAGCCGCTCATGTGTATGAAAATGGGCAGTACGATGTCGTCCCACACAATTTGAGTAAGGTCTTTGTCTCCGCCGGCGGGTTGGCTTCCAACGCAGTGGAACTCGCTTCCTATATGCAGATGCTGCTCAACGGGGGTCAGTTCGACGAAAAATCTATCCTGAGCCAAGAGGCTCTCGATCAGATGTTCGAGCCAGTCATCACTTCCGATATCAGTTTCTCAGAGTTCCCTCCTATCGACGAAAACTCCGGCTATGATTACTCCCCCGGATGGGGAGTCTATCATTACAATGGCCTAAAGGTCGTTGAAAAAGGCGGCGCACTCGATGGGGTACGCACGATCATAGTCCTCGTTCCACAAGAGAAATTCGGGATCGTTGTACTGGCCAATCGAAACCTAACCGCCCTACCAGAGGCTATCCGGGCGGGGATTCTACAGCAACAATTCGGAAATGCGGATGAGGTGGATCTCCAGGAAGAGATTTTTCAAAAATCGAAACAGATCGATGACCTGCTCCTGGGCTCCAACGAGGCTCCCGAGCAAGACTCCACGCTGTCGCCCGAACAAATCCAAGCGTTCATCGGCAGCTACAACAATGATCTGTTCGGCGAATGGAGAGTAGCATTCGATCCCGAAGCCCCCTCATCTCTGATCCTCAGAAGCGGTCCAGCAGCCTTCGAAGCAGAGGTCGTCGCAGTCGCTAAAGACAAACTCTCAATTCGCTGGCCAATCGTATTGGGAACCTGGATCGATCTCGACTTCACAATGCCCAGCAAGGGCAAAGCCACCGCCTTCACATTCGACGGCTACACGTTCCGACGCCAAGGCTCTTCCCAATAGAGCCGCCTCCCCCAAGCCGGACCATCCAACCGAACCTCCTCGCCGTCCCACCAAAGCCGTAAAGCATTATATGTCTGATCTATTATGCTGCCGTATGTGATGGTTTCAGGAAGGCTGAGGACGATTCGATGCTGACAGGTTCCGGCGAAGCTCCAAATATCCCGCTATGGCTGATATTCGAACGCAATCGGAGGTATGGTTTTCCGGAATGGTACAAGGGGTGGGATGCCGCTACGAAACTCTCAAAGTAGCAAAGGGCTATGAGGTCACGGGATTCGTAGAAAACCTGACCGACGGTCGGGTTCATCTCGTCGCAGAGGGGAGTAGTTCCGAAGTAGCGGGTTTCATCGCCGCGGTTACAGAAACCTTATCCGACTACATTCGAGAGACCGAGCAACGATCGGCCCCCTACTCCAACCAATTCGAATCGTTTGTGATTCGCCGCTAGGCCAGTTGAGCCAAGTAACCCCTGTCCCAGGCCCATCCGGTTTCCCTACCCACCCCACTTGCGGGCAGGATTAGACGGATTCGCGTAGAGCTACTCGATCACTGAGATAGGAATCGTAACTTCCTTCATGCCGGGCACGTCCGCAAAGAGTGCTCCAACGCCAGGGTTTCCTCCTTCAATTGGAACACTAACCGAGCGACTTCCCGCAGGAATAATCACTTCCGGCATGATCACCGATGAGGGAACATCCGTGGTAATTCGCACAGCTAAACCACCCGCTGGGGCCTCAAAGTCCACTGAGAAGACGAGCAACGCTGTATCTCCTGGCGCCATGGTTATGCTCTTCGGTGCCACTTTGAGTAGAGAAAGATCGATCATGAAATTTCCAATTGGAACTCTGCGGCCATCGGTCTGCAGCTGTACAAAATAGGATTCTCCGGCTGGTAGTGGTGGGACCACAAATTCAACCTCGTTGTCCGATTTGAAACGGGTTTCAGCTTCAACTCCACCAACGATGATTTTGTCTGATCGGAAAAATCGACGCCCAAGCACAGTTACGGGTCGCCCAACTGGTGCGCGATCAACCTGCATCTGGATCACGTACTTGTTCACGAGCTTGAAGTTATACAGAGACGAAATCACCTGCTTCGGTTTCTCTTTCGAGCCTCCCAAGACGTTGTAATTGAGAATAAAATAGTAGGCGGCCTCCGATTGGTCTTCCGGCATCACATAATCGAAATCGAATATGTTCGGATCAATAGGATTGCGCTCCATCGGCAGGGTCTCCCCGTCAATCACAATGCTCCCCTGCAAAGTACTCTTTCGAACGGCACCTCCTCGTGCCTCCGCTTGCATTGTAATCGTGTAAATCCCCGAAGGATTTTGAGGAACACGAGCAGGCGTGAGATTATCCACCGTAACTCCACATCCGGAGAGCAGCAGAACGATCCCGAGAACGGGGAACAAAGGAAAAACGCGATTCATAAACACTTTCACAGGCTTTACCCCCTCCCTTTCATGCGTGCAAGGAAAAGTTAGGAGAGGATCCAACGCGAGATTTCATCGGCTAAGAGACGACCCGTCAATGTTAACACGTACCGATCTCCAATTAGCTCAAGATATCTCTCACTTTTCAGCTGTTCGACGAAGCTATCGAGCCGGTCCAACTCCTTTGAACTGATCCCGGCCAAGCACTCTTTCGAAACTCCTTCGTTCATTCGAAGGCCAAACGCAAATTTTTCGAGTATCCGTGAATCACCGGTAATTCTCTCCATCCCAGCATAGGTGTCACCTTCACTCAATGGAACGAAATCCGCCCACTTCCGCAATTCGTGAGGATTTTGGAATCGGTATTCTCCCAACTGGGAGGCGGCAGAGGGACCGAGTCCTCTCCAGTTACCCATTCTCCAAACATTCAAGTGATGTTCACACTGGAAACCTTTCCTGGCAAAATTCGAGATCTCATACTGATGATACCCGTGTTCCTCGAGAAAGGACCAAGCAGTTTCATAGAGCCTGGCTTCCTGTTCCAGATCCACCACGTGACCGGATCTTGTCAGCCGGGTATAAAGCGCAGTGTCCTCCTCCAGAGTCAGGCAATAAACGGATAGATGGTCCGGGGCCAAGGCGATGGACTGTTCGAGATCCTGCATCAGCTCGTCTTCTGTCTGTCCGGGAAATGCAATGATCAGGTCCAGATTCAGATTTTGAAATCCAGCTCCCCGTATCTTCTCGACAATCTTAGGTATCTTCTCAGTCGAATAAGGCCTTCCCATCGCCTCGAGCAAGCGAGGCCGAAACGACTGTACCCCCAGGGACAGCCGATTGACTCCGACGTTTTTCCACGCCGCTAATTTTTCAGTTGTCGGGCACAAGGGAGTGAGCTCTACTGTCCACTCTGCTCCATCTTCGGCGACAGATTGAAATGGGGCAGCAATTTTCTCAATGTCCGATGCCTTCAATAAGCCCGGGGTACCGCCTCCCCAAAAGATCGACCGAACTTTTCCCTCAAATTGAAGGGACTTCCATTCACTGTGAAACGCTTCCCGGTATATTTCCCAATCTCCCGGTGAAGGCAGCGCCTTATCAAATGCGCAAAAATCGCAAATCGAAGCACAAAAGGGAACATGCAGATACAGCGCCGACCCGTCTGGGATGCGGCTAGGCTCAAATTCACTCTCCATTTACCTGCCACCAAATGTACAGGGTCTGGCAAAATGCATACACCAGTATCGCATAGAAAATCCAACGCAGGGGAATGCCCTTTTTGTCCGACGTTTCGTCCTCTGAGTTTAGATTTGTATCTTCGTCCATATTTTATAAACTGAAAGTCTGTTCTTCCGATGGCTATTCTTCATATCAACAGCAATATTCCGCAAGACGATACGAGTTTCGCTGAGTTTTCTGAGAAGGTCACTCAGCTACTTTCGGATGAGCTACAAAAAAATAACTCGTTCATCCAAGTCATCTATACTCGCTCTCAAATTCTCTTTGGTTCCCAAAGCGGCCCCTCTTCGCTAGTCACACTCTCGAGTTCCGGAATCCGCCAATACCAAATCGATTCACTGATCGGCCCTCTTTCAAAGCTTCTTGAACGTCTAATCGGCTCCCCTCCCCCGACGACCTACATCCGATTCGAAGACATTGATCGGGCGAAGACCGCTTGGAACGGGAGATCATTCAAAAAGATAATCTCTTAGTTTTTCTTCGGATTGCTTTTCAAGTATAACCCCATATCTGGAGGTACTGGTGCTTCAATCACCATCCGCTGTCCGGTTTCGGGATGATCAAAAGCGATCTCTGCAGCGTGGAGCATGACCCGACTCACTGTGCGAGCCTGCCCCGAGGATCGATTTTTTCGGAATCCATACTGAGAATCTCCTAGAATCGGATAGCCTTCGTTAGATAGATGGACTCTTATTTGGTGTGTTCGTCCCGTTTCAATCTCTACTTGGACCACTGCCCAATTCTCCTCGTAGCACCTCTCATGAACTTCCCAGGTTGAACGAGCTGAACGTCCATTCTCGGTGACTGCCATTCTAGTCCTCCGCACCGAATCTCGACCGATGCTTCCTTCGCAGACGCCCGAATCATCGAGATCCCAGCCTTGAACGACTGCTAGATAGGATTTGCGCGTTTCTCTATCATGAAACTGCCTCATGAGTTCCCTCCCCGCCCTCTCAGTCTTTGCAATGATGAGTGCTCCCGTGGTTTCTTTGTCCAAACGATGGATGACTCCCGGCCTATCGATCTCGTCAAATACTGGTAACTCCCCACAATGGTGAAGGGCCCCGTTGACAATTGTACCACCTGAGCAGCCGTTTCCCGGATGGACAACCATTCCCGGTGCTTTGTTGAGAACAAGGATACATTCGTCCTCATAGAGAATATCTAAAGGCAGCTCTTGCGGTAGTGGAATCGCTGTTTCAACCGTGTCTACCCGCAATACTTCCTCGCGGATTTGGACAACTCGACCCTCCGAAACCATTTCTCGAGGAGATACCTTTTCCCCATCGACCAGCACGTCTCCATTGCGAATCGCTTTCTGCAAACGCGACCGCGAAACCGCCGAAACCTTCTCCGACAACCAGCGATCAAGCCTCACACGGTCGACGCAATCGACCTGCAAATGGCGAACTTCACTATCCTTTTCTAAATCATCCACTATAAATACCTCCCAACGAACTAGTTGAGCAATGCTGGCAACAAAGCACAATCAGCGAATTGCCTTGAATCTAATTTGCAACCGGCGGTGTTCTGATTCCTTCCGGGACAAGATCGACCAACCACACCACCGGCTGCCACACCCTTTAGCGAGTGGAGCGACACCTCCGAGTCCCTCGACGGACGATCAAATGCCCCACAATTGTCCCCGGAGCTGCCAGTACCCGACTATCCAAACAGGTCTTTCCGCAGTCCGGTCCCCACCGAGAGTCCACCCCA
>DGMY01000006.1 GCA_002388665.1 Opitutia bacterium UBA4506 | reverse complement strand
CTCATCAAATGATAATAAGCAGTCTCCCCCAATACCTTACGTCTCCGACTCATGCTCCAAAAATACCACTACGCCTCGACCTTCGTCAACATCTATTTGTCTGATCTTTAATCTCTTTTTAGGTGGCCCAAAGCTAGTTTTATTGCAAGATGGTCGGTTATAGACGCTCGGGGAGGCTGTCAGTTTTCCACTGTTCAGCTAAGTCGAGGATCTGTCCTACTGTTGGGAACTTCCCTGTGCGCACATAGTAGCCACTGGCACAGGCTCCGCAAACGATGATGGCAGCATCGCTCAATCCCAGTAATCGGGCTGCCATTACACCGGCACCGAAAGTATCTCCTGCTCCTGTGGAGATCAGTGGTTTTTGGCAAAAGGGTCCTGGGACATATACTGCGCCGTTCTGGCTTGCGCAGGCGGCACCGTCGTTTGGATGGATGACAATACGGTCTACGTCGATTTGCTCGAATAGATAGCTTGCCAATTCTGCGATTTCGGCTGGGGCCTTTTTGCCTTTGAAATCGGCTCCGAAGACGGCAGCCATCTGCCAGGCTTCCTTTAAATTGAAACTGAGGATCGTATCGCACTCCTTGGTGATGGTGCTTACCAATTCGACCAAAGCCTTTTGATCATCGAGGGGGCGCTGTTCGAACTCTGCCAGGTCCATAAAAAATGGCACCTCTTTCGGGGTTCGCCCGAGTTTCGCTAGGCTTTTGGAAATCCCTTCCCAAATTGATCCTACGTTCACGAGCTTGCCCCAATTAACGGCGCCTACAAAATTGCATTGTCTCAACTCTGCATCCAGATCCTCTGGATTCATTCGTTCGAGCAACCGATCCCAGTGAATTTCAGCACAGGTGCGCAAATCGGAGAGCATTACCTTCCCATCGCGAAATTCCAGACAATCACTGTGAGCTGGCTCAGCGAGGGTGATCATTCGCTTCATCTTATCCTCCAGAGCCTCTCGAAAGACTGGCAGGACCTCTTCTTCACCCAGCGCCCCGATATACGTGATCGCAACCTCTTGGTGAAAAAATGCGTGCAATGCTGATGCGAAGAGTGGTCCATTTCCACCGAACCGATCCCCTTGGTGACGGGCAGTGAACGAAGTTGCGATCCCTGCAGCTTCGGCGACCTTCGGTCCAAAACTCTCCATACTGTCGGGATTTTCCAATTCAATGAAGGTATCGATAAAACCGTCGAATCCGCAGATCCCCGACAGATCTTTCGGCAAGCCACTCGCCTTCGCAGCTTGAATTTCATCTAACACCTCGCCCAATTCCTGGACACTCGAAAACAAACTGCATTGCTGTCCCATCGCTCTATTTAAGAAGAAAGCGCTGCAACATCCAAGAGATTTCCCACAACACTGAGTATTCCAGCGAGCGCGGGGCTATCCTTCCTCATTCCCACCATTCGCCAGGACGAGATCGAGGCCCGCCTGTTGAGCCCGGCCAGCTCCACATCGATTCCCTTTCGTAGGGAGCCACGGAAAGAGACAGAACCCACAAAGGGCTACTACTCGTCAGCGAGAAGACTATCTGCGATGTCGAAATTTGCGAAGACGCTCTTCACATCCTCCAGATCGTCCAATGCGTCGACCAACCGTAGCACTTGGCGGGCAATATCTGGATCTGTTACAGGTACGGGAGTCTGGGGTAAATAGGCCAATTCCGCGGAGTCCGTAACGATCCCGGCTTTGTCCAGTGCCTGCACCACGTTGTCAAATTCCGGCATTTCACAAAGCACTTCGAAATGATCACCGTTGTTGATGATGTCCTCAGCGCCGGCCTCGATGGCAACTTCCATCAGCTGTTCTTCTTCGGCGTTGTCGGATGCGATCAAAAACTGGCCCTTGCGCTGAAAATTGTAAGCCAAGGCTCCGGCGCCCGCCAGGTTGCCCCCATTTTTGGTAAAGGTACTCCGGACGTCGGAAGCGCTACGATTTTTGTTATCGGTGGTCACCTCGACGATCAATCCGACTCCTCCTGGGCCGTAGCCCTCGTAGGTGAGTTCTTCAATGATCGTTCCCTCAAGTTCTCCGGTCCCTTTTTTAATAGCCCGATCGATATTGTCTGCCGGCATATTTGCGGCCTTCGCCTTGGCGATATTGGTTCGCAGGCGTGGATTGAACTCGGGATCTCCACCACCATCGCGGGCGGAAAGGGTAAGCTCCTTACTGATTACGCTAAAAATCTTCCCGCGTTTGGCATCAACTGCGGCTTTATGGCGTTTTGTCGTCGCCCATTTACTGTGTCCAGACATAGGAGGATATATTGAGGGTTGAAAAACTTCGGTTCAAGGGGATTGTTCGCCCAGCTGATCAGCGAAAGTCGACTATTTGATCGATTTCACCTTCGGTCCACGACGCCCCTTTTTCTTTTTACTTCCGGGAATCACGACTGGTTCATTCGCGACATCATCCCGTTTATTGGTGATGTACTGCTGGAGGATGGTCAGAAGATTCTGAACGGTCCAATAGAGCACTAACCCGGAGCTGAAGTTGTAGAGGAAGATCAGGAAGATAAAGGGCAGGAACTTAAAGATCTTCTGCTGCATCGCATCCGCCGAGGCCATCGCCGGAGTCATCTGCATCTGGAAGAACATCGTTATTCCCATAATCAGAGGAAGAATATTGATCGGGAAACCGAAAAGATGGCCCACTGTATCTGGCTGCGAAAGGTCATTGATCCAGAGAAATGGCGCATAGCGCAATTCGGAAGCAGTCCGCAGCATCCAGAAGAGTCCGAAGAAAATCGGCATCTGAATAAAGATGGGTAAGCACCCCGCCGCTGGATTGACCTTATTCTCGCGGAAGAGACGCATGGTCTCCTTCTGCATTTTCTGGGGATTGTCCTTAAACTTTTCGCGAAGCTCCTTAAGAGGCTCCTGAATCTTCCGCATGCGTTTTTGCGAGGCGGCAGCTTTCGCGGTCAATGGCCAGAAGCAGACCTTGATAATGATGGTCATCACCACAATCGACCAGCCCCAGCTCGGAATCACGGAATGGATCCCATAGAGGAAGAACATTAGGATCTTACTGAAGAAGCCGAAGAAGCCGAACTGCATAACCTCGTCCTGATGCTCTCCGAGCTTCGACAGACGGTTAAATTCCTTCGGCCCGGCATAGAAAGAGACCTCGAGGGTCTGGGAATCACCCGGTGCAATCGATGAAATGGGGAACGCCAAACTCGCACGAACTCCATCCACGGGTGTACCGTCCTCAGAATCCGGTGGGATAATCCGGGTGTCGGCCGTATAGAACCCAGTGCTCCGAATCCCCTCTCCCAAGGTGGCGACGAAGGCGAAGAACTGATTCTTAATGACACCCCATTCCAGGTTATCCACCTTCTCAGCGACTTCAGCTACAGGAGCGCGAACCCCGAAACCGAGGAAACCTTTACTACCCGCAAAAGTTTTCGTTCCGATAAATTCGGTGTCCTCCCCATTGAAATATCCGAAATTGAGGAACTCTCCCCGCTTGTCATTTCCGAGAGAATATACATTCCCCAGATGAAGGTAGGCCCCTGCCCCGGATTCCAAGGTTTGGTTTGAGCGATTGATCAACTCGGTTCGGTGAGCAATCATGTAAGGATCCGCCTCCTTCTCACCGCTTGGAGAAATCTGATAGCTTCGTCGGACGGAAATCCCACCGCGGAGGGCGCGCTCAAATACGATTCGGGAGTCATTGCTCTCCGATTCAACAATGGAGTATGAGTGATTGAACGAAGACGTAGAATCGGGCCCTTGGAAACTCAAGCCTAAGGCAGGGAGGCGGGTGTCGGCATTGAAGACGAAAGTATCTGGATCCCCGTGCTTGGTTTGGAGGAAATGAACCTGACGAATTGCACCCCCACGAGTAGTGAAATCGACTTTAATAAAATCGTTCCCGAGGGTTCTCACCGTCTCGGGCGTATTCTCGGCCACTACGACCGGTTTTTCGGAAGACTTTTCACCTACTGGGCGGAAAATGGACTCGCTTTCCGCATCCACCGAAGCGACCTCTTCCACAACTTCACCTTCAAGCCCCTCGGCATCGAGAGCGCCCAACCCGGTGGTGGGCTGACCTTGAACGGAACTCCCTCCCTCGTCCGGTGCACCTTGCAGCGGCTCTTGAACGCTTGCAGGCTCAGGAGCGACTGGCAATTGTTCCAGCTTCCGCGAGTTTTGATAAAAAACCAGGCCAAACGCCGCCACAATGAAGGCGAGACCGATAACTACATTCTTCTTGTCCATTTATTCGGAAAGGGAAGCGTTGCGCCACCCCTTCAGGCGGTGCGCAAACTGTTGGTTCAAGTCAGAAAATGGTACATCATCCACACCCTTGCGGGCGATGACCACGAGATCCAATGAGGCAGTGAACTCAGAGGACATTGAGCGAAAAATCTCGCGAAAGCGGCGCTTCACCTGGTTCCTGACCACAGCCGGACCGATCCGACGGGACACAGAAAGACCCAAACGGGAAGGAGATGAGCCACCAGCACGTTCGGATGCTTGCACGTGAAAATAACGGCCGGGAAGCCACTTCCCTTCGCGCCGCAACCGGATGAACTCACTGCTCTTCCGGAGCCGGCACTCGCGGGAAAAGCGCATCCAATTACTTGGAAGCGGACAAACGTGCCCGCCCTTTGCGCCGGCGCGCAGCAAGGATCTTGCGACCAGACTTGGTCGAGTTACGTTTGCGGAAGCCAAATTTACGGGCTCGCTTGATTTTGGAAGGACGATAGGTCGGTTGCATGGTTCTCTCGAAAAAAGAGATGACCAAAACGGTTACCCGACCCGGTGTCAATCTTTTGCCGAGAGGTTCAGCAGTTCCCCGAATCATTTCGCAACCCGGTGAAAGTGCTCCCGCACTGGGCGAGTCCGACCGAGCCCTCCCTTTTCCGCTGAATAGAACCACGAACGCAAGCTCAGCGACAGGAACAATCGAACCGATTAATCCGCAGTGCCGAGGCTCCGTTCCGGCAGAAATGAAGTGATTTCGCCGCTTTTCCGATCTTCCCTGAAGAAGGAACCTCGAACATTGAACCGGAGACGCCTACACGATTCGCCCCAGAGAGGTCCCCGGCACCCCATGCAAACCTCTTGACCTCCCTGCCCTGAGGCCTTGTTCTTAGCGCGTTCAACCAGGGGAGCTTCCTGCACATCCGGAAGCTGAGACCGATCGCGGAAGCGAACCAAACCCTTTGAACCTGATTCGGTTAATTCCGGCGAAGGAACGGTTGGCGGCTTGAATCGTTCCTTTGTATTTTCAACACGCCCGCATCGAGACGATTCTATTCATGACGCGCAAGAACCCACTCCTCTTCCCTGGAGTCTTCGGATTAGCCTGCAGCACCCTGCTGGCCGCCGAGGAGAACCCCGATCCGTCGGACCACACCCGGGAATTCGAGAGCTATACCGTCGCGGCGTCCTCCATAAAGGTCTCGCCGCAGGAAACAGACTCCAGCATTTCAGTATTTACCGGCAATGAACTGCTCGACCCGAACAATTCCCACCTTGAGGACCTCGTTCTTGATACGCCCAATTTGACAGCCGCCGGCGGGACCTCCCGCGCCCGTTTTTTCCAAATCCGCGGCATCGGAGAGTACGACAATTACGAAGAACCCGTAACACCCTCCGTCGGACTCGTGATTGACGGGATCGACTTCAGTGGATTTGGAAACATCGTATCCCTCTTCGACGTAGAGCGCGTCGAAGTGCTGCGCGGTCCTCAAAGCGGACTCTACGGCACACAGGCCCTTGCTGGGTTGATCTATATAGAATCCACCAACCCCACCGATTACTGGACCGGACAAGTCGAGGGAACGGTCGCCGAATACGACACCTTCCGCGGTGGGGTCGCCGTCGGCGGACCCCTGGATTTTCTGAGCGACTCCCTGACAATGCGCCTTTCGGTCTATCAAAATAACACCGACGGAGGCACTGAGAACGACTTTCTGGGAAAGAATGCTGGATCCGACCAGGATGAGTTTACGAGTCGCCTCAAGGTAAACTGGGAACCTTCTGACAACTTCCGCCTCAAGGTCACCGGTCTCTACAGCGACTTCCAGAACGGCTACGACAACTTCACCCTTACCGCCAACGAAGGCTCGCACACAGTATACAGCGACATGCCAGGAGAGGACAACCAACGCTCGGGCGCTATCGCGGTGGAGGCCGGTATCGGCCCGATCGAAAGCGAATGGGTTTCTCGCACAACATTCCAGAAGACGAAAACCAAGTACAGTTTCGACGCGGATTGGATCAACACCTCGGATGACCCGACAAATCTAGCGCTGTGGCAAAACGTCTGGGGAGAACCGGCTCCACAGTCGTGGTATGAAGAATACAATCGCGACACTCACCGGTTTCGCCAGGAGATCCTCTATCGGTTCAATGAGGGACCAGACACTACACGTTACACCGTCGGTGTGGGCGGAAGCTACGTCGACCAGGATTCAAACGCCTTTGAAAATTACCCAACCGATGCATTCGGACCCTACTCCAACACTGCGGAGAACACCTATGAGGAAGGTCAAATCTACTCCTTTGGAGAGATCCTATACCCGCTGAGTGAGACCCACCAGATCGGCGGCACCCTGCGCATCGAGGGACGAAACCTTGAATTAAAAGATTCAGGATCCCCGCAATTCGTCGGTAGTGCCGATGACCAGGAATTCCTTTGGGGCGGAGATATCTCTTACAACTATCTTCTCGACGAAACTCAAGCGTTCTACGTGAAGCTGGCGCGCGGCTACAAAGGTGGCGGCATCAACGCCGATCGCAATGCTGAGCAGTTGTACTACGACGCCGAGGCGCTCTACGAGATCGAAGGCGGCTGGAACTTCTCTCGCCCCGATGGAGGGTTGGAATCCCGCATCTCCGTGTTCGCCTTTACGCGCAACGATCCGCAAGTGCGCCAGTGGGAGATCGACCCGGGCTTCAACTACGTCCTCACCCAAACCAACGCCGATAGTTCCTACGGCTACGGACTCGAGGGGACCACCTCATGGATGGCCCGAGAGTGGCTCGAGATCGGCGGCTCACTCGGCCTCCTCCAATCAAAAATCGAAGCGGACAACATCCCGACTCTCGCCGACGGCCGCGATCAAGCCATGGCTCCGGGATACACCTTCTCCGTCTATGGAGAGGTTCGCCCAATCCCCGAGGCATTTCTACGGCTCAAAGTTCGCGGTCAAGACTCAGTGTACTACGATTCGTTCTACAATGGAAAGTCCGACGCCTACCAGTTGGTGGACCTTTGGGCGGGGTATTCCATCGGAGGGTTTGAGATCAACTTCTGGGTAACCAACCTATTCGACACCGACTACGGCACTCGCTCCATCTATTTCGGTGATTATAACGATCCTACATTCGTCCCGGAACTACACTTCGAATCTCTCGGCGATCCTCGCCAGATCGGAGTGACGGTCCGCTACTTTTTCTAAGCGATCCCAACCCTTGACTAGATCCGCTCCGAAAACTACAACCAATCCACTCTTATCAACCACTCTCCTATAGTATGAAAAAGATCATCGCGCTCTCTGGATTTCTTTCTCTCGCCGCTGCCTCCAGCGCATTTGCCCTTTTCGGCATCGGTGAAGACAAAACCGAATCGGCCAACGAAGACTTCGGCCTCCCTCCATACAACGGCGTGAAGCACGCAATCGCCGTTCTTCCGCCCAAATATACCGCATTGGTTACCTACACTGGCGACCTCTCGCAGAACATCGGCTCGATGCTCGAATCGGCACTGTATGACACCAATCGTTTTGTCGTTGTCGACCGCGACCGCATCAACGACACAATACTTGAGCAAGACCTTCAGTCCAGCGGCCGATCAGCAAGTGCCAGCGACGTCGCACAAACCGGAAAGATCCGCAGCGCAAAATACCTCGCCGAGGTAGAAATCACAGATGTCGAGGGCGCGGAATCCGGAAAAAGTGGCGGTCTATCCATCGGAGGTTTCCGCATCGGCGGCAGCGGAGGCAACGCACAGATCACGACCATCGTAAAAGTAATCGATTCAACAACGGGAGAGATCGTCGCCAAAGAGCGCGTAGTCGGTGAAGCTGGACGAAAGGGACTTGATATTGGCTACGCATCATCCAACTGGGGCGCCGATCTCGGAGGATTTACCAAAACTCCTCTCGGCGAAGCTGCTTACGATTGCGTTGTCCAATCTACCCGTTTTCTCGCTGAGCAATTCGAAGACCTTTCACTCGACGGGGTCGTTGTCACCATTAGCGGCGACAAGATCATCATCAACAGAGGCTCCAACTTCAACATTCAGAACGGCCAAAAATTTGTGGTACGCGAACAAGGCGAGCTCCTCATCGATCCAAGCACCGGTGAGATCCTCGAACGGATCGAAGGTGAGATCGTCAGCGAGATCGAAATTACCAAAGTATCCGAGAAAGTCAGCTATGCAAAATTGCTCGTCGGCGAAATGCCTGAGAAGGGCGACATCGTTACCGCTGAGGAGTAAATCTCTTCAACCCCTCCAACCTGATACAATCCAATGAAAAAACTCCTTTCACTACTCGCGCTAACTTGCGCCACACTATCTGCGAACGCGGCATCGGAATTCGAAGGACAACTAACCTATCAAGTTGATTCCGAAGGGCAAAAACAGGACATCTCCTTTCTGATCAAAGGAAACAAGATGGCGGTCAACAGTCCCGCAAACCCGCAGGGGACTGTCCTAATCGACCGCGATACAATGGAAGCCAAGGTCATCATTCCACAGCAGAAAATGTACATGGACATTCCGGCTCAGAAGTTCATCAAAAACGCAAACAAGACACCGACCGGCACGTTTGATGTTACCGACGAAACCCGAAAGATCCTCAACTACACAGCACGCAAGGTAATCTACACAGAGGGATCAAAAACAACCACTCTTTGGATCACAGATGAGTTGGGATCCTTTCAACCACTCGAAGGACCGCTCGCAGGAGAGACACCCGAGGTTCTGCTGAAAGCCTTTCCAAATGGTGGTATGCCCCTGGAGATCACGATGACCGAAAACGGAAAACCGATGACGATCACCGTCACATCGCTCAAATCAGAGAAAGTACCAGACTCTAAGCTCGAAGTGCCTGCAGGATACCGCGCACTCAATATGGGCGGACTCAAACTCCCCGGGATGCCGATGCCCGGCATGCCTTGATCCCATAGACAGTTTTAATAGCGAGAAAGGCCCTTCGTTTTCGAAGGGCCTTTTTTAATGGCTGTCACCCGCAAACACAGGAGCTCTCCCGCAACTCCGACCGCAAGGCAGGCGCCTCGTTACAAATGTAGCCAGTCGCGCGACTAGAGAGGGAAAGAAAGACTTAGCAACCAGTTCAGGGGCGACCCCTGAACCCCTTTTAGAATCGCACCACAGCCCCCACAGCCCTGGCTGAAGGCGGGAGACAGAAGTAATTTACTCCGCCTGCGTCTGAGCCTCATCAACCTGACTCATGGGGGCCTCGAGATACTCCTCGACACCCGGCGCCAACTCCACGCGTTGCTTCTCACTCGCTCGCTTCAAGTACTCCCGCAACGCGGACCGGTTATCTGAGAACTCAGCTGAACGCCCGGTTACGCTCGCAATAAACTCCTCAAGCGCATCCAGGTACTGATAACCAAATCGCACGGTAGGCTCTAGCGCGGTGCCTTCATTGAAATCATTCCACGTAACGAGCTGAATCACTTCCGGATCTCCCTCTACCGCGATCTCTAAAGTCTTCTGCAACATACCGGGCCCCCGATCCGAAGAGACCCTCGCACCATGGCCCCATCCATTGACACCGCTATCGTCAAATCCGGGAGCCGCCATCGTCATAAAAAACTCCAATCTATCGGCGTCCACCATACTCCGGGAATACTCGGCGAAATCTCTCAAATAGCTCTCATCTTCCGACCACCACACATAGGCCCCGCCAATCTCCGGATGGTACTCCGGGTTCAGGTTCTGCCTCGCGTACGCCACGGATTGATCGAGCGACGAAAACACCTGCTCCCACTCGGCTGGCAAAATATTGTTTTTGCCCAGATCCCCTTCTCCCCAAAAGTTGAATTGGTAGATAAACGGCTTTTGGCCCCGATGAAGATATGCCGGATGCCCCGAGTACTCCGAGAGAATATAATTCAGATCATCTGTGGCCGTGTTGACGATATCAGCCCGGCTTTCAGGATTTCGGTACTCGGGCCAATTCAGCTTTTCCTCGTAACAAATCGCAAGCCTAAGCCCAGCCCTCTCGGCCTCATCCAGCAGCATCGGCACCAGCTGATCCGTATCACTCCCCGGACCATACCAAATGATAAACACTGCATCGATACCGACAGACCTCATCGTTCGGAAATGATACCGAACGACGTCGGGATCGTCCGAACTATAGGGTCCGATCAACGGGTAATCCACCGATGCAATTCCACGCTGACCATCCGCATCCCGCAGTAGCGGATCATTGACTGTCTTGCCGTCGGTCCACGCCCAATGGGACCATTCCTTTCTCCCCCGCTCACTCGTCTCCGGGTTATTGAACCAGGGCATATAATGAACAGCAAACAACGGGCTGTCCTGCGAAGGTGTCCACGTACTCATTTCACTAAATTCCATAGTTTCCTTCCCAGTGGAGCCCTCTTCGGAACACCCACCGAGAAGGAGAGAACCCGCGCAGGCTACCGCTGATCCAGCCCAGACGGCGGGACGAAAGGCGAACATCCTATCGGTACGATGGAAAATCGACTAGGAGCGCCTGCGGCGCACGACAAGCAAAGCACCCAACGCGAGGACGCCGCCTATCAAAGCAGACTGGGATGGCTCAGGAACCGCTGCGAACTCACTAAACTCGAATCCACTTCCAGAGGTCCCTTCAAAACGAATCCGCACCAGGTACTGCGCGGCGCCAGCCACCGACTGATTGACAGCAAATTCGGAAATATTTTCGCTCAAAGTGGAAGTGCTAGCGCTAAATCCGGTCAACTGCAACTCGCTGATGTAACCGTTCAGGTTATCAAAAAAGAGGATGTACGGACTCCATTCACCGTCCCCAATTGCTGCGACTGGATCAATTTCGAGGATGTATTGCGCATCTCCAGAATCCAAAGAGAAATAGGTCGATTGATCAATGTACCAATCAATGCCTGCGTCGCCAGTAGAACTCGTACGGGTGACGGAAAGCTCTCCGCCGGAGATCAATTCGCTCGCCACCCCGAAACTGGAAATATTCGAAGCATCCGCAAATTCATCAATAAATGGAGCCGCAGAGAGTACCGGTGCGGAGACAACAAGGGCAGATAGTAGGGTAGTTTTCATAATTATTTGGTTAGGGTTAGGTTAACGGGGATATAATCGATTATAAGTAATGATACTTACAAAAAAAGCGATCCATTTCGGCAACGATTACGTATCATAAGTATCTCTATAAGAGAATGTAATGAAAGGAGTTGAATCATATTCCATGAAGTCGCCTTTCGCGCTTTCAACAAAGACAAACTTCGATTCGCCCGGATAGAGATCGAAGGCGTTATCAGACGACCGAAAGTCCATTCCTTTCGGTGGCTTCACAAAAACCTGGTAGGCAATATTCTCTGTCGTCATGGATAACAAAATACGCGATCGACTAATTCTTCGAGTCTCCACCTGTATCGATGGCTGCTTGAATTCGACTCTTCTCGGCGCACTAAAAAAAGTAGTGTTTTCACTATCCTCAAATCCTTCCGCCGCCAGTCGAGTTCTCAGCACCAGATCATCTCTCCCATGGCTTTCAATCCAACGGCTTCCATCGACGACCTCCACGACTTGCGCTGACCCTGCACCTAAAGATACAGGCGCTTGCCCCTTTTCCAGGATCCTATTCTGAGACACACTCCAAATTGACCATTCGAGTACACCCTCAGTGTCGTGAACACCGTCAAACACTGCGTAAATCTCCATCCGGTCAATGTTACTGCGTCTGTAGTTATTGCTAACATAGACGGACTCTTCTCCCAGTCGCTTCACCGAGACAAGAAGGGGCGAGAAGAACCGCCGAGCCGCGTAGTGCAAGACCTTCCACCGCCCGCCAAAATCGAGACTGGACCACGACGCCACCGGCCAGCAGTCGTTCAACTGCCAGTACAAAGCTCCCATGGTTCGCGGCATACTGCGTCGCATGTGCTCAATCCCAAACCGTAGGCAATACGCTTGATTGAGTTGAGACAGATAAACTTGGGAGGGATAGTCCTTGGGGAACCGATACAGAGTCGAAAGATAGTGAAAGATCGTCTCGTTCCCTCCTCCGTTCTTCTGGTGATTGTCCATCTCTGGACTATAGAGATTTGTACTCTCCGTAAAAGTGGCGGCGGTTTCTGGCCACGGATAGGACTGCATCCCGAACTCCGAGAAAAACCGATGCTCGAGCGTCTCGTACGCCTCTACTGGCTGCTTGGCATGCCACACTCCCCAAAAATGAGTATCGCCTGATTCCACGTTGTCGGGAAATCCCATCGGATCCTGTGGGTTCCAACCCGAGGATGGCCAATAATCAATCTCAGGTGCAAGCGAGTCCACAACCCCAGGGAGTAGGTCATGAAAAAGGGCTTCATAATCTGCACCCAACTGAGGCTCATCCCTCATGCGCTCCCAGTGCATTTGAACAATCTCGTTATTGCCACAAAGGAGCGCGAGATTACTAAAATTTCTCAGACGGGCCACTTGGGCCTCCGCCTCCTCTCGCACTGAGGCGAGGAAATCTTTGTCCCCCGGATAGGGCCAACAGGCGAACATGAAATCTTGCCAAACAAGCAAACCCAGCCTCAGGCATTCCTCGTAGAATTCAGCGCTCTCATAAACACCCCCACCCCAAACACGGATCATATTCATATTGGCGGACGCCGCTGATTGAAGCGCATCCAGAGCCAACCCCGCTCCTTCGTTTATAAAACTATGGGACGGAATCCAGTTTGCACCTTTCGCAAAAATCGACCGGCCATTGACTTCAAACTGAAAACTTTCGCCCCACTCGTCTTCATGCCGATCGAGACGAATCGCGCACAAACCCAAAAGCTGCGTTCTTAGATCCAGACACACATCGCCCGTCACTAGCTCGACCTCGACTTCATAGAGCTCTTGCGATCCGTACCCATTGGGATGCCACAAATGAGGGTTGACCACTTCCAGCCGAATTTCCTTTCCAATCGGCTCAGCCCTCTCTGCGACCTGCCTTCCTTCGAACAACAAACGAACCCGGCACTCATCCGCTTCCCCGACGACCTCAGGAAGGACGATTACCGCGACCTTACCATCCGCGTGGTCTTGAGAGATCCGACAATCCCGAATCCGCGCCTCCTGCCACAACTCGAGACGGATCGGCTTCCAGATTCCACATGTCGCAAATCTGGGACCCCAATCCCACCCAAAAGAACACTGCTCCTTTCGAATATATTGCCTACCACCAATTGGATCACAGGCGACGGGCGTCAGCTCTCCCCCAGCCTTTTCTCGAACGAAATCCATGGGATTTCGAAACTCGATCCTCAATCGATTCTGACCCACTTTCGCGTAGTCTTTGATCGAATACCGCAGAGGCACGAACATATTGGAGGATTCTCCGAGAAGCTCATCGTTCAAAAAGATCGACGCCAAAGTATCGAGTCCCTCCATTACAAGATCTACGTTACCTGAGGCGAGCTGACTCTCAGTAACCTCGAACCCAACACAATACTCCCAATCTTCATTCTCAATCCACTGGAGCTTCGCCTCATTGTTCCCGAAAAAGGGGTCCGGGATCGCTCCAGCGCGATGAAGATCCGTATGCACGCATCCCGGCACCACAGCGTCCATCCACTTCTCGTCTTTCATACTGCGAAAGCTCCAACCACTTTCCAGAGGAATTTGAATCAGAGGACAGGCCTTCTCAGCTATGGGGTCTTTCATGGGGATGAGGGAAACGAAGGGGGCACGACGGTCGTCGTAAGATCAATACTCTAAGTCGATTTACCGAAATGAGAAGCCGGACCTCACTTTACGTAAATCTGGATTGGCTTTCTCTTCAACAAGTGTTGCAATAGGCGGCCATGAAAAAGAAGCCGAGCCTCCAAGACATCGCCAGCGAACTGGGGGTCTCAAAGATGACGGTTTCGCTCGCACTACGCGACCACCCAAGCATTTCCGGACCGACGAAAGACAAAGTGATCTCCGCCGCGGCGAGGATTGGCTATAAACGCAATCTCGAGCTATCGAACTATATGGCAGCCATGAGGCGGGGCCGGTCGGAATCAGCCCAACTGCCTATTGCCTACCTGACCACGGGCGAGAGCCCAGACACGTGGAAAAAGTCACATACGCAAGTGCTCTATCGCAAGGGCGCGCATGAACAGGCAAACGCATACGGCTACCACCTCGACGAGTTCTGGATCGATGCACCCGGAATGACCACCGCCCGCCTGAACAAAATTCTCTGGAATCGAGGAATTCAAGGAGTCCTCGTCCACCCATTCAACCCCCAGGCAGATCCCTCGCTCAACCCCTGCAAACTCGACCTACCCTGGGACCAGTTCTCGACGGTGATCATGAGCGACACTTTACCTGGAACAGGGGTCAATCGTATTATCCACTCCCACTATGAGTCGATGCTGACCACAATGAATACCCTCACAGAAAAAGGGTATCGGCGGATCGGATACTGCATGTCTTCCTCGAACGACTTCATCACAAATCGAAGATGGCATGCCGCCTACCTTGTCTATCGGCGAAACAACACATCAAAAAAGCTGACTGAGATACCACCGCTGATAGCCCCCGAAATCACTGCGGACCTCCTCGGAAACTGGATCGAGAAGTACAAACTCGATGCATTCATCGGCGCGTCTCCGAGAATCCTAGCGAAAGCGGAAGCTCTGGGAATACGATTGGGCGAAGACATTGCCTACGCAGACCTCGATCTCGACCTGCAATCCGAACTTCACAAAAATATCAGCGGGATCGACCAAAATTCACTTCATTTTGGACACGCCGCCGTCGATCTCGTGATCAACGGAATTTTGAAAAGCACCCACGGCATCTCACGCAATTCTATGACGATTCAGATCGAAGGAACCTGGTGCGAGCGCGGCTCGACTCCAGATCGATCGTGATGAGTCGAGGAAACGGCTACTCCCGGGACATTTCCACCTCTGCCGTGGCGGCTTGACCCGAAAGCCAGAATTTGAATCCGATTTTCTGAGTGCCCTCGGGCATCTCCAGCGATTCAAAATCTACAGTGGTTTCGGTAACATTGGTCACGTCTTTTAACAAATCCCCGTAACCGAGGTAGGTTCCACTGCCAGACCAATAGATTGCCTGGATCGAAAAAGCAGTACTAGGCGACACGCTGGCAACTTTTATTCGAACCGTGTCCAGCCCGCTGCGTTTGAGCGTCTTCGAAGTCACTATGCTTCCCGGTGAGACCGTGCTGACGTTCCGAAAGGCCAGCAATCCACTCGAGGCCGTAGAAACCTCGATCGAATCACTTCCCTCAAAGTCTTGGGCCGAGAACAGAGGAATGGCCCCCACCCCCCGATCAATCGACAGTGATCGCAGCTCGAGGCTCGGCATATCTGCCTCTACCCAGAACTTAAGCTCATAGAAGAGGCCCTGTTTCGGCAGGGAATCGCTCCCTTCGACCCGAAACATTGCCGTCCGCTTATCCGAATTCGTTTGGCCAAGATCCGCCGTCTCAAGGAATTTTCCAGAACCATCAAACCAATTGGCCTGAACAACCAAATTTCCACCCCGTAAACGATAATCGACCGATACCACATCATCTTTACCGTGAGAGATCCGACCGCGAGGTCCGAACCAAATGCTGCTGTCGAGGGATTTAATCCGAAGGTGTCCGTCTTGCTCAGAGAGCCTGACGCTCGGAGCGCCTTGCCAACTCTCGGGCGTCAGAGAAATTGGCTCGGAGGTACCGGCCGAGGCGATTGCCCTACCCAGCAAAAGCGCAATACAAACGAAAGAGAAAGATGCTTTTTTCATGATAAATACCTATGTTCACGGAACCCATTTCCAGGGATCCCGGGGATCTCCGTTGTAGTCTGTATCTGCGCGATAACGAGTCGCCTCTGTCTTACTCATAAAGGCGACACTGCCGTCAGCCATGCAGTAGTGAGCACCAGTGTCGTCGTAGAAGTTGTAGGTTTCAGCGTTTAGCCCTTCGAACTCGGCCACACCAACCACGGCACCGGAATTTTCGATGGCACCCCCAAAATTCTCTCCTACCAACATCACCGTTGCAGGCACCATATTGGCTCGGCTCGGCTCGCCTGTCCGGTCCTTTGGCCAGGGACTACGATAACCATTTTGAAGAAATGTGTAGGTCGCGGAATTGACCGCATAGCTCCGTGGCGTTCCGTCAAATCGGCGTGTATACAAATCGGCCGGCGCATGAAAAACCTCTTCCGGGACATACTCCTCCTCGACCAAAACCCCGCTCCAATCCGAATTCCTGGAAGCATCAAACTGGTGCGGTAGAAAGCCACTGTTGTTCAGAGAGTACAGGTGCAACCCCATCACAACCTGCCGAATGTTGCTGGCTGAAACTGTTTTCTCCCCCGAAGAGCGGACCCGGTTGTACCCGAAGAAGGTCAATGCTCCGAGCATACCCAAGACTGCGACTGCAACCAAGAGCTCAACAAGCGAAAATCCGGAACGTGATAACGGAATGCGTCGTCGGGGGAGGGAATTCATAAAGCAAGAAATTTGGGGAGTTTCTGGGGACGGATCTTCCCGAAGGACAACGGTCAGGGCGGGGGCACCCAGATCAGATCCGATCTACGATGAATGTAAGCACTACTTCTCAAAAATCAAAAGCCTCCCCAGACTTTACGTAAAGCCGCCTGCCTTAACAAAAGAAGGCAGCCCTACTTCCGATGTGGGCTGCCTGACAAATTCAGGAGACAGGGGCGATGACACCCCCAGCTTGAGACCTAAACAAAGAAACCGCCTTAAAGCCTATCGGCGAATACGACGACGGCCCAGAAGGATTAACACCGCTGCTGTACCCAAGAGAACTGAGGCTTGCGCGGGCTCGGGCACGGCCTCGACTGTGATATCAGCCAAGTTGGAAATCGCTGCCGCCCCATACCCTGCAGTCGAAAGCGTTACCGAGGTTCCGGAAGTCACCAAAATGGGCGACCCCAAATTCACCGTTTGAACAATCGAAGCGTCCAAGCCGCTGATTGTCGACCCCCCGGCCACGCTCAGCCCAATGGTTCCACCGCCGTTCAATACGCTCCCAATACTAAAACTATTAATATAGACGTCGGTATCGAAAACTAAATCAAAACTCTGAACGTTTCCGGCAGCGCTATCGCTCAAAACAATCCCGTCAACCGTAGAAACAAATAGGCCCGCCCCGAGGCCAACAATTGAGGCATTTTCCACGGTGAGCCCAATTCCATCAACTGACTGGAACGCATTGGCTTCCCCGTCCAAGCTTAACCCGAAGGTAAAAGTTGCGGCCTGCGCAGAGAACATCGCCCCGGAAATTCCGGCGATGAGAGAGATCGAGAGAGTTTTCGCGTTCATGGGATAGCTAGTCAGAGTGAATAATAAGTGATGAGAGACGAGATAGGTATAACTACGGAGCAACTGCGAATCAAGCTATTTTGCACCCATTTCGCACATTCTGCTCTTAAGCCGATATCCTCTCATCTATAGGCTTATTACAAACTGACAAAAATGGTGATTCGTAGGGTGCTCGCAATTACGAACAAGCCCTCTGGTTCTGGAAAAGCTGAACGGTACCTCAATGGTCAAATCTACGTCCGAACACCCGTGCACACTCAGATAAAGACGATTTGGCAGTTGACTATTTGCCACTATAGCACGAACTTTTTCGACGATATGGATACCATCCCCTGCAACCGCAGCCGAAAAGGCTTTACCCTCATTGAACTCCTCACCGTCATTGCCATCATTGGTATTTTGGCGGGGATCATCATTCCCGCTGTTGGCGGCGTCCGCAAAACGGCGGCGCAGGCAGCATCTTCGAGTGATTTGAAAAACGTCGGGCTGGCCTACAACAGCTTCGCCATCGCGGGCGCTCGCTCACGAACAATTTCAGACGGATCATGGGTATCGGGAGGCCGCTCAGCTGCCAACGCCGCGCAATGGGCACAAATCCTCTCAGAATTTGCTGACCTCAACGACGGATCCATCTACTTCATCTCGTCTGCCACAGACGTCGCCGCGATCGACATTCCAAAGGTTATCCTGACCGAAACTGGCGGGACCTACGCCCCGACCGCCGATTGGACCGCTGCAGCTAGCGCAATCAGCTACGAAATGGCTGTTAACATCAGCCCTAATTCTTCGGCATCGATCACCCCAATTGCGTGGACCAAGGGGCTCGCCACTGACGGAACATGGGCCTCTGATTCCCCATGGGAAGGTGACGGCGGGCACGTCGCGTTCATGGATGGTCATGTGACGTTCTACAAGAATCTAGGAACATCCACCACTGGTGAACTGGTCGATCCAAGTACATCCACCACGACCAACAATATTGAGACAGCAGTCGGTGGTTCAGGAAACATCGTCAAAGCTCCCTAAGCTGAAACAATTTTTTTAATCGACGAGAAGAGCCGGCTTTCGAGCCGGCTCTTTTTTTCTTCGCCTACCCACGAAAATACCCCTTACTTTGGCGATTAAAATAACATGACAAAACCGGTCTATATCTTCGGTCACAAAAATCCCGACGCTGACGCAATCTGCTCGGCTGTTGGATACGCTGCATTCAAACAAGCCATGGGAGAAGAGGGCTTTCTTCCGGCGCGCTGCGGGAACTCAAATGCTCGGATCGATGCCATTTTGGACCGGTTTAACGTTCCCCTCCCAACTTTTATTGGAGACGTCACTCCTCGGCTCGAGGATATCATGAGAACCGAGTTCTGGAAGGCCGGTCCAGAAAGCACGTGCGCCGAGGCGCTTCAACTCATTGATGAATATGATGTTCGCTCCCTTCCGGTGGTTGACCCGGACGGCAAAGCCAAGGGCCTGGTCTCGATCTTCGACTTGGGTGAGTATTTCACCCCGCGGGTAAGTGACCCCCTGCGCATGCGGAAAGTCCGATCCACCATCACGGCCATTTCACGCTCCCTCAAAGCCAATCCCATCCACCTCCATGAACCCGACAAACTGGAAGAACTGTTTGTCCGCATCGGTGCGATGGACATCCGTTCTTTCGGTAATTTCGCCCAGAAAGAAGTAAGTCCCCGCCAAAGCATCATTGTAGTGGGAGATCGATGGGACATTCAGGAAAAAAGCATGCAGCTCGGAGTGCGACTACTCGTAGTCACGGGAAACCTCGAGCTCGACGAAGAGATGATTGAGCGGGCAAGAGAGAAGGAGGTCAGCCTCATCGTCTCGCCCTACGACTCTGCCACCACTTCCTGGATCATCCGATCCGCCTCTTTTCTCGATAATGTGTTCGGAAATGAGATGATCCAGTTCCACCGGGAAGAACGGGTAAGGGACGTGCAAAAACGGATCGCTCGTAAATACGCTCCGCTTTACATGGTAACCGACTCTCAAGACCATCTTCTGGGTGTTTTCTCAAAGACCGATATTTTCAAGCCGCCGACGACTCAAATTGTACTGGTTGACCACAATGAACTATCTCAAGCGGTCCAAGGCGCTGGCGAAGTTGAGATCCTTGAAATCATCGATCATCACCGTTTGGGAAATATTCCGACGGATCAACCCATCCTGTTCATCAATCGCCCCGTAGGCTCGACCTGTACAATCGTCGCTGACCGTTTCTTCAAGGAAGGGCTGAAGCCCTCACCTGAAATTGCCGGCATACTCATGGCTGGGTTGATCTCCGACACTCTTTTGCTATCCAGCCCAACTACAACTCCTACGGACAAAGAGATCCTCGAAAAACTCTCGAAGATCGCCAACGTCGATCCGAAGGAGTTGGCGGACAGCATCTTTTCCTCGGGCTCAGTGATCCTGAATTCCGAACCGGATCGCGTAGTCCAGATGGATTGCAAGATCTACGAGGAAGATGGGGCACGCTTTTCCGTTTCCCAGATTGAAGAACTTGGATTCGACAATTTCTGGGAACACGAGTCTTCCCTGAAGAAAGCTCTCGAAGAATACCGAGAATCAGAAGGTCTCGATTTCTCCGCCATACTTGTGACGGACATCAATACCCAGAACTCCCTCCTCGTCACAAAAGGGAAGGAACAACTGATCGCCGGAATCTCATACCCGTCGGTCATCTCCGGCGAAATTTTCGATCTCAAGGGAATCGTGAGCCGCAAGAAACAGCTCATCCCCTACCTATCCAAGCTCTTCGCGGAATAGTTCAACCTGCCGATCTGGCGCGGCTTGAACCGTCCCTGGGTCAAACTTATTGGTAACTCCCGCTATCAATCGCCCCGAGGCCCTTCAGGACCCGGTAGTCGCCGTCAAAGAAGTCTACGAAATCGTCGACGTCGCGGTCATTCTGCTTGGTCCATTCCTCATCTTCTCCCTTGAAAATGATGGCATTCACGACCGGTCGATCATCTGAATTTTGATCGAATTCCAGCCGCATCAGGCGCTCAAAAAAGCTCTCCATCTCTCTTTCAGAAATGGCTGTGTACTTCCAATCAATGGCAATAAACGGGACATAGTTCTTCTTGTCCTCTTTCTTGAGAACCTCCTCAACGTTTCGGCGCAACTCACTATTCTCTCCCCGACTGTAGATTCTTGGTGGAATCCCCTTGGCCTGGCGCTCCCGGCTTTCTTCTGCTTTGAGATCGGCTATCCGTTTTGAAACTTTCGGCCAATAGGCGTCCCGCTTCCTTTTGTAATCCGCCTCAGATTCGAATCCAGCCCGCTTAATCTTCTCTGCGTACTCATCCTTCGATTTCTGCATGTCCTCCTCTGTCCTATAGCGGCCGCGATCCAATCCCGGCAGGTAGTCTGAAAACAAAAAGATCGCATCGGGGCGCTGCTCCAGCATTCCCATTACCGTCAAATACACCTCATTGCCGTTCGACCATTTCGTCCCCAGAAGATTCTTACCCATCTCGGAATTCCAGGATTGAGGTCGATAATTATCGTTCCGCACCCCGATACTGCTGGGGCCACTGTTCACCGGAGCCAGCCATTTGGCAAAGTCCTCCTTATTCGCCGAAGACGCGGGAACAAGCGACGGTCTCCACAATTCAAGACGACCTTCGTCGAAGAGCATCACATTGAACAGGATACCGGAAGGAAGCTCATTGATCAATTGGGTCAGGTCTTCCTTGATCACGTTATAGGTGGGCAATCCACCTTTGGAATCCTTCATCAGGTCGCGCTCGACATCGATCGCAAACAGAAATTTCTCTCCCCGAGCCTTGATGTCGAATAGCTCCACCGAAATCTGCCCCACGTCGAGACCTCCTCCTCCAAGATCACCAAAGTTTCCATCTCCAATTCGGCCGATTCCAGCGGTGTTGTTCAAATTGGGCACTTGAATATCCACATCCGGCATATCGAGGCTTTGAACGCTTTTCACCTGCAGTTTCTGCTTCGGCCGAGCGGATTTCTGCTGCTGCTCACGCATCCGCACCTTGTACTCCAGCTCGACTCGTTCGATCTTTTCGGCAGGGGGCGGCTCGTCAAAAGTAGGGTCCTGGGGGCGGATCGCTTCGTAGAGGGTCCAGCCTCCGAAAATCGCTAGCGCAATCAGGTGGAGGATCAAAATACCCGCCAAGATACTCCACAGAATCTTGTTTGGCGGATTTCGTTTGGGGTGGTACATAAATCCGAAAATCCAGGTCGCTTAAGCGACCACGCTCATAGACTCAGTAGAGCTATGTATTCATAGTAAAAGACACCAATTCAACGCCGGCTTCTTTCAACGCATTCAAGACATCGATCGAACGCTGGTGCGGGGAATCCGGATCTGCATCGATCGTCACGACGGTTTTCACACCTGCGCGGTCAGAAGACGCTTTCAATCGAGCGAGAGTATTCCGGAGCTTTGGCAATTCCCGCGTATCTCCCCCACCCATTGGCTGGCGGTTTAGCAGAACCATTCCGTTGGGCATAATCTCAACCAAATGTTCACTGGGAAGTTCCAGGTTTTGAGCTGGTGGAGCCTCCGCAGGGAGAGTGATCCCCAAATCCGCTTCTTGCTGGATCGGGAGAAACATAAAGTAGATCAACAGGAGGAAGACCACGTCGATCATCGCCGTGATTTCGAACTTCTCATCTGAATCCAGAAAACGGTTACGCTTCACACCCATGACTACTCCTGATTTGTGGCAAAGATGACGTCATAGAGTCCAGCAGCTGCTGTCGCTTTCATGACGTCTTGAACGTACCGGTGAGGGGTACGGGCGTCAGCCCGAAGATATACCCGCGTCTCTGGATTCGCAGCAAGCACCGTTCGAATCGCGCCGCTCAACTCATCGGGAGTAAACAGCTGCGATCCAAAAAAGATGTTCCCTTCTGAATCGATCGAGATGGTTTGGCGAATGCCCCGCTCCTCCGGAACCTGGGCTTCTTCGGCAATCGGAACCTCGATTTTGATATTCTCATCCGTGATCTCGCTAGTGATCGTCATGAAGAACGCGATCAAGAGAAAGACCACATCGATCATCGGCGTTAGCTCAAAGCTTTCGTCGCCCTCGCTGGGTATCCAGGTATTCAAACGTGCCTCCGGTTCATGGGGTTACAACCGTATGACAAATTACCCCTGACTCTTACGAAGAGCGGCAACGAACTCGTGATGGAAATCACCGATGATCCGACTCACACTCGATGTGATTTTTCCGTATTTATTCTTAAAGAAGAAGAAGAAGAACATCGCGGGAATCCCGACAATCATACCGGTCGCCGTGGTGATCAAGGCCTCGGAAATGTTGTTCGCCAACGCCTGAGGCTGCCCGACACCTTGTGCCGCAATGGCGTTAAAGGCCTTCACCATACCACTAACCGTACCCAACAGCCCGACCATTGGCGCAAGGTTGGCGATCACCGAGAGGTAGTTGATGTAGAGGAATGGTCCGGACAATTCTTCCACTGAGGCTTCTTCCATCGCCTTTTCCATCGCTTCCGCGTCCACAAACTCCGCCGTGACCCGTTCGAGTCCCGCGTCACAAATGTTCGTCAATGGAGAAGGATTCTCAGCGCAAATTTGGCGCGCCTCATCAATTTGGAAGTCGCGGGTCTTTTCCGAAACCAACTCAACGGTATCAACGTTCAACAGTTTGCTCGGGCGGATTGCGATAAAGTTATAAACGATCAAACCCAACCCAGCGATCGAAAGCGCACCGAGTGGATACATCGCCCAGCCCCCCACTTTGATCATGTCGATCAGGCTCCGGCTTGTGTCGCCTACAGCCACGCCTTCATCGGCAGTCTCTTCAACTATAATCTCGTCCTCCTGCCCGTAAGTAACTCCAGCAACAAATGAGCTGGCGATCAGAGCCGTAATGAGCGTAAGGATGAACTTAAATTTAGGGTTTATCATGGGTATTTCTATTACAAGGTTTTTAAAGTTACTCAGTATGTGATCTGGGCTCAAGCGGGATTTGAGTCGATCTTAGGAATTCTCGTTATTTAGGCGCTCTACCCAGATAGAATCCGGATAAAAGAAGCGCAGTTGGTCGCGAATCTCATCGGCCGCCCCCGGGAAGTCCTGACTGTCGTAGAGAGCTGCGGTTCGATAAAGCAATTCTGGCGTCCACGGGTCATTGGTCGTTGAGTAGACCAGTCCTTTTGCCAACGAGGACAGCGCTTCCTGTTCCTCGCCCCGCTTTTCGAGCACCGCTCCATTGACAAGCTCTCGAAGTGAAAAATAGCGGTTATTGGAGTCGATCTCACCGAACTGGTCCAAGATTCCGTCCACCATAAACTCACGACCTTCCTGGATGTGAATGTATGCCTCCCACAAAAATGCTTCGGGAGTCTCGGCGGGGCTCGATGCCAGCTGTACGTCTTTATAAAGGTTACGCGATTTTTCCCACTCTTCCCTCAGGCGAAACTCATTCGCCAGATTCAGGTAGACCCGGGCAAAATCAATTTGTCCCGGTCCCAGAGGGAATTGCTTCACCAATGCGTAGGCTCTGTCGATGTCTCCTTCGTTTACCAGCTCCGTGGCAACTTCCACCGCTTGAGGGCGGAAATACCCGATCATCCGGGCTTTCGGAAAGCTCTCCAGGATGGAGGCCGCCTCATTCACTTCACCCGCTGCGATCAGTTCATCCAGAAGCTGGCCGACAAGGCGGTGGATCTGGATGGTTTTCGGATCGATCGGAACAAACTTTAGGAGTGGATACACTTCTTGCCGAATCAGTTCCCTCGCCTCGGCCTGCTTCCCAGCCTCGTTCAGCTGCGCGTATCGAGCTTTGTCCAGTTGGTCTTTGTAGGCGATTTTAAAGGTCAACTGATCTTCAGGCACGGTGATCGGACTGTCCAAATTGGGATAGCGAAAGACCAATCCACCGATGTTCAGGTCATCCAGAAATATCGCCGAATATTGATTCGGGCCGTTCACCTGAATCGCCTCAACCGACTGGGAGCCGTACCGCTCAATCGCTTCCTCGTATCCAGAAGATACAACGATGCTATTTTCCTGCGCCTCTGCGTCCTGGGCCGCTGCGGGAAAGACGCCGGAGATCAAAATGGCTCCGGCACCAAATAAGAATTTAGATACTGTTCGCATACTCGACTAGTTCACTGTAAGCCTCGGTCTCGCGATAGCGGTCATCACTCAACGCTTCATTCAGCGTCCGCTTCGCGTCGTCCAGCTGATTCATTTCAACAAGAGTCCTCGCGTCCATTAGGTACGCACGGGCTGCCCATTCGTCAAAGAGCGCGTAACCGAGAAAGGTCCGCTCATAAAATCCGTGAGCCTCCGGATATTTTTCTTCTTCAAAGTAAGTCGTTCCAACCCGATAAAGCGCTTCGGCATGCGGTTCACCACGCCAGTCGGGGGTCTTCAGGATCTGCATTAGACGCTCCCGAGCCTCTCCGGTTTTCCCTTCAGCCGAATAAATTCGTGCTTGTGCGATCAGTGCCCGATAGATTCGGGGATCGCTTGGGAAGTTGTCTTCAGCCTCTTGGTAGAGCGCCATTGCACCATCGGTGTCCCCTTCCTCAAAAAGCATGTCGGCCAAGTTCAGGTAGGCAGATACTTTATCTGGTACACTCTCCTCAAAGTCGATCGCGGTACGATAGGCCTCTTTCGCCATTTCAGGATCGATTCGCTCCTGGTTTTCTCCAATCCATACGAGGATTTTCGGGCTCGCACGCTCGAGATCCGCCTCTTGAATCACCACCGGATTTCTGGGCGGAACTCCCAATTCCTCCAATGCCATCTGCAAACGCATCGCCATCGTACGCTTGTTGCGGCGCTTCGCCTCGTCGAACTCCCGTTCAAAAATGGCTTGAGGGGTCTCCTTCGGGAACGAGTCTAACTGTTCCCGATAGCTCTCCAGATAAGGCTGAATCGGCTCAGCACTCGATTGAAGCTCCTTACTGAATTCACTACTCTGGCGCAGCTCTTCGTAGAGGGCTTGGTCCAGGTCCGTGTCATCCGCAAACTGCTGATACAGATACCCTCGGTCCGAGGCAATTTTCACGCGGAACTCCTCGTCCGTGTTCAAACGCTCCAACAATGAATAGGAGGCCGTCAGTTTGTTGAGTGCCTTGCCGTATTCTTCGACGTAGGTGGAGATCATCGGATCCACTCCGAGGTTCTCCGGATCGTTCCCGTATTTCAAAATCGCATTCTGGTACTGCGTCAACGCCTCTCCGGGACGGCCCTCTTCCTTGCGAATCTCTCCCAGTTCGAAAATGGCCTGCGTCAATTGTCCCTCTTCGCCGTACTCCTCAATGTACTCCTCGTAGGTACGTGCGGCACGCTTTAACGCTCCGTTCTTCTCCAGCAATTTCGCCTTCTGGAAGTAGGCACTTGTGATGAAACTCAAATTTTCAGCGTACTCAGGAACTTGGTCATAATGCTGAATCGCATCGAGAACCCGGCCGTCCGATGCTGCGATCTCACCGAGGAAAAACTCTACTTCCCCCCGCAGAGAACTTTTAGGATAGTCAGCGATGAATTGGTTGAAATCCGCGATCGCCTTTTCGGCTTGGTCTGATCCGTAATAAGTCATCCCCAACCGGTAGGCTGAATCCTCTTTATAAACACTCTGAGGAAACTCATTCACGACGACTTGGAACTCCTCCTTGGCATTTTCAAACTGGGCGTCGAACATATAGGCCAATCCTGGCCAGTAATAGAGGCCGTCCTCAGCTTCGAAACCTTTCAGCTGGCTTTTCAACAAAGCAAACCGCTCGTGTAGCTCGTCCAGCCGGCCTTTGTTCAGGAGATAATTCCCGAGCATGAAGACCACCTGGGAGGCCTCAGGAGAATCCGGAAACGCACTGAGAAAATCGTCGGACGATTGGAAAAATAATTCTTCATCCCCCGAGTCGAGATAGGCATTCGCCAGGGACAAGAGGACTCGCTTCCGAAATTCTTCGTTCGAACTGCCACCCGCAAGGATGTCTTCACCCAATTCGCGCGAGAGTTCATCCAGGCCTAACTTCGTCGCAGTAATAAAGGCTGCGAAAGTAAACTCCTGCGCCATTGGGTCATCCGGATAATTCTCAACGAAACGGAGGTAGGCCCAGACCGCTTCGTAGTCACGACCGGCCAGGTAGTAGTTCCGCGCCACCCGTGCCATCAACTGCGAGGTGTAGGGCTTCACCTGGCGGACCGCGTTCAACTGCATCCGCGTATCCTCTAGATCGATCAGGTAATCGGCCAAGCGTTCCTCCGAGCTTCCTCGAGAGCGCATTGAATCGATCAGCGCAGCCTGCATCGCCTCGCGTTCTTCAAAATAACGAACGATCTGGTCCCTCGTCAGGGTCGCGTTGTAGAGGAGCGCGGCTTGGGCATACTGGCTCTTGTCCGCCAATTTATCCCCGGCCTGCATCAGGGCAACGTTCAGTGAAACACTGTAGCGCGAAGGATTATCCACCGTGATCAGCGGAAGAAGCTCAAGAATGCCCTCCAAATTATTCTGCTCAATGTAAGCCTCGAGTACCAATCCCGCTGCGAGGGCCCGTTCCTGGTCCGTAGAGGCCTCCTCTAGGAAGCGAAGGAACCACGGCAATCCACGATCCCACTCCCGTAGTGAGTGGATCGACATCGACAGCTTTTTGAGAATCTCCCGAAACTCCGCTGGGCGGCCCTGTACAATCCGAACGAGCGGCTGAGTCGCCACTCTTTCGTAATCAGCGGCGGCCTTATCAAATTGGCCCAACCCCCGGTAGGCGTCTCCGCGAAATTCCAACACCGCAATTTCACGCTGTTCATCAACCCCGAATTTTAGCGAATCGCTAAACGCATCGACCGCCTGCTGCAGCAATGCCGGATTACTCTGTTGGCTGTATTCCTGCAAATAGCTCAATCCAATAAAAAAGTATACCGGACCCAGTGTGCCCTGCTCCTCTGGAGTGCCTGACTTGAATCGATTGCCGATCTCGAGCAAATACGGACGCGCGGTCTGGAACTGACTCTGCTCCGCCAACTCCGATGCCCGCTGCTGCAACGCGGTGATCCCCATCGTGGAGGGATCAGCCTGCGCCATCACACTAGCGGGGAGCAGAAGGACTAAAGCTATTAGAAGACTGAAACGGGGATATTTCAATGTCATGAAAAGTACTTATGTTGCGAAATCTCTTCGTGCAATCAAGTTCGAATACGATTACTGGGTATCCTTCAGGTCGCCGTCCACAAATAAATGACCCTGGGCGTCCACGGCCGGTGTTGGGGGAACCTCTTTGTGGAGATGCCGCGGTGGCTCCTTCACTCGGGATGCCATCGCCCGACGCTTCTCCTCGCATATCCGAGTGGCAATCTGCGAAACGTGCATACGCAGCCACATGCTCGTGCTACTCCCTTCTCGGTAGTCCGCCGGTCCGTAGCTGTGAATCCGTCCCGCCTGCAGCAGGGAGTCGTTCTGCGCAAACTCCGCTTCGCTCTCCGGATCGTACACAGCAAAGGTCAGACCTCCACTCCGCCGGACAACTGAAAAAACCGGGACGTCACTCGGTCCATCCGCGAGATAGACCATGTTATGAATCGGTATCCGGCGGTCCTGCGGCAACACGTTCGCATTCACGTCGACACTGGGGTCCTTGTTCGTGCCTTTATTGATCTCAAACACAAACCTCGTCTTGATCGTATTGTCGACCATCACACCGATTTGGCTCACTTCCCCTCCTTCCTCGATTTCCAACTCCTTCTGGCTACCGTAGCCCGGCGGAAATGGTTTCTCGATGAATTCACAGCCAAATATCCCATCAACGTAAGGAGCTATGCTGCTACCCCGGATCATTTCGGCCAGTCCGGTACTTATAATATAGTGCTCAACAGTCACCCCGTATTTGTGAAAAGTCGGATCGCTCGAGATAGAGTTCTTGATCGATTTAAAAAACTCAGGAAGCCCCGGGTAGAAGCGCAACTCTCTTCCGAGCTCGCGCAGTTTCCGATTGGACAGGCCTTTTAACGGGCCGTTCTTGACGTAACTCAACAGGTGATTGAGATAGACGGTATCCTTTGAGACGTGACACCCTTGCCTGGCGTACAGTTCCGGCAGTTCGTTGACTTCATCCCAGAACTGCTTCTCCTCGATTCCAAAGGCTTCAAAAAGCGGTGTTTGCATGTAGCCCGGGATCAGGGTTTTGTCGAAATCCCAAATGCAGGCGATCACCGTTTGACCGTGTAAATTTGATTCTGGCATGTTTTCGTCTCTGGATTTTTGCTCAGGCGCGTTTCTGTTCTGGCCCAAGAGGGCCCGAGCGACAATGATTTTCCCCAATCCGCCCCCAAAGGTAACATATTTCCATGCACATTCTTCCCAGTATCGATTCCATCCGCGAGAAACTCACCGAGAAAGACGGTGAAATGTCCGACCCATCCATTTTCGGCGACGGCCGCAAAGCCGCAGCCTGCGCGCGGGAACATCAACGACTGACCCGCCTCCTCAATTTGTCTGAAGAGTTCCAATCTTTGCAGGACCAGATCAAAGAATCCGCGGAGCTCCTCAAGGACTCATCCGAAGATCCCGAAATCCGCGAACTCGCAGAAGCTGAACTCCCCGAACTCGAAGCGCGGTCGGTCGAACTGGAAGAAGAGATCACTCTGCTGATCGTTCCCTCCGATCCCACCGACTCCCGCAACACGGTCATGGAGATCCGCGCTGGGGCGGGTGGTGACGAAGCCTCCCTCTTCGCAGCCGACCTATTTCGCATGTACAGTCGTTTCGCTGAAACCAAGGGCTGGCGGATAGAACCCATGAGCTCCAGCACCTCCGAATCCGGCGGCTATAAAGAAATCATCTTCCTCGTCTCCGGCGAAGAGGTATACCGCCTCCTCAAATTTGAAAGCGGCGTTCACCGGGTTCAACGGGTTCCCACCACCGAGACCAATGGCCGCATTCATACGTCTACGGCTACCGTTGCCGTCCTCCCCGAAGCCGAGGAGGTCGACTTGGTCATCAACCCCGAGGAGCTCGAAATCACCGTTTCACGAGCCAGTGGCCCCGGAGGTCAGGGAGTGAACACCACCGACTCCGCCGTCCAGATTATCCACAAACCCACCGGCATGATTGTGAGCTGCGCCGATGAGCGCTCCCAGATCAAGAACAAGGCGAAAGCAATGAAGGTCTTGCGCTCCCGTCTCCTCCAACAGAAGGAAGAGGAAGAACGCGCAAAATATGCAGCGGACCGACGGAGTCAGGTCGGCTCAGGGGATCGCAGCGAACGCATCCGAACCTATAATTTTCCACAAAGCCGACTCACTGATCATCGCATCAATTGGACCACCCATGATCTCGATGGAATTCTCGCAGGTTCCTTGGACGAGGTTCTGGAGGAATTGGCTCGGGCTGACATTCGCGCTAAGGCCGAAGCCGCAATTGCCGCCGACGTTAGCTAATCTCATCGTGAACACTCTGCTCGAAATTCTTAAAAAATCGGAAGGCCTCCTGGTAGATCGGGGCGTAACCGAAGCCCGACTCGATGCCGAGCATCTCCTCGCTCACACCCTCGAATGTCAACGCATGGAGCTCTACCTGCAGTTTGACCGCCCCCTTCCCGAAGAGATTCTAGCCAAACTTCGACCTCTCCTTGCCCGCCGTGCCCGCCGAGAGCCTCTTTCCTACATCCTAGGACACCACCCGTTCCACGATCTCAACCTTATCGTCCGCCCAGGTGGCCTCATCCCTCGCCCCGAAACAGAGGATCTTGTACAGCTGACTTCCGATCACTTCTCCACTTTTTCAGAAAACCCACCGCAGCGCATTCTGGACCTTGGAACCGGCACCGGGGCCATCGCCTTGTGGATGAAGCACAATTTTCCCGAGGCAGAGGTATGCGCGGTAGAGCGCTCCCCCGACGCTATTGCCCTTGCCCGCGAGAACGGGGAAGCTCTCAGTCTTGAGGTGAATTGGATCGAATCAGACTGGTTCCGCGATGTTAGCGGCAAATTTGACCTGATCCTCTCCAACCCTCCATACCTTACAGAGTCCGAATGGCAGGAGGCCGAACCTGAAGTTCGGAATTTCGAACCCAAGAGCGCTCTCGTCTCCGATGATGCGGGGCTCTCCGACTTAACGACCATCCTAAAGAAAGCACCTGACTTCCTTAACCCCGGCGGGCTCCTCGCCATGGAAACCGGAATCAACCAGCGGGAAGATCTTCAAAATTGCGCTTCCGACCAAGGGTACTCTCAAGCATGGGGAGAGGACGACCTGAGCCAACGCGATCGCTATTTTTTCGCTCGGAAATAGCCTCCCGTCAGGACAACGCCCCAATCAAGTGGCTCGATCCGCGCTTCCTCGGTGAAACGCCAGCCATAGTTCCTCCTAAGAGCGTTTCCATTTCGGCAAGACAATGCCGTCCGCCATGTTTACCCAAACAGGTCTTTCCGCAGTCCAATCCCCACCGAAAGTCCACCCCAGTCAGCCCCCGC
>DGMY01000061.1 GCA_002388665.1 Opitutia bacterium UBA4506 | reverse complement strand
CTCTTAGCGTAAAATTCAGTGCGACGACTTCGTAGATCGCACTGTGCAGCGCATAAAGCGCACTGGAAACTGGAATGGATTGAGCTTCGTCAATACGCACCTGAGGGAGTTCGACTGCTTCCAGTTCGACATCCACGCAGGATTCCTCATCCGAGAGGCAACTCAGCTCTGCGGATGGATCGACACTTTCAGGCGCACAGTAAGAAACCTTTCCGGAAATCAATTCAGGATGAAGCGCCATGCTTTTGTGAAGACACAGCAGCAGTCCGCCCACACCGCCAAAGACGGCGTTCCAGGCAAAGAGGCTCAAGAGAGCAGCTACTGTTATCTTACGCTTCACAAGTTTTATCTAGTCGTCGAAATCAAAATTAAGTCAAGGCATTGTATCGGTTTATCTGAAAGTGGCTGCTTCGTTATGGATGTATACAACAAACATTTGAAAGCGTTTTGGCATTGCGCTTTGACTATACCGCTTGCACCAGCATCCAGACCGCCATGGCCATCATCATGAGGTTTTCCGTCAGGGAGATGAAGCCGAGCGGCACGCTGCTGTCGCCACCCACGCAGGCGCATTTCAAATCGCGCTTCTCGACATAGACCGCTTTGATAATGGAGACGGCACCGATGCCGCTGGCGAGCAGAACGATGGGGGCGACGACCCAAGTGAAGAGCCCGGCGATCATGAGAGCACCGCCGCCCGCCTCGATGAAGGCATAGACGTAGGCGTAGGGCACATAACGTTGCGCGAGCAGATCGTATTGCACGAAACCAGTGGCGTAGCCCTTCAAATCCTGCAACTTCTGGATGCCGAGAGCGCACATGCTGAACGCGATGAAGAGCTCGGCCACGCGGATCAAATTCAAGCTGCCGAGGATGGCCCAACTCGTGGTCAGTGCCATGAGAAGGGTCACAGCGAAAATGGCGATGACCGGACGGTAAGTCTCGCCTTCTCTTGGGTCGGGGTCGAGGCCGAGATGCTCGCGTAGGGCGTCGTAGCCGCCAATGTGCTCCCCCTCAATGTAGATCTGTGGCGTTTCATCAACGTCGTGCTCTTCTTTATACTGCTTGTTGGCGTCCATGCTTTCGAGGTGGTGGTCTTCGACCTCGTAGCCGTGACGCTTCAGTAGGTCGAGGGCCTTGATGCCCCAAGGGCAGAGGTGGTCGGGCGTGACCATGCGGTGGATGTCTGCTTTTTTCTTCATGAGTTGTATTGGATGTGGAGTCGCAGGCGTGGCAAACGCGGATGCGGATTTTGGCTGGTTGCGACTTTGGATGAAAATCAGGTGCTGTCCCGATTACCGGGCTTGTTAACCGTAGATGTCGGGATAAATTTCTGCGAAGCTGCGCACCTCTGTTTCGGAGACGCGCCGGTAGATGCGGTCTTTGCGCAACTCACTTAGAGAACGCAAACCCGCCGCAGTGAGCAGTTCACGCAGGCCGTGCAGGGTGTTTTTGTGGAAGTTGGCGACCCGCACTTTCTTATCGGCGACGACGAGGGAGCGAACCCGCTGCGGATCCATCGTCGTGATGCCGGTGGGACAGGTGTCGAGATTGCACTTGAGCGACTGCACGCAACCAAGCGCGAGCATCATGCCTCGGGCACTGAAACAGGCGTCCGCGCCGAGTGAAATGACTTTGGCCATGTCGAATGAAGTGAGGATTTTGCCCCCGGCGAAAAGGCGTGTGCGCTCACGCAAGCCATGGCGGCGGAGGGTCTGGTGCGCATGGTGGAGAGCTTCGGCCATTGGCATGCCGACCCAATGCAGAGAGTCGAGATGGGCGGCTCCTGTGCCGCCTTCACCACCGTCGATGGTGATGAAGTCGGGCAACGAGTCGGCCGCATGGAAGGCTTGCGCCAGAGAATCAAACTCCTCGGGAGTGCCCAGGCAAAGCTTGATGCCGATGGGCTTACCGCCCGACAAATCACGCAGCTGACGGATGAAGGCGATCAAACCGTCGGCGTCTTCAAACGCAGAATGGTGCGGAGGCGAAAGGACTTCGGTGCCTGCTTCGACGCCCCGGTAGGCCGCGATCTCTTCCGTATTTTTCTTGGCCGGGAGGATCGCACCGTAGCCTGGCTTGGCTCCTTGCGAAATCTTGATCTCCACCATCTTGACCGTCTCCCTTTCGGCGATTTCCGCGAAGCGGTCGGGGTCGAAGCGTCCATCCTCCGTGCGGCACCCGAAATATCCGGTGCCGATTTGGAAAATAAGATCGCCTCCGAACTTCTCGTGATGCGGCGTGAGACCGCCCTCGCCCGTATTGTGCGCGAACCCGCCGAGTGCCGCCCCGCCGTTGAGAGCTTGAGTGGCATGACTGCTGATCGAGCCGTAGCTCATACCGCCGATGTTCAAACGGCTCACTGAGTAAGGGCGGTCACACTCCGCGCCGCCGACGAGCAAACGAAAATCATCTTCAACAGCAGTAGCTGGAAAGGCACTGTGCGCCAGCCACTCCCGACCAACAGAGCCATAGTCGAGTTGGGTGCCGAAGGGCTGGCTCTTGTGCTCGTCGTCAGCCCGTTTGTAAGCGATCTCTTTCTGTATCCAGTTGAAGGGTCGACCCTCTTTGCGGTCGAGCAGGAGCACCTCTTGCACGACATGGCGCTGCTTTTCGAGCAGCTCACTCAGGCTACCGAAGATCGGATAGGTGCGGCGCAAGTTACTGGATGTCTGCAAAGCGTCGACCAGTCCCCAGCCGACAAGGGGGAGAATCAGCGCCGCCAAGAGCCAACTATGCCAACCGGGATGGAGGACGAGTGCGGCGACCAATCCAGTAAGGAGCACCGCCGATACGATGAAGAAATGATTCCTCACGCGACTAGAACCAGAACCATATTCCGGCGACTAAAGAAGTGGTGTCGGGGTCGCCGCCTCTGCTTTCGATGCGGTTGGCGGTTTCCCCCAGGGCGGACTCCCAGCTCACGCCGATATAGGGCGCGAATTTACGGCTGATTTCATAGCGCAGCCGCAGGCCGAGTTCGACGCCAGTGAAGCCCGCGTAGATGCCGTATTCTTCGACGTCTTGGGCGGCGATTTCCAGCTCCATGCGCGGCTGGAGGACGAGGCGCTGCGTGAGCAGAATATCATATTCGGCCTCCATGCCGAAGGAGAGGTCGCCGTCTTCGCTGAGAAAGAAGTTGGCATCGACCTCGAACCACAGGGGTGCCAGCCCTTGCACGCCGACCACCGCGAAGGCGCGTTCGGGACTGGGCTCGAAATCGTAGCGCAGTCCAGCGCGGAAGTCCCAAAAGCTGCTGATGGCACGACCGTAGAGGAGCTCCGTCTGCACGGACTCGAAGCTATCCTCGTCGAGCGAATACTCGCCCTCCGACTCGATGAAGAGTTTGTTGTAATCGCGACCGATCCAGCCCTGCACATCCCAGAGCAAAACTTCGCCGTCGTCAAAGGATCGGTATTCAAAGCGATCCGCTCGGATGGTGTAGAAGAGCATGTTGTCATGCACCGGGGCGACGCCGAAATTGGTGGCTCCTGTGCCTTCGTCGTCGATGGCATATTTACGGATCGACTGGCCTTCCGGAACTGGGGCGGGTGGTGAGCTATAGTCCTCCGGCATCGCCATACTTTCCGACATGTTGTGGCCTTCGTGTTGGGCGAAAGCCGTACCTGATAGGAGGACGGTGAAGACTCCGATTACGGAAGTGTATGTCGGTAAATTCATTGTTATGACTTTCTAGTTTGTTGTGGCTAGGAAACGCGGACGACTTGGAACATGCCTGCGTCCATGTGGTAGAGCAGGTGGCAGTGGAAGGCCCAGTCGCCCTTTTCGATCGGTGTGATCAGCGCGGAGATTTTTTCGCCCGGCTTAACGAGGATCGTGTGTTTGTAGGGGATGCTGTCGTGCGGCTGCCCGTTCTCGATCTGCATCCACATGCCGTGCAGGTGGATCGGGTGCTCCATCATGGTGTGGTTGACCAGCCATAGGCGTAAGCGCTCGTTGTGCCGGAAGTTGTAGGGTCCGGGGTGCTGCGAGAACTTTTTGCCGTCAAAGGAGAACATATAGCGCTCCATATTACCCGTGATGTTGATTGTCATTTCCCGGTCTACGTTCGGGGAATATGGCTGGCCTTCCGCGTTGACGAGGTCAGAGTAGGTGAGGACTTTCCATCCGTCCTCGCCGAGACCGATGCCGGGTTCCGAAACGCGGTCTTTAGGATTCATAACGATCATGGCGGCGTTGACGTTATCTTCCGGCGTGAATGGCTCGGGACCAATCGGACCGGGGATGTCGGGCGTCATTTGTTTTGAGGAACTGGCTTTCATGCCTCCGTCTCCCATCGAACTATGATCCATCTTTGCGCCCATCTTCATGTCGCCCATACTGCCCATGCCACCCATGCCTATATCTTCCAAGGTGCGAACGGGGCGTGGACGTAATTCGGGGACGGCCGCGGAAAGACCCATTTGAGGGGATAGGCTGCCTCGGGCATAGCCGCTGCGATCCAGTGATTCCGCGAAGATGGTAAACGGTTGATCCTTTTTCGGGCGAACGAGCACGTCGTAAGTCTCGGCCACGCTGATCCGGAATTCGTGGATATCGACGGGCTTGACCGCCTTGCCATCGACCATGACGACTTTCATATCCAGCCCTGGGATACGCACATCGAAAGTGCTCATAGCCGCTCCGTTTATGAACCTGAGCCGCACGGTTTCTCCGGGGTTGAACAGTGCCGTCCAATTGTCGTCGGGGGCATTGCCATTCATCAGGTAAGTGTAATCCGCGCCGGTGATGTCAGCCAGATCGACTGGGCTCATCCGCATCTTGCCCCAAGCGAGGCGGTCGGCAACGGTGTCTTGGATCCCCCGCTCTTTGAAGTCTTTGAACAGGTCGCCGACGGTGCGCTGTTGGTAATTGTAATACCCGTCGTTCATGGTGACGTTGCGGAACGCGGCGTCGGGGCCGTCCGAAGTCCAGTCGGAGAGCATGACGGTATAGTCGCGGTCGGCGCGGATCGGATCGCCGCCGCGTGGTTCGATGACGAGCGGGCCGTAGGTGCCGGTCTGCTCTTGGAAAGCGGAGTGGCTGTGATACCAGTAGGTGCCGGATTGGACGAGCTTATAGCGGTAGGTAAAAGTCTCGCCCGGCCGGATGCCCGCGAAATTCACGCCCGGCACGCCGTCCATCGCGAAGGGCACAAGGATGCCGTGCCAGTGAATCGAACTGTGCTCCGTGTCCATCAATGAATTAGTCACGTTCAGCTCGACGGTGTCGCCCTCGCGCCAATGCATGAGGGGCCCGGGAACTGTGCCGTTGATGGCGGTGGCTTGCACCGCCTCCTTCCGACCGTTGAGGTAGAACGGTTGGTAGGCGATATCCAGATCATAACGACTCTGTGGGGTGAGCTTAAGGATGTCTGCCGCCGCTGCGCCCGGCTCCGCCCAGAGCGGACGGGGCAGCAAACCGCCGAGGCTGGTTACAAAAACACCGGCACCGAGCCGACCTACGAATTGTCGTCTGTTTATTTTTTCCATACTGCTATCGTTTTAAAAATTTAGTGCGCGTGCGAATGCTCGCTGTCGTCTGGACTAGGTGTGAGCATCGGTGGGTGTAATCCACCCGATTCAGCATCTGTGTCGCTGCGAACTTCAAGCTTTCCAACCATTCCCAACTGCTCATGTCCGGGCGTGGTGCAGACGATGTCGTAAACGCCCACTTCGGTGGGTGCGGTCACAACTTTACTAGACGTTTCCCCCACATTGGTATGGACGTGCGTTTCCATTCGATCACCGATCTGCCACATGTGCACGGCGTTGCCTTTGTTCACGAGTGTCACGTAGAGCTTCTCGCCAGGCGCAGCCGTGATGGTCTTCGGTTCAAACGCGAAATCGGTGGCGACGACGCGGACGGCGCGAGCATCCGAAGGCTTCGTCTCCTGTGTCGAGGCGTGATGATCGCCGTCGCCGGAGTGGTCATCCGGCGACGCGTGGCTCGCATGGTCGTGCGCCTCGCCTTCGTTTGAAGAGGTATGCGCGTCATGGCTACCGTCGGTTGCTTCGGCGTGTTCATGGAGTCCATCCATCATGTGGCGATCCGGGCTGTCGTCTTCGGAGCATCCGGTAAGCACAAGCGACGCGAGCGCAGCAAATGATGCCGCGAGGAGGTAGGTATTTTTTTGTTTCATAGTAATTCTTTTTTTGGTTTAGCGTTCGATGGAGATTCTTTTGAGGCGCAGCGCATTGGTGACGACTGAGACAGAGCTGAACGCCATGGCCGCGCCCGCGATCATCGGGCTGAGTAAGACGCCCAATACGGGATAGAGCACTCCAGCCGCGACCGGGACACCGACCGCGTTGTAAATAAAGGCGAAGAACAGGTTTTGCCGTATGTTGCGCATCACGAGGCGGCTCAAACGGAGACCGCCGACGATGCCGCGCAGGTCGCCTTTCACCAATGTCAGGCCTGCGCTTTCGATCGCAACATCCGTGCCCGTGCCCATGGCAATGCCGACATCGGCAGCGGCGAGTGCGGGCGCGTCGTTGATCCCGTCGCCCGCCATGGCCACACGGTGGCCGTCCGCCTTGAGTCCCTCGACGATCCTTTGTTTGTCCTCCGGGGAAACTTCGGCGTGCACCTCGTCGATGCCGAGCTCTTGAGCCACAGACCGCGCCGTGCGCGTGTTGTCTCCGGTACACATGACGACGGTAATCCCCATCTCATGCAGTGACTGGATCGCCTCCTTCGAACTTTCTTTAATCGGATCGGCAATCGCGATCAAACCGAGCAGACGTTCATCCGCCGATGCCCAGATCACCGTTTTGGCCTCTTGTTGGAGGCGCTCGGCCTGATCACCCAATTCATCCGGAATATTCACCTCGTCGGTTTCAATAAAAGCGCGTTTACCGATACGGATACGTCGCCCATCGACTGTGGCTTGAACTCCCCCACCCGTCGTGCTTTCAAAATCTGAGATTGCGGGCAAGTCCGCGCCGTCTGATTTCGCATGCACGACGACAGCGCGAGCCAGTGGGTGTTCGGACTGGGATTCCACCGCCCCGACGGAACGCAGCCAGTCGGACGGACTTTGACCGTCTGCCGAAATAACATCTACCACGGAAGGCTTCCCTTCGGTCAACGTCCCGGTCTTATCCGTGATCAGGTGCGTGACTTTCTCGGCACGTTCGATCGCTTCGGCGTTCTTGACCAGAATCCCCTGCTGCGCCCCCTTGCCGACTCCCACCATGATCGACATGGGAGTCGCCAGCCCTAGCGCACAAGGGCAAGCGATGATCAAAACGGAAACCGCCACAATAATTGCATAAGCCATAGACGGAGCCGGACCGAAGATGGCCCATAAAACGAAAGCCAGCACGGCGATTAAAACCACCGCAGGCACGAACCAGCCCGCCACTTGGTCGGCCATTTTTTGTATGGGTGCACGGCTGCGCTGAGCTTGCGCGACCATGCCGACGATTTGCGAGAGCATGGTTTCTTCACCCACAGCCTCGGCCTCCATGACAAAGCTGCCTGTCTGGTTCACGGTGGCACCGATCACCGAATCCCCGACGCTCTTTTCAACCGGGATCGGCTCACCGGTAATCATGGATTCATCAATCGAGCTCTTGCCCTCTAAGATTTTACCATCGAGCGGAATCTTCTCTCCGGGGCGGACGCGCAAGTGATCTCCCTTGTGGATTTCGTCAACCTCGACCTCTTCTTCATTACCCTGCCCGTCGAGCCGGTGAGCCGTCTTGGCGGCGAGATCGAGCAGGCTCTCGATAGCTTGCCCCGTCTGCTTCCGTGCGCGAGCTTCGAGCCATTGCCCCAGAAGAATCAGCGTGGTGATGACCGCGCCCGCCTCGAAGTAGAGCGCCACCTCGCCATGTCGTCGGAAGGACTCGGGGAAGATGCCGGGGAAGAGCACGGCGACCACGCTGTAGGCGTAGGCCGCGCCCACGCCCAGCATGATCAGCGTGAACATATTGAGACTGCGGTTCACGATGGAGCGCCAACCACGGGTAAAGAACATCCCCCCGGCCCAGAGGATCACAGGAGTCGCGAGGAACAATTCCAACCACCCCTGAGTTCTGGCCGATAAGAGTGAATCAAACGATAGCCCAGGAATCATACTATCGAAAGCCAAGGCGAGGATGGGAACGGTGAGAATCCCCGCAACGAGAGTCTTGCGCTGGAGGCTGCGAATCTCATCCGATTCGTCGTCTCCCTCTTCAGCACCACTGACAGGTTCCAAATCCATCCCACATTTCGGGCAGGCCCCCGGTTCGGGCTCTTGGATTTCCGGGTGCATCGGGCAAGTCCAGATGCGCGGTTCATCCGTTGCCCGGTAAGCAGGATTCCGCTCTAAACGCATCCCGCATTTCGGACAATCCCCCGGCTCGTCAGATTCCACACCTTCACACATGGGGCAGTAGTATTTCGCTTCCGCAGAAGGCGATACGCGGCGATCCGCATCGTATTCATTGGAAGCGTGTCCGTCAGGGTCGTGAGTGTGGCAGCCATTGTCATGAGGCTGCGTGTCCGCGCCCTTTTGATGCTCCATGTGTTTATTCGGATCTTTCATCATATAAAATTAGCACGTCTCGCTGATAAATTCATCAAAATCGAAAGGTTTCGGCAACCACCCCGGCGACACGTCACAGCATTTCCCAAGAATCACAGTGGAGATGATGCCCTCGGCGAAGTGCCTGAGTTCGGAATTGGAACAATTATGAAAGGGCAGATGCTCGGGCGACAGAGCTTCCCCAAGCTGATCAAATTTCTGGCCAGTATCCAATTTAGACAGAATCTCACGTTCGGAGGTCGATTTCGGTATCTGCACGTAGCTGTAGGCAACCACACCTCCGGGCTTGAGAACACGCAGGAACTCTCGAACCGCATGACCGGGATTGCTAGTCGTCTCCACCGACCATGTGGCTATGACCGCATCCATGCTTTCGTCTTCATAGGGGAGCGCATGCAAATTCCCCTCCTCGAATGAGACCGGAACTCCGTAGCCCTTCCGTCTCGCCACATCCAACATAGCACTTGAGACATCCAATCCGAAAACCCTGCGCGGTTTGAAATAAGTAGCAATATCGGGAATCCTCAGCCCTGTGCCACAGCCTGCGTCGAGGACGCGCCCATGCGGCGGAATGCGGCGCGACGCACTCTTCAGTAGATGCTCCAAGGCAGGCCGAGCGATTTCTTCCTCCCAGACTTTGGAGAAACTCTCATAGCCAGCCGCCATGGAATTATAGATCGCCGCATCTTCATCGCGAAACCTCCCTAGAAGGTGTAGAAATGCGAGAAGTCTCTGATTACGTTCGTCGGTTGAAGTCATATTGTTGAAACAGGTTTTATTACGCGACCGAATCATGGCGGTCACCGGATACGGTGGATCCCCGTGCGGCGCTCGCGGCATCGACTCGGTCGTGTCCGCAGTGGGTGGATCTACCATGCTTTAACGCAGTCCAGACTCGAAACCCTCAAAAAAACTTTCAAAAAGTTCAAATCCAGCGACGCGTCCGGTATGCGATGGCACTAACCGCCGGATTTCTCATGGATATGAGCGATCGCCTCCCGCGTGTCTAATTCGCGGGTCGTATTCCCCGCCCGCACATAGTAGCGTTGCAGATTGCCATCCTTACAGAAGACAGGCTCACGGCTAGGTGCGATACGTATGATTGAAATGCTTTTTCCCTCGGCTTGCACGAACTCCGTGCGAATAAACCCCGTGCTGTGACCGCCCAGATATTTGGTAGCGAGTGCCACGATCCGCTGCTCGAAACCATCGAGGTTTTGATGGCGGAGTGTTTGGCAATCTTTCTCGATGCCGCGGATCGCGCCTGAATCCTCCACCCCGATCAAAAGGATGCCCCCGTGCTGATTCATCATGCCGCAGAGGGTTTTCGCGATGACGCCCTCCAAAACCTTGTTGACCTTTCCCAAGTCCCAATCCCAACGCAGGGACGACTTGAATTCGAGCGATTCGCTCTCCCCTTCGGCGATCAAGGTCTGGACATCCTCAAACGTCCGCTCCGAGTAGTAATGTGTCAACGCCCGGGAAGTCATGCGGGCGTGGAGCCATGCGGCCACTCCGCCCACACACGCGCCGATCAAAGCCAGTACGAACGTCATCGGCAACATCTCTACACTGAAGGCTTGGACGAGAGGATGCACCACCGCGCCGATGGCCGACATCTCCCCCACTTCCCCTGAACGCCACAGGTGCAGGGTCTCCAAGACAGGGTGCCCGACCGCCACCATCAACAATGCCCCCCAAGCGGAGCAAACGGTAATGGAATGTCCAAATAAAGCGGCCACAGCCCTTTGCCAGATTCTCGAAGCCATCGTCAGTTCACAGTGCACATGCGTTCGGTCACGAGCGCGTCGGCGGGCGACCACGCCCCGGTGCGCGACTAGCCGGATCCAGCCATCCAGAATGGTTGTAGGCGACAGCAAGCGAAGCACCGAACAGCCAGGCCAATAGGATTGTGTTGATGAACCCAGTCAACGTCACCTCGAAGCTGACTGAGGCCATGAAGATCGGACTTAGATCCAGCCCATGGAAAAGGCCGTTGAAAAAGAACACCAATTTCTCCGGGCCAGCGAGCGCCATCAAGATGACACAGCCTGCATAAAACAGCCCCGCGACCATCGAGAAAGCGAATCCAAAGCGTCTCGGACTCAATCTCATTGCTCACCTCCTTTCGTAGGCGTTTTCCTCACGTCATGATTTTCGGCGGAGCCATTTCCATCTTCACCATGCGCATGTCCGCCCATCATGAAAAAATGGCAGGCAAACATCAGTATGATGAAAACAGTAAACGTTGTGCCGGAATCGAAACCGAACGCAGGTAGAATAAAAACCAAACTGATCGGTATCAAACAGCCAAAGATGTGGAGCATACTATGTTTCATAATTCGGAGTTCTTTCGTTGTTTCGGGGTTATTTTAGGAATAAACGCGGGCACCCGGGCACGGTAGAGCGCATAGTCGCCCGGAAACTCGGAGGCCACCTCTCGCTCTTCCTTCTTCGCCAAACGATAGTAAGCGAAAGTCAGGAACGGCCAAAGTAACAATGTGATAAAAGTCGGCCACTGGATGAGCAGTCCCAATGTGATCAAGAACAAACCCGAATATTGCGGGTGGCGCACATGGGCATAAATTCCATCCGTCACAAGCCGTTTGCCCGCACTTTCGTGGATGGCCGTCCACCCTTTGTAGAGCAAGACGAAGCCTAGAATGACAATACCATTGCTGACAATATGCAGAAGTGTCATCGCCCAGGCGGAATCGGCCAAACCGAGCCAGACCAACCACAAATGTCCGTGGGCATGTGAAAACGGATCCAGAACCGGATACGCATTGCCCAACCATTGGCTCAGGAAATAGATCGTCAGGGGCACTCCGTACATCTCCGTAAACAGCGCCACGACAAAAGCCATAAACAGCCCCATGCGTCGCCACTCGGTTTTGCCCTTCGGACGCACGAAGCTCAAAGCGAACCCGAGGATCAGCAAAGTGTTGAACAAAACGACTGGCCACATGCCGTAGGCGTATATGTTATCTCCATGCATCGGTATTTAAATATCGTGGATAAAAAACTACGAACCGCAGCAACCCGAGCCGCTGGTGGCCTTGCTTCCATCCGGCCGGATCGAGATCTCTGGCTTACCGCACTGGGGCATCGCTTGTCCCATATACGGATTTGCGGTCGTGACGGAACTCTGCAACCAGCGCCCATTCGACACCATCGGGCAGACCATTGTCACGTATTGGCCTTGGTCTTGAGCCATGGCTATCACGGAAGCACTCAAAGGCTTGAAAGCTTCGCGGGACTCTTCGAGCGTTTCCGCCCCCGCCACGCTCATGGCGAGATTGGCCAGTTCCAGCGACCCACTCTTTTCCGCGCTGGCGGAAAGTTCTGCAGCGTGGGCTTTTGCCAAGCCAAGGTCGTCAGCGACCAATGCCTGTGATATGGATTCATAGATTGCCAGCAACCGAACAACCGCAGCATCTGGCGATTGGAGTTTCTTTTCAACCGCATCCGTCGAACCTGCGTGATTCTGCCCGAATAGAAACGGAGCCGAAAAGAGGATGAGAAAGGCCATGCGGACGGTGGATGGGATGATCTGTTGCATAATTCAATAATTCTAATGAGCGATATAACTGACGGCGGTGGATACGCGGGGTCTTACGCGCACATTATGTTTAACGTGCGAAAGTGCGGTAACCCTCAGATTTTCCTAAAAAATCTTCTAGAGAACCCTCAAGCGCATAGGCTCTGCCCCTCCTAATGGGGCACGACCAAGAAAACGACTGCCATCACAGAAGTCGGCAAAGCCGCACCTGCCAACAGCTTGAGCGGCGACACGTTACCTCCGAAATACTTGGATAGCAGGTTCTGGCCGGCGGGGTTGGGCGCGTTGGCAATCACCGTAAGGCCTCCGCCAGTAACAGCGCCAGCCACGACAGCTTGTTGGAACCGCCCCGAACGCACACTATCGAGCGCAAGGTTCGGATCGAATGCAGGCACTTGAGAGGCCAAAAACGTGATGGCGGCATTATCGTTGAAAGCAGTTAGTATCATCGAGCCGAAAAACAATGGCACTTCCGACAACGAAGAGAGCACTGGTGATATCCACCACGACTGAAGGCCACCGTGGGTGACAAGGCCTGCCAGAAAAAAGCCAACCAGCAAAGGAGACTTCAAAGAGATCGCGTATTGGTGATGATCCGTGGCGATCGTAAACGCCAGGAAGAAGAGAAATCCACCAATGAACAAAGCGGGATGGTGCAGAGTAAACACAGTCCACGCCAGGAAGGATAAGTGAATCGAGACGACCCACCGTGGAACAGGCTCTGTCCCCTTCCCAACGGCGACTTTAGAATCGAGATCGCTCTTCGTCCGATCAAGGGCTGCGAATTCCTGCCGGAAAACGATATAGTACGCAGCCATCGTCAAAATAATCCCAACCACAGCCCTGACGCCTAGGTGCATGAACACGTAAGGCAAATTCCACTCCCAGACCGTCGCCACCATCAACACCGGAGGGGCGGCGAAATGCGTCAGAGTGCCCCCTACGGACACATTGACGAAGAGAAGCCCCAACGTCGCATATTTGAAACGCTCGGTGGGCTTATACCGGTAGAACTCCCGCCCCAGCAGCATCGCGGCAATTGTCATCGCGGCCGGCTCCGTAATCAAAGAGCCCAGCATGGGGGCAAACGTCAAAATCGACAGCCACCAGGCCGACGGCCGAAGATGCCCCAACCGCGCCACCCGGCGCAGCAGATTGCCGGCAAAAGAGACGACAGGCCGCGACGCTGCAATCGCCATAATGACCACTACAAAAAGCGGTTCGGTGTAGTTGCGCCCGTCGATGTACTGGTAGGCCGCAGTCCAGCCTTTGAAGAGCGTGAGCACTAACAACAAAGGCAGCACCCATATCCCAAAGATCACTTCGACTTCCCCAAGGAAGTGAAAAAGCGTCGCCCTCAGATCGACCGGTGGCTTACCGTCCACGTAGTTCCTCTGCGACTCCTCGCGCAACCTATTGTCGTGTATCTGTTCATACTCTTTCGACAACTTCATGAACCACCCCGCTGCAAAAGTGTGCATGATCGCTCCGAGGAAGAGCATAAGCGTGACGAGATTCAGAGGCTCCGCCGCGACCCGCAACTTGAGGATTTCGACCAACCCGAAATCTTCTGATGGGATGCCAAGTTCCGATGCCCTCGCAGCTTCTATCTCCGAGTATGCCTCCAGAGGGACAGGAAGCAAGGCTTCGCCAGAAGAGCCGGACGCAGCGTCGAGCACGCCCGCCACAACCAGCGAGAAACCAAAAAACAGCCACCTTGGAAAACTTAGTTTAAACATGCTCCTGTAAACTGGAGAGTTCCTCTCGAAGTATTTTTCGTGCCCGATAGATGCGCGTTTCCACCGTTTTGCGACTGGTCTTCAAAACCTCCGCGCATTCGTCGTAGGAATTATCCTCAAGTATGCAGAAGATGAACGGAAATTTGAGCTTCTGCGGTAATCGCATAACCGCCTCTTGGATATCGCCAGTTGTCTCTTTGGCGGATGCCGCCTCGCTAGGATCATTCGAATCCGATGCAAACGCACCCATTATGGTCGCGCCCGTCTGATCCCCCACTTCCGCGTCAAGCGACAGATCCCAGCTGCGCTTCTTGTTCTTCCTGATGAAGTCGCGGCACAAGTTTCCCGCGATCGTGAACATCCAAGTCGTTACTTTAGCCTTTGGGCGAAAACGATCCGCCTTCTCGTAGATACGGAAGAAAGTCTCCTCGGTAAGATCAGCTGCATCCGCTTCGTTAGCGACGTAGCGATAAACAAACCTGAATAAAGATTCCCGATGGCGGGACATCAGCTCCACTAGCCCCGCCTCCTCGCCCTGCTGGATCTTCTTGATTGATAAAAAATCTGCGTCCATCCAATCCATTCATGGTCTCACTCCGGCTGGCTGAGCGCCTTGACGGCGAGTTCTCGAAGCTTCGCTTGCTTCTCGGGAGGCAGCACATTCAGCATATCGTAATAGTGCTGAATCGACAGCTCTTGCAACTGCCCGTGAACCTCATGGATTCGATGAATCGCGACATCCACCTCGGGCACGTATTCGTCGCTTTCAACGAGAATCTGGCGCAACTCTGCGATTCTGGAGTCAAACTCTTGGATGAGTGCATCGCGATCATGATGATACTCCCCCTCAAAGGAATCAATCGCGGCCTTTTCCTCCTCCGTGAGTTCCAACGCCTGATGCAGCCACTGGTGCCCCCGAGACATATCATTGCGCCAGCCGGAGGATCCATGCGTTAAATACTTTGCAAAAAACAAAGAGCTTCCCACGCAGATAAGGATCAAAACGAAAGCAATCGCAGCGAGGCTTAGAATGCGCCGCACCCACAGAGTTCGATTATTTTGAGTCATCAAGTTAGTGTTCTAGGTTGAGAATTGCCCTTTGTTCAAAAACGCCAAAGTCCAGCGATTTTACCGCCAAATCTCTAGTTTCCGCGGCACGGAGCGACGATGAAGTTGTCACAACACTCACAACCACGCTCAACACCATCACTCCGGCGGCAAAACCAAAGCCAGCAGTCTTCCGAGACAACAAGCCAAATATCCAGCCAAATGTGCTTAAGCTTTCAGCTGGGCACGCGGCAAGCCGCACTCGCCGGAGCACATTCGCTTCAAGGTTGGCCGGGCAGGACGGCAAGCGCCGATCACGCTCCGCACCAATCAAATTTTCAAATTCTAGGTCATTCATAGTCTGTTAAACGCATAAAAAGCCCAAACCCCTCAAAATATTCGATTTTTTTTTTTGCGCAAAATGGTGCACCAAGCTGCCCAGCAAGCAATATCGCGTCAGGAATATAAACTGCGTCAATAGCAATCAACATACCCCAAGTACACTGATTGCATATCGGATGCTACGCAATACTGATCTGTAGGATGGCTCCACGTTTGCTCCCAGAGCTTGAATCGTTTTTCACTTGCCTGTATGAGACAGGCAAAAGCATCTTAATCGGATTATCAAATGGATACTGAAGGCAAACTAACCACCCCCACCCGACAGTCGGAACTCTCCGCCTTCGCACATTTGAACTCTGAAAAATCGGGGGATTACCGGGCTATCCTCGAAGCATTCGTCCGTAGTCGAGAAGAGTTCATGATCCATCTTCGCCCTTCAGAGTTGCTCGTCGAATTGCGAGATGCGGGCATGGAGCTTTCGACCATAGAGGCACGGCTCCAGCAACTCTCTGAATGGGGAAATCTGCTGTCCACCCGCGACAGCGCAGAAGTCACGACGGTGGAGGATTTCTACCGCCCCCGCTATCTTTACCAGCTCTCCGCAGAAGGTGAAGCCGCCGAGGCGGCACTAGAGTTTTTCTATACGCAGATTGACCGCCCCGGAGAATTGCAGGTGAGTGCGCTTGGCGATATTTTGGTATCCCTTGAGGAAATCTACGAACTGCTCGCTGCGGCACCACTTGACGAGGCCAAACTTTACTCCGCGTTCAACAATCTCACAGGACGCTTCGAAGAATTGACGAACCGCGTCGAGGTCGTGCGGCCGATTGCTCGACCGCACTCCTACAGACCCGTGCGAGCACGATTGATGCACACGGTTCCTCAGATCATGGTTTCGCTGGGAGCGTATTTTTGATAGGGATGAACAATCCGAGGAGGAGCCAACGGGTAGTTGACCAGCAGTTGACCGAAGGCCTTCCAGTTCATCGGCCCGTCCCGGTTTCTTCGGCCCAGCCATTTGCGCCAGAGTTGTTTCACCTGATAGTGCACTTCTCTGAGGCGGCGGGAGTTGCCTGTGATTCCGTAATAGGCGTAATGCCCGGTTAGCGTCCGGTTAATCTTTTCCTGTTGTTCTTTCAGTGGCAAGTGTCGGTGCTTCCAGCCCCACTCTTTGATCGCCCCGAGGGTGCGTCTCAGGCGTTTGCCGGAAGTTTTGCGCTGTACCACCATGTTGCCTTTGCGGGACTTCCCCCAGTAGTGGGTGAAGCCGAGGAAGTCGAACGTCTCCGGTTTCTCTCCGGCGTTCGCGGTCCTGCCTGGTCTTTCGAACCGCACCAGTCGCGTTTTCTCCGGATGGATTTGCAGACCGTATTCGGCGAAGCGTGCCGTCAACGCTGCAAGCATTGATTCGGCGTCGGCTTTGTTGGCAAACCCCATCACGAAGTCATCGGCATAGCGCACAAGAAAAGACTTGCTCTTCAAGTGCGGGCGGATGTCTAGGACATACCACTCGTCGAGGACGGTGTGCAGGTATATGTTGCTGAGCAAGGGGCTTATCACGCCCCCTTGCGGACTTCCCGTTTCGGGGTAATGAACGCTGCCGTTCTCCCAAACGCCCGCTTTGAGCCACTTGTTTATAAGGCGTGTTACCACGCCGTCTCCCACCCTGCGACGGAGTATCTCGCGCAAGTGGCCGTGGTCTATCGTGTCAAAATACTTTCGTAGATCGACGTCCAGAACGTAGGCCACTTGATGTTCGTAGCACTGGCTGTAGATATACCGCAAGGCTTGGTGCGGTGATTTGCCGGGGCGGAATCCAAAGGAAAAGTCATAAAACTCCTCCTCGTAGATAGGCTCCAGCAGCATCACCACGGCCCGTTGCAGTATCTTGTCGTCCAGCGTCGGAATACCGATGCCGCGCTGCTCGCCTCCGTCTTTCGGAATGTATTTCCGTTTTACCGGGGGAGCGCGGTAGCTGCCCTCCTTCGCCTTCGTCAATAGTGCCTCCAACCGTTCCTGCTTGCCCTCTTCGTAGTCGGCATACCTCTGGTTGTCCACCCCGCTGGCGCTGTTTTTACGCACTCGCAGGCTGGCTTCCCAGAGCCAATGCACGTCCAGATTCGGGTGCAGCACGGTGATCGGCTCGTTAGAATACTTCCTTGCCGTGTTTGCTATGCTTAGTTGTTTCGTGGATACGCTTTTCATGTCTCTGTCGTCCATGCGTAGTTCCCTCCTAAGCGTCCATGATCCGACCTCCGCCTTGACTACTCACCGGGTCCTTCGGGTCAGTTCCCCGGCTTTCCATCGCTACTATGCAGAGGCTAAGACTGCCTTCGTTCATCTCGGTGGCTCGGTCTCCCTCGCCATACGATACCTTGGTTGACCTTGCGTTTTTGCGCTTGGATCGCGGCAAGGCCGACGCGATCAGCAAGGACGTTGGTAAACCGGGCTCGTCCAATCCGGTGCTTTCATCCCAAGGAAACGCTAGGCTCTCCCATCTTCCCGGCAAACCCCGATGTTGCTCTGCCATGCTCTTCGACCCCGGGCGGACGTTCGCAACAGACCAGTTGCCACAATGGCTCTTATTGGATGCGACCGCTTGGTCCCCGCTATTGGAAACACGAAGACTCCGCCAATCAATGAACTTTCGAGGCTCTATCACAGGGCTTTGCAACTCGCTGTCTACGCTTCGTGCCGGCATCTCTACCGACGACGCAAGACTCGCTTCCGGTGGCTGGTCAGGCCTTCCGGGCGGGAGTGAACCCGCTGGGTTTGATCTGAGAATTTCCATCGCTGATTTATATTTTCATCTTATCTGTTGTTTTCATTTCTATTTCAGCGACTTCCCAACTCACCGAGCTGTGGATGGCGCCACCCAAATTTTCATGCGGAGCCTCCAGCAGACGATCGACCTCTACGGTCTCTCGGTCGATGATTTCCTGAAATACAAGGAAATGTTGATCGACTATCTTGAGCGCTTCATCGGCGAACTCGTCACGGCGACGAATCAAATCGCCATCAAGTTGAACCGCTTCGAGCCCGCATTGATGGAGCTGGCTTTCGATGGCCTGACCCGCCGCGAATTGATCGACGCTTTGGATCCGACGGAGGTGCTCCGCAAGGAACGACGGATGGCTTGGCAGCGCCGCTGGCAGGGGCTGCGTCGCTGGTTTTTGGGTGACGCGGGGAAAAGCTCCCAGGCGGAAATCCTCCGTCAAAAGGCACGCAGCGCCATCCCCGCGCTACTGGCCACACTTGCGAACATCAATGATCGACGGAGCACACGAAGCGACCGGGCAACCGACTGGAAGACGCTCGCCGGATGGTTTGCCGAAGCCGATACCGAGGACGACCTGCACCGACTCTGGCGGACAGCGTTTTCCCTCAGCCCGAGCCGACACTATATGATCAATAGTGAAACGCTCGACCGTCGGGAAGAGCATCCTGTCCCGGCTAAGACAAGCTGGCTCGAAGCCGAGCCGGTATGGATCACTCCGAGACTCAGGCAGTCGGGGCGCAGCGTGGCCAGGGGACCCGCGAAGTCAGTCTTAGATCGCCGCGAGGGGAAAGCGGCCATCAAGAAGCTGAACGAAGAAGAAACCCGCCAAATCTCCGAGGCTCGTCGCGTCCTCGCCACCAACCAAAGAACCCGGCTCTCGGAGATCGCGGCGCTGGATCCACATACCTTCGATCTGCTCTTGGATCTTCTGGGGGAAGCGCTCTCACAGAAAACCGAGCCGGACGAATCCGTATTGGCACCCTCTACCGACGGTTCGCTTGTTATCCATCTGGAACCTATCATTGACTCAAGTTGGGTGGCCATCCGTACCAGCGAGGGCGAATTGTCCGGCTTCGATCACTGGGTCACTATCCGGGGAAGCTTTCAGGCAAGCGCATGAGACATCCGAGTTCAGCATCATCTTCCTCCGAAGTTTCGCAGGGCAATATTCAGAGCGCCTCCGCCCGCCGACGTCGCAAACTCACGGCGCTCTCGCATGAGATCGACGAGTCCACAAAAGCGGAACGGCGGAAATGCGTCCGGGCGCTGCTTTTCCAACCGATCGTGGTCAGCCAATCCGGCTCAAACGAAATATTCTCGATGATCCGTCGGCACAGCGAATGGCTCAAACACTGGTTTTCGCACTACACGGGCTGGAGTCTTTTCATCAACTCGGAATTGGCCCGACTCAACAAGACCGCCGCCGATCCGACGGACGCGAGCCGCCCCTGCCGCGACCGGAAGAACGGGGCGGCCTTTTCGAAACGACGCTATGTGCTGCTTTGTCTCGCCCTCTCCTCTCTGGAGCGTTCCCAGAGGCAGACCACATTGGGGCACCTCTCCCAAGACGTGGTTGCCTTGATTAAGGGCAACGAAGCTTTCGCGGAGCACGGCCTGCACTTCACGCTCGAAGCCATCGACGAGCGGCGCGATTTCGTGCAAGTGCTCCGCAAGCTGATCGAGCTTTGCGTCTTGGAGCGTATCCAGGGAAGCGAGGAAAAGTTCATACACAATCAGGCGTCCGACGCACTCTACTCGGTCAACCACGGCATCCTCGGTCGCCTGATGGCCGCCCGGCAAAGCCCTTCTTTGCTCAGCCAAACCAAGCCCCAAGGGCGGCTCCACGCGCTTGCCTTCGAACCGGTGGCCGAATCGGACGAAGCACGCAACCGCGCCATTCGGATCAAACTATACCGGCATCTCTTGGACGACCCGGTGTTATTCTACAAGGATTTGTCCGAATCCGAACTCCTCTACTGGGAAAAACAACGCCCGTCGATCCTCCGCGAAATCCGCAATCAGACCGACTTGATTCCGGAGTTGCGACGGGAAGGGGTCGCGATGGTCGATCTCGGTGGAGACCTGACCGACTACGGGCTGCCGGAGGAAGGCACCGACGGTCACCTGACTCTGCTGTTGGCCGAGTATTTGGGCGACCGCCTACGCAAAAACGCCGAGACACGCATCCCCAAAGAAGACCTCTACCGAAAGACCGAGCAGCTCATACAGGTACACCGAAAACACTGGCGCAAGAACGTGGCCGACCCCGGAATGCACAAGACACTGACTAATCAAGTTCTCACACAATTGGAGGGGCTGCGACTGATCGAGCTTGCCGAAGATCACATCACGCCCCAACCCACCATTGCCCGATACGGTTTGAAGGGCTACGAAGAATCCTAAGCAACCACCCGCGACGATGGCATTTCCCGACCAAGAAACACTCCCCCGCCCCCAGTCGAAACGCTGGGCACCGCTCCGCAGTGGCCTGCTCAACATCTACAAATACGACAACGAGGAGTTCTGGTATGAGGACGGGAAACTCCTATTGCGCGGCAACAACGGAGCCGGCAAGTCACGCATCCTCGCGCTCCAACTCCCGTTCCTTCTCGACGGCGAAATCTCCTCCCACCGAGTCGAGCCCGACGGCGACCCGGCGAAGAGCATGGATTGGAACCTGCTCATGGGCAAACACAACGACCGGCTGGGCTACACATGGATCGAGTTCGGGCGGATCGACGAGGAAGGCAAGGCCCACTATTACACCTTGGGCTGCGCACTGCGCGCGGTGAAGGGTAAGCGCATCCACAACCGCTGGTATTTCACGACGCCTCTGCGCGTGGGCGAAGATTTCGTCCTCCTCTCGAAAGACAATATTCCCTTGAGCAAGGACAAGCTGATCGTGGCTCTGGCTGACCAAGGCTCCGTTTACGAGCAGGCCAAAGACTACCGTGATGCCATCGACAAAGCGCTCTTCTCACTAGGCAGCCGCTACCACGCGCTAATCGAGCTACTAATCCGCCTGCGGAAACCCCAGCTTTCGCGCAAGCTGGACGAAGCCCTGCTCTCCGAAGCCCTGAGCGAAGCACTCTCCCCCCTACCCCAAGGTCTGCTGGAGGACGCGGCCGATGCCTTCCGCAGCCTTGAAAGCAACCGGACGGAACTCGACGACTTCAAGAACTCTCTCGACGGCGTCGAACGCTTCCTCTCCGATTACAAACGCTACCTACAAGTCGCGACGAAACGGCGTTGCGACATGATCCGTCATGCGAATAACGCTTACGAAAACACCCGACGCAAACTCAATGGATACGAACAACAGATCAAACAGGATCGGGATGCAGTCGAATCGCTCGGGCAGACCATCCAGAAAACCGAGTCTGCGCAGCAAACTGCCCGCTCCGAATTAGAGACACTGCAGTCCAGCCCGGAAATGAAGAGCGCGGAGAATCTGGAGACGGCTCGGCAGACCGCGAAAAACGATCAGGACACTGCTACTAAAGCTACTGAACGATATCTAACCTCATCCCAACAAGTCGAAGAACGCAAAAAAGACCTCAATCAATCGGAAACAAAAGCGGATGAAGAGCACAAGGCTGCGGATCGCGAGTTTGCGGCATTCCGCAACTCAGTTAAAGAAGTCAAACTCGAACTGGACGCAAGCACTCTACCTGCCGAAACCGACCGCGCCTGGCTCCAAAATCAAGAGTCCGGATGGGCGGAAAGCTCTAGATCCCGCCGCCAGGCGATCACACATCTAAAGACACGAAACCGCGAACTAGCGCAAGCGGAGCATCAAGCTTCGCAAGCCGACCGGGACTACATTCAAGCGGAAAGCCGACACACGCAGGCCAGCGAGAATAGCGCCAAGGCGGATGCAGGTCTGAACGCCACGGTCGAACAACTCATCCGCGATTACCATGTCTGGCAAGCCTCGCTCAAACACATGGAGGTACCCGATGGCGACCAGTTCGCGCTCGATTACAGCGACTGGCTGGAAACTGGCGACCAAGCCGCACCAAACCCTCTCATCGAACCGCTGAAAGCTGCCAGTGCGGACGCCCTGAAGAATCTGGCTGAGCGTAAAGCCGCATTACTGGAGGATGGGAAAAAACTACAAAAAGAACTGGAAGCCAAAAAGGCTGAACTTCAGTCACTGGAAGACGGACACCAAGACCCGCCCCCTGCGCCGCACCATCGAGATCCGGAGAGCCGCGATAAGCGCCCCGGGGCCCCGCTCTGGCAATTGGTCGATTTTTGCGAAGACGTGCCCGCCGCGCATTTTTCACAAAGACGAAACCATCGTCCTCCAAAGCCTCCCCTACCTCAATGTCCACAGATTCCTTCGCAACCGACATCGAGCCCACTACGACTCGACACTCGACCGCTGGATCGTCCGTCCAGACTACGAGCTGGCAAAATACCTCCTACACACGCTCGAAGGAAAATTACCTCTGGATTGCCGTGAATTGCTGAAGACCCGCGCCGCCAGCACCGATCCACTTGAGCGTCACACCCTTGACGGCAAAATCCTGCACGAACCTGGTTGGCTGGTGCCTTCTGACTTGGCAATTATCCTCGGACAAAGGCTCCATCATGCATGTAAGCATGCCCGAATCGATTACAGGATCGCAATCGCTTTCGAGGGAAGACCCCTACCACATACGGTTGGCGTGGCGATTCGTCTGGGCGAGCATCCAAAATTACTGACTCAGCTACAGGGAATTACCTATGATGTCCGTCTCCCCGAAAAAGGCGAATAAATAGGGATCGCTTCTCCTTACAAGCAGCCGAGGACAACCAAATCGATGCCCTCCCAACCTCGTAAATTACGAAGTTGCAAAATAAGTCTCTTCGGATCCCATCGTGAATTATGATGTCAATACTATGAATACAAAATTGCAAATCTCGAAGATTGACCGCTCAGACACTACATTCCAGTTCCGCGTGACCACTGCGACAGATAATATCACAGACCTCGCCAGACTTATTAGTGACGGATACGAAATGGATCCCATCGAGGTTCGCATGAAGGAGAACGGGCTGTATCAGATCATCGACGGGTTTCAGCGGACCGAAGCTTATTTTCGTGTTCATGGGGAAAAGGCAGAAGTTCCTGCTCGGATCCTGAAGTTAAGCGAGAAACAGGCTGCGCTCAGAGCCGCCGAAGCCAATCAAAAGTATCGAGCAAAATTGAGCAAAGAAGACCGTGCCAACATTATCAAAGAACTACTTTTCCGATTTCCTGAATACACAAATCCGCGTATCGCCAAGATCTGCAAGCTGAGTGAGGGCACTATCCGAAATCATCGAAAGAAGTATCCGGAGTTTCAAACGGATGAGCGGGAAGGTCTCGATGGGAAAACCCGAAAACTCCCATCGACCAGTAAAGCCTTAAAGGCCTCTATCAGTGAGGCCGAGCCAACAATATCTCCAAAGGCGGCCAGCGAGAAGGAAAACGAAATTGCCTCCAAGCCCCCAAAGGGCGACGACATCTCCCAGGGCCCAATCGAGTCGCCCCAGAACAAAGAAGAAAGCCCCGAAGCTGTCGTCCCTCCGTCTGAAGAATCCCCGGTCTGGCACGACATTTCCCTCGCAGAAACAAGTGGCATGCTCCGAGATATGCTCGAAGATATGGAAATGTACGCAAACGTGCTTGAAAATTTTGCGCTAATGGAAGCGCTCGGCTCCGACGAGGAAGCGATTCGTGACAACATTTTGCGTTGGGCCGAACAGATACTGCCCCGACAAGAACCTTCCTGACTTTATCGGATGGAGGTCAAGGCCTCAGGAAAAATCCATGTGGCCGATTTTGAGGAGCGCTTCGCCCTTAACCACAGACGATGGATTTTTTTACCCGTTTCACGGGTAACTACAGACGGGTTTTTGTTCGGGGTCTTCGCCCAAAACTTGAAATGCCCCCACCCCATTTCTGCTGTAAGGCTGCGAAGCGGCCCCTCTTTCCTCCCCGCCCCTCGCTAGAGGGAGCGGGGAGGAAAGCGAGGCTTATACAAGTCTACCGCTTCGCGTCCGACTTGTCGCCTCGCTCGTGCGTCGCACTCGATGAACACCGCCCTCTAGGCCGATTTGCCAAACGCATGCACTTTTCAGTAGAATACGTGTATGAGCACGCGCAATTTCCCTTATTTAAAGTTCCGCCTGAAGAACCGCGGCTCACCCAGACTCGACCCTGCTTCCGGCCAAGAGCGGAAGATCCCCAACACCGACTACGGCCAGAACATTCCACGATTATTGGCCTATACAGGTTGCACGAAAATCCGCGACGAGGCCACTGGACAGCTTTTCAACTTCGAGAAAAAAGATCACTTACTAACCACGCATGTCGCCACGCCGCCGAATTGTTCCTGGGCGAAAGATCGGGAATACTTCGCCAACAAGATCATGGAAGTCGAGAAACATCCGCGGGCTCGGTTGGGGCGCGACGGTATCGGCGCTCGCCCAAAGGGAATGCCCACGCAAGCTTTTGAAGGGGCCTGTGTCGGTTACGCCAATAGTGTCTCAATGATTCTGAAAACTGCGGTGTTTGTGGACATCCATGATGCACACAAAAAGGACAAAACACTCGACGAGTCTGAGCACAACGTTCATGCGCACTTCTTCTTTCCAACACGCGAAGTGACACCCGATGGCTTTGGAAAAAAGCTGCGAAACTTAGATCTCAATACGCGCTCCTCGGAAATCATTGAAGCCTTGAGAAAGGAATGGGCGCGATGCCTTGAGCACGCCTTTAAAACGGCCGGGCAGCATGATGTAAAGATGGAGCATCGCTCCTACAAGAGGCAGGGCATAAATCAACAGCCACAACCGAAGATCGGTAATGCGGCCAAGGCAATGCATGAAAGAGGCGAATCAACCGATCGCATGAAGCTCTTTCAACAAGTGGAGCAGGACAATCAGGCGCTCGACAAACCGGATACTGAAGAAATGATGCTTCAAAAAGAGATCGACCGACTGGAAGCACTACAGAACACACTGCTACCAAAAAATTGTGTCGCCAACTACGTAATCGATGACCACGTAAACCAACGAAGCTACACGGGCACCCGCGCCTACGCGCAGCGAACCTACGACTGGTTGAGCGAAAATTTCTCTGGAGAGCCCATGCTATCCGAGCTGTTCAATGACTTTGAACTCCTACTGGATGGCCCCACTCCAGAGGAAGAAAAAATACCTGAGCTTCCGCCCGAGCCGACCATTGGGGACTTGTTCGAAAGCATTGCGATGTGGATTGACCGATTGGAACTTCGAAAGCGTCCGCGACCTCATTACGAAAGAAAATGGAAAGCGCAGCAAAGGCAGGAACGCACACGCGGCTCACCTCTGTTTGCAGGCCTGGAGCGATAAGCACTGGGAACACAAAAATATGTCTAACACATATCTTACCAAACTTGATTTCAAACGCTGGATGACTTGTCCGACCTCGGCCTACCATGGCTGGTGCGACCTGAAATCCAAAACGGATGACGATGCTTTTTTAGCTTTTTTGGCTGAAGAAGGTCGCATCATTGGACGAGCGGCTCAGCGGCTTTTTGATAAAGGTCTATTCATCGAAGAGAAAAGTCCGCAGAAGGCGGATAATCTAACCCGCCAAATGCTCAGCAATGGGGATTGCACGCTTTTCGAAGCCTGTGTGACACATAAGAACTACGTGGTGCGCCCAGACATCTTGGTGAAGCGTGGTGACGCCATCTATTTAATTGAAGCAAAATCGAAGGTGGGCGACTTGCGTGCTCATCGAGAGGGCAAAATGCTCATCAACTACTACGACGACATCCGGGCGGCTTGGCGGGAGATCGTCCATGACCTAAGCTTTCAGGTCGAGGTGTTCCGCCGGGCTTTTCCTGAATACGAAATCTCGCCCTACCTGCTGCTTCCCGAAGGTAACTCCACCGCTGGAACCGATGAAATCGAAGCGGTGCGTCAGGAAGATTTCGCACCCGCCTTTACTGAAGATGAACTCCGCAGTCGGCGCGCAAACTCATGTTTAAAGTTCTTTCCCGCACAGAAGGCGGTCGATAAGATTTCTGATCAAGTATACGCTTCTATGGACGCGATGGATGCGGCTTGGTTGGGTCGTTTACGACCTAGGCCAAAGCCCAGATATCAGTGTCGAAATTGCGAGTATCGTTTGAGCAATGGCAATGATCCCACAGACGGTTTCCATGCCTGCTGGGGCTCACTGGCAAACCCAGAGCCCAGTCTCTTCGAACTCAACCAGCTCTACTCGCTTCGGGTCGGCGGCAAAGGCCAGGAATTGCTGGCCAACGCGAAGATCGCTTGCGGGCAGACTTCTCTCTACGACATTGAGAAAGGGGAACTTCATGGTGAACACGCCACACGACAGCGCATACAGCTCGAATATCAACGCACAAACGAAGAGTGGATTGATCCACAGCTGGCCGATGAGATTAACTCCCTCAGCTGGCCTATTGCGTTTTTGGATTTCGAAACCTGCATGTCTGGAGTTCCGTGGTATCCTGGACTAAGACCTTATGAAGTCCTTCCGTTTGAATTCTCCTGCCATATCCTTCATCAAAATGGCCGAATGGATCATATCCATTGGCTCAATCAGGAAGACAGGGTGCCTACTTTGCCATTTATTCGTGCCTTAATGACGGCATTGGAGCCGATTCAGTCCGTCTTAGTCTATACCGATTACGAACAAAGGGTTCTGAGTGATTCACAAAAGCTGCTAGCCCGGCTGGAACCACACAGCCCGGCAGAACAGCAATGGATAAGTGAGCTACTCGGTTCGGGACGCATAGTTGATCAGCATGATTGGGTCCACAAATATTTCTTTGCGCCGACCATGGCAGGTCGCACAAGTATAAAACGAGTATTACCCTCAATCTGGAACTCGAATCCGTCCCTACACCGCCACGAATATTTCCAGCGTTACTATATTGAAAAAGACGGAACAGTGCTCGACCCCTATGAATCTCTCCCCGCAGAGATTATCGATGGGCAGACTTACTCAGTCAAAGAAGGCTGCGGAGCGATGGCGGGTTACAGAGAAATGATCCGAGGCATAGGCTCTAAAGATCCGACGGCCAAGACCGCTCTTGCGGCTATGCTGGAACGCTACGTGACCTCCATCTCCCGATGTCATGCAAAGGAAGTCTTGAAAAGTAACCTGCAAGACGATACGACCATTTCCCTTTCTCCGCGAAATATGTCTCCCAGCTCAATATCCCTTTCCTTGGAATGACCGGAAAATTTCATTCCACTTGGGGCGAGTTCGGCGGTTATAAGCACCCTAATGCCCTGCGTTACGAATGCTGCGCAATGCTTGCCAACGGAGCCCGCTGTAGTGTCGGAGACCAATTACACCCGACAGGGGAAAATCGACTCTTCCACCTACGAAATCATCGGCGAAGCGTACCGGGAAGTCGCCCGAAAGGAACCCTTTGTGGTAAACGCCAGAAACATTGCCGATGTAGGCCTGCTGTCTTCCTTGTCAACGAGGGCGGAAGAGGCATGGAACCATCAAGAAATGGAAAGTTCCCCTGACACCGGGGCGGCCCGTGTTTTACTCGAAGAACACATCCTCTTCGACGTTATCGACGAAACCATGGACTTTGGATCATACCAGTTGTTGATACTTCCAGACGATGTCCAAGTGAATCCCGTTCTCGAGGGGAAGTTGGAAGAGTATCTGGCCTCCGGCGGAAAGCTCGTTCTGACGGGCGAAAGCGGAATCGATCCGCAAAGGGGAATGCTCTTTGACGTGGGGGGTGATGTCGGCGAACCATCACCCTACCTGCATGATTTCGTGTTGCCACGGGATGAACTCCAACCGGATTTCGTGCATAAGCCGATGGTCATGAACGTCCAATGCCGCCGCTTGAAGGTGACGGATGGAGAGTCGATTGGCATCGTCCATGATCCCTATTTCAATCGCGAGTGGGATCATTTTTGCTCCCATCAACACGCGCCCCCCCGACCGGACCCAAGTGGATTCGATGCGGGGTCTATCAAAGGCAACATTCTCTATCTAGCCCATCCGGTTTTCACCCTATACCGCTCCCTCGGACAAGTCGCCCTTCGCCAATTCATCGGAAAATGCATCCGATATCACCTATCGGACGATCTTCGGGTCGAGTTCGAAAACTTTCCATCCCCGGCAAGGGCAACCCTTACCGTTCAGTCCAATGAGGGTCGCTATGTCCTCCATCTGTTGAACGCCAACCCCATTACCCGGGGAGGCGACACGAAACTTCACGGTGGCAATCTGGCTGGGCAAGTAAAGTCCTATGAAGTCATAGAAGACGTTTACCCCATCCATGACATCAAAATCAGGATCAGGTTTGATTCAACCATCCGTCAGGCAACCCTGGAGCCGGACAGTGAACCGATTCCTTTTCGTGGCAACTCCGATGGATCCCTCTCCCTGACGTTACCTCGACTCGACCATCATCAAATGATCGTTTTTCATCGGAAACCCGTCGGCGAGCCGTGAAAAGACCTTTCCCGGAAGCCAGAGAATTCGACCGATGATCGCCAAACAAACGATATTCGATTAACCGGCTCCAACAGCAGATGAACCACGCTACGTCCAAGAATCAAAGCGTCTTGTTTCTCATTGATACGCAGGGCACCAACGTCGTTGGCTGCTACCGGCCAGACCTGAAATTGGGCACGCCCCATCTCGACCGCCTCGCGAGCGAAGGGATTCGCTTTGACAAAGCCTACACCTGCTCACCGGTCTGCGGCCCGGCCCGTTCGGCCATTTTTACCGGACTCTATCCTCACAGCAATGGCGTGCTCGGCAACGATATGGCACCGCACGCCGATCTGCCTACCTTGGGACAACGCTTGACCAAGCGGGGCATTAAAACCGGCTATGTCGGCAAATGGCATCTCGATGGTTTCGATTATTTCGGCGACGGCCGATGCCCGAATGGCTGGGATCCTGACATCTGGTTCGACGGGTTGAACTACTTGCAATCGCTACCCGATGAGACGGCGCGCCAGCTCTCACGCAATGTTCATGGGCCGGAAAGCGTGGCCGAGCACGGGATTACCTCCGAATTCACCCACGCCCACCGAATTGCGGATCGAGCCATTCAATTTATCGAGACCCACCGCGATGAGGACTTTCTGCTCGTCGTCTCGATCGACGAACCGCACCACCCTTTTATCTGCCCCGAGCCCTTTATCAGCGAGTTCGAAGATTTCGAATATCCGGTGAAGACCTGGAATGCCGACCTGTCAGAGAAAACTCAGCAGCAGCGAGACTGGGCGGAACATCAGGAAAAACTATCAAAGGGACCTACGCTCAAGCACTCGCCTTATTTCGCCTGCAACAGCTACTGCGATTCGCAAATCGGGCGCGTACTTTCCTCCATCGACCGGACGACACCCGATGCCCTTGTCATCCATACTTCAGACCATGGCGACATGCTCAACAGTCATGGCCTGATGGGTAAGGGGCCAGTAGCCTACGAGGAAGTCACCCGCATTCCACTCATCGTACGCTGGCCGCGTAACGCTCCCGCGGGTGCCTCTTCCAAGTGCCCGGTATCGCACATCGACCTCGTCCCTACCCTGCTCGATTATCATGGCCTGGAGCAACCGCCGATCTTGCAGGGAAAGAGCCTGCTCCCTCAACTCGAGCAACCGGCTCACCGCACCAATGATTGTGTCTTCATCGAATTCAACCGCTTCGAAGTCGACCACGACGGATTCGGCTCCTTCTATCCGATCCGCGCCGCTACCGACGGCCGCTATAAGCTGGCACTCAACCTTCACGATCGCGACGAGTTCTACGACTTGGAATCAGACCCTGATGAGTTAAACAATCGAATCGATCTGCCTTCGCCCGAGCGTGACAGGCTTCACCGGGCCATACTTGATTGGATGGATGCTACCCGCGACCCCTTTCGCGGACCACCCTGGCACCACCGCCCCTGGTCGAATCGGCCGCGCCCTTCCTACTGGGGAGGCCCGACACGCCCCCGTCCCTTCGACCCCGATTTTTCTCCACCCACCCGCCTTTACGAAACAGGGAAAGTCATAGACCGTGCAGTTTACCGAAAGGATTGACCAACGACGGCTTCCAAACGATATGCAGCTGTTTCAACGGGAGTTTCAATCTGGTTGCTAACCTCTTCGACTAGGACGAATTCTACGACCTCGAAACCGATTCCGGCAAAATGAGGAATGGGATCGAGTAGCCTTCCCTGCTGGCGTAGCGGAACCGGTTGCGCGATCGCTTCATCAAATGGATGAACGAGACGAGGGATCCGTTCCGGGGGTTCCATTTCTTCGGACGCATTGCGCACTTAGCCCGACTTAAGCTGTTTT
>DGMY01000004.1 GCA_002388665.1 Opitutia bacterium UBA4506 | reverse complement strand
TCGATTCTGTGAATCGGGGATATTCAGGCAGCCAGTTGGATTGCAGCAACCCCGCCAACTACCCCGGATCGGGATCGGAGGGTGTGGGTGTGAAAGGCCTAGTTATTTAGTCTGATAGCTGTTTAGATTGCCGCGCGGACTGAAAAGTTGTTGTCGGCAGGAACTTTCCCCTCTATCAAAATTTGGTTTTATGTCCGCCGACCTCAAAAAGATCATCGAGGCTTTGCTTTTCTCAACATCGGAAGCCCTTCCTGTGCGGGAGATGCATCGGGTGCTGGCCGAGGCGCATGAGCAATCGCTGGCGGATGCAGAGCAGGCGGAGGACGGTTCCGATGACGAAGAGTTTGAAGGGGAGGCGTCCATTCCTCCTCCTCCGGGGACTTCACGGTTGCGGGAGATTATCCATGAGTTGCGCGAGGATTGGCGAAATGCGAATTCGGTGTACGACGTTGCGGAGATCGCAGATGGATTTCGGATGGTCGTGCGCCCCGCCTATTCGGATGCGGTTCGCTTGCTGCGCAAAGAGCCCCGACCGGCCCGTTTGAGTGCTGCAGCCATGGAGACTCTATCGATTATCGCTTACCGCCAACCGGTGACTCGCTCGGATATGGAGCGGATTCGAGGCGTATCGATTGACAGTGCACTGGCTCGGCTGACCGAACACCAACTGGTGGAGGCAGTAGGGCGCGCTGAGTTGCCGGGACGTCCCACCATGTACGGGACGACAGACAAATTTTTGGATTTCTGCGGGATACGTTCCGTCGAAGAATTGCCTTCATCGGACGTTCTCTCTCCGTCACGATTAGATGCGTGGCTACAGGAAGAAGAGGAAGAGGATGCACCGGATACGGCCGATATGGGTTTACCGGAGGCGGAAGCAGTCGACGCGCCGGAAGAGGCGAATGAGAGTGATGAAAATGATTTGGACAACGAGGAATTGCGGTGAATGAAGCTCTGAACGATCTGCGGAAGCGTATTAACGAAATCGACCGGAATCTGGTCGGATTGCTGGACGAGCGGGTTCGCCTGGCGGGCGAGATTGGGAAGACCAAAGTGCGGGATGGTGTTCCGTTTTTTGATCCCGCGAGAGAAGAGGAAGTATTGGAAAGGGCACAGGGCTCCAGTGACGGGTCTTTTCCCACTCCCGCATTGCGGCGAATTTTCCGGGAGATAATCTCCGCATCGATTTCATTGCAGAAGAAATTGGTGATCGGGTTCCTCGGACCGGAAGCCACCTTCACCCATCAGGCTGCACGGGAATGTTTCGGTTCAAGTGTCGAATTTCGAGCCTTCCGAACGATTCCCGAAGTGTTTAGCGCGGTCGAGCGGGGAGCGGTCGATTACGGGGTGGCCCCGGTTGAGAATTCGATCCAGGGATCTGTCTTTGCGACTATGGATTCTCTGGTCGACGCGGACCTACGGATCATCGCTGAGCGCCGGTTGAGTATCGAGCACTGCTTGATCTCGCGTGAGCCATTGGATCAGATTCAGCGAGTCTACTCGAAGGATCAGGCGCTGGGACAATGCCGTTCCTGGCTGGCGAAGAATCTTCCCAATGCCGACCTTATCGACGCGACGAGTACGGCCGGAGCGGTGAAAATCGCCGCTGAAGAGGAAGGGGCCGCAGCGATTGCGAGCGCTTTGGCCGCGTCGGAATTCGATTTGCCTGTTCTCGAGCGCGGTATTCAGGACGTGCGGAGCAACTTTACCCGGTTTTTGGTCTTGGGGCGCCCCGATTGTACCCCGGCTGTTCCGGAGGAACGCGCGCGGACTGCGGTGATTCTCTCCATCTCCGATGCTCCCGGGGCACTGCAAAAGGCTCTCGGTCCTTTTGCTGATAAAGGAATCAACCTGAGCCGTATTGAATCTCGCCCCAGCCGCAAGAAAGCGTGGGACTATTTATTTTTCATTGAATTTGCCGGGCACGAAAACAACCCGGATGTAGCGGAAGTACTGGAAGGACTGCGGGCGAATTGTCCGCTTGTTAAAGTTCTTGGCAGTTTTCCGGTTGCAGACAAACTTGACTGATTGCCCCGCTCCCCGGAGAGTGCATCTACCAGTACAGCAAGCGTATTATACCAGATTATGGCCATTTTCCCGAGTCGAAGAAACCCAAAAAGCCGGATTGCCCGGCGTTGCCAGGACGATTCTGTCACCAAACTTCGCCTGAAGTATGCTCCGTATTACTATACGTTTGATCGGCAGGAAGGCACGCAGGTTTGGCGCGACGGCAAGTCCTACATCATGCTTTCGAGCAACGACTACCTCGGCTTGGGGAATCATCCAAAAGTCATCGAGGCGGGTAAGGCGGCCATGGAGAAGTGGGGTGCGAGCACTACAGGAGCACGCTTGGCCAATGGTAGCCGATCATACCACACTGAGTTGGAAGAGGAATTGGCAGACTACATCGGCAAGGAAGCCTGCCACATTCACGCAGCGGGCTATCTTTCCTGTATGTCGGCAGTGGCCTCGTTTGCCGAACGCGGGGACCTGATCGTTGTCGACAAGAACGTTCACTCATCCCTCTGGTCGGGAATTCACCTGAGCGGTGCCTCGGCTGAGCGTTTTATTCACAACAATCCCGACGACCTGCGGGATGTTCTCGTTCACGAGGACCCAGACCGTGCGAAATTACTCCTCTTTGAGGGTGTATACTCGATGGAAGGACACGTCGCGAGAATGCCGGAGTTGATGGATGTGGCCCGTGAGAACGACATGTTCTCGGTCATGGATGATGCGCATGGCTTCGGGGTGATGGGGCCTGGAGGGCGGGGGACCGCCGCACACTTCGGGCTGCAGTCCGAGGTGGATGTCATCTCCGGAAGTTTTTCAAAAGCTCTTTCCAGCACCGGCGGCTACGTCGCCAGCTCGAGAGAGATGATCGATTATCTGCGGACTCACTCCAAGCAGACGATTTTCAGCGCAGCGATTTCACCCTCGCAAGCGGCTTGTGCGTTGGCGTCCTTGAGAATATTGAAGGAAGAGCCGGAGCACCTGGAGCGTTTGTGGCACAATACCCGCCGTTATAAGCAAATGGTGGAGAGCCTCGGTCTGGATTGTTGGGGCAGTGAAACCCCGGCGATGCCGATTGTGTTGGGATCGAAGGAGCGGGTGTACTCGTTCTGGAAGGATCTTTTGGCCAAGGGCGTCTTTACTGTGATCTCCGTTGCTCCTGGGGTGCCTCCCGGAAAGGACTTGGTGCGAACAGCGATTTCGGCCCGTCACACTGATGATGATCTGGATAAGGTCGGCGAAGCCCTCGCTTACGCCGCCCGTAGTCTCTAATTTTTAACGATGTCGAACTCTCAAATCTTCGATCGAGGCCGATCTGCGGGTAGTTTTCCCATTTTATTTGCGTCTGAGGCAAAGAAATGGGCCGCTGGGCTTGGATTGAGTTGATTCGTGCAAGGCTGTTCGTCAATGTCGCCGTTTTCCATGCGTTCGCTCCTCACTTCTTTTCTACCGGCGCTCATTCTCCTGTCGGGTCTCGGAATCTCTCCGGCGCTCTTTGGGCAGGCCCAGGTGACGCCGACTACTGTCCGGGAGGTCCGGGTACGCTACGACGGTTTTCCTTCTGTCAGCGAAGCTCTGATCCGGGGTAACATTCAGGTTCAGCGTGGCACACTCTTCGAGCAGCCTGCTGTCGACCGCTCCATTCGCTCCCTGTACCGCACCGGTTTTTTTGAGTTCATCGCTGCCGATGTGGATGAGGTCGGCAATGACGAGGTCATTGTGACCTTTCGGGTGAAGCCGAAGTACCGTATTTCGACGATTCGTTTTGTCGGCAACGATAAGATCTCCGATAAACGCCTCCTCAAAGAGACTTCCATCTCGGTCGGAGACTTCTTCGACGAGTACAATGCAAAGTCGGATGAGGATACCATTTACGCGCTTTACCTGAAAAAGGGGTACTCGAACGTCGATGTCGAATACGAGTATGTCAGTGACGATACGACCGGACTGATCGACGTTACCTTTATCGTTCAGGAAGGAGATAAAATCCACGTTGGTGAGATCAAATTTACGGGAATCGGCGAACTCAAACCTTCGAAATTGCAAAGCGTGATGCAGCTCAAGGAGTGGAGTTTCTTCACCTCTTGGCTCACAGGCTCCGGTCGCTTCGACCCGGATTTGCTTGTCGATGATCGCCAGAACTTGCTCGCCTACATTCGTGACCAGGGGTACCTCGACGTTAAAATCCCAGAGTCTGCGATTCAAATCAGCTACCCGGAAGAGTCGGTGGTCGATATCGAGATTGATGTGGATCTCGGTAAGCAGTATTCGGTGGGAACGGTCGCTGTCACCGGGAACACACTGTTTAGTGATGAGGTAATTCTGGAGGAGACGGATCTGGAACCGGGTGATGTGTTTTCACCGTCCAAAGTCGCCAAGGCGAGCGAAGAAATTCGTCTTTTCTACGGGGCGGATGGGTATCTTGAAACCTACGTCCGCGCCTTGCGCACACCCAATATTGAGACGGGAGCCATTGATCTGGTGTACCAAGTTGCCGAGAGTCAGAAGTTTGATGTCGAGTCGATCAATCTCCAGGGGAATACGAAGACCAAGAGTATCGTCATCATTCGGGAGTTGGCACTGGCACCGGGAGACACGTTTGACCTGAAGCGTATGCGTAACAGTCAGCTGCGTCTGGAGAATACCCGATATTTCGATTCGGTGAACCTTCGTCCGGAATCAACCAACGTTCCCGGGAAAAAGGATCTGAGCATTTCTGTTCAAGAAGGGCGTACCGGTAACCTGACCTTTGGTGCTGGATTCAGCTCCTTGGAAAAGGCCGTGTTCTTCGCAGAAATCAGTCAGGGTAACTTTGATATCTTTAACTGGCGTTCGTACTTTCAAGGGGACGGTCAAAAGTTCCGCGTTCGATTCCAGATCGGTTCCGAGAGTAACGAGATTGTCATCGCTTTCGAAGAGCCGTGGCTCTTCGAGCAGCAGTTGGCGCTCGGATTCGAGATTTTCCGTCGGGAAACCGATTATAATAGTTCGGAGTACAACGAGTTGCGGACCGGTTTTGAGGTCTACTTGCGCAAGCGTCTCTTCGAGCTCGTGGAGGGTCGGTTGAGCTACACTCTGGAAAATGTGGACATTTTTGATGTATCCGATGATGCCTCCAGCCAAATTAAAGACGAAGAGGGCGAGAAGCTGATCTCCAAGGTAGGGGTGACGCTGACCCGGGATACCCGGGATCGTTTGGTCATTACCCGCCGCGGGAATCGAGTTGAGGTAAATACCCAGGTCGCCGGTGGTCCTTTCGGGGGAGATGTGGATTATTGGAAGAATCAACTGTGGGGCTCTCAGTTCATCCCTACTTTTGAGACCCTCAATCAGGGGATCGCGATTTTTGGTCGGGTTGGAACAATCGTTCCTTATGGCGACAGTGATGTTCCCTTCTTTGACCGGTTCTTCCTCGGTGGACCGAATACCCTGCGCGGGTTCGGCTATCGCGACGTCGGCCCAGTTGACGATACCGGTGAGCCCATCGGGGGTAACTCGTACGGTTACCTATCCTTCGAGTACATGGTCCAATTGGCGGACCCGCTCGAGATTGTTCTCTTCTACGATTGGGGCTACGTGAATTCGGAAGATTGGGATTTCAGTACTGCAGGGTACAATGATGACTGGGGCTTTGGTTTCCGGGTTTTCATCCTCGGTGCTCCCCTCCGGTTGGATTTCGGCTTTCCGATTACTTCCAGCCCGACGAACGACGACGGGATGCAGTTTAATTTTTCATTCGGAACCCGCTTCTGATACCGTATTATCCTCTTCTCATTTTTTCATCAGCTAAACTCCAATCTAACACCTAACACCTATTGTCATGATCAAAAAACAATTCCTTCTAATCGCCGCTATCGTATTCGGTGCATTTTCACTCAGTGCGCAGGACGCACCCAAGGTTGCTATCGTGGATCTTGACCTCGTCCTCAAGGAGTACGACCAGTTCAAGCAAGCACAAGAAGAGCTCAAAGCTCAGCAAGAACGAGCCGACGCCGAACTACGCCCGATGGTGGATTCGATCAACTCGCTCCGTTCAGAGATCCAAGTGGTTACCGACCGGATCAACAACCCCACCAGTAGCGAAGAATCTCAAATGGCTGCTCGTAAAGAGGCGGCTACTCTTCAAGGAACTCTCGAAAAGCAAGCGATTGAATTTCAGCGCATGCGTGCCGAAGCACAGCGCACCATCGCTCAACGCGAGCAAAACATGCTTTCCATGGTTCTCGACGATGTGCGCGGCGCAACCGCTGCGGTAGCAGAAGAGAAGGGGATCTCCTTGGTTCTGAGCAACCAGAATCAGATTGTTCTCTTCTTCGACAATGCACTCGAAATTTCGGACGAAGTTCTCGCTCAGTTGCAGTCCGCTAAATCGAACTAATCGATTTTCGGACTGTCTCTAAGAACGGTGATGAAGGATTGGACTTCCGATTCTTCCGCGCGGGCCAGCCTTTCGTCGCCTTGCGGAGATTTCCGCAGGGCGACCAAGTCTGGCCCTTCGTCGTTTAGTGACCGGATGAGTTTACCGTTTGGAATGACCGTAGATATTTCGCTATGTTCTTCATTCGCCTTGGTTTTGATTGGCTGATTTTTTTCTCATGAGATTCTCATTACCCCTGTCAGAGTTCTTGGAAAGCATAGGTGAATGCCGTGTGGAAGGGGACTGGAACGGCGAGATTGTGGGAATCTCGACCCTGAAGGAGTCGGAGGCAGGCGATTTGTCCTTTCTCGGGAATTCCCGCTACACTCAGGAGGTTGCAGAGACCAAGGCCTCGGTCGTTCTCCTCCCCAATAATTTTAAAGGCTCTCCTCGGGCGGGTCAGATATACGTCCGAGTAACGAATCCCTCGCTTGTTTTAGGACAATTCTGTGGTGTGCTGGAGCGTAGGTTTTGGCCTCGTCCCCCCGCCGGGATCCATCCCACAGCGGTAATTGACCGGGATGCGGTTGTGGCCGAAACGGCATCCATTGGTCCCTATTGTTTGGTTTCGTCCGGCGCCCGTATTGGTCATAGGGCTGTATTGACTTCGCATGTTAGCCTTGGTGCCCATGCTAAAGTCGGCGATGACAGTCGCCTCATGACTCATGTCTCTCTCGGTGATTTTTGCGAAGTAGGAGATCGGTCTCTCCTCAATCCCGGCGTCGTCATCGGTGCCGACGGATTTGGCTATGAGACGGTGGATGGGGTACATGAGAAGGTCCCTCAGATCGGCAGAGTGATCATCGAAGATGATGTCGAAATTGGTGCAAATACAACGATTGACCGGGCTCGCTTTAGTGAGACGCGGATCGGCAGCGGCACAAAAATCGATAATCTAGTCCAGATCGGTCACAACGTCCGGATCGGTCGGGGTTGCTTGATTGTCGCACAGGTCGGTATCAGCGGAAGCGCCATACTCGAAGACTACGTGGTGATCGGCGGTCAGTCTGGTGTCGTTGGGCACATTACGGTTGGAAAAGGGACACGAGTTGGTGGCCAGAGCGGAGTTTCGAAAACACTTCCTCCAGGAAGTGTTGTGCAGGGTTCGCCTGCTGTGGAGCTTCGTATGTTTCAGCGCATTTCGGCCTTGCAACGACGATTGCCTGATTTTTTTGCACGCTTCCAGCAATTGGAAGAGAATACCCGAATTCGTTAAGAATAATGAAAGAAACCCAGTTAAAAGTATTTTCGGGTAGCTCCAATCCAGAGCTGGTCAAAAAAATCTGTGATTACCTCGGCATTACTGCCGGCGAAGTCACTGTAACCAGTTTCCCGGATGGTGAGACGTTTGTTAAATACAATGAGAACATTCGTGGAGACGATGTTTACATTGTGCAGAGCACTTCTGTCCCTGCGAATCATCACATCATGGAGCTCTTGATCATGATTGATGCTGCCCGGCGTGCCTCGGCGAAACGAATTACAGCTGTGATTCCTTTCTATGGCTACGCTCGTCAGGACCGGAAAGATCAGCCGCGGGTTCCGATCACCTCCAAACTAGTTGCGAACCTTCTCGTGGCTTCCGGTGCGAACCGGGTTTTGGCCATGGATCTTCACGCCCAGCAGATTCAAGGGTTTTTTGATATCCCCGTTGATCATCTGTACGCTTCCCCTGTCGTCTATGACTATCTCCGTAGTATGGATACAGAAAATCTGACTGTCTTCTCTCCTGACGTCGGAGGTATGAAGATGGCTGCGGCTTATGCCGATCTTCTCGGTTGCCCACTGGGCTTTTGCGCGAAGCGTCGTATGAATGCTGAGACAGTTGAAGCCTTCAATATTGTCGGCGAGGTCGAGGGCTGTGATATTTTGATCGTAGATGATATGACTGAGACGGCGGGAACGCTGACTGCTGCGGCGAAGTTGCTGAAAGAATCGGGCGCCCGAAGGGTTATGGCTGCGGTGAGTCACGGTACGATCAACGAGATTGGCTACGAGCGGCTGCGTCTGGGCTACATCGACAAGCTGATTACTACCGATACTGTAAAGGTAGATCCAAGAGACCTTCCGATTCACGTGCTCACTGTATCTCCTCTCCTTGCGGAAGCGATCAAGCGGATTCACGGTAACTCGAGTGTGACCAGCCTGTTTCAGGTGAAGGGGTATTAGGGTCGGTTCGCCGGATTGATCGCAGTTGCGGTCAGGTGGTGCGGCGATGATTGTTGCCGGTTGCATTGACGTGCCGGGAAGGAAAGGAGTTCGTGTGTGGTTCCGATTGAGCGTGCTCGGGTTGAAGGCATGGGCAACGCATCGGTCCGGTATAGTGAATGAAGGGAGTGCGCACTTTGTTTCATTCAGCGAGGCAGTGTGCAGGGTAGTTTTACCCGAATTTATCGGAATAAATCGCCCTCTGGGGATTGCCCAATTCGAGGGTCTGTATATGATTTGATTCATGCCCTACCTCGCCGAGTTTGTTGGAACTCTGTTGCTTATTTTGTTTGGTGATGGAGTTGTCGCGAATGCATTGCTGAGTAAGTCGAAAGGAAAGGACTCCGGCAATTTCATGATAACAGCCGGCTGGGGAGTGGCCGTTGCGATCGGGGTCTACGCCGCCGGTCATGTTAGCGGGGGGCACATCAACCCGGCTGTCACCGTTGCGTACGCCTTTACCGGAACTTTTTCGTGGGCTTTGGTCCCGGGATATCTCTTGGCGCAGTTGGCGGGAGCGATGGTTGGGAGTTGGTTGGTCTACATGACTTACGGTTCCCAGTATCAGGCAACGGATGACGCTGGCACCATTTTCGCCACCTTTGCCACCAGCCCGGAAGTTCGGCACACTCGGAATAATTTTATTACCGAACTGATCGGAACAATGGTTCTGGTTTTCGGGGTTCTCGCTATCTTTGCACCTGGAAATCATGTCGATAATCCTGCGGGCCCCGCCCTGGTCGGGCTTTTGGTCTTCGGGATCGGAATGTCTTTGGGCGGGCCGACTGGATACGCCATCAATCCGGCACGAGATCTAGGGCCGCGGTTGATGCATGCGATCCTGCCAATTCGCGCCAAGGGCGGAAGTGATTGGAAGTACGCGTGGATCCCCATCGTCGCTCCACTTGTCGGAGGGTGCATTGGCGGGCTCCTCTACGGTGTCTACTCGGCCGGCTTCTGAACCCTCCCATTTAACTTTGATTCTGAATAAAAACCTCAACCCCTGAATATGTATTATGTCGAAAGACTTCTTACTCGCACTTGATCAAGGTACCACCTCTTCCCGCGCGATTCTTTTTGATCGAAGCGGAAAAATTCGAGCTGTCGCTCAACAAGAGTTTCCCCAGTATTTCCCCGAACAAGCATGGGTAGAGCATGATCCTTCCGAAATTTGGTCCTCGCAAAGCGCAGTCATTGCAGAGGTTCTCGCGAAAGCAGATGTATCCTCCCGCAGGGTGGATTCAATAGGGATCACCAATCAGCGTGAAACGGTCGTCGTATGGGACCGCAAGACGGGCCAGCCGATCCATAGAGCCATCGTGTGGCAGGATCGGCGGACTGCGGATATGACCAGTCTGCTGCAAAGTGGCGGCCACGCGGAGATGATTCGCGAGAAGACCGGGCTTTTGCCCGATCCCTATTTCTCGGGCTCGAAAGTTCGCTGGATTTTGGAGAACGTTGACGGGGCCCGGGAGAAAGCGGAAGCGGGAGAACTCGCCTTTGGCACGATTGATAGTTGGTTGGTATGGAAGCTCACCGAGGGTGCGGTCCATGTGACCGATGCCACGAATGCCTGTCGCACGATGTTGATGAATATCCATACCGGCGACTGGGATGACGAGCTCCTCTCGCTGCTAGAGATACCGAGGTCAATGTTGCCGAAGATCTGTGGATGTAGCGAAATTTACGGGGAGTGCACAGTGTCCGCAGTGGATGGCGTCCCCATCGCGGGCATGGCCGGTGATCAGCACGCTGCCCTCTTTGGACAGGCCTGCTTCGAATCAGGAATGGCAAAGAATACCTACGGTACCGGCAGCTTTGTTCTCATGAATACCGGGGATAAGGCGGTCGTCTCGAAGAACAATCTGCTGACCACCATCGCCTGGCGAATCGGTGACAAGACCGAGTACGCTCTGGAGGGCAGTATCTTTATCAGTGGGGCGGTTGTACAGTGGTTGCGTGACGGAATGGGGCTCTTCAGGACCTCTCCGATGATTGAAGCGTTGGCCCAGAGTGTGCCCGATACCAACGGAGTCTATTTTGTGCCGGCGTTTGCAGGATTGGGAGCGCCGTATTGGGATCCTCATGCCCGGGGGTTGATTGTCGGTATGACGCGTGGATCGACCGATGCTCATGTCGCCCGCGCCGCCCTCGAGGCGATTGCTTTCCAGTCCTGTGACGTTCTCGAAGCCATGGCCAAGGACTCGGGTATGGATTTGAAGGAACTCCGTGTGGACGGTGGAGCCTCTAGGAACGATTTGTTGATGCAGATTCAGGCAAACTATCTACAGGGTAGAGTCGTGCGGCCCAAGGTGACCGAGACTACAGCTTTAGGTGCAGCTTGCCTCGCAGGCTTGGCTACCGGCTTCTATAAGGATCGGGTTGAAATCTCCGACCAGTGGGTGGAGGACAAGGTCTTCGAGCCGGATATGGATCAGGAGGTTGTCCGTGAGGCCAGGAAGAAATGGAAGAGAGCCGTTAAGCTGTCTCGTGACTGGCATCAGGACGACGACCAGTAATCTAAATTTTTAGCAGTTTATAATATGAATAGATCGAAAGCAATTGAGAGAATTTCCGACCCGTCGGAAAAGTGGGATATCATCATCATTGGTGGAGGTGCAACGGGTCTTGGGGCTGCTGTGGATGCGGCTTCCAGAGGGTTTAGACCACTCTTGCTCGAGCAGCATGATTTTACGAAAGGGACTTCCAGCAGGAGTACAAAATTGGTCCACGGAGGAGTGCGTTATCTCAAGCAGGGGAATATTTCCTTGGTACTGGAGGCGTTGAAAGAACGGGGCCTGATGTGCGCAAATGCACCCCACCTCGCACACGATCTAGCTTTTGTCATCCCGATCTATAATTGGATCGATACTCCGTTCTACGGTATCGGCCTCAAGGTCTACGACCGCATGGCGGGGAAATTAGGCTTGGGGCACTCAAAGATTCTTTCAGTTGAAGAGACGCTGGAGCGGGTGCCGACTGTGGAGACTGATGGGTTGATCAACGGGGTCGTGTATCACGATGCTCAGTTCGACGACAGTCGTCTGGGTATCAACCTTGCCGAGACAGCCGTGGAGCACGGTGGAACGGTTGCCAACTACATGAAGGTGATCGGCCTGCTCAAGAACGATGATGTTGTATGCGGCGTGCGCTTGCGTGATGAGGAGACCGGAAATGAGTATGAAGTCAAAGGAGGGGCGGTCATCAATGCGACTGGCGTCTTTGTGGATGCGGTTCTCCAAATGGACAATCCCGAGGCAAAACCCATTGTCGCCCCGAGTCAGGGGATTCACATGGTTCTTCCCAAGTCGTTTTTGCCCGGAAATTCAGCGGTCATGGTCCCCAAGACTAAGGACGGTAGAGTCCTGTTTGCGGTGCCGTGGCACGACTCTGTGGTTGTGGGGACGACAGACACTTCGGTCAAAGAGGTCTCCTTGGAACCTCGCCCTCTGAAGGAAGAGATCGAGTTTGTGTTCTCTCACGCTCAGCATTACCTCAGCAAAGATCCGCATCCGTCTGATGTACGCAGCTTTTTCGCGGGCTTGCGTCCCTTGATCAAGGCCGGAGACGATTCGAACACTTCGGCGTTGTCGAGGGATCATTCGATCCTGATTTCTCCCACAGGACTCATCACGATCGCGGGAGGGAAGTGGACCACTTACCGCCGCATGGCTCAGGACGTGATCGATCAGGCAGAAACCGTCGCAGGCTTCGATTCCCGTCCTTGCAACACCCATCACTTGCAGGTGCATGGCTGGACGAAGCAGAAGCCCCGTAGGTTCGATCATTTGAGTGTCTATGGATCCGATGCAGCCTTGATCGAAGATCTCGTAGAAGAGAATCCTTCTCTCGGGGAACCTCTTCATGCGGAATTACCGTACATCAAGGCTGAGGTGATTTGGTCGACTCGACATGAGATGGCTCGCTCGATCGAGGATGTGCTGGCCAGAAGGACTCGTTCGCTCCTTCTCGGTGCGAGAGCGAGTATGGAGGCCGCCCCGGAGGTGGCTCGGTTGATGGCCGGAGAGCTCGGCCATGACGAATCTTGGCAGCGACAGCAGATTGAGGCCTATAACCAGCAGGCGAGAGGCTACTTAATGCCAGAGGGCATGGATCTTTAGTCGATCAGAATTAGGGCCCTTCAGGCAGGCGATTTCGTCGCTCAGGAGGTCTTGTTATATCGGACAAACCCAGCTGTTGCTGCACCCCGCAGCAGGCTGGGTTTGTTGTGTCCGGATGGTGGCCCATTCACGGTAAAAAGGGGGGAGAGGGGGGCTGCCGTTTTGGGGTGGGATTTGGGCAAAGAAAAAGGAGCTAACGCAATTTTCAGCGTAGCTCCTTTTCTTAAATATAATGGCGTCCCGTAGGGGATTCGAACCCCTGTTGCTGGGATGAAAACCCAGTGTCCTAGGCCTGGCTAGACGAACGGGACGCGGTGAAGATGAGGAATAGAAGGATCTTTTGAGATGAGATCAAGCCCCAAATCGAAAAAATGTTTAAGAAAATTTAGTGGTAGCCGTTGAGGCTATATTTTACTGGGGTTGAGGAGCGTTTGTGTTGCAGGAATTGTCGGATAAAAGGTCTATATGAGGACACAGGATGTGAATCGATTCCGCGTTGTTCTTAGCGGATTCCTTTTCATCGATGATGAACTCGGCTGCGACTGAACGCGAATGTGGAGGATCCCGGGACACACCCCCACCGAGTTCGATCTACGTTCCTTTTGGGGTGTCGCTTGACGAACGCCATTGTATACTCTAATGAACCCTTCGGTGGGCTTTCAAAATATGGGTAGTAATTTAAAACCGAAGTATAAACGTGTCGTTATCAAACTGAGCGGAGAGGCTCTTCTCAATCGGGAGACGGGTGAACCGTTTGATCCACCGGTTTTGGAGTCGATTGCTCAGCAATTGAAAGAGGTACATGAGCTCGGCGTGGAGATCGCCATTGTTGTAGGCGGTGGAAACATCTTCCGCGGTCTCAAAGGTGAGAAGCGGGGAGTGGACCGAACCACCGGCGACTACATGGGAATGCTTTCCACGGTGATCAACGGGTTGGCATTCATGGATGTCATCGAGAAAATCGGCATTCCTGTTCGAGTACAGAGTGCGATTCCAGTCGAGAAGATTGCTGAACCATTCATTTTGCGCCGTGCCCAACGCCACTTGGAGAAGGGGAGAATCGTTATCTTCGTCGCCGGTACGGGGAACCCGTATTTTTCTACGGATACAACGGCAGCTCTCCGGGCCAGTGAGATTGGCGCCGATATTATCTTGAAGGCTACAAATGTAGACGGGGTCTACGACAAGGATCCGAAGAAGTATCCGGATGCCCAGAAATATGAAAAAGTCGATTTCCTCGAGGCGCTGCGCAAGCGTTTGAAGGTGATGGACTCGACCGCATTCTCCCTGTGCCTGGATAACAAGATGCCCATCCTTGTCTTCTCGATGCAGGAAGAGGGTAGCATTCGCCGCGCAATTTGTGGCGAAGCGATCGGGACTGTGGTTACCTCGGAAGAATAGTCCGTTTTCTCCAGGCCCGTTCGACGGGTGAGGGGACTTGTTTGCCGGTGATGAGTGCGAAATGCTCGAATCACTCCGTCAAAAGCCACGAGACCAGGCCGAGTACTGAGGCCAGGAAAACCGTGACCAAACAGATTCCGATCAGGTTGTTTCGCCATCCTTTCTGATCCTGCGCGGGGTTCGTCCAGAAGCCCATGAGCTTGCTCACGCGCGGCATGATGAACCATGTCAGCGCCGTAACGCCGAAAATGTTGCTCAGGAGAATCTGTGTCGGCCAGTTGAAGGATTCCGGAAGGATCCTGACGAGGAAGTGGGCCAGAACCGCAGTCGGAAATAGTGCCATCACGACTATAGAGGCCTGTTTCCAGCGCGGGATGGGTGCGGGTGCGCTTCCAGATTTATGGCTCAGTTGAAACCATGATTCCAAGCCGGTCGCCAAAGGGTGAGCTTCGAGGCAAAGGAGGAACTGGTCGGTTTCGTCGAGCAACTTATGTCGTTGAGGTGATTTGAGCCAGGCGTTGAGGTGCTTTGCACTGTCGAACCGGACAATATCGATCCATTCTTCCTGAACTCCGGTCACGGGCTCAAACATTTCGGAGCCCAGAAAACCGGGGAAACTCGCTCTCGCTTCGATGATGCGTCGTTTCCAGTCGAGGAATGCCTGGTCTCCGCCGGGGAGTACTCGATGGGAAAATACCGCGGTAGCCGCCTTTCGATCGGTTGCTTCATCGGCCACTACCTTGTAGGTCGTCGGGTGGACGAGAATCGGGTTGATCTCCTCGAGCATTCTGGTCCGCTCGGGCAGTTGAAGCCAATGCTGCAGGTGATCGTTCGTGTCGAAGCGAAAAACGATGATCCAGTCCTCTTGGAGCCCTTCCACAGGGCGAACCACCTCGCGCCCGCAGAAGCCCGGTTGCTGGACACCTAGGGCGTTGATCTGCCGCTGAAAATTTTCAAACGCTTCGACTTGGTCGTGTCGAACGTGCATCGAGGTGATGACTGTTGGCATTTCTTCAAAAATTATCTGATATTCATGCCTTGACGCCAGCGAGAAAGATCAATTTGTTGGGTTCTTTGGAGGCCCGTGGTGTAATGGTAGCACAGCAGTTTTTGGTACTGCTTGTCGGGGTTCAAATCCCTGCGGGCCTGCCAATTTGATAAGACCTTCCGAAGTGAGGAATTGGTCATTCTATTCCGCCAGTCCGTTTCGTTTATCCTATGGTTTATCTCAGGCGGCGTAATCGAGCACATAGCAAGGCCTAGCGGGTCAGGTTGGAGTTTCGCAGCCGCAGTGCGTTCGCAATCACTGATACGGAGCTGAAGGACATCGCGGCTCCGGCAAGCATGGGGTTCAAAAGAAACCCGGTGAAGGGATAGAGTATTCCGGCCGCAATCGGGATGCCAGCTGCGTTGTAGATGAAGGCGAAGAAGAGGTTTTGCCGGATATTTTTCATCACTTTCCGGCTTAGGCGGAGGGCGCTTTGAATGCCCATCAAATCCCCTTTCAATAAGGTGATACCAGCGCTCTCGATCGCGGCGTCGGTGCCAGTTCCCATGGCGATGCCCACATCGGCTGCGGCGAGAGCAGGAGCGTCATTGATGCCATCCCCGGCCATTGCGACGCGGTTTCCCGCCTTGCGGAGGTTCTCCACGATCTCCTTCTTTCTCTCGGGGGAGACTCCAGCATGTACCTGATCGATACCGAGTTCGTTGGCGACAGCTCGCGCGGTTTTTTCTTGGTCACCTGTGCACATGACCAATTGGATGCCGAGTTCGTGGAGGGCCTTAACGGCGTCCCGACTGGATTCCTTGATGGGATCGGCGACGGCGATCAATCCAAGGAGTGCATTCCCTTTTGCTGCCCAGACAACGGTTCTGGCCTCTGCTTGGAGCTCTTCGGATTTTTCGATCAGCTCTGTCTCGAGGGAGATGCCCGCACCCTCCAGGAAACTCCTGGATCCGACAAGAACGGAGCTCTCTTCGACGGTGGCGCGAACACCTCCGCCGGTCGTGCTCTCGAAATTGCTGGCTTGGGGGATCGTGAGGTTCCGTTCCTTGGCCGCGGAAACAATGGACCGCCCTATGGGGTGTTCCGACAGGCTTTCTACGGCAGCAGCATAGGAGAGCCAATCTGTGTTGGATCCGTGGGCCGAGCGTACTTCGAGCACCTTGGGCTTCCCTTCGGTGAGAGTGCCCGTTTTATCCATGACGAGGTGAGAGATCTTCTCTGATCGTTCGAGAGCCTCGGCGTTGCGAATCAGGATGCCTTCTTTTGCTCCTTTCCCCACCCCCACCATGATGGACATCGGAGTAGCCAGGCCCAGGGCGCAGGGACAGGCGATGATCAGGACCGCAATAGCGTTCACCAATGCGTGGGCGAGCGCTGGATCAGGGCCGATGTAAAACCATAGTAGAAAGGTGAGCAGCGAGATTCCGACGACCACCGGGACAAAAAATTGGGCAACTTTGTCAGCTAGATTCTGGACGGGTGCCCGACTGCGTTGCGCTTCGGCTACCATTTTTACGATCTGCGACAATACTGTCTCTTCTCCGACCGCCTCAGTCTTCATAATGAAGCTTCCGGTCTGGTTGATTGTTCCTCCAATCACAGGGTCACCGTTCTCCTTGCGGTTGGGTGCGGGCTCTCCGGTGATCATGGATTCATCGATGTGACTACTTCCTTCAACAATGGTCCCATCGGTAGGAATCTTCTCCCCAGGGCGGACGCGGAGGCGGTCACCCGTTTTCAACTGGTCGACGGAAATATCCAGTTCCTCACCATTGTCCTCAATTCGATGGGCGGTGTTGGCGGCCAGGCCCAGCAGGCTTTGAATCGCCTTTCCCGTCTTCTTCCGGGCTCGTGCTTCGAGCCATTGCCCGAGAATGACCAAAATGGTAATGATTGCGGCTGATTCGAAGTAAAGACCGACGCTCCCGTTCACCCGGAAGCTGTCCGGAAAGATCTGCGGTGCCAGTACTGCCACGAGGCTGAAAAAGTAGGCCGCCCCGACTCCAAGCATGATCAAGGTGAACATATTGGGACTACCATTGCGGATCGATTTAATCCCGCGAAGGTGGAGGAATCCCCCGCACCAAAATACGACGGGCGTCGCAAAAATGAGCTCCACCCATGCCCATGCGCGTTGGGAGAGCCAGCTTTGATAGAATATCCCGCCGGGAATCATGTGGGGCATTGCTGCCAAAAATACCGGTAGGCCCAGGATTAGGCTGAGAATAAATTTGTGGCGTAGGCCTGATGACTCGTCGCTCTCTTCTCCATCGTCAGGAAAATCAGGCTCCAGCTCCATGCCGCATTTTGGGCATTCGCCCGGAGAGTCTTGGCGAACCTCCGGATGCATGGGGCAGGTCCATACTTTCTCCCGTTTGAAGGAGGGGTTTTTCTCGAGAGCCATGCCGCACTTGGGGCAATCGCCGGGCTTGTCGGATTCGACACCCGGGCACATGGGGCAGAAATACGCTGCCGTTGTTTCTGGCTTGGGTTGGTCGTGGTTATGTGTAGCGCAGCAATCTCCCATCCCCCACGGTTAAGCGGAAGTGCGGAGAGCTGCAACTAGAGACTCGATTGCGCGATCGAGGGTATCCTCATCGTGGGCGGTGCTCAGAAAGCACGTTTCGTACGCCGACGGTGGCAAATAGACCCCTTCTTTCATCGCCGCGTGAAAGAATCGGGAGAAGCGTTCAGTGTCGCTCTTCTGAACGTCGTCAAAACTCCGGACTGGATCCGGGTTGAAAAATAGTGCGAACATGGAACCCGCTTGGTTGATCGTAAGCGGGATACCCTGACGTTTTGCTTCTGATCGTAGTGCTTCAGAAATTTTTGCACCTGCCGCTTCCAGATTTTGAAAAACTCCGGAATCGAGTTTTTTGAGAGCGGCGAGACCAGCGGCCATTGCGAGAGGATTTCCACTCAGGGTGCCCGCTTGGTACACCGGCCCGTCGGGAGCGAGATAGTCCATGATCTCGGCTCGACCGCCAAAGGCGCCTACGGGAAGGCCCCCGCCGATGACTTTGCCGAAGGCGGAGAGGTCTGGTGTAATCCCTTCTCGTTCTTGGACTCCGCCCATAGCGAGCCGGAAACCGGTCATCACTTCGTCAAAGATCAAGAGGCTTCCGTGCTCCTGGGTGATTTTTCGCAGATGGGCCAGGTAGCCCTCGAGTGGGAGGATGAGCCCACAATTGGCCGGATAAGGTTCGACGATGATCGCAGCTATCTGGTCTCCGTACTTGCTAAAGAGTTCGGTGATCGCCTCGAAGTTATTGTAGGCGCAAAGGAGAGTCTCCGCGGCGAAGCTGGCAGGTACGCCCGCACTGTCCGGTTTGCCGAGGGTCAGCGCTCCCGATCCAGCTTGGACAAGAAGGGAGTCCACATGCCCGTGATAGCAGCCGATGAATTTGACGATTTTGTCCCGTCCAGTGTAGCCCCGCGCGAGACGGATTGCGGACATCGTTGCCTCGGTGCCGCTGTTGCACATGCGCACCTTTTCGACTGAATCGACGCGGGACACTACCGCCTCGGCGATTTCAACTTCAAGGGGGCCGGGTGTCCCAAAACTCGTTCCTTTGTCCAACGCTTCGGCGACCGCAGCGCGGATATCGGGGTCGTTGTGGCCGTGGATTGCAGGTCCCCATGTGCAGACGAAATCGATGAGGTCCTTGCCGTCCGCAGTCGTCAGAATCGCTCCGCGAGCAGATTCAGTGAAGAATGGAGTACCCCCGACCGAGCGGAATGCGCGGACGGGTGAGTTGACGCCGCCGGGAATCGTTTGGCGGGCACGTTGAAAGAGTTCGTCGGAGTTCATGTGGAGGAGATGCCGTTTTTCTCGTATCGGTCGAAACACAGAGTCGCGTAGTTCTCCACTTCTTTCGAAAGGTTGGAGAGACCGTTGCGGCGGTTGGGCGAGAGTAGCTGGGGGACGCCAGCCTCTGCGAGAAACTGCGGTGGATGCGCGAGGATCTCAGAGGGGGGGTGGCCGTCGTAGAGGGAGGCGATCATCGCGGCGATTCCTTTTGTAATCGACGAGTCCGAATCGATTCCAAAGTGACATTTCCCGTCCGAGTAGGAGGGAAAGAGCCAGAGGTTCGAGGTGCACCCTTCGATGCGAAAGATCTCTTGGCGATATTCCTTCGCCAGTTCGGGCGCGTTCTTCCCCATGTCCACTATGAATGTGAGACGCTCGTGCTCGTCCCCAATCAGTTCGAGGGTTTCGAGGAGTTCGTTCTTTTTTTCCTCAATGGATTTCATGGAATGTATCTTTGCACAATCGGGATTCTTCGTCCAATGCCGAAGGCTAAAGGAGTGATTTTAAGACCCGGAGCGGCTTGCTTGCGTTTGTATTCATTGCGGTCGACTTTGCCCAGTACGTCGGTGACCAACTCCGGATCGAAGCCTTCCTCGATGATGGTCGCCCGGGATTTTCCTTGCTCAATGTAGAGCTCAAGAATCCGGTCCAGCACTGGGTAGGGCGGGAGGCTGTCTTCGTCCTTTTGGTCGGGTCTGAGCTCGGCTGAAGGGGGTTTGTCGATCGTGTTGCGAGGGATTCTTTCTTCGTGGAGATTCAGGTGTTCAGCAAGGCGGTAGACCGTTGTCTTCGGCACGTCGGATAAAATCGCCAAGCCCCCGGCCATGTCACCGTAGAGTGTGCAATAGCCGACCGCCATTTCGCTTTTATTTCCAGTCGTCAAAAGGATTTCGTTGAATTTGTTGCTGACGGCCATGAGCAGGAGGCCTCGGGCGCGGGCTTGGATGTTCTCTTCGGCTACGTTTGGAGCCGTGCCGTCAAACAGAGGTGCGAGCGAGCTTTCGGCCGCATCGACCAGGCCGGCGATGGAAATACTCTCGAAGCGGATTCCCAGGTTCTTCGCCAGTTCCTCGGAATCGCTTACGCTGTGGGCGCTGGAGATCGAGGAGGGTAGGGTGATCCCGCGGACGTTCTCGGCCCCGAGGGCATCGACGGCGATGGCCGCGGTGACGGCAGAATCAATTCCTCCACTCAATCCGATGACTGCTTTGCTGAACCCGGTCTTGCTCGTGTAGTCGCGGAGACCCAGGACCAATGCCTTGCGAACGTCCTCCATTTCCGGGTCTGCCGCGATGGCTGCCGGTGGATTCTCGGTGTCGAGGAGGATGTGTGCCTCGTCAAAGGAGGGACCCACTTCACTGACCGATCCATCGGCGGTTGCATAGAGACTGTGGCCGTCAAAGATGAGTTCGTCGTTTCCGCCTATGCTGTTGCAGTAGACTACGGGCGCGTTGCAGCGTCTAGCGGTCCGGCTTAACATTTCCCCGCGCAGCTCCCGTTTTCCAAAATGCCAGGGACTGGCCGAGAGGTTGATCACTAGGTCCGGTTCCCATAGGGCAAATTGCTCCACCGGATCGGGGCGGTGGGAATATCGTTGTCCATCCAGGCCGTACCAGAGGTCTTCACAGATCGATACGGCGATTCGTTGCTCACCGAAGAGGATCGGGCCCTCGGGCTCCGTCAGTTCAAAATAACGATCTTCGTCGAAGACATCGTAGGTCGGGAGAAGACTTTTCCGGATGATGCGGTGTACCGCGCCGTCCACACACCATGCGGCTGAATTGAAGGCAGGCCGTCCAGGACCTGGGTTGACTTCGGGAAATCCCACTACCAACGGGACCGAGGAGGTCGCTTTGGCGATTTCGTCCAATCTTTCAGCGCACTCATCAAGAAACCGCCCCCGCAGGAGGAGGTCCCGCGGTGGATAACCAGCAATTGCCAGTTCCGGAGTGATCACTAGCTCCGCACCTTGGTCGATGAGCTCTCGATAGGCCAAAAGTATCTTGTCGGTGTTCGAGCGAAGTGCTCCCACCGTCGTGTTGATCTGCGCAATCCCGATTTTCATGATTCAATTCGGCGTGTATCCCGCCCAAGTAGCGAAACTCGCAAGAAATTCGACCGGCGACAAGAGAGAATAGGGCGGTGATTGGATCTCCTATTCCCGAGAGTCGCGCAGGATGCACGCGGTCGCGCTTGTCTGTTACTACCGAAGATGGGCTTGGGTTCGGTTCGTTGGAGGTTCCGCGGCTTCCACCTTCAGGGAGGTGAGTCTGTCACTATGCGGTTTCGAACCGCTGCGCTTAGAGAAGGTTATTCAGAGTTTCGAAGAATTCATGGGAATTCAGGGGCTTACTGATATAGGCGTTCATCCCCGCCGCGGTGCAAACCTGCTTTACGTCGTGGGTCACGTTCGCGGTGACGGCCACAATCGGTGCGCCTTGGTTGGGGTTGGGGTGAGACCGGATCCATTTTGCGGCTTGAGCGCCGTCCATTACAGGCATGGATAGGTCCATCAGGATGATGTCGAATTTTTTCTGCTGACAGCGTTCAATCGCTTCTTTTCCGTTCCCGGCTGCTTCGGTCGTTCCGTTGAACGATTCAACAAATGCTTTTGCGATGGCGATGTTGTCCGGTTTGTCGTCCACAATTAGAATCTGGCTCGGCCGGGAAAATCGGTTGCGGGAGGTTTGGCCGTAGGGGGCAACTGCGGAATTTTTCCGGGTGTTTTTTGTAATTTCAAGGGGGATACGAACTGTAAATGTAGATCCCTCGCCTCTGGTGCTCCGGACGCTGATGGTGCCGTTCAACAGGGTCGTGAGTTTTTTGCAGATGGCTAAACCGAGCCCTAGTCCTTCGTGTTCGCGGGTATAGGAACTGTCAACCTGACTGAATGGTTCGAACAACATCCGTTGATGCGATTCAGTGATGCCGATCCCCGAATCCTGAACTTCGAATTGGAAGAGGGGCGGAGTAGAGGGCTCCATGGAAAGGCGTAGGGTGACGTACCCTTCTGTAGTATATTTTAACGCGTTGCTGATTAGATTGTCCAAGATCCGGCGCAGCATGAGCATGTCAGTTTCGACCTCGAGGTCAGTCGGTGCGTCGAGACTTCCCAAGCAGTTTTCGAAGGTGAGTCGGAGGCCGTTCGCGTCGGGAAGCATCTCTTGGACAGATTTCTCGCAAAGAGTGACCAGATCGACTGTTTCGAGGCGAGGTTCCACTTTGTCGCTGTTGATCCTCATGTAGTGCAGAATGTCATCGATCAAATCGAGCTGCCGATAGCCCGAGCTTCTAATGGTTTCAATATACGACCTCTCCGGTTCAGTCGTACAGCTTTCGAGGAGAATGTCAGAGAATCCAAGAATCGGGTTCAAGGGCGTGCGCATTTCGTGGCTCATGATGGCCAGGAAATCGTCTTTTGCTTTGCTCGCAGCCTCCGCGTCATCTTTGGCTTGAATTAATTCCTGCTCAGTCTTTTTCCGTGAGGTGATGTCTTCATAGGTGCCGAGTACTCCGATGATGTTGCCGTCGGGATCGCGAAGCGGGACTTTCGAGGTCCGCAGCCAGATGATTTGTCCGTTGGGAGGTTTCAGCGGCTCCTCATAGGCAATTTTGTCCTTTCCACTTCTCATGACCTGCTGGTCGTCGTATTGAAAGCGTTCGGCTTCCTCATTGCTGAAAAAATCAAAGTCCGTCCTGCCCACCAGATCACTGGAACACTTTTGGCCGAGATCATCTGCAAGCAATTGGTTGCATCCGAGAAAAACGCTGCGGGTGTCTTTCCAAAATACTCGGACAGGGATCGTATCCAGAACATGCTGGAGCATCCTTCGTGATTCTTCGAGCTCGAGTTCTGCCTGCTTCTGTTCTGTGACGTCGAGGTGGGTCCCGCTCATTCGCAGTGGTTTGGAATCTGAGGTCCACTCGAGGATCTTCCCTCTGGCATTCACCCAGCGCCAGCGACCATCCTTGTGCATTTGTCGGAACTGAACATCGTAGTAGCTCAATTTTCCTTCGCTGTGTTCGTCTAATTTTGCCTTGGCGAGCTCCGCATCCTCAGGGTGGGTAATTCGTTTCCAGGTATCGAATCCGATCGGCTCCAGTTCTTCGATCGTGTAGCCAATAATTTCAGCCCATCGCTCGTTTATGATGAGCTCACCAGTCTGAATATTCCAGTCCCATGTCCCAGCTTCCGTACCCTCGATGACATACTGCCCTCGGGTGTAATCTTCGTCTATCGTCAGAGACTCACTTTTTTCTGAATCGCGGAGGCTCTTGCGTAAGCGCTTGTTCGAGAGGTAGACGCTGACGAACAATAGCGGAAATACCAACCCCGAGATTTGAAGGAGTTTGAGCAGCGAATTCTGACTAGCGCCGTGACCTAGGCGGTTCGCGAAAGACACGACCAGAATCACGAAGGCGATTCCTAGGAAAACCAGAAGAATACGTCTAGTCCTCGGCTTCATTTATGCGGTCTTTTTACACATCAAAAATCATGAATCCAGAGGGTCGTGAGTACTTCGAGGGTTTAGTAACGCCTCTTGGAATCAATTGCTAAAATATTGTTTGTTCTGGAATTGGCAATGGCAAAGCATCTACCGGCGGTGGTCGATGAGTTGGGCATTGGATGAGTTTTGGCCTTCATCAAGAGGTCGTTTTTTATGGATCTACCCGTCTCAATTTCCCTGTTTGAGTCGATTCCCCTGATCCGGTCAAAGCCCTTTTGCTGCAGGGAAGGGGGGCAAAGTTGTCATCGGATTTGCCGCGGGATTAGAGATGCTCGTTTGGGATTTCTTGAGAACTCTATCACTGCCATCAATATTTCTTCCCAAAATTGCAGCAGGTTGTTTGAACTTTTCCGAGAATGGGTCGCTTCTATTAGGTGATGAAAGGTTCGAGCATCTCAAATTCACAGTTGGCCTATACCGGCCTACGGATCGCCTTTGGAGTTTCATTCCTCATTCACGGGGCAGTTCGTCTCCCTAAATGGGCTGGTTTTGCCGAAGGTATGGCTAGCCAGTTTTCTGATACGTTTATCGCCGGACCGCCAGTATTGTTTTTTGCCTATTTGATTCCTCTGTTAGAGACTTTGATCGGCTTGAGCCTTTTGATTGGTTGGCGAGTGATTCGCTGGGGGGCTTTCTCGGGATGCCTTCTCATGGGTTGCATCATGTTCGGCACGGGTTTGTTGGAGAAGTGGGAATTGCTTCCCTCTCAATTGATTCACTTGGCCCTGTTTTACGCGATTCTGATGCATCCACTTACTCCGGATTCTCGCCAGGCAAAGAGGGAACTCTAGGCGATTTGATTGAGTCCCTTTCAATCCAGTATTGGGGGAACCGGGCGGTGTTCCGTTTTGAATGGAAAGGGATTTTGGAGTCAATCGTTTCTATTTTCGCAATAGGGGAGCGAGTTCTACCAAGCTTGTCATTACGAAGTCAGGATGGGGTGCGTTTGGGTAGAGAGAGCACCCTTTTCGCGCCACGAACCCCGTCTGCAGTCCAACTTGATGCGCCCCCGCGAGGTCCCAAGCATGGGCGGCTACCATTACTGTCTCTGATGCGTCGACATTTTGGTCCTTCAGCACGTACTCATAGGTACTGGGGTGTGGTTTGAATTTTTGGACGGTTTCCACGCTGTATCGTCTATCCAGGTAGGCCGATATTCCTGTTTTCTCCAGTTGTTCTTCTGACCCGCTGGCCGGCGAATTCGTTAGCGTGATTAGTCGGTAGCCGTCGTTGCGAAGCGCTTTCATCGCGGGTAGTACATCCGGGTGGGTGGTCAGCTCGCTGAGTGGTTCTTCAATAGCTCGTTCTGCTGCGACTCGGGTCATCTCGATTCCATGGCTATTCGCCATCATCTGAAGCACACCGACTCCAATTTCGCTGAAAGGGCGGAATGTACCCGTCATCGTTTCGACCACGGAATAGTGGGTCATCGTAGTGAACCACAGTGTACTGAGTTCCTGCCTTCCTCCCAGAGCCCGCCCTACAGATTCCTTAAGGGGCGCGAGGTCGAGAAGGGTTTCGTTGACGTCAAAAATGATGGTTGAGGGGCTGTTCATAGGGACTTGAAAGTTGGCCAATTAACTGGCGATTTTCATTTTCTGGGGTTCTGCTAGATTGGAGAGACTATAGCTTGCCTTGTTGAGAGGGCTCTTGTGCTCTTGGGTCAATGAAATCGAGGACTCAGTCATTAGCAATCATCGGTGGAGGTCCGGCAGGCCTTCGAGCTGCCGAGGTCGCGGTGAAAGAGGGAGTCGATGTAACCGTGTACGAGTTCAAGCGATCCGTAGGCCGGAAATTTTTGATCGCAGGCAAAAGCGGGCTCAATCTCACGAATACGGCGGAGCCCGCATCTTTTTTGAAGCAGTATTCAGGAGTGAATTTTCCTCGCCAGCGATGGGAGGAATATTTGAGGGCTTTTGATAATCAAGCCATTCGAGAATGGGCCGCAGGCTTGGGGGTTGAGACTTTTGCAGCCTCAGGCGGTAAGGTCTTCCCAGTGACGAAGAAAGCAGCTCCTTTGTTGCGCCGCTGGGTCTTGCGTTTGCGGGAATTAGGCGTCCGATTTGAGGTACAGCATCGCTGGGTAGGAATGCGACCACTGGAAAAAGGATGGGAGCTCGATTTCGACGTGCTGTCGAACCGGGTTATCCGGCAGCACGACGCAGTAGTGTTAGCGATGGGCGGCGCATCGTGGCCAGATACCGGCTCAGATGGTGGATGGGTCGAGGTATTTGAAAATTTAGGAGTCCGGATAGAACCATTGGTTGGAGCAAATTGTGGATGGGAGTCCAATTGGTCCCCAGAAACTCTTGCCGAAGCGGAAGGGCAACCCCTTCACCACCTCCGCATCAGGGCAGGCTCCCATGAAGAACCCGGTGAATTAATGGTCACGCGATATGGATTCGAAGGAACGCCCCTCTATCGCCTAGGCCCCTCCCTACGCAGGATGAATTCCCCGAAGTTGACCATTGATTTTAAGCCAGTCTTTTCGATCGATCGGATGGTAGCGAAGATGGAGTCCGCAAGACGCGATTTCTACCGCGAGGCACAGCTTCGATGGAAATTACCCAAGGCCGCTTGCGCTATTTTGAAACAAGTTTATGGAGATTTCCAAGACGCAGAGTCACTAGCCCACGCCGCCAAAGATTGCGTTATACCCCTTCTTAGCCCGCGCCCAGTAACCGAGGCGATATCAACCGCAGGGGGAGTTTCATGGTCAGAGCTGGATGAATCTCTAATGATCAAAAAATTACCCAACATCTACTGCGCCGGCGAAATGCTCGACTGGGAAGCACCGACAGGAGGATACCTCATGCAAGGCTGCTTCGCAACCGGATCCATCGCCGGCAAAGCCGCCGCCAAATCACCCTAGCCGAATCACTGTGGATTGTTATCTATAGGTCAGACAAATTAGGGTTGACGAAGATCGGTACGCAGTGGTAGTTTTGGAGCATGAGTCGGAGACGAAAGGTATTGGGGGAGACTGCTTATTATCATTTGATGAG